>NZ_VUNN01000015.1 GCF_009695635.1 Bullifex porci
TATTTACATCATGTATTAATTTATTGATATTTTGGACAAAATTGAAGGCGAATGCTCGCTTATATGCTCGCATTCGCCTCTTTTTCATTTAGCACTATTTGTTTTTAAAGGCTCGTGCAACAGCCCCTCTTATCTATTAAAGAGTCTTTAGAAGAGCTATATGCTCACCTGCTTTTGCAATTGTTTCTTCAAACTCTGCCTTCTTGCCCTTCTCCTTCTCGATGGCTTCAGGCTTAGCATTTTTAACAAACTGCTCATTTGAAAGCTTTTTATTGCTCTGTGCTAAATTCTTTTCAGCCTTTGCAATCTCATTTTCAAGCTTCTTAATCTCAGCTTCAACATCGATAGCCTCACGAACAAATGAGAATACCTCAAAGCCGATTGCAGCAGAAGGGAATGCCTTAGAAACATCAATAGAAGCAGTTGTATCAATTTCAAGATTACCAGCACCCATGAAGGTTGCCATTAAGCTCTTCTCACTAATAAATACATCTGTTGCATAGAAGCCCTCTGATGGTCTAATAACAACGTGTAGCTTCTTCTCAGGAGCAATACCAAGCTTACTTCTAACAGAACGAACATTTCTTACTGCCTCTTGAAGCTCAGAAACTACCTTTGAATCCTCAGCAAAATCAAATGCTTCATCGAACTTTGGATAATCCTGGTTAATTAACATACCCTTATTGTTAGGAAGCTTCTGATAAATCTCCTCTGTAACAAATGAAAGATAAGGATGCATTAAGCGCATTGATTTCTCAAGAACATCCATAAGGATTGAGATTGCAAGATCCTTTTCTTCAGCTGTTCCATGTAAGAGCTTCATCTTACTTGCTTCGATGTACCAGTCACAGTAATCATTCCAGAAGAATGAGTAAACTGCCTGAGCTGCTTCATTGAAGCGGTAGCTTGTCATAGCCTTATTAATAGTATTAATTGCGCTATTAAGCTGATGATAAATCCACTTATCCATTGTATTGAGCTTATCAGGAGTGATCTCAACAAGATTTCTATCCTCAAGATTCATAAGTAAGAATCTTGTCGCATTCCAAATCTTATTAGCAAATCTAGAGCCCATCTTGAAGGAATCCATATCTACCTGAACATCTTGGCCCTGAGCTGCAAGATAACAAAGTGTAAACTTCATTGCATCTGCACCATAAAGGTCAATTACCTCAAGAGGATCGATACCATTTCCAAGGCTCTTACTCATCTTTCTACCTTGCTTATCTCTTACAAGTCCTGTAATTACGATATCCTTAAATGGAGCCTGGCCCATAAATTCCTCTGAAGCCATAATCATTCTACTAATCCAGAAGAAGATAATATCGTATGCAGATACTAGAGTCTGAGTTGGGAAGAAAGTCTTTAAATCAGGAGTCTTATCTGGCCAGCCAAGTGTTGAGAAAGGCCATAGCCATGATGAGAACCAGGTATCGAGTACGTCATTATCCTGATGAAGATGCTTAGAGCCACACTTTGGACAAGTATCAACATCTGTTCTAGAAACAATCATCTCTCCGCAATCTTCACAGTACCATACTGGGATTCTATGTCCCCACCAAAGCTGACGAGAGATACACCAGTCACGGATGTTTTCCATCCAGTGTGTATAAGTATTTTCCCATCTCTTAGGATAGAACTGTATATCACCATTTTTCCATGCAGCTAATGCCTTATCAGCCATAGAACGCATTGATACAAACCACTGCTCAGAAAGATATGGCTCTACAACTGTATGACAGCGGTAGCAGTGACCAACATCGTGTGCATGGTCAGTAATTCCAACTAAATATCCGCCCTCTTGTAAATCTGCGACAACAAGCTCACGAGCCTTAATTGGATCAAGTCCACGATATTTCTCTGGTACGTTTTCATTTAAGGTACCATCTGGGTTTAAAAGATTAATTGCTTCTAAATTATGTCTCTTTCCACACTCCCAGTCGTTTGGATCGTGAGCAGGAGTAATCTTTACCATACCAGTACCAAATTCTTTATCAACAAATGCATCAGCGATGATTGGAATTTCCTTACCCATCAATGGAAGAATTAGCTTTTTACCAACAACACTCTTATATCTCTCATCATCAGGGTTAACTGCTACAGCAACATCTCCAAACATTGTTTCAGGACGAGTAGTAGCAACTGTAATGTAGCCAGATCCATCAGCATATGGATATCTAACATCATAGAGATGTCCTGGCATATTCTCATACTCAACCTCATCATCAGCTAGTGCTGTACCACATTTTGGACAGTAGTTTACAAGATATTTACCTTTATAGATTAAGCCTCTCTCATACAAGGTTACAAAAGCCTCTCTAACGGCCTTTGAGAGTCCCTCATCCATTGTAAATCTTTCATGGTCCCAATCACAGGAGCATCCCATCTTCTTAAGCTGTGAGGAGATAATTGCATGGTGCTTATGCTTAACTTCCCAGGTTCGCTCGATAAACTTTTCTCTACCAAGATCCTGTCTTCTTAATCCCTCCTTAGCAAGCTGACGCTCTACTACGTTCTGAGTTGCAATACCAGCATGGTCTGTTCCAGGAACCCAGAGAGTATTCTTACCTTGCATTCTCTGATAGCGAACGATAATATCCTGCAAATTATTATTTAGGGCATGGCCCATATGAAGAATTCCTGTAACATTTGGAGGTGGCATTACCACGGAGAAATGCTCACACCCCTCTTTCTGAGGTCCAAAACACTTTCCGTCAACCCAACTGGAATAAATCTTATCTTCAAAATCCTTAGGGTTATAGGACTTTGAAAGTTCAACTGCTTTCATACCCAAAGCCTCCACAAAATATAGTCATTTTATCTTAACAAAAAGAGGTATAAAGGTATAGAGAGAAAAAAGAAAAAGGATACCCAACTTTTTATTAGGTATCCTTAATCGTAGAAGAAATTATATTTATTCGATTGGTTTTAAACCCTTAATCGAAATATCAACATTGTACCCCTTGCTATCAAGGTATTTCATTATTTCCTCCAAGGAATAGGCATCTAAGCCCTGCTCCTTTGTAGAAACTAAATGAACATTTTCACTTCCTGCTTGAGCACTAAAGGAAGGCATAATATCGCTAGTATTACTTGAAGAGCTACCAAATAAAGCAAAGCTTCCAATAAATACTACAATGATACCTGCAGCAGCTGTTACCATTGAGGGAATCGATACTTCAAGCTTTTTTCTCCAAAAGCTTATTTTCTTATTAGAAAAGCATTTCTTTTCTAGAATTGATAGAGTCTGTTCTTGTCTTGAAGTTAATTCCTCATCACTAGGCCCCACACCCTTGATGATGGCATCAAGCTTTTTCAGTTTTTCAAGTCTACTCTGACATGCAGTGCAATAAGAAAGATGCTCTTCAACCTGGCTCTTATAAGGCTCCCCAAGCTCTCCATCCAGATAAGAAGATAGTAATCCATCATCAATACACATAGCCATCCTCCTTAGAGAGAATTTCCTCAAGCTTCTTTCTAGCTCTATGAACTCTCACCTTTACATTACTCTCGGAAATCCCAAGAATCTTACCAATGGCTTTATAATCAAGATCGCCATACTCCTTAAGAGTTATAACCATCTTAAGATTATCAGGCAGCATCTCTATTGCAGCTCTAACCTCTTTGATAGTTTCCTTATCAGAGAGCTCCTTCACACCATCTACTACATAGGTAGCAGAGGTTGTAGGTAGCTGTTTAACCTTTTCAACCATGTTTATCTCCCGTTTATTTCTTCTCACATGGTTCAAGGCTAAATTCTTAGAGACCCTAATTAGCCAATACTTCGCATCATCCTCTGATGGGAAGCTCATATTCTTCATATAAAAGCGTTCAAACGTCTCTTGAACGAGGTCCTGAGCGATGTCTAAGTTATACACAACGTGATAACAAATCTTCATCAGCAAAGGATAACACTCATTATAGATGAGCTTGAAATCTTTTAAGTCCGTACTTTTGATTTCCATAACAGTAAATGCCCTTTATACAAAAAGGTTACACTCTCTCAAGAACTGGACCTTGAGGTGTATCTTTTACGATATAACCCATTTCCTTTAGGGTATTTCTAATTTCATCAGCTCTAGCAAAATTCTTTGCTTTCTTTGCATCAGCTCTCTCCTGAGCTAATGCTTTAACCTCAGCTGGAATATCATCACCCTCATCACTTTGGGCCTTTACCTCATCAAGTCTTAAACCAAGAATCATATCCATCTCAAGAATTAATGAAAGCTTTTCACCATCACTAACACTATTATCCTTGAGCATAGACCACATTACAGCTAGAGCCTGTGGAGCCATTAAATCATTTTCCATAGCACCAAAGAACTGCTCTTTATAGCTTAATGCCTTTTCACCTAATTCACTTGGCTCACTCTTCTTAAGCTCAGCTACTCTCTTTACTAAGCTTTCCCTTGCACTCTTTGCATGGTCTAAAGCCTCAAAGGAGAACTTAAGCTGGCTTCTATAGTGTCCTGAAAGGCAGAAGTATCTATAGTCAAGAGCGTTATACCCCTTTGACTCTAAGACAGAGAGTGTTAAGAACTCACCAGAGGACTTACTCATCTTACCCTTATCATTAAGTAAGAATTCACCATGGCACCAATAATTTACCCAAGGCTTTTTACCTGTTGCGGCTTCACTTTGTGCGATCTCATTTGTATGGTGAACAGGAATAGCATCAATACCACCACAATGGATATCAAAGTGGTCGCCAAGATATTTACTACTCATAGCTGAGCACTCAATGTGCCATCCTGGATATCCAACACCCCATGGTGAAGGCCATACCATAGCTTGGTCCTTAAACTTTGAATTAGTAAACCATAAAACAAAGTCCTTAGGATTCTTCTTATTGCTATCAACCTCAATTCTTGCACCCTCTCTTAAATTATCTAAGCGAAGACCTGCAAGCTTACCATAATCATCGATTGTATCGATTGAGAAATAAACATTTCCACCACTAACGTATGTGTGACCCTTCTCTTCAAGAGTTTTGATTAAGTTAATCATATCTTGAATGTGGTCTGTTGCCTTACAAACTACTCCTGGGCGAACAATATTTAAATGGCTCTCATCGGTAAAGAATGCTTTTGTATAAAACTCAGCAATATCCCAAACGCTCTTACCAGTTTCCTTAGCTCGTTTATTTAATTTATCCTCACCATCATCGCCATCACCAGTTAAATGTCCAACATCTGTAATATTCATTACATGCTTAACATCATATCCTGCATGAGAGAGTGTTCTATGAAGTAAATCCTCAAATATATATGTTCTAAGGTTGCCAATATGAGCAAAATTATAAACGGTAGGTCCACAACAGTACATCGAAACCCTATTATCAACAATTGGTTTGAACTCTTCTGTCTTCCTACTCATTGTGTTGTAAAGCTTAATTGACATACACCATTTCTCCTTATTAGACTATTTTATATGGTATCTAATGTAAGCATTCTAGAAGAAAAAATCAACATTCATACCAACTATGATATCACACTCCTTTCACCCATTAAGTGTGGGGGTAAGGTAAAATATATTACTTTCCCTTCTACACTTGATGAAGTAATCGAGAGTATAAAATTCTCAAAGCAAAATGACCTTAAGCTTTTCATACTGGGAGGCTTAACTAATACTCTAGTGCTTGATAGCGGTCTTGATGGCTTAGCTATTTCAACAAAGAATCTAAAAGGTATAACAGTAAAAGACGATGTAATAAGCGCTAAGTGTGGTGAGTCGTTAAGCCATGTAATTCAAAGTGCAATTAATAATAATCTATCGGGTCTTGAACAGCTTTCAGGAATCCCGGGAACTATTGGTGGTGCTTTAAAGGGAAATGCAGGCTCCTACAATAAAGCTATTTCAGATATTTTTTATAGTGCAGAAATTGTGCTACCAGATTTAAGCATAAAAAAAATATATAATTCTGATGACCTATTTTCCTATAGAGCATCAAACCTTCCAAAGGACTCATTTATTTACTCTGTCTCTTTACGCTTAAATAAGGTCGATGATAATAAACCTCTTATTAAGCAAAGAGAAGAATATATCTTAAAAAGAAAAGAGGTGGGACAATATGATAAGCCATCTCTAGGCTGTGTATTTAAAAACCCTACTCCACTTAGTGCAGGCTTATTAATTGATAAATGTGGTCTTAAGGGCTTAAGCTACAATGGTGCAGTAGTAAGTGAAAGTCATGCGAACTTTATTACTGTTGAGAAAAATACAACAGCAAACTCTTACCTTACATTAGCAAATAAGGTAAGAGAAGAAGTTTTTAAGCGCTTTGGTATTACACTCGATTATGAAATTAATATTATGGGCCAAAATTGAGCGTAACAGAGGTTTTAACCTTAAATTCACTTGAAAGTGATAAATAAATTGAAAAGCTATCTCTATCTAAATTAAAAGCAACAGAGAAGGTTTTTAAATTACTTTCAAACCGAAACCAATCTTTTTTAAAGATATATGTAAATGAGCCTGAGTTATCAAGTTTTATGCCAAAGTAATAGAGGAGTAATTCATATTCATAGTCTTTGATATATTTTCCCTTTTCAGTAAAGGATAATTTATACTCACTCCTTAAAATAAGCTTTTTATATCTATATCTAACATTAGAGGAAAGCTCAAAGCTTCGATAAGTGCCTCCTATATAGGGGTTACTTCCTTTAGAGTATGTAAGGCTAATATTTAAATCTCTACTTCTAATATCGCTTGTGATAATTAATGTCTTAGGATTTGCTTCCTTATAGTAATATGTAATATCTCCAAAGGAGACTGTAAGAGCAATATTGTTATAGCTTACGCCAAGAGAATAGAACCTTGATATCTCATTAAAATGAGTTAAGCTTACCATTACTCTAAATAGTAGGTATTTATTTGAATATCGTAGGATGATATTTTCACCCGCAAAGCCTCCTCTATTTTTACTATATGAGTATAGTTCATCACCTCTCTCTCCACTTTGATATCTTAAAAATGAGAGTGAAATATCCTTAAATGAGACATAGCTACCAATAGAAAATCTTTTATCAGGAGTTAAAAACAAAGCATAGCTATCATCAAAATAACCAAAGCCCTTAATATTAGCTGTCTTTTTTCGCTCAGCTTTATCCTTCCAAATGTAATAATCAGGGTATATTAACTCTGATAATTCAAACTCACTAATTGATCCCGCTTTAAAATTACCCTTTTTAATTGAAAATGTTTGTTCAACACTATCAATTGCAATTGGCCCAGAGCTAAGACGAATGCTCTCCTTTGAGAAGCTAATACTAACTGCACCTACTTTTGTACATAACAAAAGTACAATAATCATTAAAAATTTTATCCTCATACTAATAATAGCAAAAAAAGTCTGTTTTTTTCAAAAGTTGAAGATTGAGAAAAACGAATAATGATGTTTAAATAAAAGAAAAACAAATTAACAAATTAATTTAGGAGTAAATAGATGGTAATCCTCACATTAAACTGTGGCAGTTCCTCTGCCAAGTATCAGGTATATGACTGGGATAATAAAGATGTCCTAGCCGTAGGTATTGTTGAAAGAATCGGTCTTGAATATTCAACTATCGAGCAGAAGTCCACAGGTAAGGAAGTATATGAAGCTCGCTTCTCATCACCAACCCACATGGAAGCTATCCAGCTAGTATTAAAGATGTTAGTTGATGAGAAATATGGTTGTATCAAGAGCCTAGATGAAATTGGTGCAGTAGGTCATAGAGTACTTCATGGTGGTGAATATTTTAAGAAGTCTACCTTAGTAACAGATGAAGTAATTGAAAAATTAAAGGAAATCATCCCACTTGGACCTCTTCATATGCCAGCAAATATCATGGGTATTGAGGTTGCTCGTAAACTCATGCCAAATGTTCCTCAGGCAATTGTTATGGATACAGCTTGGCACCAGACAATGGAAGAAGCTGCATTTATGTATGCTGTTCCGTATTCATGGTATAAGGACTACAACGTACGCCGCTATGGCTTCCACGGAACAAGCCACCTCTATTGTGCTAAGAGAGCTGCAGTTCTCCTTGGAAAGGAAAACAAGGATACTAACGTAATTATCATGCACATTGGTAATGGTGCTTCTGGCTGTGCAGTTAAAAATGGTGTATGTATCGATACATCAATGGGTCTCACTCCACTTGAGGGTCTCGTAATGGGTTCAAGAAGTGGTGATATGGATCCAGCTATCATCCCTTATATGTGTAAGAACCTTGGTGTAACACCAGCTGAAATGGATACTCTATTAAATAAGAAATCAGGTCTTATCGGTATTTGTGGAAAGTCTGATAGAAGAGACGTACATACAGCAGCACTCGAAGGCGATAAGCTTGCTCAGCTTGGTATAGATATGGAAATACATAGAATCAAGAAGTACATCGGTGCTTATGCAGCTCTTCTTGGCCGTGTAGATGCAGTTGTATTCACAGCAGGTGTTGGTGAAATGGGTGATCACATCAGAAAGGGTGCTCTCTCAGGTCTTGAAAACTTTGGTATTAAGCTTGATGAGAAGAAGAATGCTCTCTCACACTGCAGAAATACAGAAACATGTATCAGCGCAGATGATTCTCCTGTTAAGATTTTCGTAATCCCAACAGATGAAGAGCTTGTAATGACTGAAGATGCATTTGCACTCATGAATGGAACCTACGACATCCATACAAACTTCCACTACACATTTGAGTCTCCAGATTATGTTAATAAGGCTAGAGCTAGAGGTCTTGTTGAAAACCTCAAGAAAACTCCAGAGCTTGAAAGCATAATTGCTCATCCAGTAAGAAAATAACTATTCAGCCTCAGATTTATTTCTGAGGCTTTTCTATACCCTTTCAGTTTTTATAAACTTAAATAATTATACTATTTTCGGTATATTATATTACTTTTTATAATTAATCATATTTAATTAATTATTATTAATATGAAATATGATATAGATACTATTGCAAAAGAAAGGTTTAATATTGTTTCTCTAAGAGAACATCAGAGGTTAGTAATAAATGAAATTATTTCAGGCTTTACAAAAGCTAATGGAGCTATGATAGTTGTTCTCCCAACAGGCGGTGGTAAAAGCCTATGCTTTCAGCTTCCAGCAATAGTTGCAGATGGGATCACAATTATAATCTATCCTATATTAGCTTTGATGAGAGATCAAAGTGCAGCATTAAAAAGATTAAATATAGAGCACTGTGTTTTAACAAGTAAAAGCAATAAGAAAAAAGCATTGCTCGATATACTCTCTAATAAAGCTAAGATTATAATTACTACTATGGAATCGTTAACAAATCCTTTGATACTAACATTCCTCTCTGCACAAAAGATATCATTAGTAGTATTTGACGAAGCACATACAGTGATTTCATGGGGTGAGAGCTTTAGACCCAAATACCTTGAAACAAAAAGAGTATTAAAGTTTTTAAAGCCTCAGCAAGTATTAGCTTTTACAGCAACTCTTGATAGCTACACAGAGTCAAAGCTATGTGAGCTACTATTTATTTCAAAGCCAAAGATAATTGCAGCATCTATGAATAGAGAAAATATAATTTATCATAGAATACGCTCTCTTTTTCCAATTATGGATATAGTTACACTTCTTAAGGCTTCTTCAACACGTCCTGCTATTGTCTTTACACGTTCAAGAAAAAGATGTGAGCAGCTTGCTATCCTGCTATCTCCATACTTTAAAACAATGTTTTATCATGCGGGTTTATCATCTGAAAAGAGACTTGAGATAGAGAAGCAATTCTATAAAAGCTCAGATAGCGTAATGTGTGCAACTATTGCATATGGGATGGGAGTTGATAAAAGAGATATTAAAACAGTAATTCATTATGATTTATCTCAAAGTGCTAGTGATTACCTTCAAGAGTCAGGAAGAGCTGGAAGAGATGGCTCTATAGTAAATGCGTATGTATTAATTAAAGCAGATGAGGATAGTCCGTTAAAGAATCTCTTTTTAAGTAATAAATGTATTAGAGAAAGTTTAATTAATTTAATGGGGAAAAAGCTTATCGGAGAATGCCAAGGCTGTGATAGCTGTGAAAATAAATTTACACAAGCTTGGGGAGAAGAAAGAATATTAAAAGCTGCTAGGCACCTTCCCCTAGTCTTCAATACGTCTTCACTTAGTCAATATTTATTAAGGAAGAAGGAATTTAAAGGAATAAAAAAACTTGAGCTAGATAATGCTATTCATATTTTATTAGAGGAAAAGAAGCTTAAAAGTATCTTTTCTAAACTTTATTCTTAAATATTAATATCTTTTTACAATCCTTTCTGATAGACTATTTTATGGAGGAGAACATGAAAGATATTAGCCATCTCTATGAGGGCCTATATGGCAAAAATTATAATAAAGAGGATATGGATGCTCGCTTTGAACACCTTTTAAAAGAGCATGAAAAGGAGTTTGGGAAAAAGGATAATGTTGCACTATTTTCAACAGCTGGTAGAACAGAATTAGCTGGCAACCATACAGACCATAACCTTGGTTTAGTAATTACTGGAACTATAAATTTAGATACAATCGCAGCTGTTTCATTAAGAGCTGATAGCAGAGTAATTCTAAAGAGTGAGGGCTTTCCAGTTGATGATGTAGATATCTCAGATCTATCTATTAAGGAGGAAGAAAAAAATACAACATCTTCCTTAATTAGAGGTATTGCAGATGCATTTACAAAGAGAGGATTAAAGGTTGGAGGCTTTGAAGCTAATACAACTACTAGAGTATTAAAGGGCTCAGGACTATCCTCCTCTGCTGCAATTGAAGTATTAATTGCTGAAATATTTAACAATCTATTTAATAACGATGCACTTTCTCCTATTGAATTAGCAAAGATAAGCCAATATGCAGAAAATGTATACTTTGGTAAGCCATCAGGCTTAATGGACCAAATAGGATGTGCAAATGGTGGTATTGTAGGAATTGATTTCGAGGATGCCAAAAATCCAAAGGTTAAGGCTCTAGACGTTAACTTTAAGGATTATGGATATAACCTAGTAATCGTTGATACTAAAGGTAACCATGCAGATTTAACTCATGAATATGCAGCTGTTCCAACAGAGATGAAGAGAGTTGCAGCTTACTTTGGAAAGAGTGTTTTAAGAGATGTTTCATTAAATGAGTTTATTAAAGCATTACCTGAAGCAAGAAAAGCTGTTAACAATGACAGAGCACTTTTACGAGCTTATCACTACCTAACAGAGAACCAAAGAGTTAATGATATGCTAGAGGCTTTAGAGAATAAGGATTTTGATTCCTACCTCAAGGGTGTCCAAGAGAGTGGTAATTCATCCTTCAGATTCTTACAAAACGTATATGCAGCAAGTGCACCACAGGAACAGGGACTTTCCATTGGAATTGCAATTAGTGAAGCAATTTTAAAGGATAAGGGTGTTGTAAGAGTACATGGTGGTGGCTTTGCAGGTACAATCCAAGCATACGTTCCAGATGATATTCTCGATGAATATATCACTCAAATGGATAATCTATTTGGTAAGGGTGCTTCTACACTACTCTCAATTAGAAGCCTTCCAACCTGTAGACTTTGTTAAGCTATTTATTTATATCAGTGCTGTTGCATTTATTGCAGCAGCATTTTTTTTCACTACTACAGCCGCAGCCACATGATGAGCACTTTCCATTCTTCTTTAGTGATCTAAAAGCTAATACTGCTAATAATATAACTACTAATAAAACAATTATTGTTGCCATTTTTAATCTCCTGTTAGTCAAAACTAACTATAATAATAAATAATAAGATAATCAACTACTTATTATTTTTTTCCAAGCTTACTATAATATGCGACTGTATGACTAAACAAATTGAGAAAAATGCTATTGTAGAGGGACCAATTTGGAAAGCAATACTTTATTTCTTCTTTCCAATACTCTTTGGAACATTCTTTCAGCAGCTATATAATACAGTTGATGCAGTTATTGTAGGACAGTTCTTAGGTAAGCAGGCCTTAGCAGCAGTAGGCGGTGGAACTAGTACAATTATTAATCTACTTATTGGCTTCTTCACCGGTCTTGCATCTGGTGCTAGCGTAGTTATATCCCATCGCTATGGCTCAGGAAATATTGACAAGACAAAGCAAGCTATAAATACAGCAATGGCTATATCAATAGCTAGTAGCATAATTATTACAGCTGTTGGACTACTAACAGCAAAGGCATCACTGGAAATTATTAAAACACCAGATGATATACTACCTCAAGCATTAAAATATATGAGGATATATTATGCTGGCTCTACTGCACTTGTAGTATATAATATGGGAACAGGAGTATTTAGAGCACTTGGAGACTCAAGGCACCCTCTCTACTTTTTAATAATAGGCTGTATTTGTAATATTATATTAGATATTATCTTTATTGGCGCCTTTAAAATGGGAGTTGAAGGAGCTGCATTCGCAACTGTAATATCACAAGCTATCTCTATGCTATTAACTCTTGTAAGCTTAGCTAAGCTTAAAGATGGTCTTAAATATAGAGTATTAGAGAGTCGATTCAACATAACAGAATTAAAGGAGATGCTTAGAATTGGACTTCCTTCTGGTATTCAGTCAATGCTCTATACACTATCAAATCTATTAATTCAAAGTAGTGTAAATGGCTTTGGAACAGATACAGCTGCAGCCTGGGCTGCATATGGAAAGCTCGATTGCATGTTCTGGATGATAATAAATGCCTTTGGTATAGCAATAACAACCTTTGTAGGTCAAAACTATGGAGCTGGTAAAACAGATAGAGTAAGGAAGGGAGTAAGAACAACAATACTATTTGCAGGCGGCACAACAATAGTTATTTCCTTAATCTACTGTCTCTTTGCTCGATATGCATATATGCTATTTACTCAAGATGAAAATGTAATAAATATTGGTGTTGAGATCATATATATTATTGCTCCAACCTTTATTACATATATTACTGTAGAAATACTATCTGGCACTATTAGAGGAGCAGGTAAGGCGTTAGTTCCAACTGTAATTTGTTTAACAGGTATTTGTGGTATTAGAGTTCTATGGGTATGCATTGTCTCACCACTTATTGGAACACTTTCTTCAGTAATAGTTTGTTATCCAATTACTTGGGTAATTACTTCAATACTATTCTTAACCTATTATAAAAAAGGTAAGTGGCTTAATAATAATTAAGGGAGAGCTTTTAAACTCTCCCCTTAGCTATTATTTAAATAGCTCCTTGTAGTCAGTACCAATCTCAGTGAAGGTACTTGGCATATTAACTAGCTTTGCTAATGCTGGTGGCATTTCTACTGTCTTATTAATTAATGGCTCAACTACAGTTTCAAATTTAGCAGGATGTGCTGTTGAAACTATAATAGTTGGTTCACTATTAAAATGATCAAGTCTTACACGCTCTGCACATGCAGTATGTGGACAAAGCACATAGCCTTCCTTAGCATATTCATCCTTAATAGTTTTCTTAATCTCTTCATCACTAACAGAGTAAGCAGTAACATTTTCCTTCATCTTCTCATAGCTATCAAAGAGGTTAAAGAGTCTTTCCATATTAGATGGAGCACCTACATCCATTGCATTTGCTAAAGTCTTAACACTATCTCTAGGACGATATACACCACTTGATAAATACTCTGGGATAGTAGTATTAGCATTAACTGCTAGAACTATTCTTTCAATTGGAGCTCCAATAGCTTTAGCCCAGAAAGCACCAGTACAGTTACCAACATTACCTGATGGAACAATTATTACAGGCTTCTTTCCACATCTCTTTTGATAAAGCATTGAAGCATATACATAGTAAACCATCTGAGGAAGGAGTCTTCCTAGGTTAATAGAGTTAGCACTTGAAAGATTCTTTAATTCAGGATCAACGAAGGCACTCTTAACCATTCTTTGGCAATCATCGAAGGAGCCTCTAACCTCATATGATGAGATATTATCATCCCAACAGGTTAGCTGTCTTCTCTGACGCTCAGCAACTCTTCCCTTTGGGAATAATACCTTAACAGAGAGATTCTGTCTCTTATGGAATGCTGATGCAACAGCACCACCTGTATCACCACTAGTAGCAACTAAGATACAAAGCTTTTCACCCTTCTTTACTAATAGCTTCTCCATTGAGAAGGATAAGAATCTTGCACCAAAATCCTTAAAAGCAGAGGTTGGTCCATGGAAAAGCTCTAATACAGATGTATCCTTAAGCTCTCTTAGCTCAACTGGAAAGTTAAATGCGCCCTTACAAATATCTAAAAGCTCATCTAATAGCTCATCACCCTCGAAGAAAGGCTTTAGTGTCTCATAGGCAAAGGTAGGATAGTCTAATTCTAAGCTAACACTCTTTGAGAGAGTAGGAAGCTGTGATGGTACGAATAAGCCACCATCTGCAGCTAAGCCCTTTAATATAGCCTGTGAAGCAGTGAGCTTTATATCTCTATTTTTATCACGTGTTGAATAGTAATACATTTCTTTCTCCTTTATCAGAGTATTCCTGCACCAATGTAAATGGCCAGTCTAAGTAGGTCTGCAAAAACGCCACCCGCTGTAACCTCTCTACCAGCACCTGGGCCCTTAATTACTAGTGGTTGGCTTTCAACATAACGACTTGTAACGAATGTTATCACATTATCGGTTCCTGATGCACTTGCAAATGGATGGTTTGCACCAAAGGATTCAAGAGAAACTGAGCACTTTCCGTTGTCTACTCGACCAACATATCTAATTACCTCACCCCTATCCTTTGCTTCCTTATACTTGGTGTATATCTCATCATCCATCTCAGAGAGCCTTGATAAGAACTCCTCCTTAGAGGCATCCTTAAGCTTGTCAGGAACTAATGAGGTAATATTAAGGTTCTCAAGCTCTACATCTAAACCAATTTCACGAGCTAGGATAACTGTCTTTCTAGCTACATCCATACCAGATAGATCATCACGAGGATCTGGCTCTGTATATCCCATCTCCTTAGCCTGTAAAACTAGCTGAGAGAATGGAACAGTACCATCGTAACGATTAAATAGCCATGATAATGTACCAGATAGCATACCCTCTATCTTCTTAACCTCATCACCTGTTTGGATTAAGTCATTAAGTGTATTAATAACTGGTAGACCAGCACCTACTGTAGTCTCATACAAAAATCTTTTTCCAGTTCTCTTACAGGTTTCGAACATCTCCTTATAATAAGAATAGGAGCCTGTTGCAGCCTTTTTATTAGGAGTAATTACGTGGAACTTCTCTAAGAAACGAGAATACATACTAGCTAGCTCATTACTTGTTGTGCAATCAACAAGAACAGAGTGTGGATAGTATTCAGAGCCTACATGAGCTAAGAACTTATTTAAATCATATTCCTGAGATGCAACCTCAAATAGCTCTCTCCACTTAGAAAGGTCAATACCCTCCTCACTTAAAAGCATTCTAGAGGAACTAGCAATTGCACGGATTCTAATATCAAGACCAAATTGATCCTGTAGACGTTCCTTTTCACTTGCAATCTGGTTCAAAAAGGTTCCACCGATATTACCTGGTCCAAAGACACCAACAGACATTGTTTGTGCAGATAAAAAGAATGATGCATGAACCTGAGAAAGTGCCTTAAGCGAGTCACATTCTCTAATAACTGCAGAAATATTTCTTTCTGAAGAGCCCTGAGCGATAGCAGAGATGTTTACACCTGCCTTAGCAAGTGCAGAGAAGAACTTACCAGATACACCGATTTGTCCACTCATCACATCACCAACTGCAGCAAGGATTGCCATATTACTAACTGCGCTAATAGATCCAATTTGATGGTTATTAAGCTCGCTCTCAAATTCATATCTCGCACAAGCAGCAGCCATAGTTACTTGAGAAGATGGAACTGCAAAACAAATTGAATACTCACTAGAAGCCTGGCTTATGAGAATTACAGAAATACCTTCCCTTCTAAGAGCTGTAAATAGACGAGAGGAAATACCAGGAATACCAGACATACCAGCACCTTCGATGTTGATAATCGAAATATCTCTCATGACAGAGAAGGCCTTAATTGGGAATCGTCTATCCTGGACACTCTTTTTATCTGTAATAATAGTTCCCTTACTTGTGATATCACCCCAGAACTTTAGTTCTATAGGAATTCCCTGGCTTTGAGCTGGAATAAAGTAGTGAGGATGAACAATAGGAGCACCAAAGAAGCTTAACTCAGTTGCTTCAGCAAAAGAAAGACGCTCAATAACCTTAGCAGAAGGTATATCCTTCTTTCTTGCAGTACATAAAAGTGATCTATTATTCCAAAAGGTTAGTGCACCACCTGCATTAACTGCACATAGACATGCAGTATATTCACTCTCACCCTCATGGCTTAAAACCTTAATTTTAGGCTGGATTAAATCGCCATAGATGAATGTAGCTCCCCTTGTGAAGCTCTTTTGTCTAACAGCCTTATCTGCAGCAATTAGTGAAGCTGTTATTCCATTTGAATTAAAATATGCAGATGCAATTAAAGCTAAGTAATAGCTTGTTAATGAAGCAAAATATTTTAATGTACTCTCAGAAATATCCTCTAAGAGCCATACAGACCTAAGGATATCTTCCATATCCTCAAAGCCCTTTCGAATTAACGATGAAACTATTTCATCTCTAATGTTTAGTTTTGATGACAAATCTAGCCAAGCAAGCTGAGATTGCTCTAAGGAAGACCATAAAATCTCATCCTTTTTCTTTGCACTCTCTAAAAGACCAGATAAACATAACGGACCTTCATGCACTGGAGAAATAACATATACTTGACTCTCTTCTGTTGATGAAGAGTGTATCTTTAAAAGCTTTTCATATCCTTCAGGTATACAGAGCATTACGCCTTCAAGCGCATGTACTCTTAAGTCATCCATAAAAACCTCCGATAATCTCTAGAGACAAATATGAGCCCTGCTATAGGGCTCATACTCTTTGGAAAGATAAGTAAGATTATACTACTTTCTGGAACTTTCCGCTTCTAAGACAACGTGTGCAAACCTTAATTGTCTTTGGAGTACCATTAATCATAGTCTTAATGGTTACAAGGTTTGGGCGGAACTCTCTCTTCTTTGTTACACCAATATGCTGACCAACACCACCGTCTTTCTTAGCTTGACCTTTACGAGGAACTACCTGTCCAGCAACAGTACCCTTACCGCAAATATCACATCTTCTTGCCATGATTATATCCACCTTAATCTGTGTTATTTTTTCTATTCGGGCGGCTTCTCAATATCATCTGTTCGAGCATATACAGTGAAAGTGAGAGGTCGCAACTATTTGACTTTATCAAATATTCATAGGTTTTGTAAATACTCTTTCTATTCATTTTTCCATTCATGAAGTATTATTTTCATATGACTGAAAATATTTTTGCTCTCACCTGTGATAAAGACTTTGAAAATAAGCTATTCTTGCTAAGGAAAAAGCTATTCAAGCTTTCAGATGATGAGACTATTTTCGCCCTACCTCCATATATTATTTTAGGAAAAACAGAGAAGAGAAGCTTTGATAGAAAGCACTACAACCTAAAGCTTTTTTTTGATGGAAGCTATGTTGATAGTGAATATGGAAAGCTATTAACAGCTCATGATGATAAAGAATTGAAAGAAATCCAAAAAAGCTTAAATATTACTCCCTCCCCTGTTGGAATATATATTTCTAAGCGTGCATTACCAACCTTAGAGGAGCCTCTTATTTCTAAGCATCAGCGCTTAGTACTACTTAAGAGCTTTCAAGATGGATTTATAGTTTTACAATAGCTTCTTACAGGACACTCATCACAATTAGGCTTTTTGCTAAAGCAATACTTTCTTCCATGTAAATTTAAAACCATAGAGAGCCTTGACCATAATTCTTTTGGATAGTTTTTCTTAATATCAAACTCAACCTTATCTGGATCTGTTTCAGCTGTATATCCAAGACGCTTAGCAACTCTCTTAAAATGAGTATCAACAATAATTGCTGGCTCATTACAAATATGTAAAATATAGCAGTTAGCTGTTTTTCTACCAACTCCAGGAAGCTTTATTAATTCCTCGATAGTATTTGGAATATAACCTAAGCTAACTAAAGCCTTTGAAAGAGCAATAATATTTTTAGCCTTCATATGGTAAAAGCCCAAAGGCTTAATTATCTCCTCAACAGCTGTTAATTCAGCATTAGATAACGCCTTTTCATCAGGGTATTTAGAAAATAATATAGGAGTAATTCTCATTACTGCAGCATCTGTTGTTTGTGCTGATAAGCAAACAGAAACTAAAAATTGAAAGTTAGTATCTGCAAATAAAAAACCAATATCCTTAGGATATATTTTATCGAGAATTTCAAAAGCCTTCATAAAATGGATAGTAACACAATAATAGAATTAATGATAAGAAAGAAAAAACATAAACTACACTTTTAAGACACTTATCATCCATATTCTCTCTTTGCATTGTGTTTCTTTCTTCTAGAGTCTATTATTTTTTGCTTGGATAAGCTTAAGATATTATGAGATAAAAGCCATAAGCAAAATGATTACAACTTTAAAAGATTTTGATTTATTTGCTGACAGCTGAAAACAAATAACGACTCACCTGCATCAGATAGGCAAAGTGATGAAATAGCCAATTTATTGAAATAATATAAACTCACAGATAAGGAAGCAATGATTATCCGTATGGTGGAATCAGGATATCTTAGGGAATCTCTTACAGAAAAACTATTCATATCGGAAAATACCTTAAAGGAGCATCTCTGCAACATATACAGAAAGCTTGGCATCAACAAGTTTGAAGAACTACTTCAGTTTACTATAGATAATTCATCACTTTACTCCCAAGGAGAGGCAGGGTAATGACTAATCTAGAACAACAGATATAGAGGTCTATATCAATAATTTTCATAGAGATTTACTATAAATATATAATTTAATCGTATTAAATAGCTTACCTTATATCTATTTTCACTTTTATTTTCTAAATAATGTAAAAAAAAGAAGCTGAAACCTATTAAGTCTCAGCTTTTATAGTCGGGATGAATGGACTCGAACCATCGATATTCTGCTCCCAAAGCAGACGCCATAGCCGCTAGGCGACATCCCGAATCAACGAAGATGATAATGCACTAAATAGAAATTATTGTCAACAGCTTTTGAAAAAAAGTTTAAAAAAATTCATAAAAGACTAAAATAATTATCTTTAGCATTATCTAGCTATTTCTTCATTTTTTAATTCTTTCTCAATATATTGTCATATTTAATTCCAAATTGTAATATGAATTATTATGATAAAAAAGAGAATAGCTTTGTTAGCAATTCTTATCCTTATTCCATTAGCTCTGATGGCTAATGATACATTAAAAGGATATGATTTTACTTTTTATAAAACTGTTTCTGAATCATTGGGAATAGCTAATAAAGAGAAATTTGGCTTTGATTACACAGGCTTTGGTTTCTTAGGAGAAAAATCTACCAGTGGTGTTTTCGTACGCTTTGGACTACAAACTCCATATTTATCAATTATATCATTAGTAAAGCCTCTTGAAACAACTAAATCTGTTGAATTAGACGATGGTATATTAAGCGAAGTAACAATAAAGGAACGTATCTCAGATATAACTCTATCATTTGTTTTAGGAAGTGCTAAAAGATACATCTTTGACCAGAGATTAGATTTTTATCTTGGATATGGCTTTAACATAAAAAGTAGATTATATAGCAACTCAAATATTGAAACTAAGCTAGAGCTTGAATCCTCTGAATTTACTATATCCTTTGATATAGATGCTGGTGTTAAATTTCTTTTAAAGAAAAATCATTCTATAAGAATTGGTGTTTATGCTACTTATAGCTTATTTGGATACTATGGCTATTCAATGCTTTATATTATTGAAGATCAAAGCTTACGTACATACTCAAATCAAGCTATCTTCCTATTTGCAAAGAGTGAGTTTAACCCTATTCCACTTAAGTTTACTGGATATATCTCAATGGGAACTACCTTTACAAATAAACAATTTGTAAAACGCTATAAATACTCTATTTCAAAGGATGGCACTAAAATATATCAATTAGAAAAATAAAAAAACCGGACCAATTTGATCCGGCTCGTACGCCCTACAAGATTCGAACTTGTCACCTACTGCTTAGAAGGCAGTTGCTCTATCCAGGTGAGCTAAGGGCGCATTGTCTTAATGACGAAAAATATCATAGGTTATTAAGATTTTTTCGTCAATAGTTTTTTTAGTAATATTCTCACTAAAGTGAAGAAAGAATTTCATCTAATGCTGAAATTACTATATCAACCTCTGCATTAGTAATAATAAGTGGAGGTACGAAGCGAACTACATCATATCCAGCTGAGCAAGCTAAAATCCCCTTCTCTCTTAGCTTTTCGATAATAAGCTTTGGAGCAACTTGCACTTCTAGGCCAAGCATTAAGCCCATACCTCTTACATTTGAGCATATCTGATTATATTTTTTTGCTAGCTTCTTTAAGCTATCCGCAAAGTATAAGCCAACCTCCTGGACATGCTCAAGTAAGCCATTTTGTAGCTCATTAATTACTACAGTTGATAGTGCACAGGAAATAGGATTACCACCAAAGGTTGAAGCATGGTCCCCTGGCTCAAATACATTCGCAGCCTTTGAATAAGCACATAGTGCAGATAGTGGGATACCGCCTCCTAATGCTTTTGCAAGAGTCATTATATCTGGCTTAACATTATAGTTCTGCCATGCAAACATTTTTCCACTTCTTCCAATGCCACACTGAACACAGTCATAAATAAGTAGCATATCCTTAGCATCACATAGCTCTCTTAAAAATTGTAAAAATTCTGGCTTTGCAGGGATAATACCACCTTCTCCCTGTATTGGCTCAACAAAGATAGCAGCGAATGTGTCATCAACAACAGCCTTTACACTGTCTATATCGTTATATTTAGCATATGCAATATCTGGAACCATAGGATAAAAGCCCTTATGGTATTTCTCTTGTCCTGTTAAGGTTACAGCTCCATAGGTTCTTCCATGGAATGAGTGCTCAAATGATAATATCTTACTTTTACCCTTTTTAGAGCCATATTTTCTTGCAAGCTTCAAAGCACCCTCATTTGCTTCGGCGCCACTATTTGCAAAGAATACTCTTTCACATTGACTAACCTTTGTAAGTAAGGCAGCAGCTTCAACTGTATATTTGTTGTAATAAAGGTTAGAAACATGGAATATACCCTCATTTAAAACCTGAGTAGCCTTATTAATCAGCTTCTCATTTTTGTATCCCAAAGCATTAACTGCGATACCACCTACTAAATCAAGATACTTATTATTATCTACATCATATAGGTAGCATCCTTCTCCCCTGTCAAAGCAAATTGGGATTTGGGCATAGGTTTTTAATAATACATTTTGTCCAACTTCAACATAATTCATATAAAGCTCTCCTTACAAAAGCATTGTACCGATACCTTCTTCTGTGAAGATCTCAAGTAAAATAGAATGAGGAATTCTTCCATCTAAAACGTGGACACTCTTAACACCCTTTTTAAGAGCATCTAAGCAACACTCTGTTTTTGGAATCATACCTCCAGAGATAACACCACTCTCAATTAAGCTAATTGCTTCACTTTCACTGAGCTTTTTAATTAATGATTCAGGGTCATCCTTATCCTTCATTATTCCATCTACATCTGTCATAAAGACAAGCTTCTGAGCATTTAATGCTCCTGCTACACTTGATGCAGCATAGTCAGCATTTATGTTGTATGTGTTTCCATCACTATCGGTTCCAATAGGTGAAATAACAGGGATAAAATCTGCATCCATAAGAGTCTTTATTAATGTAATGTCAACCTTCTCTATTTCACCTACAAAGCCAAGATCTCTACCCTTTTTGTCTTCCTTCTTTTTAGAAATAAATGTAGAACCATCCTTACCATTTATAGAACAGGCATGAATTCCAACGGCCTCTAAGTCTTTAACTAGGTTCTTTCCTATTGTGCCAGAAAGCACCATCTCAGCAACATCTGCAGTTTCCTTATCTGTATATCTTAGACCATCGATAAATACAGACTCCTTACCCATCTTAGCAAGAAGTGCAGAAATTTCCTTTCCACCACCATGTACAATAACAGGCTTAAGACCAATGAACTTAAGCATTGCAATATCTGTAATAACTGCCTTCTTTAAAGCGTTATCAACCATTGCAGAGCCACCATACTTTATAACTACAGTTGTTCCTCTAAATTTTCTAATATATGGAATAGCTTCAATAAGGACCTGTGCCTTCTTTACGCCATTTTCTTGTCTTTCTGTCATTATTAGCTCCTATAGTCACCATTAATCTTTACATATTCATAGGTTAGGTCGCAGCCCCAAGCATTAGCAATACCACAGCCCTGATTAAGCTTTACAAGAACTTTTACTTCCTTTTCAAGTAATATTTCCTTTGCCTTAGCTTCATCAAAAGCAATTGGCTCTCCTTGTTTTAATGTTTGGATTTCTCCTTTTTGGGATTTAAAATATAAATCTACTAGACTTGGGTCAAATTCAGCATTTGAATATCCCATTGCACATAAAATTCTTCCCCAGTTTGCATCTGAGCCAAAGAATGCAGCCTTAACAAGATTAGATGAAATAATACTTCTAGCAAGGATTTTAGCATTTTTAGTATCAACAGCACCAACAACCTCAACTTCAATTAATTTCTCAGCACCCTCTCCATCCTTAACAAGCATTATTGCAAGCTTCTTTAATACTGTATCAAGTGCAAATGCAAAGTTCTCTTTTGCTTCACCTGTTGAACAATCAACAAGAGAGGCACCATTTGCAAGTACAAAGCAGGAATCATTAGTAGAGGTATCACCATCAACACTAATCATATTAAATGAATCCTCAACAGATAAGCCTGTAAGAAGCTGTAGGCTTTCACTATCAATTTTTGCATCTGTCATAATAAATGAGAGTGTTGTTGCCATATTTGGGTGTATCATACCAGAGCCCTTAGCAAAGCCTGTAACTTTAACAAGCTTTTCATCATATACAAAGGAAGCAGTAACACATTTTTTATGAGTATCTGTAGTTAAGATTGCTGTTGCAACATTATCAATTTGCTTATTACTAGTGCTAAGCTCAGAAATTGCATCATTAATTCCACTTTCAATTTTATTCATATCTAGTGGAACACCAATTACACCAGTTGAAGCAACGAAATATTCATCTGAGGTACCACCTAGCTTTGCGGCACAAAGCTCAGCCATATGCACAGCATCCTTATAGCCCTGCTCTCCTGTACATGCATTTGCATTTCCACTATTAATTATTATGCCCCTCTTAGGAGATTGCTTAATTGACATATCATATAATACTGGAGCTGCTTTTACTTTGTTAGTTGTATAAGTAGAACTTGAGGTACAAGGAGTATCACTATAAATTAAAGCCATATCAAGCTTCTTTTTCTTAAGTCCAGCATGAACACCACTAACTAAAAAACCCTTTGGAAGAATTAATTGTTCATCAATCCTTATCATACACCACTACTCCTATTTAAACCTTCATCTTCATTAAAGCCAAATACAATATTCATATTTTGTACAGCCTGACCTGCTGCACCTTTAACTAAATTATCTATTGCACCAACTGCAATAACTCTATTAGTTCTACTATTGTATTTATAATAAATATCTACAAAATTACTTCCTCTAACAAAGCTTGTTTCAGGAACGTAACTAACTAAACGAATAAACTCTTCATCGTTATATGAATCTAAATATGCATTCTTAATATCCTCTTCGCTAACGTTATCCTTTACCTTTGCATAGCAGGTTGCCAAAATACCTCTCTGCATTGGAACTAAGTGAGGTGTAAACTCAACTACAATTTGCTCATTAGCAGCAATAGATAGCTCCTGCTCAATCTCAGGAATATGTCTATGAGTAACTAAACCATATGGCTTTATACTCTCATTAACCTCACAAAATAGATTTTGAACCTTCTCTCCTCTACCAGCACCTGTAGTACCACTCTTAGCATCGATTACAATTGAATCAAGGTCAATTAAATGATTCTTTACTAATGGATAAAGTGTTAAGATAGAACAGGTTGTATAGCAACCAGGGTTAGCAATAAGTCTTGCACCCTTTATAGACTCTCTATGAATTTCAGGAAGTGCATATACTGCACTGCTTAGAAGCTTTTCATTGTGGTGCTCTGTCTTGTACCACTTCTCATATACATCCTTACTATGAAGACGGAAATCTGCCCCTAAATCAATTACGACACACTTTTTTAATATTTCTTCAGTAACTACCTTTGAGGCAATAGAATGAGGTAGAGCTAGGAAAACAACATCACAAGCATCAGAAGCATTCTCTATGCTATCATCTGAGAGAACAATATCTATTCTTTTTTCGAAAAATGGATAAATATCTGTTAGTTTCTTTCCTGCATAGGAATGAGAGCCTAAGTATGTAAGCTCAACATCTTTATGATTAAGTAAAATATTTATTAATTCTGAACCTGCATATCCTGTTGCACCGATAATACCAACTTTTATCATATTTATACTCCGATAATGCATATTAATACAATATTTGACGTTTTATCCATAGGTTTTATGCATAAATTTACATTTTCTTCGATAAAAAAAAGCAGGTCCTCAGACCTGCTGTTAAATAGAAATCAAATTTATTAAAGCTTACCCATTGCTTTTAAAATCTTTTCTGGTGTAATTGGCCAAGAGCGAACCCATGCACCTGTAGCATCGGCAATAGCCATAGCAATTGCAGGAGCTGCGCCATTAGTCGCAATTTCACTAATACTCTTTGCACCATATGGGCCATATTGATCATTAACATCAATTAGTACAGCCTTAAAGTCCTCTGGAGCTTCACCAATCATAGGAGTTCCATAATCGGTAAGGTTTGCATTTACACATACTCCATCCTTATCAAGTACCATACCCTCATAAAGTGTATGTCCAATACTCTTCATTGCAGCGCCATACATTTGGCATAGTGCAATTTCAGGGTTTATTGGAGTACCAGCATCCTGAAGCGCATAGAACTTCATGACCTTAACCTCTCCAGTTCTCTTATTAACTGCAACCTGAGCAAAGTGTGCACCATAAGGAATAGCATTATTAGGTGTAACAAAGTATCCAGTTCCAACGAGCTGTCCATGACCTGTACCAGATAGAGTATCGTGGCTAAGCTTTGCATATGAAAGAGTTTTACCACTCTTTGTGCTATAAACCTCTCCAGGACTACGTAGGATTAAATCACTCTCATCCTCACCCATTTGGAAGCTTGCTTCCTTAATCATCTTCTTAACTAAATCCTCTGTTGCTTTTAGTGTTGCAGAAGCAGAGAAATAAGTTCCACTAGATGCATAAGCTCCGGTATCAAATAGACAGGAGTCTGTATCACCAGAGATAACTGCAATCTTATCAAGAGAGATCTTAGTTTGCTCAGCTACAATCTTTGCTGAGATAGTATCTAGTCCAGTACCAATATCTGCACCACCACTTAATACTAGGAATGTACCATCTGTTAAGAGCTTTACTTGACAGTTAGAGTGGTCAAGTCCTGGAAGACCTGAGCCCTGCTGTATCATTGCAAAGCCTTTACCTATTGCCCAATCAGGATCAGAGGAGCTTTCCTTCTCACCCCACTTAATCATCTTTGCACCTTCCTCAAGAGCCTGCTTAACGCCACAGGAGCCTACAGGTACTATAGCACCCTCTCTTCCTTCTCCTAAGCCCTTTAGGATCTCAAGCATATAGCCCTCTTCTACAACATTCTTCTTAGCAACCTCTAATGGGTCTAGACCAAGCTTCCATGATAGCTGTGCTAAGGCAGACATTATTGCGAAATATCCTTTTGGAGCACCATACCCTTGATATGCACCTGTTGGAGCGATGTTAGTGTAGTAGGTGTTAAGGTCATAGAACATATTCTTAACAGCAAATAGAGGAAGAGTCTTACTTGATGCATTCATAGGAACAGTTAGACAGTGGTTACCATAAGGACCAGTATTAGCTCTTACATCCATATAAATAGCTGTAATAGTTCCATCCTTCTTACCACCCATCTTAACTGTTAAGCGCATTGGGTGACGAGTAGAGTTAGCGATAAACTCCTCTTTTCTACTATTTCTGTAATAAATTGGCTTACCTGTGATGTATGTACAATAAGCACAAAGATCCTCAACTAGAATATCCTGCTTAGAGCCATAACCACCACCAACTCTTTCCTTAATGATATGAACCTTATTTTCACTAAGTCCACAAACAGTTGCAACAATACGTCTAAGGTGCCAAGGTACTTGAGTAGATGCATGAACAGTTAAACGTCCATTCTCAATTAAGGAATAGCAAACATGTGGCTCTAATGGAGTACACTGTACTTGGCTTGTTTGATATGTCTCCTCAACTATGGCATCAGCTTCCTTAAAGCCCTCCTCAAGTGAGCCAATTCCACCATGAGCGCCAGCAGCAATGTTGTGTCTAATATCACCATGGAGAGGGAATTGATAAATTACCTTACCATCTCTTTCGTCATAGCTCTTATTTTGCTCATCTAAATCGCTAGGAGCACCAACTACATATTCAATTTTACCATTATGAACTAGTGGAGCATTATCGGCCATAGCCTCTTCTACAGTGAAGATAGCAGGAAGTGGCTCATATGTGACCTTAATAAGAGACATTGCCTTTTCACAGGTCTCTCTATCCTTTGCAACAATAGCTGCTACACGGTCACCTACGTGACGAACCTTTCTGTTTATTAGCTTTCTATCATGTGGACTTGGTTCAGGATTTCCCTGTCCTGCAGACATGTAGTAAACATCAGGAACATTCTTCCAAGTAACAATTGCTTCAACACCCTCAAGGCTTTCAGCCTCACTTGTATCGATATCTTTTACATAGGCCATAGCATATGGGCTTCTTAAAACCTCAAGAGCATATGCACCTGGCATAACCTTATCCTCAACAAATACTTTTTCGCCTCTAACTAGGCTATCACCATCGATTTTTCCTGTTGGCTTACCAATAACATCTAGATTTGGTCTAAAGGATGGAGAAACTGGAGTTTGGTAGCTACCTGTAGCTCTCTCCTCCTGAACAAGCTTTACAGCAAGATAGAAGTGCTCATAGCCCGCATCACGAATAAAGACTGATGAAAGAGCATCCTTAACATCCTCTCTTGTTGCATCACTCTTGTGAGCCAAGAGGTGTGTTAGGATTAATGCGACTGTTGGAGAGTTATAAGCACTTTGAACAACTCCTGCAGCAACCATAGCTCTCTGAACATCATTAATCTTTCTATCCTTGATTAAGCTTTCAGCAGTAAAAATCTCAGCTCCCTCAGCCATAAATAGAGGGATAAGGTTAGAGGCTCTTACTTCATCATTGAAGATAATACAGTCACTACCTGCAAAGCCCTCTCTATCATCACTATCTCTAACACTATTTAGGCCCATAGAGTATAGAACATCTCTAAGAGGTGTCATCACATCAAGAGTTGATGATACTTTCTTACCATTAAGAGTAAAACTAACCATTGAGTGCCTCCTTCAAGATTTCATAGTTTTCTTTGATTAAATACTTTTTATATTCACTCGATCCAGTAATATCACTCTTGATATCACTACTCATAGCCTGCTCAAGAGAGAAGAATATACCACTATTAGAAACTGCACAGAAGTATCCATTTTCACTTAATGCAGAGGTAACTGCTGCATGAGTTGAGCTTGTTAATGATTCTCTTTTATTAACAACCTTAACTAAAGGATTAATTAAAATACCAACGATAAGACAGCTACAGCTTCCTTTCTCAACATATTTCTTTAATGAACAAACCTTCTCCTCACTAGAAAAAACTACTAGCTTTGCATCATATGCAAGAAGTGTTGGAATTAGGTAGCTATCAAATCGTAGAGATGCAATATTTCCACCAATAGTTGCAGCATTCTTTAAAGCTCTTGAGGAAAGATATTTACATGCTTCCTTTAAAGGCTTAGGTACTATTGAGGATGCTAAAAGCTCTGAAAAGGTAACGGTTGAGGAGATGAAAATATCATCTCCCTTAGCTTCTATTTTCTTTTCAATTAAAGAAGAAATAGGAATAACGCTATCACCTTTAACAGGAGAATTTAAACGTAAAGCCTCTGTACCACCAGCAAGATAAATAGCATTTAAATTTTCTTTCTTTGCTTTTACACATTCACATAAGGATGATTTCTTGATTAGTTCCATGAGTCCTCCTTACTATTGGATAATTCCTTCGTCTCCACCCTTTGCGACCTCTGAGAGGAAATAATCTAGCATACGTCTAGTTGAATTTCTTCTCCAAGTAGCCATAGCTCTAGGTGAAATTGTTTGGTCATGAGTATTAAGGATATCCTCCTTTAATGCTGGGATATCTTCTAGCTTCTTACCAATTAGCTTAGCTTCATTAGCCTTGTTTCTAGCAACCTTAGGACCTGCAGCACCACTAGAGACTCTAAAGTCCTTAATTATTCCATCCTCAACATAAATTAAAGCAGATAACGATAGCTTACTAATTGCATTAGCCTTACGAGTTCCTATCTTTCTATAGTATCCATATGTGTATTTAACATTTGGAATACGAATAGCTGTGATAATCTCATCATCTGCTAAAGCAGTCTTCTTACTACCCTTGATAAATTCATCAACTAAAATTTCTCTAGTTGAATTTATGCTTTGTAAAACAACAGTTGCATCAAGAAGAATTAATGGCTGAGGTAAATCGCCCTTAGGAGAAGCATTTCCTAAGTTTCCTCCGATAGTAGCACTATTTCTTAATGAGATAGCACCCATTAGGGATGCTGCCTTTCTTACGAAGAAAGGAACGTCTTCACAGCTAGCTATCTCAGCTGAGGTTGTCAACGCACCAATTAATACAGAGCCATCCTCTTCCTTTTTTATTCCCTTAAGCTCATTAAGTGAGGACATAATCATTACAGGGAAAGGGAACTCTGGAACAACTCCAGTTCCTCTTCTGTACTGAACCATAAGGTCAGAGCCACCAGCAAGAGGCATTGCGTGGACCTCTGCTCTAAGCTTTAATGCTTCTTCAAGTGTTGATGGAATATATGTTTCGTTTACCATAAGCCTTCTCCCTTTTTGCTAGCAAGCAATATGGATTCAACTATTAAATCATAACCAGTACAGCGACAGATATTTCCGCTAATAGCAAGTCTAATATCAGCTTCTGTTGGATGAGGATTATTCATTAATAAAGCTTCAGCTGCCATAACCATACCTGGAATACAGAAGCCACACTGTACAGCACCACCCTCAGCAAAGCTCTCGACTAAGCACTTACCCTGTGGAGTATCGCGTAAGCCCTCGATAGTAATGATTTCACAGCCACCAACTGCACCTACAGGTATAATACATGATGTTACCAGCTTACCATCCTTTAAAACTGAGCATGCACCACACTCACCTTCACCACAACCTTCCTTAGTACCGGTGATACCAAAGTCATCACGTATTACATCCAAAAGCCTCTTTAATGGATTACCATCAAAGGCAACAGGCTTTCCATTTAGTTTGAATTCTATCATGCTCATCTTCTTAATCCTTCAATATCTTCAACTGGGATAGGAATCTTAGTACATGTAATACCAAGAGCTCTTTCAACAGCATCAACATAGGCAGCATCTGTACCATTAAAAACAAGCTCACCCATGCCCTTTGCACCAAATGGTCCCCATGGATATGGGTTATCAACAAAGAAATATTCCTGCTTAGGGAAGTCCATACTAGTTGGAATAACGTAATCTGACATACTTGATTGCTTGAAGTGTCCAGTAGTATTTTCCATCTTCTCCATAGCAGCATATCCAAGTGATTGCATTACACCACCATTTACCTGTCCATGAACAATTAGCTCATCAATTGGCTTACCAATATCATGGCTAGTCCAAACACCCTTAACAGTAACCTCGTTAGTAAGCTTATCGACCTCTACCTCAACACATGCAGCACCCCATCCGTAACCAAGGTATGCATCGCCCTTGAAGGTTGACTGATCCCATGGATGTCCCTCTGGGTGCTCATATTGAACCTCAACCTCAGCATGCTCCTCATTCATCTTTTCCTTCATCAAAAGAGCAGCTCTATAGCCAAGATTACCAACGATCATCGTTGATCTTGAAGCAGCTGTAGGACCTGAGTCTGGTACTAAATCTGTATTTGGAGCATCAAATACTACTTCATCCATTCCAACCTCAAGTGTTGAAGCTACAATCTTTCTAAGAGCGGTTCTAAAGCCCTGACCCATCTCTGTTTGGCCACAAAGTACAGTGAATTTATCACCATCCTTAACTAGCTTTAAGCGACCCTTAATAATTGCCTGCTCACCATTACCAGTAAAGGCACCACCGTGGTTATAGAAGCTAATACCAATACCCCTACCTGAGCCATAGCCATACTCTGCACTCTTTCTGTAGTAATCACTAGCAGATGTAATTTGCTCCATCATCTCAGGAAGCTTAACATCTTCAATAATATGGCCCTCAGTTACTGTTTCATCACCTTTTTTTAAGAAGTACTTCTTCTTATAAATTGCAGGATCATAACCGAATTTTCTAGCAATATGATCAAGGTGAGTCTCTATAGCGAAGATTGTTTGAGGAGCTCCAAAGCCTCTAAATGCACATGATGGGAAGGTATTTGTAGCCATACCATAGCCCTCAATCCTTGTACTAGGGAAGTTATAAACACCATTAGCATGGAATACACCTCTCTGTAAAACTACATAGGAGGAGGATAAATATGCACCACAGTTGTAATATACCTTGATATCACTACCTAAGATATTTCCATCACGATCTACACCTGTTCTAAACATAATCTTTGAAGGGTGTCTCTTAACAGAATAGAGCATATCCTCTTCTCTATCAAAGCTTAATTGAATAGGCTTTTTAATGATACTTTCAGCAAGAAGAAGAGGTCCTGCTAATACATCAGGGAAGTGCTCCTTACCACCAAATGCACCACCAGTAACTGTTTGCTTAACTACAATATCCTCAGGGTTTAAGCCTAAAAGCCCGCAAATACTCTTTCTAATGTAGAAAGGACATTGAGCTGAGGCATAGATAACATATCTACCATCCTCGATAGTTGCAATTGCACCATTAGTCTCTAGGTGCACATGCTCCTGGAAGCCAGTTTCAATGGTCTCTTCAATTACCTCTGCAGCCTTAGAAAGTACTTCATTAATATCTTCTCCCTTATCACTTACAAGAGAGCACATTATATTATTCTCTTTACAAAGAGGAGCTGCTTCATTTTTTATAGCATCATCAATTGTAACGACAGGAGTTTCTTCTGTGTATGTAATCTCAAATTCTTTATAAAGCTTATCAAGAACGCCACGATCAGAACCAACTAAAATACCAATTGTTTCACCAACATACTTTACGTCACCATCGGCAAAGCAGCGCCAATCATCAGCGATCATCTTCAAAGCATTCTTACCATTCTCTGGGATATCTTTTGCGCTGATAAAGTAATACCCATCAGGAAGTGATGGCACCTTAATGCGATCAATTCTTCCACGAGCAATCGTTGAACGAATGAGTCGAGAATAAAGCATTGAATCAAACTTTAGGTCTGCAAGATATATTGCTTCCCCTCTAGCCTTTTCAACTGCATCAACTCTCTTGATCTTATCATCAATATGAGTAACTGACATGAAGCCTCCATTTACCATTATATTTACTTATTTATAATGGAATTATATCAACTAAAAGGATTTATATGATACCATCCCTCTTTCAGTATACAACATAGCGATAAAAATGCAAAAGAAATTGAAACAAAATGCAACAAATTACAACCCAAAAAAAAACCACCGAACAATTATGAACGGTGGTTTAAAACTTTTTCCCTTTTCGGTATTAAGGTTTAATTTTATCTACAGTATTCCAAACTCTCTGGGCAACACGACGTGCTTCCTCATAGATCTTATTTTCATCAAGGCCGAGGAAAGCTCTATTTTCAAGGATAATCTTACCATCAACGATTACAGTGTTAACACAGTTACTACTCATACCCCAGACAAAGTGTCCTGCAGCATTTGCACTAACTAATGGAGTTGGAGCCTGGTAATCAAGGAGAGCTAAGTCAGCAGTATATCCCTCTTCAACACGTCCCCACTTTCTTCCATCATTAAAGCTCTTCTCAATAAGTCTATTACCACGATTAAGAGCATTAACAAACTCAGCAGGCCAGAAAGGAAGCCCCTCATCCTTATGCTTAAAGAAGGAAATCTTAAGCTCCTCAAACATATTGCCACCACAGCCATCTGTACCAATTACAAGATTCTTTATTATTGGAAGATTCTTGCAATACCCAACATGGTTGTTCATGTTACTTCTTCCATTATGAGCAAAGAAGCAATCTCTTTCGTTAATAGTTCTTATTTCCTTTTCAGAAAGGTGAAGTCCATGTACTAATAGAGTCTTGTCTGTTAATAGGCCAAAGCGATCAAGACGATCGATGATATCCTCATTGTACATATGGTGTGACCATACTACATCGTACTTATCCTCAGCTACATGAAGGTGCATTCCTCTACCTGTTTCCTTCATAGCTTCACTCATCATAGCTAAGCCCTCATCAGGGATAGTAAATGGAGCATGACCACCAATCATAGCTTCGACAAGAACCTTCTTATGCTTTTTCTTCTCATCAACCTCTTTTGCAAAGCGGATATTTTCTTCAACACCACTCTTTACCTCTTCAAGACCCCCATTACGATCTGTTATCTCATAACAGGTTGAGCCTCTAAGGCCTACCTCCTCCATACCCTTTGCAATAGTTGAAAGAGATCCCTTGATGTAGGAAGGTGAAGCATGATGGTCAATAGCACAGGTAGTACCAGCTTTAATTGCATCCATTGAGCAAATAAGAGAAGAGTAGTAGCATGCCTCCTCATCGAGCCCGCGGTCTAAGCGCCACCACCACTCCTTAAGGACCTGGATAAAATCTGTTTGAGGACCTGCTGAGATTAGCATGCCTCTAGATAGACCTGAGTAATAGTGGTGATGAGAGCATACATTACCAGGGATTAAAGTCTTATTTGTGCCATCGATAACCTTATCAGCTACAGCATTTAAACCAGCTCCAACCTTCTTAATAATGCCATTATCAATCAAAACATCCATATTCTCCTTTACTTCAAATGGAGCTTCTGTCTGCATTATTCTTACATTCTTAATTAATATTGCCATATTACTCCTCCACACTATTTAGAAGATATGAATATCTTGTTATTACACGATTGATGATAGCTAAAAGCTCTTCATCAAGCTCGATATCTGCATGATCATCAAATACCTTACCCTCAATTATCTTTCCATCGACTCTTGCGATAATCTTCTCTGCAAAGATGAAGAAGCCTGAGTTCGTACTATTTTCAAAGTCATCCTTTCTTGAGAAGAGTGTAAACTTCTTAAGGTATGGACCACCATCATGAGGACAGAAGGTTGCACAGTTACCACATTCATTACAATATGCATCGATATGTAGAATTTGGAATGGATCATCAAAGAGACCTGTATCTCTTAAATCAATTGCCATATTTGCACGGTTAGGACAAACCTCTACACACTTATTACATAGGTATGAGCACTCAACACAGCGACAAGCCTCTGTTTTCATGAATTCCTTAGAGGAGCATTTATCACAGGATCTTAAGATTCTTGACTTTCTCTCTCTAATTGACTGGAAGAATTCATTCTCCTCAGCTTCTAATTCCTCATCAGAGTACTCCTCTTCACTATCATGACAGCCGCAATCACAATTATCATCATGACAGCCACAATCACAATCCTCATCATGCTCACTTTCAGCAACCTCAGACTCAAGCTTAGCAATTACAGCATCAATAGCTCTATCAACTGCACTACGAGCAGATGCAATACATCTTACAACTGTTGTAGGACCAGTTAATGAGTCACCAACGATGTATACACCCTCACTATCTGTTGGATATCCATCTACTATACTAACTCCAAGGGATGCAAACATATCACAATCAGGCTTATTACCTGTAGCTGTAATAATAGCACTACAGTTAAGTGTAATTACCTCTCCTGTATCCTCAGGTCTTCTTCTACCAGACTTATCCTTCTCTCCAAGCTTCATAACTGAGAGTGTTAATACGCCATTTTCAAGCTTCTTAGGATTTGTTAGGAATGCAAACTTAACACCATCCTCTAGAGCAGCTTCATATTCTTCTCTATCAGCAGGCATCTCAGCAAAGCTTCTTCTATAAACAACTGTTACTTTTGCACCCTTTCTTATAGCGGCTCTTGCAGCATCCATAGCAGTATTACCACCACCAACAACGATAACATCGGAGCCTAAGCTATATTCCTCTCCCTTCTTATCTGAGCCAAGGAAGGTGGTTGCATCAACAATTAGCCCCTCACCCTCAATATTAATCTTATTCTCTTTCTCTGCACCAATAGCATAGAAGATATAATCAAAGCCCTGACTCTTAAGCTTTTCAATTTTTACATCTTCAGGTGTAACTGAGTAGTGGATATCAACTCCATTACTAAGGATGAAATTAACATCTCTTTCAACTACCTCGCGAGGGATTCTGAACTCTGGAATAATGTTAGAAACAACACCACCAGCACAGCTTTCTCTTTCGAAGATTTCAGTCTTAAAGCCAGCTCTAGCTAAGAAAAGTGCAGCAGATAAGCCAGCTGGACCAGCACCAACTACAGCAGCCTTAACATTTGCTGGTTCACTTGGCTTTTCCCAAATCTCAGAGAGATATTCATCTAAGCCCTGCTGGGCAGCTAATCTCTTCATCTCTCTAATCTTTACTGGACCCTCATAATCGAGTCTTGTACAGTGGTTTTGACACTGATGGTCACAAATCCAACCAGTAATATTAGGTAAAGCATTCTTATCTAAGATTACAGCAAGAGCCTCAGCAACCTTACCCTCACCCATAAGCTGAACATATTCAGGAATATCCTGGTGAATAGGACATGCACTTACACATGGAGAAACATAACAATCTGTTAAGGTAAGAGGTGTTGAATCCTTAGCCTTATTTGTCCCTCTAAAGTCCTTATTGATAAAATACTTTCTATCGCGTGCCTTAGTATTTAAAGCCTCAAGCTTTGAGTTATCTATTTCATTCATCTTCCAGCCATCTGAGCTATAAGCGATCTCACAAAGCTGCTTCATTCTATTGTAGCCACCTGGCTTAAGCATATCTGTTGCAAGTGTAATAGGATGAATACCTGATTCAAATAGATCCTTAACTGTCAAAGCATTAGCTCCACCAGAATATGAGATAGGAAGCTTACCATCAAATTCCTTAGATAAGCGAAGAGCAACGCTAGTTGAAATAGGAAGAAGAGTTCTACCAGACATATACATCTCATCGCCAGGTAAAACACCTTGGTCATTCACAGAGCCAAGAGTATTAGTAAGCTTTACTCCAAAGCCTCTATTTTCCTTCTTTGCTAATGCAATTAAGCGTGTGAGCATTGTAATTGCATCGCCATATTGTAAATCATGCTCAAAGCTTTCTCTCTTTAAGCCAACATATACATAACCAAGCTCATCTAGAATTCTTCTAACCTCATCAAAGCCAAGAAGAGTAGGATTAAGCTTTACAAATGTATCAATATGCTTTTCAGTAAGCATATATGTACAAATTGCTTCAATTTCCTTAGGTGGACAGCCATGCATTGTTGAAATAGTTACAGATGGACTAATTTTTTTACTAATCTTTGGTAGCATCTTTACAACACTACTCTCTAACCCCTCCCAAGGAGTACCTGCTAAGAAGCCATCCTCAAAGACCTTCTTTACACTATCAATATAACCATCAAAGCGTCCATCAACATCTGCATCGAGCATTGAGTTGATAAACTTCTGCATTCTTTCAGTCTTAATACCCTCAAGGTTATATCCAACACTCATGTTAAATATAAAGGAAGGCTTTTCAAACTTTCCACCCTGCATGAGAGTTTCAATAATATGTAAAATAATCCAAGCCTTTAAATACTCATCATATGCTTTAGGAAGTGTATATTCTGTTGACCACTCAACGTTATAACCCTCATCACGAGCATCTATACATGGCTTTGCAATCTCAAGAGTATCCATAATTTGGACAGTCTTAAGTTCGATAAATCTCGCACCAGTTAGATATGCAGCGATAATATTTTGAGCAAGCTGAGTATGTGGACCTGCAGCAGGACCTAATGGAGTAACACACTCCTGATTAAAAACCTTTATTGCTTTATCCTTTTTAGGAACATAAAATTCACTTTCATGAATAGAGAAAACAGAACCTTCATTTCTGTACTCACCGACGATTCTTTCTAATAAATTTACAAAAGGAACCGGACGCATTTTATCTGCCATAACGAGCCTCCACGTGGTTTATCTAATTTTATTGTACCCTACTTTGATGATAAGTCAACAACGATTTGCAACAAACCGCAACATAAAAGCTGCCCGATTAAGAGCAGCTTATAGGTCAAAGAAATTGTTCCTTTAGATAATCTAGATCAAGTTCAGGATAGAGGACAAACCTCTTTAGGAGAGCCTTAACTCTACCTCTTGCATCCTCCATTACCTCTGGTGGGCACTTGGCTTTATTCTTACTTAGTTGTCCGGCCTTCTCACCCTTTGTAAGGCGAACAGGGTGTGCATTTTTTAAGACATTAGAGATAATAGATGCTATTTCCTTCATCTCCTCTTCCTTCATACCAAGTGTTGTGACAGCAGGAGTACCAAGTCTTAAGCCAGATGTATACCATGGTCCATTTTTATCAAATGGAAGAGCATTTCTATTTAGTGTTATTCCACACTCTCTAAGTAGTGTTTCACTCATTCTACCATTTAAGCCAAATGGACTAACATCTAGTAATAGGAGGTGGTTATCACTTCCACCAGTTAAAACAGTTAAGCCCTCACTAATAAATGCTTCGCATAGAGCTTGAGAGTTTTTAACAATTTGTGCTGCATATGCCTTATATTCATCTTGAAGAGCCTCTTCAAAGCAAATTGCCTTTGCAGCCATTACCTGTGGTAGTGGTCCTCCGATAACTAATGGACAGCCCTTATCAACACTCTCACTAAACTCATTTTTACATAAAATCATACCACCACGAGGACCACGTAGAGTTTTATGAGTTGTAGTTGTAACTACATCTGCCCATGGGAATGGAGAGTAATCACCTGTTAATACACCACCTGCAACTAAGCCAGAGAAGTGTGCCATATCAACCATAAATACAGCACCAACAGAGTGAGCTATTTCACTCATTATTCTAAAATTAATCTTTCTAGGATAAGCAGAGTAGCCAGCAAGAAGAATTAATGGCTTAATTTCATTTGCCATTGCTCTAATCTCATCATAGTTTAAGAGATTTGTATTTTTATCGACAGTATATGAGTATGCATCAAAAAGCTGAGCAGAGATATTTTGTCTATAGCCATGAGTAAGATGTCCACCTGAATAGTAATCAAGGCCTAGTAATCTCTGGTTATGTAGCGCATGACGTACCTTATTCCAATCCTCACGAGACATGTTACTAACATTCTCTACTCCCATTTCTGCTAAGGTTGGGATTTGTACTCTACTATTTAGAATTGCCCAATAGGCACAAAGGTTTGCATCTGCACCTGAGTGAGGCTGTACATATGCATGCTCAGCACCAAATAGCTTCTTCGCCTTTTCACAGGCAATTGACTCTATTTCATCAACATTTTGGCACCCTGCATAAAATCTATGGAATGGGAAGCCCTCGCTATATTTATCTGTTAATAGATTTCCCATTGCACCCTGAACTGCAATTGATGAGAAGTTCTCACTTGCAATAAGCTTAAGATCATTTTCTCTCTGATCCTCTAGCTCCTTAACAATATATCGAGCTACATCCTTATCCTTTGCGGCTATTAGCTCTAGCTGAGAAAGGTACATCACCATCTCAGGAGTAAAATCATCCAAGTGATTTTTTATGTAATTTTTTGTGATACTCTCCATAGAAGCCTCCAAATTATTACAAGCTTAGTAAAAATATCAGTCTTATGCAATCATTTATGTTATCATTGTAGCTATGCGTATACATCCAACAACAATATTAGGAAGACTGATAATCTACTTTTTGATTATCATGTTTATTCCGCTACTAATATTTTTAATATTCTTTAACTACTATAACGCCAAGGGTGTATATGGTGTACTTGAGCAGCAAGCAAAGGTATTAATTAAAGCAGATGGTCAATTAATAGAGAAAAAGATGGAAGAATATAGGCATATTGCCTATTCAATAGGAACAAATGAGCTAGTAATAGATGCCCTAGAGGATGATGTATTAACAGATAATGAAGCCTCACAACTATATACAACAATGTATGTTTTGCTTAATTCTGACTCCATGCATGCCGATGCCCATATAGTTTCTGTATCAGGTAAAAGTAGATTATCCTCAGGTATTTTCCCAGATGAATATGATACTCGCTTCCAAACAAATGAGTGGAATAGAAAAAATATTATTGCAGAAGCAAATACTCGACGTGATTTAGGTAGAGCCTCCCTATTTTTTATTGGAGATCATAGAGTAAATAACGATGGAGAACAAATCCTTTTTTCTATATTAAGAAATATCTTTTCAGATGATGGAACAATGCTAGGATATGTAATTGTAGATGTATATACCGAAGCAGTTATTCCAGAGCTTACAAACGGAAGTATATTTAAGGATGTTATCTTAGTCGATAATACTCTTTACTCAGCCTTTTCACTAAACCATCCAAATATGTATGGTAGCTTCGATAAATTCCCATTTCTTCGTGATGACTCTATTCAAAAGTACTATTACTACTTTCCATCAGGGCTTTTCTATGTTGTTGGATATATAGATACAACTATATTTAAGGGTAGCTCAGAGAGACTCTTTGCATCTATTACTATTGCCCTACTACTAGGTACACTAGTTTCAGTTATACTCTCATTTATCTTTTCTCACTCTCTATCAAAAAGAATTAACAACATGATAAAGAACATGAAATACATAGAGGAAGGGAACCTAAATATATATCTTGAGGAAACTGGAATCGTAGAATTTAATGAGCTAGCAGCTTCCTTTAATACTATGATTACTAAAATAATTTACTTAATCCAAAGTCGTAGTGAGGAGGCTGCAAAGGCTGCTGAGGCAGAGAGAAAGGCTTTGGAGAGCCAGCTTAATCCCCATTTTATCTTTAATACCCTTAATACAATTAAAGCGTTAGCAAAGCTACACAATGAAACAGATATCTATACAATCTCATTGCAGCTGGGAAAGCTTCTTCGTTCCTCATTAAAGAACCACTCCTCAACATGCCTACTTTCAGAGTCTATTGAGCTTACTAAAAGCTATCTTGCTATTCAAAAAATTAGATTTAGCGATAGACTAACATATACTATCGAAACTCATGATACTCCTTGTGATACCATCCTAACTCCTAAGCTAATAATCCAACCATTAGTAGAAAATGCAGTTGTACATGGACTTGAGCCAGGAATGGGGGGAGTTACAATTGAAATAGATATCAAAAAGGTATTAAATAATATTTATATATCTATAAAGGATAATGGCTGTGGAATGGATAACCCAGAGCTATTTAATGATATGAGTCAGCTAGAGGATAGCGGCCATGTAGGTATATATAATATATATAGAAGACTTCAGCTTAGGTATGGAAATAGCTTTACATTTGAAGTTAAAACAGGTCCAAATGAGGGCTTTAAGGTTAATATTGTTATTCCAGTAGAGGAGGATAAAAATGGAAACACTTAGTCTTGTTATCATCGAAGATGAAAAGATAATGCTAGAAGAACTTGTAAGTACAATCGACTGGGCTTCCATTGGACTTACTGTTATAGGAACTGCAGAGGATGGCTTAAAGGGTGAAATGCTAATAAAGGAGAGTAATCCAGATATAATTATTACAGATATTCGACTTCCTCTACAGGATGGCTTAACAATGGTATCAAAATGTCCATTATTAGATCAAAATGTATTGGTACTATCTGGATATACAGACTTCGAATACACAAGAAAGGCTATTCAGCTTGGAGTATATGATTACATCGAAAAGCCCTTTGATGATGAGGAGCTTTTAAAGGTTTGTGGTCAGCTTGCAGATAAAATTAGAGAGGAGCATAAGAATGAAAAGCAGGAGGAAGGATCCTTCCATATCAATCTTCCAACAGGCTTTCATAACCATCAAATTAGCTGTGTAGTTAATTTTATTAAGGAAAACTATGAAAAGGCTATTGGTCTTTCTGATGCAGCTGAAGCTATTAAGCTATCTGAAAACCACCTATCAACACTATTTAAAGAGGTTACAGGAATTAATTTCTTACAATATCTAAATGCATATAGATTAAATATGGCAATTGATCTTATGAAGGAGGGAGGAGTCAATATCTCAGAAATCGCACCACGCTGTGGCTTCCAAAATCCAGGATACTTTGCAAAGATCTTTAAACGATATTTTGGCATGACTCCTACTCAATTTAGAGACCAGCTATAAAGCTAACGCTTTTCATCTATAATTTCTTGTACTGCGCTCTTTAGCTTTAAATACGCACTTCTTGGTGACTCATTTTGAAGCATCACAGAACCAACTGCAGTTCTTAATAGACTTTGTATAGCAGAGGAGGACTCACCATAATAAACTATGTGTCCTCTTTCAAAGTCCTTAGCAAAAACATCTGAATATGGCTTTGCTTTAAAGGCTTCACTATTAAATAGCGCCTTTGTTGGCTGTATAATCGCAACCTCTTCTAAATACTCTTCTCCATGAGAAAGCATATATGAGATAAACTCCCATGCTACTTTCCTTGTTTTTTCATCGCAATCACCATTTACCATATAGTAATGACCATAGTAGCACGCTGCAGTATCAACAACAGCATCCTCAAATACAGGATATGGAACTACCATCCACTCTCCGCTATTAAAGAACTCAGGATTGTCACTCTTCATTCGAGCCTCCTGATAAAGTCCCGTTTGAGCCATGGCTATATCGTTATTATCATAGTTAAATAGTGATCTTGCATTTTTATATGTTGGAGATCCTAAATTTAGACCATTTGGTCCCCACATCTGCATAAAGGTAAGCCACTTTATCCAAGCCTCCTCTCCAACGATTGCTTCCTTACCATCATCTGAGATTAGCTTACCACCTAGCTGCTCTACCATAGGTACCATTGCCTCTAAAAAGTATGGATATCTAAAGTCGAACCCTCTACGAACTAAGATATTTCCATCTCTAATAACTATTTTTTCAGATAGTCTAACAATATCTTCCCAGGTCTTTGGATAATCTGTTTCAGGATCTAAGCCAGCATCTCTGAAGACCTTCTTGTTAATAAATATACACCAATTAGTAAGCTCTAAAGGTAAGCCATATATTTCGCTATTATAGGTAACAGGATCAAGCATACCATCTATGTAATAGGATTTAACATCCTCTGCATCTTTATATCCTGCAGCTTCATAATCCATAGGTGCAACTCTTCCAGTAGTAATTAAAGGGTACTCATCATTAATTGATAGATTAAAAATTGTAGGTCCCTCACCTGCTGCAAATGCAGTTTGAACTAGCTCTATAAGCTTCGTCGATGATTGTCTAGTAATATTAATCTCAACATTTGGATGAGTTTGCATAAATTCCTTTGCATATCTATCCTCAAGTAGTGCTCTATTACTATCCTCATGGGTCCACATCTCTAATACGATGTGTTCATCCTCTTTACTTTTATGGTTAAAAAATGAATAAAAGAAAAAAGCTGCACATAAAGAAATAACAGCAATAGCTAAAATAATGAAACAACCCTTTTTCTTCATAATTTACCTCAGTTACTATTATTATATATAAAATAATCTAAAAAATAAAACTCAATTAAATGGTTCATCTTGCGATAAAGCACCATATTGACTTATAGACATAAGTTATCTATAATTTTTAAGGCTTTATAAGAAAAGCAATTATATGGAGGAAATGTGGCTAAAGAAGAAGCTATTGAAGTTGAAGGCGTAGTAAAGGAAGCACTCCCAAATACAAGATTTAGGGTTGAGCTTCAAAATAAGCTTGTTATTCTCGCTCACCTCTCCGGTAAGATGAGGAAGCATTATATCAGAATTGTTCCAGGTGATATAGTTAAAGTTGAACTATCACCATATGATCTATCAAAGGGTAGAATTGTTTACAGAGAACACTGATTAATGACAGGCTTCCAGATTTGGAAGCTTTTTTATTTCTTATTGTATATATAAATAAACCCGTCATATGACGGGTATTTTTTAGTCTTTAAATTATTATCCCTTTCGAGATTCATAAACAGCTGCACCACCTAAGAAATACTTAGATAGAGAGAAGAAGAGTATAAACATTGGAATAGATGCAAGAAGTGCACATGCCATCAAAGCACCCTCATCTGTTTGCTTTTCTTCTGCAAACTTTGAAATATAGAGTGGTACTGTCTTCATTTTTTCTGCCTGTGAGCAGAGAAGTGGCCACAAAAGGTTATCCCATTGATTTCTAAAGGATAATATACCAAGAGTAGCAATAACTGGTGTTGAGTTTGGAAGTACAATTTTATAGTAAATCTTAAACTCACCAAGACCATCTACACGTGCTGCATCAAGATACTCACTTGGGAAGGTTAGTAAATATTGTCTCATCTGGAATACACCAAAGGCACTAACCAAGAATGGTATTATAAGACCTGGAATAGTATTGATAAGCTTAAACTTTGAAGCAACTAAATAAAGAGGGATCATAATTGCTTCAAAAGGTATCATCATAGTACTCATAATTAACATAAATACTAGAGTCTTACCTTTGAAATTAAACTTAGCTAAGCCATAGCCACATAAGGAAGCCATTAATACGGTAGTTATTGAACAGGTTAATGCAACAACTAAAGAGTTTAATAGGTTTGTAAAGAATATCTTCTCACCATGGTTACCCAATATAGCTTTCTGAAAGTTAGTAAAGAACGTTCTACTCTCTGAAGTAAAATATTTTTTACTAGGAATCCAAGTATATGGCATACTCATTATCTGCTTTGCATCCATGAAGGCTGCTGTAACCATGAATACTAGAGGAAGTATAGTAAATATTAGAACTAATATTAGTACGATATAGGTAATAACCTCACCTACTCCTACCTTTCCAACGAATTTATTATTATTCATCATTTTCCTCCATCTTAATATTCGACGTCTTCATCACCCTTCTGAGTCTTAAACTGTAGGAAGGTAAAGAAAAGCATGATAACAAACAGGATGATAGACATAGCACTTGATCTTCCAAGTCTTCTATTTACAACACCTGTGTAGTAAATATTCATTGTAATAACATCGATTGGCTCTCTTGCTGTTCCACCCTGGACAAACATGTATTGAGTACTGAAGGTCTTCAAGCACTGTAGCATTGCCATAATAGATACAAGCATGATAGTTGGCTTTAGAAGAGGAAGAGTAATCTTCCAAAAGGTATGCCATCTTGATGAGCCATCAACTATAGCTGCTTCATAAATTGTTGGAGGGATTGAAGCAAGTCCTGTAATAAATAGTATTGTAAAGTATCCTATGTATTTCCAGAAGTAAACTATAATAGTTGAAATTCTCAACATGTTATCATTTGTTAGCCACTGGAAATCTCTTCCAGAGGATCTCATTACAAAATTTGATAGCTGGTTAAAGAGTCCAGTTGGCTGGAATAGAATCATCCAAATAGTTGCTGCTACTACACTAGATAGTACTGCAGGTGTATAGAAAGCAAGCTCGAACATCTTAGACTGTCCAGGCTTACGAAGCTGCATAATCATAACGGCAAGAATTAAAGAAACTACTACCATAGGAATAAATGTACCAATAGTAAAGATTCCTGTTGCCTTGAGAGAATTTATAAGGGAAAATCCCCCATTTGATTGAGTAAATAGATATACGTAGTTATCTAATCCAATAAAATCCCAGGTACGCTTAATAGCATCTCTATTCGTAAGGCTTGTAATAAACGCACTAATAATTGGATAGAAGCTAAATACTGCAAAGAATAATAGACATGGAATAGTAAATGCAAAGCCCCACTTTGCTTGCTGCTTCTCTATGCTAAATTTTTTTTCATGTTTCATTTTTAACCTCTCTTATTAAACGTGGGCCGGTAAAATATGCCGACCCACAATTTTCAAACCAAATAAGATCAGTCTGCGAGAATCTCTAATACATTCTTCTGGAGAGCATCATAAGCTACTGATGGATCTGTACCCTGTAGCATAACCTGCTTAATTGCACTGTTGATAGCACTCTGGATTTCTGTAGCACCCTTTCCGTAGTATACGATGTGAGATCTAGCAAAGTCATTCTTGAATACCTCTGAATATGGCTGAGCAGCGTATGTTGCACCTTCCATCAATGCCTTAGTTGGCTGGATAAGTCCTACCTGTGTAAGGTACTCTTCAGCGTGTCCCTCTGTTAAGAGGAAGTACTTAATTAATTCCCAAGCCATCTGCTGTTCTGCCTTAGGCTTATCAGCATTAACCATGTAGAAGTGGCCATAGTAGCAACCAGCTACGTCCTTAACTGCATCCTCAAATACTGGATAAGGAACTACCATCCACTCACCACTGTTATAGAATGCTGCGTTATCTGAAAGGATTCTAGCTTCCTGATAAAGACCTGTGTTACACATTGCGATATCATTGTTGTCTTTATTGAAGAGCTTTCTAGCTGCTGTTAATGTTGGGTTACCAAGATTTTCACCCTGTGGGCCCCATTCCTTCATAAATGTTAAAGCCTTTACCCAAGCTTCCTTATTTACACATCCATCCTTCTCAGAGAGAGAACCACCAAGCTGCTCAACCATTGGAATGAAGTATGTGAGCTCATATGAATATCTGAAGTCAAAGCCTCTTCTTGTGATGATGTCACCATCTCTTATTACAATCTTCTTTGATACTTCCTTCATCTCTTCCCAAGTCTTTGGATAATCCTTTTCTGGGTCTAAGCCTGCATCTCTAAATACCTTCTTATTTAAGAAGATAGACCAGTTTGTAAGCTCAAGAGGAAGACCATAAACATCACCATCGTAGTAAACTGCATCAATCATACCATCTTGATAGTTAGCGAGAAGATCCTTAGCATCCTTGAAGCCGAGAGTCTTGTAATCTGCTGGAGCTACACGACCAGCTTCGATATACTGGAATTCGTTTTCGATAGGAAGGTTAAAGAATGATGGACCTTCTCCTGATGCGAAAGCTGTCTGAATGAGCTCTCTAAGCTTCTCTGCACTCTGTCTTGTAACGTTAACAGTTACATTTGGATGAAGCTGCTTGAATTCTTCAATATATCTCTCTTCAAGAACCTGTCTAGCGGAATCCTCATGTGTCCAGAATTCGAGAGTAATTGGCTCATCTGCCTTAGGTTCACTTGCACCCTGTGCAAATACAGATGTAAGTGTCATTACTAAACAAAGTAATAAAACCAATGCTTTTTTCATATAAAAATTGCCTCCTTTTATGGCTTTCTATAATTAATCATCAATTTAATTTCTTCGTTTCGCAATTGTAATTATTTATCGTTTTTTGAATAAAATTCAGAAAAAGAAGCACCTATTACAGTGCTTCTTCTTCCTTCTTTAATATTACCCAAACAGCTCCAGTACCTCCATATTGGATCTTTGGAACTATAATTTCTCGAGCAATTTTTCTCTCATTCAAAATCTTATAAACTAAGTCCTTAAGAACGCCAACACCATCCTCAGAGTGTAATCCCTTTCCATGGATTATAGCAATCTTTTGTATCTTAGAGGAAAGTGCTTCATCTAAGAAATGGTTGATTTCACTCTCCGCCTCTACATATGTCATTCCATGAAGATCTAGTGTTGCTAATGGAAGCATTACTCTTAGCTCATTCATAGTTTTTTCTCGAGGCTTCTTCCTTAGCTCACCCTTCTCCTTTAAAATATCCTCAAAGCTCTTCTGAGGAATTTTATTAACACTCTCATTAAATAGCTTTGATTTCTTTATTGGAGCCTTTTTAATGACAATTTGTTCTGTATCAGGCTTTTCAACAATATCCTCAGTTACAAGCTCCTTTTTCTCTTCTCTTATAATTGGTTTGTTATCACCAAAGATAGACCAAGCAACAGTAGAAGGACGTTCATCGTCCTCTTCCTTTTCTTTAAAGAAGGTTGTCTTTTCAGGAATAACTTCCTCTTTTTCTACAATCTCTTTTTTAACACTCTCTGTTTTTATAGAACATTCAAAGGAGTTAAGAAGCTCACCAAAGTCTTTAGTTGGCTTATAGGAAGGTGAAACACGCTTTATCTCTTCCTTTATAGGAGTCTCCTCCTTTACTTCCTCTTTAACCTTTTCCTCTCTCTCAATTGGTTTATTCTCTCCAAAGACAGACCAAGCAACAGAGGAAGGGCGCTCATCATCCTCTTCCTTTTCTTTAAAGAATGTTGGCTTTACAGGAAGAGCTTCCTCTTTTTCTACAATCTCTTTTTTAACACTCTCTATCTTTATAGAACCTTCAAAGGAGTTAAGAAGCTCACCAAAGTCTTTAGTTGGCTTATAGGAAGGTGAAACACGCTTTATCTCTTCCTTTATAGGAGTCTCTTCCTTTACTTCCTCTTTAACCTTTTTCTCTCTCTCAATTGGCTTATTGTCTCCAAAGACAGACCAAGCAACAGTAGCAGGACGCTCATCATCCTCTTCCTTTTCCTTAAAGAAAGTTGGCTTTTCAGGAATTATCTCCTTCTTTTTTTCAACCTTTACTTCTTTCTTCTCTTCAACTTTCTTTGGCTTTACCTTACCTTCAAAGGAATCAAGTAAATCTCCAAAGCTTTTTGTTGGTTTATATTCCTTCGATACTCTTTTAAAGCTTTTTTCAGCTTCTTCTTTTACTTCTTCCTTCCTTTCAGCTCTTTCAATTTTTTTATTATCACCAAAAACTGACCAAGCAACTGTGGATGGACGCTCATCATCTTCCTCCATTTGCTTAAAGAAGGTTGGCTTTGGAGCATCTAAAACCTTTTCCTTAACAACAGGAGTATCATCCTGTTTCTTTACAGGCTTTCCCTCAAATTGATCTAACAGTGAGCCAAAGTCTTTAGTTGGTTTATAGGAAGGAGATACTCTTTTTATTTCCTGTTTTTTATTAATACTTTTTTTATCTGTTTTCTTTTCCCACTGCGCAAAGATATCAGCAAAGGAGGTTTCCTTTGCTTTTATTTCTTCCTTCTTTCCCTTTGAAGGAAGTGCATATGGATTTCCAGTATGCTCCCAGTTATATAAAATATCCTTAAAGGATGCATTAGGATCATAGCCCTGAACAATTTGAGATGGCTTTTTAGGAGGAGTCCTTTTTGCCTTTGGCTCCTCTTCCTTTTTCTCCTTTAATACGATGTTTTTAAAGGGAGAATCTGCTAGATTTTCATCATCAGTTAGAAAAGAGCGACCTGTTTCAGTCGCTCTTCTTTTATCTTTCTTACCCATTATTAAGCTTCCCTAATATCGAGGATTTCTTTAACAAGTGGACTTAACAAAGAAGTGAGCTTTTCCTTAGTACAGCCTTGAACCTTAATTGTACATATTGCGTTACTAGGGTCAGTACCCATAAAGGTACCAAAGGAAATAATATCAAAGCCTGCATCAGAAATAACACGTGAAACAGCAGCAATTGTACCTGGCTTATCATCAACTAGGAATGATACGCGTACTCCAAAGTGGCGAGCACCAAAGAGTTCTAAAAGAATTTTAAACATATCACTCTTTGAAACTATACCAACTAGCTTTCCATTCTCAACAACTGGTAAGCATGATAAATCCTGGTCTACCATTAAACGAGCAGCCTCTTCTACAGGAGTATCCTTACTTATAGTAACAGGATTTTTTGACATAATCTTTTTTACTGTGAGTTTAGATAATAGATATGCCATCTCATGAATAGAAAGAGATGATGCTGGTGAAGGAGTCGCAAAAAGAATATCCTTTTCACTAATAACACCAACTAGGTTCTTATCCTTATCAAGGACTGGTAAGCGATGGACCTTCTCCTTCTTCATTAAATCAGATGCCTCTACTACACTCGCATCAGGAGTAATGGTAACAGGATTCTTAGTCATTCTTCTTTCTATAATCATTTTTACCCTCCGTCAAATAAATCTTACAATACAATGTTAAAAGATTAAAGGAAAATCACTCTCCTAAATAAGCAGCCTTTACCTTTTCATTAGTTAAAAGGTTGCTTGCTTTATCAGCTAATACTATCTTACCATTTTCCATTACATATCCCTTATTTGAAGCCTTTAAAGCCATTCTAGCATTCTGCTCAACAAGGAATATAGTTACCTTATCCTGCTTGTTAATCAAAGCAATCTTATTAAAGATATCCTGAATAATAAGAGGAGCAAGTCCTAAGCCTGGTTCATCAAGTAATATCATTCTAGGAGATGACATTAGAGCACGAGCGATAGCCATCATCTGCTGTTCACCACCAGATAAGCTTCTAGTCTTTTGCTTTCTTCTTGCACCTAAGATTGGGAAGAAGTCAAACATTTCTTCCTTCTTCTTAGCAATTACATTTTGATCTCTAACCATAAAGGCACCCATATCAAGGTTCTCTTCAACGGTCATATCAGCAAAGACACGTCTACCCTCTGGAACTAGTGAAATACCCATCTTAGCAATTTGGTCTGTTGTATGCTTAACCTTCTTTGCTTGACAAATCACTTCACCATCAAAGCATATTTGGCCATTAGTAAGTCCTTCAAGACCAACAATAGACTTTAAAAGTGTTGATTTACCAGCACCATTTGCACCGATTAAGCAAACGATATCACCTTGGTCAACATGCATTGAAACACCGCTAAGTGCTTTGATGTTTCCATAACAAACATCAATATTCTCAATTGTAAGAAGCTCAGACATTAATCATCCTCCTCTGATCCAAGGTATGCTTCAATGACGACAGGGTCATGCTTAATAGCATTAGGTGTTCCTGACGCTATCTTATTACCAAAGTTTAGAACAGTAATTTCATCACAAATATTCATTACAAGCTTCATATCGTGTTCGATTAATACAACACTAACTCCAAGAGAACGAATACGTGAAATCATCTCCATTAGGTGCTCAGTTTCTTGAGGGTTCATACCAGCTGCAGGCTCATCGAGGAATAAAAGTTTTGGCTCTGTAGCCATAGCTCTAGCGATCTCAAGCTCTCTTTGGTGGCCATAAGGAAGAGCCTTTGCATCTTCATTTCTTAAATCTGCTAAGCCAAAGAAATCAAGGTACTCAAGAGCCTTATTATATATTGTCTTTTCCTCATTTTTCATGAAGAAGTAGCTCTTAACAGATTGCAAAAAACGACCCTTATTCTTATCACCAACCTTAAAGTGGCGACCAATCATAACATTTTCTACAACACTCATCTCCTTAAAGAGACGAATATTTTGGAAGGTTCTGGCAATTCCAAGACGACAAATCTCATTAGCTTTTTTTCCAGTAATATCCTTACCTTCAAATAAAACCTTACCATTAGTTGGAGTATCGAGTCCTGTCATGTTATTAAACAGTGTTGTTTTACCAGCACCATTAGGGCCAATAAGACCTGTAATTAAACCCTCTTGGACACGGAAATCAACCTCATTAACGGCAACGACACCGCCATAAACTCTTGAAAGCTTTTCAGTTTCTAGTAGCATCCTTAGCCCCCTTCTTGCGTTTTTCACCGCTATAGTCGAACTTCTCACGACCCATAATACCCTGAGGTCTCCAAATCATCATAACAACTAGGATAAGACCAAAGATAATTTGTTTTGCTTGAGCTGGAATAACATTTGTAAGTCCAGTAAGCTGAGGGAAGTATGAAATAAACTGAATAATAAAGGCTCCTAAAATACAAGCTAAGAAGTTACCCATACCACCAAGAACAACCATACAAAGTACCATGATTGAAACCATGAAGGTATAAGTACCTGGTGTAACTGAAAGAATGTATACAGCCTGGAATGAGCCTGCGATACCAGCTACGCTTGCACCTAAGATAAATGCAGATACCTTATATTTAGTAGTATTAATACCCATTGAAGCGGCTGCAATTTCATCCTCTCTTACTGCTGCTAGAGCTCTACCCATCCTAGAGCGTGCGAGACGTCTAAATAAGAAGTAGCAAATAGCTAAAACAACAACTAGCATAATTAAGAATGCAGTCTTTTTATATGGATTAAACTTAAAGCCCAAAATAGCAGCCTGAGGAATCTTCTGAATTCCCATAGGTCCCTTTGTTAAGCTATCCCAGTTATTGATTACGTTTCTAACAATTTCACCAAAACCAAGTGTTGCAATTGCAAGGTAGTCACCCTTAAGTCTTAAGGTTGGCATACCAATTGCAAAGCCGCAAATTGCACTGATTAATACAGCAACAGGGAGTGTAAGCCAAAAGTTCCAGCCATAGGTAGTTGTTAAGATTGCAGTTGCATAGCTACCAAGTGCAAAGAAGCCTGCCTGACAGAGAGAGAGCATACCACCATAACCAGTGATGAGGTTCTGTCCGATTGCCATAAGTGCATAGATACATGTATATATCAAAATAATCTGAAAGAAACTCATACCTTCTCCTTTTCAACCTTACCAAGAATACCCTCTGGCTTGAGGAGTAATATAATGATAAGAATAACGAATGCGATTGTATCCTTATAACCCTGAGGAATACCAAGTACAGCAACACCAAAGGTTTCAACAAGGCCAAGTAGAATACCACCAAGCATAGCGCCTGAAATATTACCAATACCACCAACTACAGCTGCAACGAAGGCCTTTAAGCCTGTCATTGTTCCAAGTGTTGGATAGCACTTATAGTCAAGTGCAATGAGCATGCCACCAACTGCTGCTAAAGCAGAACCAATAGCAAATGTAAGAGAAATTACCACATTTACATTAATACCCATTAATTGAGCTGTATCCTGATCTAGAGAGGTAGCTCTCATAGCCTTACCCATTCTAGACTTTCCTACGAATAGGGTTAATGCAACCATCATTGCAAAGGATACAATTAAAACAAGTATCTGGTGTGGTGTAATAGAAATTCCTAAAATAGTAATTGGAGAGTTATCAAAAGGATAATTTAGCTTCCTTGATTGAGTTCCCCACATCCAAGCTGCTCCATTTGAAAGAATAAATGAAACACCAATAGCTGAAAGTAGAGGAGCAAGTCTTGCAGCTCTTCTTAGAGGCTTATAAGCGACTTTTTCAATGAACATACCAAGAACTGCACAGAATACTGCAGAGAAAATCATCGCTAATAGAAATGAAATAAAGGTCCAAGCCCCGAGAGGTGCATCGCCTCTTAAAAAGTCAAAGGCAAACATACCCATGTACGCACCTACCATTAGGATATCGCCATGAGCAAAGTTAATAAACTTTAAGATACCATATACCATAGTGTATCCAAGTGCGATTAAAGCATAGATACCACCTAAGGTAAGGCCATTTGTGAGATGCTGAAAAAATACTGCTACAGATGACACAGTCAGCTCCTTAAATAAAAGTATTCATCCCTTGAGCGAGCCAAGGGATGATTATTCTTGAGAACGCTTATTGCTTATTTAACTTCAACAAGCTTACCACCGTCAACAGTGTATGCACCAATATAGATAGGTGTCTGGTTTTCAACACGATAAACACCCTGGTATGCAATTAAGTCACCATTTTCAGCAAAGTTAACAGTACCTGTTACACCCTGATAATCCTTAATAGAAGCTACACCATTTCTGATAGCTGTTCTATCTGAGCCAACTTCCTTCATAACCTTGATGTAGATGTTTGTAGCATCAAATGCGTTTGTAGCAAATGAGTCTGGAGCAACACCAAATGCAGCTGTGTAATCAGCAACAAACTGCTTGTAAGAATCACTCTCTTCAACCTGTGTTGGAGCAATGTAAATAACACCATTTGTGTAATCACCAGCGAGGTCATAGATTTCAGGGTTTGAGAAACCATCACATGAGAGGAATGGAACGTTTAAGCCAACCTGAGCTGCCTGCTCGAGCTGCTGAGCCATTTCTACTGTGTAGTTAGGAATATAGATAGCTTCAACGTTAGCAGCCTTAAGCTTTGTGAGCTGTGTCTTGAAGTCCTTATCACCAAGCTGAGCTGTTTCAACTGCACTTACCTTACCACCGCAAGCTTCAAATGCAGCCTTCATACCTTCGTAAAGCCCCTGTGAATAGTCGTTCTTGATGTAGAGACAACCAATGTTTCTATATCCAAGTACTTCATAGAAATAGTGACCAGCTACTTCACCCTGGAGACCATCAGATACTACTGTTCTGAATACATAGTCACCAATTGCTGTAATATCTTTATGTGTAGCAGATGGGCTCATCATTGGGATACCTTCAGCCTGACAGCGTTCACCAACTGCGAATGAAACACCTGTGAATACAGGACCAACTAAGCAAGAGATCTTATCTGTAGAAGAAAGCTTTTCAATAGCAGCCATACCCTTTTCCTGGTTACCTTCACTATCTTCAATAATTAACTCGATCTGAGTACCATTAATACCGCCCTTAGCGTTAGCCTGATCTACAGCGAGCTTAACTGCCTGAGAACAAAGAATACCATAGTTTGCATTATCACCAGTCATAGGACCAATGAAACCGATTTTGTAAGCTGTTGAGCTCTCTGAAGAACCACCAGCAAACAAACAAGCGCTCATTGCAACAAGAGCAAATACAAGAGCAACTTTCTTTAAAGATCTCATACCAAAACCTCCAATAGAGATGTACTTTTTTATTTTAATTAGCTTTTTATACACGAAATAGAATATTTATGCAATTAGCATACAACAACAATTACCCTCTATTTTTAGGATTTTATAACAATATTTTTATTTTTTATTAATTTATAAATAATTATCGATAAAAAAACTATTCTCTATAGCCTAAATACCTTAAAACCATATCTATCCAAGATTGGTTTTCTATAAACTCTGTACCAACCTCTCTTGTAGCTGTACTCCATCCATGGCCACCATAAGGAAATATGTGTGCTTCAAAATCAATTCCATTCCTCTTTAAAGCCATCATATATAGTAGAGAGTTTTCTACAGGAACTGCAGGATCATTCGCACTATGGAAGATAAAGCATGGAATAGTATCCTTATCTACTCTCTTTTCAAGTGAGTAATACTCTTCGTCATGACCATCTTGGCAAATATTTTTTATTGATTCTCTATGAGCATACTCACCAGCTGTAATAACAGGGTAAGCAAGAACTACATTTTTTACCTTGCAATCAAAGCCATCACAAATTTCTTTATTCCAAAGAGTAGCTAATGAAGCAACTAAATGTCCTCCTGCAGAAAAGCCTACAACAGAGATATTATCTCTATCTACCATCCATTCCTTACTATTTTGCTTTATTATGTCTACACACTCTGCAAGCTCTCTTACAGGGCTCTCTGTTTTAATACTCTCTCCAATAGAATAATAAAGAATAAATACATTGTAGCCCCTTGCAAAGAACTTAAAGCCAACAGGCTCTGCCTCTCTTGGAGAGAGATGCATATATGCACCTCCTGGACATACAATCATTACTGGATGGCTTTCAACGCTATCACATACGCTTGATAAATCCTCATGTAAATATGCTTTTACAACTCTTTTATTTCTTCCAACTGTAAAGTCAAATACTTTCACCTAAAAAACTCCTTACCTCATCATAGTATGGAACACTATCCATAGCTCCCTTTCTACTAACAGCTATTGCAGAAGCAGCACTCGCCCACTTAAGAGCATCTATTGCACCTTCTCCATCTATTAGCTTTTTCAAGAAATATCCAATAAAGGTATCTCCAGCAGCTGTAGTATCAACACTATCAACCTTAAAGCAAGCTTGATGATAAACCTTACTACCATCATAATAAAGAGAGCCCTTATCTCCGAGCGTCATTAAAATTTTACACTTTGGATATTTTTGACAAAGAGTATTTAAAATCTCCTCAAAATCTCCATCAGTTAAAGCTAAAGCAGCACCCTCTATTTCATTAACAACTAGTAATGTAATTTTATCAAGAGGAAGCTTAAATACATCTTCATCCATAGGAGCAGGATTAAAGCAAATATTTATACCCTTTTCAGAGGCTCTATTTATAATATATTCAAGCTCATTTATCTCATTTTGTATTACAAGCCAATCTCCTGCATCAAAATTAGAAAGGACACTATCAACCTCGATTTTTAAGATATTTTTGTTTTCACCTGAAAATAAAATGATAGAGTTTTGTCCCTCATCATCAACTTGGATTATAGCATTCCCGCTTTGATTATCTGTAACTATAGTAAGAGAGGTATCAACACCAAAGCTCTTTAGCTTATCAAGAATAAAGGCTCCATCTGTACCTAGCTTTCCACTATGAAAGACTCTTAAGCCCGCTTTTGCTAAAGCAGCACTTTGGTTTGCACCCTTTCCACCTGCGCCCTTAATAACACTGTAGGAGGAAATAGTTTCTCCCTCCTTTACTATATGATTTACACGATATGTAATATCTATATTTAAAGAACCATAGCAAAGAACCTTCATACTTTAGCCTCACAGAAAGAATAATAAACTATAGATAAGAAAAAAGGTACTCCAAAATATATTGAAGTACCTTTTGTATTATGGAATTTTTCTCCCGAAAAATTGGAAGACCTTATTAGAAAGTTATATAAGAAGCAAATCTAACGTATCCACTATTCTTGAAATCTTTGAAGTTATCTACACCAAGCTTAACATTAAGAGTGATGTTTGCAAGCTGTGTTGTTGCACCAACTGAAGCACCAACTGTTACATCAGCTAAATTAACTAATGCAAGACCTGCGCTTAATGTTGTAGGAGCCTTCTCAGCTGGGAGTACATATGATAAGCCTGCATATAAATTGTTCTTTTCGCTCTTTCTGATGAATTCAGCAAAGCCAGAAACTGACTTGTAACCACCAGCAACTGTTGCATAGTAAGCACCATTATTAAAATTATTAACGTTAGCAATAATCTGACCAGAAACTGCTAAGTCAAAGTCGAGATCAGCAAGAGTCTTAACATCTACTAAAGCAGCAGCCTGGAAATTATTTGTGCCTGCAGCCTGGTTAATACCATAAGCGACAGCAGCTCTAATACCATCAACTGGAGAAACCTTAGCTTCAACGAGACCTAACTGAGAACCAGTTGTGAATGAACCCCATGCACTAACTGTTACATATTTGTCATAAGAAACAGAAGCACCAATTGGCATTACATTTCTCTCAGCATTTAACTTAATATTATCTTCATTATCCTGAGGATCTAAGTAAGCCCAGTTGTAGCTTGTGCTGAATGACTGGTTACCAACATAGAGCTCTACAGCAACAGGAAGGCTAACACTTAATGTATCTTCAACTAACTTAGATGCTTTAACTGTAGCATAAGCGTTAATTGGCTGTCTTACACCTGTTGTAAAAGATGCATCACCATCAAGAGTAATCTTATCCATTCTGAGTTCGCCATTTACATAATCAGAAGCAAGCTTAATCTTGAATCTACCACCATATGTAGAATCAAGATTTAAATAGTCCTTATTTTCAACTGTACCGTTGAAATTAACCTTATAGCCGAAACCAAGTTCGCCAGTCAATGAGACATCTGCAAACAAACAAGCTGATGCAAGAAGTACTACGAGTAGAAGTGAGATTGTTTTTTTCATTTTTCAATACTCCGTTTTTTTATAGATTTTGTAGAAATCGTCTCATGAATATTTGTAGCCAGTATGATATATAAATGTTCGCAATCTATATTAATTATGGAGATTATTGAGCTTTATGAAGAATATGGAGGATTTTATATATTTTGTGTGTGCGAAGTGTAACTTATTGATATTCAAGTGCATTCTAGATAAATTCAAAGCATATGAAAGCACTTATTTTTTCAGATATCCATGGTAGTGAGAACGCCATGTTAAGAGTTGATGAGCTTATTAAGAAGCACAATCCTGATTTAATTATCCTTCTTGGAGACCTATTATACCATGGTCCAAGAAATGATTTACCTTTAGGCTATCACCCAAAGGGTGTAATACCTTTATTAAATAAATATAAAGATAAAATAATAGCTGTAAGGGGAAATTGTGAAGCTGAGGTTGACCAAATGGTACTAGAATTTCCATGTATGAGTACCTATTCAGAGGTATTTGTTGATGGTTTAAAATTAACATTAACACATGGACACATATATAATGAGGAAAAGATAGTTCCTGGAGCCTCTATCATGCTTTATGGACACACTCACATTCCAGTTTGTCATAAAAAGAATGATATAATCTTCTTTAATCCTGGCTCAACTTCTATTCCAAAGGGAGGAAATAAAGCCTCCTTTGGAATATATGAAAACAAAACACTCTCTGTTTTAGATTTAATTGATGAAAAGCAAATGCTAACACTCTCTATTTAAAGGAGAGTGTTACAACTACATATTCTCCTTCTTGTGAGATAGTAGCCTTTCCACCATGAAGATTCATAATTTGACCTGTAATAGGAAGACCAAGTCCTGAGCCTCCCTCATGTCTACTTAAATCACCTCTAGCCCAAGGCTCGAAGAAGTCTGGAAGTGGATCTGGGAGCTTACCCTTATTTTTAATCGTTATAATGCTATCACTAACATATAAATCAATTTGATCACTACCACTTTGTATTGCGTTATTTAAAACCTCACATAGAGCTCTAGAAGCAAGATTTGTATCTAAGACTAAAGGAGAGTTATTATCTAAGTGTACATCAACCTTCTTAGAATCCTTGAATTGGCTTATTACACTATCGACGAAATCAAAGGAGCCAACCTCCTCCTTATTTGCCTTACAATCAGGAGAGAGTAAGAATGCATAGTACTTAATTGCACTTATTCTGCTAGTTAGTACATCACACTCCTTTTTCATTTGCTTAAGTAAATCCGCATTGATTGGGAAAATTCCATCTATAGATGCATCAAGAAGCATATTTAAGCTGGTAAGAGGAGTATTTAGGTCATGGCTAATTGATCTAATCCACTCCTTTCTTGAATCCTGGTGCCTTCTAAGATTATTACCTAGCTCAACAATAGAGTCTGAAATACTTTGTAGCTCCATACTCTTTTGGGACCCGATCTCAACATCAAATTCATTATTTGAAAGCTTCTTTAATGAAGTTTGGATTTGCTTTATCGATTTTTCATTTCGCTTTGAAATAACATATGAAATTAATAGGGATACAATAACTGCTATTGGAAGGAATGTAACAATTACAAGAGCTGAAGTATCTAGGATATATCTAGTAGGACCATATTTTCTAGCTGTCATAACTAAAATATCATAGTAGCCCTTAACCTCTCCATTACTCTTTATTACTACAGAGGCTGCTATATCACGTGCTTGAACCTCTAGAGGTACTGTATACTTTTGTTCTATTGAAGCAACCTCTTCATTTACATAAAAGATAAAGGTTCCATCAGCCTGTCTATCTACATTAAATTCATATAAATCTATATCTGTATTGATTTCTCTCATCGATGATATATCTAAATTTGCAATTGAATTTACCATCAATTGACTATTAATCATCGAAGGGTCATTTATACTATTTTTTACTTTATCACCATTAGGAAGAGTTCCATAAATAATTTGGAATAACCCCTTTGCATCTCTAAATATTAAACCAGATATTCTATCATCAGCACACTCTAGGATAGTATTAATCATCCTATCTGGTGTTGGGTTATCATATGTGCTTAGTTCTTCTTTTATTCTTTTTACATATTCACCGGCAGCATATTTAGGCCAAGTATTCATTGCATGCTTATTAGATGCATAAATAAATAGTAGCTGCAAAGCAATAATAAATATTGAAAGTAGAAAGATAGGGAAAAATAGCCTAAGAAAGTAATGTCTAATATGACCTTTATTCATAAGAGCTTATACCTTCTTACCTGTAAAACGGTAACCATACCCTCTTACAGTCTCTATCCAATTTCCACTCTTCAGCTTAGCTCTAATATTTTTAATATGTGTATCTACTACTCTCTCATATGATTCAAAGGAGTAATCAAAGCACTCCTCTAATATTTGAGAACGAGTTATTAACACACCAGCATTGGAAGAAAGGTAGGAAACTATTCGCCATTCAGCTGCTGTTAATATAATTTCTTCACCATCTATTGTTAGTTGATGCTGTAAGGAATCGATTATAAGCTCATGATTATCATCTGAAAAGGTAACGATATCACTCTTTTCACTTGAAGAGGAATCTACTCTTCTAAAAAGAGCAGCAACTCTTAGCACAAGCTCCTTTGGAGAAAAGGGTTTTGTTATATAGTCATCACAGCCTAGCTCAAAGCCAAGAATTCTATCTGACTCCTCAACTCTAGCTGTTAGGAAGATTACTGGAAGCTCAGGATACTCCTTTTTAATCTCCTTAATAAACATAAAGCCATCACCATCTGGTACCATGACATCTTGAATTATTAAATCTGGAGTTTTCTCACATATAGCCTTTCTAGCATCCTGAATTAGTGCAAAGCCCTTAGCTGAGTATCCACTTAACTCTAAATATTGTACTACACCACTTCTGATAACATCATGATCTTCAACGACATATATTTCTTTCATACAATATTTATATATACTTGTAAGGTTTATTTTTTCAACTCATATCACGACAAATACATAAAAAATACAAGTTCATTACATTAATCAAGCTTTTTTACACCTGTAAAGCGATATCCATACCCTCTTACTGTTTCTATCCATGATAACCCAGTATGACCAAGCTTTGATCTAATATTTTTAATATGTGTATCGATAATTCTATCGTAGCTCTCTCTATTATATTCAAAGCACTCATCTATCAGCTGAGTACGGCTAATAACATTTCCATAGTTTGCTGATAATACTTTTATTATTCTCCACTCTGCACCATTGACGTACTCCCACGGGCAAGCCCATGGGAATCTGGCCATGGTAACGACGGCTGCACTCAAAAGGGCGTCTTACACCGTCTCTGGCCCGCGAGACCCGTCCGGCCTCGCCTTATAGTTTAGGCGTCCTTCGTCTGTTCCATTCGGTTCATGATACGCTTTGCCTCGGCGAGAATGTTCACCGCGGCATTCACATCCCTGTCGTGATACACCCCGCATTCTGGTATAGATAGCTATTTTATATATAGATAATCTAGTCAAAATAATCAAAATAAATGAAGATAGATAACCAACAATAAGACTAAGAACTAGTCAAAATATTTGAAAATGAAAGAGTAAAAAATATGAGAG
>NZ_VUNN01000016.1 GCF_009695635.1 Bullifex porci
GGGGCACAATGTCCCTGAATTATCAATTTGGAGGTATTATGGAAATAAAGAGAGATATATACCTACAGAAGCTAATAAACCGTATGCATAACGGGATGATAAAGGTTATTACAGGAATTAGACGTTCAGGGAAATCATATCTTTTATTTCAAATTTTTAGAAATTACCTTAAGACACAGGGTGTTGCGGATGATCATGTTATCGCAATTGAGTTAGATATATTTGAAAATGAGAAGTATAGGGATCCACGCACGCTACTGGAGTATACTAAAAGCCGTATTAAAGATGATAAGGACTACTATATCTTTCTAGATGAAGTACAGTTACTACCGGACTTTGTATCAGTGCTGAATTCATTTCTTCATATGCAAAATGTGGATGTTTATGTAACTGGTAGTAGCTCGAAATTTCTGTCAAAGGATGTTATTACAGAGTTTAGAGGGCGTGGAGATGAGGTTCATTTGTTTCCTGTTAGTTTTAGAGAATACATGGAAGTATTTGATGGAGATAAATATGAAGGCTGGAGTTCCTATGTTAGTTTCGGCGGATTACCATTAACTATTACGATGGCTACCGATGAGCAGAGAATGGAATATCTTACTAGGTTGTTTGAAGAGACATATATAAAGGATATTATTGAGCGCAACCACATTGAAAAAATTCAGGAAATAAATGACCTAATAAATATTTTGGCATCAAGCATTGGCTCTCTTACTAATACATCAAAAATAGAAGCAACTTTTAAGAGTGTTATCCATTCGGATATTAGCCTTAATACCATAAGAGCATATATTGACCATTTGAAGGATGCATTCATAGTCAATGAAGTTAATAGATATGATGTGAAAGGCAGAAAATACATTGGAACCCCACTCAAATATTATTTTGAGGATGTGGGGCTACGAAATGCTAGACTGGGATTTCGGCAAGTAGAAGAGACTCATCTGATGGAAAACATCATTTATAATGAACTGCGTGTGAGAGGTTACCAGGTTGATGTCGGTGTGGTGGTAAAGCGAGATAGAACTAAAGAAGGAGTGCAGGAAAAGAAACAGCTTGAAATTGATTTTGTTGCCAATATGGGTAGCAAGAGATATTACATCCAGTCTGCTTTTAGTTTACCAGATGCTGAGAAGAGAGCACAAGAAAAAGCATCTCTTATAAATGTAAATGACTCGTTTAAAAAGATTATTATCGTAAAAGATGTTGTAAAACCATTATATGATAATGATGGAATCCTAACGATGAGCATATATGACTTCCTCGTAAATGAGCATAGTTTAGAATTGTAAATAAGAACTAGGATAAAATTAGTGGTCTGTTGAAATAGTTGGCCTTCAAAACATTATTTGAGAAACCTGTAGGAGGATTACACGATCCTTACGGTTCAATATAATTCAACGAAAAAAGTAGCAGGGCTATTACAATCCTTCTAGATGTCTTGTTTGAGGATATTCAGTATATAACAACTGTTGTTTCATAATATCTGGACTTTGTCGAGTGTCAGAACGTGAGCAACTCGAGATTAGAGCAGATTAGCTATATGCCGACATGGACCTATGAATTGATAGGTGAGGTCGCAAAAGGAATGTTTGTAGTAGATTAAGTTATCGAGGAAATCGGCGATGAAAGCATTAATCTTCGAGAAGAACTCAAGACCATTATAACCGAAGTGTAAAGAATTACGCTTATAAGATGAATTGTGTCTGTAAATTATTATCACAAAAGGCAATAATAGAAAGATGAACACTCCCTTAAATCGAAGTTTTAGAAGCATGATAAACCAAGCTGATGAGCAATTCTTCCCCAACCTATACTGGTTTTGTAAACACATATATTTCTTAAATTTGAAATAGTTAAGGGTAGCTATAGTTTAATCTTTATAGAAATTAGTCAACTTTTACAGACTGAATCCATCTGTGATATTCTCAAGCTGTCCGTTCATCACTCAAGAAAAGTGATTAACCTATGGATGCTGTGAATATATAATATTACACAATACGCTAGTGAGGAGTTTGCTACGAATATGAATGAAAAACTTAGCTTCGCCTGTGATTATGCAAAAGGGGCTCATCCTAACATTCTGCGAAGGATGATGGAAACAAATTTAATAAAAACAGCAGGATATGGATTTGATGAGATCTCTGAATCTGCTAGAGATAAAATTAGAAAAGCCTGTGAATGTGAAAGAGCTACTGTGGAGTTTCTAGTCGGAGGAACGCAGACTAATGCTGTTATAATCGATGCGCTGCTACGATCATATCAGGGAGTCATTGCTGCCGAGACTGGGCATATTAGTGTACATGAGGCGGGTGCTATCGAAGCAAACGGGCATAAGGTTCTTACAATTCCTCATCAATATGGAAAGATATCTGCTTGTGCAGTAGAGAAATATCTAGATGATTATTACAATGATGCGAATCATGAGCATATGGTAATGCCTGGAATGGTTTATCTGTCCCATCCTACAGAGTACGGAACGCTTTATTCAAAGGCAGAGCTTCAGGCTTTCAGAAACGTGTGTGATAAGTATAAAATCTACTTGTATGTTGATGGAGCAAGACTTGCATATGCACTTTCATGCCTAGAAAATGATGTAACACTTAAGTGCTTAGCAGAGCTATGCGATGCTTTTTATATTGGTGGTACCAAGTGCGGCGCACTATTTGGAGAAGCAGTAGTGGTTCCAAAGCCAGAAGAGATGCCTCATCTTTTCACAATCATCAAGCAGCATGGAGCTCTTCTAGCGAAAGGAAGATTGCTGGGAATTCAGTTTGACGAGCTATTTAGGGATGATCTTTATATGAAGATTGGAAAGAGCGCGATTGAAGCTGCAGAACGCATAACGAGAGCTTTACAGGAAAAAGGGTACCGCCTATATTTTGAATCACCGACTAATCAGATTTTTGTTATTATTGAAAACGATGCACTAAAAAAACTGGGAGAAAAGGTTGAATACAGCTTTTGGGAAAAATACGATGATAATCACACTGTGATTCGGTTTGCAACAGACTGGGGAACAACAGAAGCAGAAGCTAACGCATTAATCGATATCCTATAGAAGAGTAGTAAGACAATATGTTGATGGGGCAGGAGAAGGCCGAGATGGCCCTTGTTCCTTTGAAATAATTGAAAAATGAAATTATATCCACTAGGCTATTAATTGGAAAGATTAGGTAAAGCTTCTAAAGTAGCTAGAATTGTTACTGAATTGTGCCCCAGATAATGCAAAGTTTTAGTGGTGCTCTAAGCGAATAGACAGATATATCATCTGTTGTATAACTCGGTTCATATTCAGCTTTGGCAATTTACAGAACAGCAAGCATCGTTTTCTTCCTATAATTCCTATTCCTGGTATCTATCTACAGAAAATAGAAGAGAGGCTTCTTCCATATCCATAGCACGTCCTGGAGGAAGGGAAAGAGAAGAGGAGAGGGCGAGCTTCTCAGCTTCCCTGTTGACTATTTTTTCGCTGAAGGAAGCAGTGTCTATTCCTCGTAGTCTTAAGAGTAGCATAGGGTCATCATCAAGCTTTCTTCCTATTCCATATAATACTGCAGCTACATGCTTACATAGTTCAGCCCAATCTGGACAGGAACAGGAGAATGTCATTTCTCTGACCTTTGGAAAAAGATTTAGAGAGGAGGATGTGAAATACTCCTTAAAGGAGTCTGGAAACCTTCCGTTGATGAAATCCTCCACAGATTCAAAGTTGTTCCTGCACTTATCTTCAAAGGCTTTAATTTCCTTATCATTGAAGGGCTTGATATCTATCTGAATCTTATAGGGTCTCGGCCTAGAGCCTACTACTAGGGCTCTAATTACTCCATATTCAATCTTTAAGTCTATTACACAGCCGCTTCTGACATAGCTTCTTCCTCTAGGAAGACGGTTGTCAAAATCTGCGTAGATATCAATATTGTCACACCAAGCCTTTCCCCACCAGGATGAAGAGATAGTTCTTCCTTCAATGATTATTGGCTCTCTGATTTCATTATTCTTCTTCTTTGCCATTATAGTTTCCTTTGATAACGCATAGCAGACAATAGCTCTCTTGGAGAAAGCTTACTTGTAACTTCTCCTCCGATATCGCCCAGCATAGACTCTGCAAGCTCAGCTTTCTCCTTGAGAATCTGGCTTATCCTCTCTTCAATAGTATCCTCTGCTACAAACTTATAAACAGTGACAACGTTCTTCTGCCCGATTCTGTAGGCTCTGTCTGTGGCCTGGTCCTCTACGGCAGGGTTCCACCATCTATCAAAGTGGATTACGTTGTTAGCTTCTGTGAGAGTGAGACCTGTTCCTCCGGCCTTAAGTGAAATTACTAGGAAAGGTAGCTCTCCGCTTTGGAAGCTTTCTACTATCTCTGTTCGTTTTTTAGGAGGAGTACTACCGTCAATATATTCGCCATTCTCTTCGAAGACTGTAGAGAGAAGCTTAAGAAGCTCTGGGATTATAGACGCAAACTGAGTAAAGACTAAAACCTTCTCCCTGTTTTCATGGATAGTAGTGCATAATTCCTTAAGAAGAAGGAACTTGCCACTTTTCTTCTCCTCATACTCTCCGTTTCCTAAGTACTGGGAAGGGTGGTTTGCTACCATCTTTAGCTTCATTATGGTTGCTCCAGTAATGGCTAGGGCATTAGCTCCTGATTCCTCCATTTTTTCTAGAGCCTCCTCATATTCATCTACCACCTTATTATATAGCACACGCTGCTCAGGAGTGAGAGATACCATAAGAGTATTCTCCACCTTATCTGGAAGGTCATTGATGATAGTTTTATCACTCTTGAGGCGCCTAAGTATAAATGGCGTTATGACTCTCTTCAGGTTGTCCATCTTATCTTCTGCCATGGAGGCTGTGAAGGAAGCGAAGCTCTTATCATCTCCAAGAAGGCCTGGAGAGAGGAAGTCGAATATGGACCAGAGGTTCATCAATGAGTTCTCTATAGGGGTTCCTGTCATTGCAATAGACTGCTTTCTGTCTAGCGCCTTTATGACTTTGGTCTGCTTTGTATTCCTGTTCTTTATATTTTGAGCTTCATCAAGTATTACTAGATCCCATTTCTCTTCCTGGATAGCGGCACTTGTGGAGGCTCCCTGATATGTGACTATAGTTAGGAAAGGAAAGTCCTTCTTCTTTGCTTCCTTTCCGTGCCTAATGGTGAAATCTAAGTCTGGAGTGAACTTTATGCATTCTCTTCCCCAGTTTCCTAAGAGGGATGCTGGAACAATTAAGAGTACCTTTGCATCTCTATTTTTCTCTCTGAACTCTTCTAGGTATGCCAATATCTCTACTGTCTTACCCAGTCCCATATCATCTGCAAGGAGAGGACCCAATGAAAGCCTTGATATTCCTTGGAGCCATCTAAAGCCATCAATTTGGTATGGCCTAAGAGTACCTGTAAATGAGGAAGGTGGAGATGATGGGATGTCTGAGGCCATTGAGGTTTTTATCATATCGTCGATATCGATGTGTACAGGGTAGGCTCTCTCTTCTACACCTGATGCCATTTTCAGAGCAGAAAGGAGAGACAGCTCTCTTTCTTCTAGTTCTTCATATTCCTTTAGAAGCTTTTCTAGGCCATTTTTGTCTACTTCAATCCAGTTACCCTTTAATAAGTAGAGCCCCTCTGTTCTAGATAAGATATCTCTTATTTCTTCCTCAGTTATTTCGACTCCCTGCCAGACCATCTTGGGCCTAAAGGAGGATATTGAGCACTTCGATCCTTTCTTGTCACTTTCGATAGAGATGCTTGAGCTTCTCTTTCTCTTTTTCCACCATCCTGGGATTCTTGTAACAATTCCAGCCTCTTCAAAGAGTGGGACATCCATTAAAAAGGCGTATGCCTCCTCCTTAGATACATAGATAGGAGAGAATATCTCTCCAGAGTTAAGCCAAGAGGAAATAATCCTACTACTTTTAGCCGCCTTCTTGATGGAAGAGATGAGGATAGCAAGCTTCTCGATTGAGGAGGAATACTCCTTTAGAGCATATTTTAGTGGATAGTGGTGCACTTTACCATCTTCACCTACTGTGGAATATGTAGCCATAAAGGCAAAGGGAGCTTCAGGCTTTTTGCTCTCTAGAAGATGAAAAAAGATTCTAGATGGAAGCTTGAACCGAGTAGAGAAGGAAGAGAAATAGGCTTCTACAGAAGAAGTGTAGGTTGAAATTTCGCTTTTGAAGAGTGAGAGATATCTGTCAAAGAGAGTAAGGACCCAATCTGAATTGAGGTTTTGGCTTCCCAAAATGAAGGGAGCATTGGATAATATCTCCTCTAGCTCTATCATGTCATAGGAAACGACTACATTTTCCCTCTCTAGAGAAAGGGAAGGTGTCCTCTCAAGCTGGAAGAAGAAGTTCTCTGTAATACGTTTCAAAAAGTCTAGGGAAGGCGATGAGTCCTTTATTGAGCCTGATAGTACAGCTTCATACATTCCTCTATATTGGTCAGGGAAGAACTCTGGTCTTCTCTCCTTAGTAAAGTCAGGTCTAAATCCCTCTTTTGTGATAATGAACTCAAGATTATTCTTTCTCTTCTGCATGAGGATATTCTATATTTCTATATGGCTATTTTCAAATGAAAAAAAGGATAGGATTAAGAGTGATAAAAAACATCCTATAATGGTGAATGAATATAAAGAGTATAGACAAATATGGGAGAAGAAATTATTAATAATCTTATGATAAAGGACGATGTTGCGGCATTTGCTCTTTCTGATAGGATTATCTCTGAAAGCAGTGAATATGATTCGATGATTTTGCTCTACTTTTAAGTTGTCCATAATCACTAGTGAGAAATAGAGCCCATTATATCCTATATGGGATAGTGACGGTCGTTTTGATGGAATTATGAAGCCCTTTTTGAAGCTCATTACAGATGAAAAGCCTATTACAGCAAGACAATGTGTTAAAGCACTTAGGGTAGTTATAGTATCTTTTTGAGGGAGGAGAAATTTATGAAGGAATATGATTGCGGCTTTAAGATAGATAATAAATGGTTCAGATATAGAGCTGCTGCTATTATTGTTGAAAATGGCTGTGTTTTGTTTGCAGGTAATGAGCTAGAAGATTATTACTATTCGATAGGTGGTGGAGTTCATATGGGTGAAGCTGCTGAGGATGCAGTAAAAAGAGAGGTTCTTGAAGAAACAGGAATTCAATACGAGGTTGATTATTTAGCTGTAATACATGAAAACTTTTTCCATGAGAGCAAGGGGACCTTAGCAGGACTGGATTGCCATGAGATATGCTTCTATTATTTGATGAAGCCAAGAGGCACACAGAATCTAAATAGCAATAGTACAACCTCTGGTGTGAAAGAAAATATGTATTGGCTTCCAATTTCTGAATTGGATAAATACAAAGCATTTCCTTCCTTTATGAAAGATTATTTAAGTAGAGAGCATAAGGGAATTGAGCATATTATAACTGATCAGAGAGCTAGCTGAGACTCTACTAAGCATAGGTATATGCTGAGGCATGTTCTAATCTAGTTATTGGAAAAATATGTAGGCTATTACCAATTCCTAGAGCTCAGTCATGCTTCTTCCTCAAAAAAAGGATATTGCATCTATTCCTGGTTGACCCAAAGGGCAGTGGAGTGGCACTATTTTTAGTGTTTTCAGACTAATTTGGAAAAAAAAGATACCAAATTAGCAATGTGTGACATTTTGTGTATAGATAGTTGATATAATCATTAGGTTTTATGATTTATAACATCATATTTATAGAAAATATTAATGAGTGCTAGTGATAACTCTTTTTAGAAAATAACTGTAGCTCGAATTTGAAGTATCAGAAGCATTTATTAATAAATGAGGAGATAATGTATGCATGTAAGACAGACACCCGATATTTCTGGAATAGCTGCAGGCTTAGATACGATTGAACAGAAGCTTGGCAAGTATGGACTAACAAAGAAGGAGATTACAAAAGCTAGATTAATTTCTGAGGAATTGATGACTAGTCTCATCGGTCATGCAGATACTAGTGCAGAATACATGTTGCTTAGTGTACGTAAATGGATGGGAGAGATTGTTGTTGAGATTTCAGTTCCAGGTACTGCCTATGACTTTTCTCAGAGCATGGAAATGGGTGTTCCTCTAGATACGGATGACATCGGCAAGGATGCTGAAGTAACAATTCGTAACATGATTCTTAAAAGCTTTGCATCAGATTTAAAATATAGAAATCAAGGGGGTGTTAATTCTGTTCGCTTAACAGTTGTCCGTTCAAATAATAGACAGCTGTATTACACATTGGGCTCCATGCTTTTAGCAATTATTGTGGGTCTGGTATTTAAGCTTTTCTCTCCAGAGTCTGTTAACCAGCTACTGAGTGATAATCTATTTTCACCTATTAAGACTATGTTTATGAATGGGTTAAAGATGGTAGTTGCTCCTGTTGTATTTTTCTCCATAATCTCTGCAGTAGGACAGTTTGGTAACTTGTCAGATATGGGAAAAATAGGTGGGAAGGTTTTAGGGCTTTATCTTTTAACTACTTTGTTTGCAACAGCGATTGGAATTGGAATAGGCTACCTATTCCAGTTGAGCGGGGACACTACTATGGGCATAACCGCTTTAGATATTTCATCTGTCGCATCACAGGAAGTGCACATATCTATCAAGGATATGCTTGTGAATATCGTACCGAGTAATTTTACTAAGCCATTTTTGGAAGCGAATATGCTTCAGCTGATTTTTCTTGCTGTAATTTGTGGAATTGCATCAGGAATGATTGGCTCACATGGAAAAACAATTAATGATTTCTTCAGTGCCTGTAACGAGCTATTTCTGAAAATAACTACACTGTTAATTAAGTTTATGCCGATTGCTGTATTTTGCTCCATAATGTCTCTAATTCTTACAACAGGAATGCAGACACTTTTGCCAGTATTGGGAATATGTGTATGTTTCCTTGCTGGGCTAGTGTTGATGATGAGTGTATATTGTCTAATACTCCTTTTAATGGCAAAGCTCAACCCTATTCCTTTTGTTAAAAAATACTCTCCAGTTATGGCACAGGTTGCTAGCATGGCTTCCAGCAATGCATCTCTTCCGCTGAATATGAGTACATGTGAGAAAAGACTAGGGATATCACCGAGGGTATATTCTCTGTCTCTTCCATTAGGTGCAACTATGAATATGGATGGAACCTGTGTATATCTAGGTGTATTTGCTCTCGGTCTTGCCAAGCTTTATGGTGTAGATATTATGAGCACAAGCTTACTACCTATTGTAGCCTCAATTATTATTTTATCTATTGGTGCACCAGGTGTCTCAGGAGCAGGGTTAGTTTGCCTTTCTGTACTGCTAACACAATTAAATGTACCTGTTGAGGCTGTAGGACTCATCATGGGTATTGACCCGCTACTTGGTATGCTACGAACTATGAGCAACTGTCTAGGCGATGTCGTTGTCAGTACAATAGTTGCAAAAAGCGAAAACCTGCTTAATATGGATATTTATAATAAAGACGCAAAGAAAGGTAGATGAGCTTAAAGCTAATCAAATGAGGATATATTTATAATGACAATCCAAAAGCCTTTAAATGGGAAGTACACTGAATGTAATGCTATCTTGAAGATTAGATACAACAACTGCTCCACAACTAGAGGCAGAGCTAAAAACTTCTTTAAATGGTATTACATAGCTAAATTTCGATTTTAAAATATAGAGTATTTATCCTCTGCTGAGCTACGTGTTCTTCTAGCTGCTCAAAAGGTTTTGAATAAACAGTGTAAGATAATCTTTTTGTTTTCATTGAACTTTTGATAATCAAAAAGAGCTTTCAGTTTTCTATCGATTGTCTCTCCTTTATTGTTTATACGTTAAACTAGTGAAAAGGTATATAATTTCTTTACTTTTTTTTATCATCCTTTTGAATCAAGCTGTTGTCTTGCAACAAGCTCTGCAAATTTGCCACCCATATTAATTAACTCTTCATAGGTGCCATCTTCCACAATTTTACCATTGTCAAGGTATATTATACGGTCACACTGCTTGATGGTTGAAAGTCTATGAGCGATGACTATACGAGTACACTTTAATCCATCGAGTGACTCTGATACTTTTTTCTGTGTAAGATTATCGAGCGCTGAGGTTGCTTCATCAAACATCAGAATTCTAGGCTTAGGAGCAATTGCACGAGCTATCATTAGTCTTTGTCGCTGCCCACCTGATACACCTCCGGAGCCTTCAGAAATAATCGTGTGCATTCCCATAGGCATTCTTTTAATATCATCTGCAATACCAGCAAGCTCTGCTGCTCTCCAAGCATCATCTATAGTTAGCCATGGAGCAGAAATAGTGATATTGGAGAAAATATCACCTTGAAATAGCTTACCATTCTGCATTACAACACCGATTTTTCGCCTTAAGGATTTTAGGTCCATGCGAGAAAGATCCTTTCCATCATAGTACACAGCACCCTTCTGTGGTGTTTCAAAGCCAAGCATAATTCTCATGAGTGTTGATTTCCCACAACCTGTTGTACCAACAATAGCAACATATTGCCCTGGCTTTATTTTTAAAGAAAGATTATCTAAAACATTAGGCATGCTTTCGTTATAGCGGAAAGAGATGTTGTTAAGCTCAATACCACCAGAAATACGAGTTACTACTTGCTTATCTGCTGAGATTTCTGGAACTGTATCCATAATTGGTTTTGCCATATCTAAAATAGGCTTGATATTAGCTGCAGTAAGTGCAATAGAGGCTAGTGACATAAATGCACCAGATACCATGCCATATGCTGTGTTAAAGGCATAATAATCTGCAACACTTACATGACTATTAGCTGCAAAATAATACATTAAGATTGTACCAATAAGTGATATAGCCATAGAGAATACAGAACTATATTTCAAGAATGTTGGTGGATTATAGGTTAACTTAGCTCTTTGAGTATATACATTTGCCCAACGAGCAAAGGCTCTTTTTTCTGCACCTGAAAGCTTGATTTTCTGAATTCCAGAGATAAGAGCATAGCTCATACCATATTCCTTTGCGCCTGCCTCCATCTGCTTTTTAGCAAGCTTCATCTGTGCTATGGCTGTTAAAGTAGTAAAAAGAATAGTTGCTATAATGATGCTTAAGGCTGGAATAACTAATGCAGGAGCGTATTTGAAAATCTGTGTAATGTAGATAAGAGAAAACACAGAGGTCAGTCCCGTTGATAATATTGCTGAGACTAGCATATTGCAAAGAGAATTCATTTGTCCGCAACGACTAGATAGATCACCAGAGCTGTAGCTTTTGAAAAAATCTGCAGGCAAGGACATTACTCTTGCCATAGTTGCTGCTTGTACAGTTATATCCAGCTTTGTGTTAATTCGTGTGGTAAGCAGTGACTTCACTGTGCTTAGTAGCAGAGAAGCGATGTTTACACAAACCATAAAAAGAATAATTGCAGTTAGAAGTCTCATACTTCCAGTATCAACTACTGTTCCCATCAATAGATTATTTAGCTTTGGAGTAAGTAGGCCTACTAGTGTAACTGCTAATGTGCCAAGCCCAATTAGCACAAAATCTGAGACGGAAAGAATTTCCATTATATATCGTAAGAGAATAGGGATATTCAATTTCTCGATAGGAAAGGGCTTATAGAAGGCTAGTGCCTCATCCTCAAAGAGATCCTCATTTTTTTTGTTTATCTTTACATATTTCCCACTACTTTGATCAAGATAGCTATATCCAGATAATCCTGTTGGGATAAAAGCAACAACAGAGCTATCAGCTTTTTTTACGCCAAGCATTGCACCGATAGCATTCTTATACCACCCCTTTTCAAGCTTTACTCTGCGTCTCATAATGCCGTAAGGACGCATTAAATACTCAAGCTGTTCGTTTAAGTTTTTTATACTGTCAGGAACCTCCTGTGTTTTGACATGATAAAAGCTTAGGATGCTATCAATTGCATTTTTTGCCTTTTGTGCATCAGATTCAAAGGCAGAAGATAGCTTTTTCCCTAAAACAGCATCTGCAATACCTGCAAAAGCGGCAGCAAATACAGCATCATCATTTTGCTTTCGCTCTTTGATTTGTTCATCGAACCATCCCATATTACTGCCTCCTTACTCATTAGATACCAGCTCGGTGTATAAACCACCTCTAGCATAAAGCTCTTCATGAGTTCCACGATCTATAACCTTGCCGTTGTCAAGCACAATAATTTCATCGCAGTCTCGAATTGTAGATAGTCTATGTGCTACAACAATACATGTTATTCCTCTATCCTTAATAGAGTTAATTACTTCATATTCTGTTTTTGCATCGAGAGCAGAGGTTGCTTCATCTAGAATAATAATAGTTGGGTCCTGTGCGAGTACACGTGCAATTTCCATTCTTTGCCTTTGACCACCAGAGAAGTCCTTACCGCCCTCTGTAATTTTGTATTGATAGCCACCTTCTCGCTGCATAATATCCTCATGAAGATGGGCATCTCTTGCTGCCATAATCATTTCAAAATCTTCGATAGAGCTATCCCACATTTTTATATTGTTTGCAATAGTATCCTCAAAGAGGATGATATCCTGGTCTACTACAGCTAAAGAACCGGTAAATACACTGTGGTCAATTTGATTTATGCTCTTTCCATCAAACAATATTTCTCCACTCCAAGGCTGGTAAAGTCCTGAAATTAACTTTGATAGAGTGGACTTTCCACACCCAGAGGAGCCAACAAAGGCAACACGACTACCAGGCTTTAGTGTTAAGCTAAAATTCTCAATTAAAGGCTCTGCTAAACGGGAGTAGCCGAAAGTTACATTACGCATCTCAACTAAGCCCGATAGCTTATCATATTCTTTATTCTCATCCCAGCTTTCATTTTCATAGTTAACATCGGTAGGATACTGCATAACATCCTCAATACGTTCCATTTCTGTACGCATTTCTTGAATGCCTTGTCCTGCAGAGATTAACGATAGAGCAGGGGAAGTAAAGGAGCTCATATAGCCCTGAAATGCCATAATCATACCAATAGTGAATTTCCCCTGTATTGTAAGAAATACACCAATTGCCAAAACAGCAGTACTCGTTAACGAAGATACTAGTGATGGGATTAATCCAAGATATTGGTTTAGGTTAGTGAATTTCATTTTCTGTGTGTTAACGCTTGCTTGATACCCTGACCATTTCTCGAAATAACCGTTTTCAGCACCACTTGCTTTAATTGTTTCTATCATTTCGATACCAGCAACTGTAGCTCCTGCTAGCTTGCCACTATCACGCATCTGAACCCTAGTGATATTAATACGCTTTCTAGAGATAATCTGTCCCATCACAAGATTTAATAAAATAGAACATAGACCCACAGCAGTTAAAAGTACACTGTATCTTAGCATAACAACTAAGTAAAAAATCATCATTACAGCGTTGAGAGCCAGTGGTGCTATGGTATTTACTAGCGTACCTGAGATCGAAGCATTTGTGCTTTGTCTCTGCTGAATATCTCCTGCCATACGCTGAGAGAAAAACTCCATAGGTAGCTGAAGCACCTTCCACATAAAGGAGGTGCTACCGTAGGAAGACATCTTACCGTCTATACGATGATTTACTCCAATGCTAATAAAAGAAACTAATAGCTCAATTGCAGTAATAGCTGATAATGCAATTATAAATGGATATAGCCATTCTGGATTTTGACCTGTAAGTAATCTATCTAGAAAAATTCTAGAAAATGCGGGACGGATAATTCCAAGTAGTGAGGATATTATCGTTGTTAGTATTACGAAGGCTACCACACTTCCTGTTCCCTTTAAGCGGCTTTTAGCAAATTGGATGATGCTTTTTGGCTTTCCACCTGGCTGAAAAGACTCACTTGGTTCAAATAACAGGCAGATGCCGGTAAATGACTTATCAAAGGTCTCCATAGATACGCTATATGTACCCTTTTCTGGGTCATTTAATATAGCTTTGTTTTTCTTAAAGCCATTAAGTACTACAAAATGATTGAAGTCCCAGTGGATGATACACGGGAATGTCCCATTCTTTTTTAGTGATTCAAGCTCAAAACGGTAGCCCTTTGCATTTAGTCCATAGCTCCTAGCAGCTTTCAATATATTCTTAGCATTTGAACCATCACGGGAGACACCGCAATCATAGCGTACCTGCTCTAAAGGTATCCACTTTTCGTAATATGCAAGTACCATTGTCAAGCAGGCAGCACCACACTCTAATGCTTCCATTTGCATTACAACTGGAACCTTAGCTACACTATTTCGCACAGGCTGTTTTATTTTATTTTCATTACCCATGCTTCACCTCAATTAAAGATAAATGACATTGGTGAGGTACTATCAAGCACGATTTGAGCTTTATAGATACCGTCTGCAAGTCCAGTATTGCACTGTACAGCATAAACCCATTCACCAAGCTTTAAGCCGCTAATATGAAGTACATATTCAGAAAAATCCTCACCACGAACTGCGATTGGCTCAAGTGGGATAGAAGATGCATTAATTTCATATTCTGTCCCCTCTATTGTAAAGGTTTTGTTTAAAACAGAGGATATGTCTTCCTCTGGAATATAAATAGTAAGTGCTTTATTTTCAACAATTGCTGCAGTAGTAATAGTTGTATCTAAGTGTCCTAGAACTCCCCATATACAAACACCTACAAGTAATATGATTACAGCTACAATTACCAACCAAATGCTCGGACTACAGACACGAATATAGTCATTAAGCTGTTCTGGTGAAGAAACTCTTTCTATACTTTTCTTTCTAAAAATCGTGTTGTTTTCCATTTGTCTTTCCTTTTTTAAGCTATTTTTTTGCAGAATATATCGGCAATTTGGATTAAATATTCTTTTCTAGTATTAGAATATTTCTTCCATCCTTATACTCATAGGAAATATCATCCATTATCTTTTTTACCATATATATTCCCAAGCCTCCAATCTCTCTCTCATCTGCAGATAGAGTAGTATCAGGATCCTCCTTTACTGTAGGGTCATATGGACTGCCGTTATCGACGAATCTAAGACTTACTTTATTTTCTGCTACATTGCATCCAACTCTTGCCTCTGTTGCTCCACTATAGCGGGCTATATTGGAGTAGATTTCATCTATTGCCATGTTTACTTTAAAGATGAGCTTATTGGATACTCCTCCCTCTGAAAGAAGATTATCGATAAAATCAGTGACCTGGTCTAAATTATCGAGACTAGGCTTTAGAGAGATTTCTTCAAAGGAACTACTAACTTGCTTGATTTGTATTGAGAGCATAGTGATATCGTCAAACTGATCTGCTATGCCTACAAATGAGTCAATGTCTTTGTGTAGTGATCCCAAAAGCTCACGAGAGGATAGGTCCTTTGCTTTATTAAGTGCATCAATCATTCTGTCGGTTCCATATAGGTTGTTATTGCTATCTGTTGCTTCTGCGACTCCATCTGTATATACAAAGAGACGGTCACCTGCAGATAAGACTAACTCATACTCACGATATTTAGAGCCTTCCATTCCAGCTAGGACAAAGCCGTGTTTGTCTTTATAGAGCTCAAAGCTTCCTCCTTTTCTCATTATTGCTGGGTACTCATGTCCTGCATTTGCGCAGACCAGCTTTCCTGTAGAAATTTCAAGAATACCGATCCAAACAGTTACAAACATCTCTGCATCGTTGTTTTCACAGAGCTGGTTGTTAACCTTTTCCAAAATAGCCTTAGGAGAAAGACCACTTTGTGCTGCTGACTTTAAGAGTGTCTTTGAAATCATCATGAACATTGCAGCAGGAATGCCCTTTCCCGATACATCCGCAATGACCATTGCTAGGTGGTCCTCATCCACAAGGAAGAAGTCGTAGAAGTCTCCTCCTACCTCCTTTGCAGGAGTCATTGAAGCAAAAATATCAAACTCATCTCTATTAGGAAATGGAGGGAATATTGAAGGAAGCATGGAAGCCTGGATATGTCTCGCAACATCAAGCTCAGCGCCTATGCGTTCCTTTTCTGCTGTGACTCTAGAAAGGTTATCGATGTATTCCTCAAGCTCAGAGAGCATGAAGTTGAAAGCATGGCTTAATGATTCAATTTCATCTCCAGTCTTTATTTTGATGCGCTGGTTTCCAAAGTCATTTGTTCTTGTAATCTCCTGCGTAAAGTCTGTGAGCCTTCCTACAGGATTGATAACTATTTTTCTTACAAATACGATATAAGCTAGAATTGTTATTCCTATTATTGCAAAGGATATGATGAACATGTTAACTAAGAATGAGTTTAGATATGCTCTTACCTCACTCATATCTAAAATATATTGGATTTCAGCAATAGCTTTTCCATTTTCATCTAGAATTACTGAGATTCCAGTGTAATTAAAGCCATAGTCGTTATCTGTTACAAGAGGTTTATCAATTCCTTTGTTTTTAGCATAGTTTTCCCAGATTGTTATGTATTTTTCCATATCCTTAGGGTCATTTGGATTTGCTGCATCGGTATATAGAATGTTGCTACCATATGGTATTTGAAGAGCAGGATCATCTCCCATTTCCTCAACCATAGCATCGATGTAGAAGGTAACACTATCTTCATCTGGCACAACTAGTGATAAAAATGTAATCTCTCCATCTGCCTTGAGCTTGTTAAAGAGGTCATACATCTCTTTGTATTCTGGAGTCTTTTCTCCACCATCACTGATGATTTTTTTTACATCATTTACATCTAGCATAGCTGCAATAGCATTGCTATTAGTCATGATGCGCTCTGCATATAGTTGATTAAGATAAGACTTTGTAGTGGCATAACTGAATATTGATACTGCAACAGTAATTACTATTCCAAGGATGCCAAGTGAAATGATGAATTTAGGTAAGAGCTTAATCTTCATGATTCATCTCCTAAGAGTAATTTATAGTAGACTTCCGCATCGCATGTACACCTGCCCTTGCAATACGGACATATTAGGCGTGTATCGTTGTACCAGACATTTTTAGCTATAGATAAAAAGCTGAAAGCACACTCAGTAATAGCTTTCTGAAGCTGAATAGTACCCTTTGGTTTCCAGCATACGATAAAAACAGCTTCTATTGATAGCTTCTTAAGCTCATCAAGGACAAACTCCATCATTTTTGTGGAAATACCCATTCCTCGGTACTCATGATTAACTCCGACGGATTGGATTTTACCAACCCTTCCTCCATGGTGGAATGGAAGGGCTTGAAAAATACCTTCGTCTAATTTTGAATATTCTGCGATCCTTTCCTCTGTAGTGATGTAGTAGTATATGTAGCCTACAGTCTCTCCCCTTTGATCTTGAAGGAGATAGAAAAAACGGTCACTACTATCTATTGCTGAAGCGATTTCCTCACTAGAGTAGAGATTTTCTCCCACACAGCTGTCTGCGAGTCTTCGGACCTGTTCAACATCTTTCTTTTCTATTTTCTTCAATGAGAAGGATAGACTATTAATATAAATATTATGCATCGCTATCCTCCTTACTGCAGGTAAGTATCTTCATGCCCATTGAAATATCAGATTCTTCATCCATAACTAAATTCTTAAGAGCAGTGTAGTTGCTTTCAAGCCATTTTTTCCATGATTTATATTCAAGATTTGTAGGCTCCTGTGAGAGAAGAATTGATACATCCTCTCTTAAATATGAGAAGAAGGTAGTAAATATTGCTTCTTTCTTTTCTTTTTCATCTTTTGATGCACTAATTGCATCGTAATGTACTGTAATATCATGGTAGCCACATTTTTTGAGTGTTTGGATGATATTCTTTCCAACTTCTCTATTTCCTGCATATTTATCTTTTTTTAGGATCGAGAGGAAATCTCCTAGTAGTCCTCCTCCATCTCCATTTAGCTTTGAATTACTATCATCTGCTTCAATAATTAGTATTTTTCCATCTTTCTTTAGAAATGGACGAAGCGAAGTAAGATATTTTTCTACATCCTTCAAGTGCATCAGAAGAAAGGAGAGATATATTACATCAAAGCACTCAATATTTTCTTCTTTCATGATTTTTCTTAAGGAGAGAGTAAAGCTATCGTCCTCTGCATCAAGACGGAAGAAGTAGAATCTTTTATCTCCATATTGCTCTTGGGCCTTTTGGACAAGCTTTTGGTTGAATTCAAGGCCTATTACTTTAGAAACTGATGGCGATGAAAAACGCTCTACAGTCTTTGCGCCGTCATTACATCCTACATCAAGAACTGTGATATCCTTTCTGGAATCAAACAGAGCTTTCAATATTGGCTTCTCATAATAAGACAGCAGACTATTTTGTACAATAAGTCTTTTCATCTCAGTTTCATCTTGGAAAATAAGCTGGCTGTCCACTAATTCCTCCTAAAGTATTAGGTATAAATAATTGAATATCATCTTGCGCTGATAGTCACAATATTTTGTTTTCTTCTCTATGAGTTCTAGTACTCCTCTGTCTATCTCATCTCCATTTGATTCAAATGGATTGTATGTATTAACGTTATCACGGATACGGAGTACATGGTCATCTCCCTTTTCCATGAGCTTAATAGAAATATAGTATTCATTTTTTATCTTCTCTGTTTCTCCGAGACCAAACTTGATTATATTCAGTAAAATCTCTTCGCAGATGAAGTTTATGACGAATGTCTTCTTGATGTTTATTTCCCATTCCTCGGAAATACTTTCAAGGTCACTAGAGATTCTAGCCATACTTTCCGGAGCCATAGGATATATCATCTCTATGCTTCTTCCATCATCTTTATATTTTTCGCAAATATATTTTTTTGATGGCTTAGCAACACGTATTATGAGAACTCCTAATGAGCAGATTACTTCTGTTAAAACGTATGAGTAGGATAGTCCAATTATATTTGAATGTGGAATTAAGAATGAGCCAAGGATAAGAAGTAGAAGACAATTTCGAAGTAGTGACATAGTAGCTGCTTCCTTTGCTCTTCCAATAGACTGCCAGAATGCTGTTACTATTGTATTAATTGCTGAAAATACTATACCGAGAGAAAATATCCCTATAGCCTTTGCTGCAAGAGCTATTTCTAAATCCTCTTTTATACCGAAAAAGCGTGCTAAAGCAGGTGCGAATGCGAAAGCAAGAATAGATAGTGTTACAGCTGATGCTATAGCTACTGTTAAAGCCTTTTTCAATACAGCAGATATGCCGTCTTTGTCAGATTCTCCTGTAAGGAATGCTGTTACAGTCGATAGTGCACTAGCTGAGCCATCAAATAATCCTGTAGGAATTGTACTTATTGTATATATAACACCATAGATTGCTACATAAAGTGCACCATAGCTTCCTTTTTTTAGTAGCAGTGTATTAAATACAAGCATTACTACTGCTCCAAAGATATTTGCAGAGCCCATGCCAAATCCATTAGCTACAAAGTCTACTGCATCCTTCTTTGATGGCAGAGCCAAACGGAGCTTCAGGAGAGTGTGTTTCTTTGCAAAGTGTGTTAGAAGTACTACTGTCCCCAGTGCTTCTGCAATGCAGAGAGAGGAGGAAGCTCCTGCTATTCCCCATCCTAGAATTTTCATAAAGAGAATGTCTAAGACAATGTTTGTAATAATTACAACGCCGGAGGCAATGGCAGAAAGTCTTGGATCGCTATCAGATCTAACAGAAAAGGAGAGGATGTGGTATATGACAAATATAGGAGAAGCCCACATCACAACAGTTAGGTACTGTTCTGCTATTGGATATAGCTCCTCAGTTACACCCAAGAAGGAGAAATAAATATCTTTGAATAAAAGAGGTGATAAAGCTAGGATGCCTACTGTCAGACCAAGTCCTAGGGCTGAATGGAAGGTTTTATTAGCACCCTCTATATCAGAGGCTCCTAGTAATCTTCCGATATGAACATTTGCTCCTACTGCGATAGTAATACCAAGTAGAGCGTAAAGAAGGAATACCGGTGTGGAGATATTTGCTACAGCAAGTCCCTGGGGGCCAACAAGGTTTCCTACCAGGGTTGCATCAACTATAGTGCATACTGTTAGGGCAAGAGAAGAGCATACACCCCATATTAGAAAATGCCGATATGCGCTACTTGCGAAGTCAGTATTCACAACGTCTCCGAATAAACTTACTCAATAGTCAAAATATCACAAAAGCCTGTGATATCGAAAATTTCAGCAATAGTCTCGTTAACATTACGGATGACCATTTCTCCCTGCTTATTCATTACTTTCTGTGTTGCAAGAAGAACTCTTAAGCCTGCAGAAGAAAGATACTCTAGTTTTGCAAAGTCAAATATGAGCTTCTCAACTCCTGTGATACTTTCTTTAATTGCAGCTTCAAGAGTTGGAGCTGTAATAGTATCTAAACGTCCTTCAATGCTAATTTCAAGCTTGCTTCCATCTTGTACTTTCTTTATTTCCATATATAGCTCTCTTAATTATTTTAGTAGTGGTAATTATCATCTATTTTACTAAAAAAAGCTATATAAATAATAACCAGTTAATAAGATACCAGTATATAAAGCATTTTATAAGAACATGATACTTCCATTAATTTTAGTCTCTTAATAGGATGCTAAGGTTTGATAATAAAAAGATTTATCTATACATTATTACCCTTGATACTCTTAGACTTAAGTACAATTGCAAGAATCTAGTGAAGAAAGCTGTGTGCTTATGCAGAGAAGAAAATATCTTAAGTAAAGCTTCAATTCAAAGCTTAATTGTTTATAGTATAAATTAATAATTTTATAGCTTTAATGTTATAGTGATTTATGTTTACCAATTATGCAAAATGTAATACCAAATTGGCAAAGTAACTTCTATTAAGTGATTCAGCTTTGATTTCTAGTATGTAATAATAGGTTCTCTTAGCTTTATAGTTGACATGTCATCTATAAATACTGTTAATATAAATAAGCTACCGAGCGATAGGTTGCTAACTAATATATTTTAGAGTCTGGAGGGAAATACAATGAGATTAGATGGATATGGTTTATTTGTTAAGGATATGGCTGTGATGATTAGGTTCTATCGCGATGTACTGGGATTTGAGATTAAGGAAGCAGAAGACACAGATAATGTTTATCTTGTTAAGGATGGAACTCTATTTTTGCTTTATGGAAGAAAGGACTTTGAAAAACTAACTAATAAACGATATGAGTATCTAAAGGGCGTTAATGCTCATTCCGAGATGGCTCTATATGTCGATACCTTTGAGGAAGTTGATGAGCAGTATCAAAATGCGATTAAAAATGGTGCTGTGTCTTTATTGGAACCAACTACAGAGCCTTGGGGCCAAAGAACATGCTTTATCACAGATCCTGAAGGAAACATAATTGAAATCGGGTCGTGGAATAAACCATATGCAGATAAAGATAAAGCGGAATAATTATGCAGAGAAATTTAATTATATATGTACATGGTAAGGGTGGAGCTGCTGAGGAAGCGAAGCATTATCAAAAGCTATTTCCTAATAGTGATGTAATAGGTTTTGATTATCACTCGCAAACACCATGGGATGCAAAAATAGAATTCCCTAAGCTTTTTGATTATCACAGTAATGGATATTCTTCCATTACTCTAATTGCAAACAGTATTGGAGCTTTTTTTGCTATGAATTCCTTGAGTGAAAAGGATATTTCTAAGGCACTGTTCATTTCACCAATTGTTGATATGGAAAAGCTCATTATAGATATGATGATGTGGTCTAATGTAAATGAGAAGGAGCTACAAAGCAAAAAGCTAATCCCTACAGAGTTTGGAGAGACTCTATCTTGGGATTATCTCTGCTACATACGTAATAACCCAATTAATTGGCACATTCCAACATACATTTTGTATGGTGGAAAGGATAACTTAACAGATCGAGTAACTATAACGGAGTTTGCAGACAAAGCTGGTGCAGAGCTCACTATAATGGAAAATGGGGAACATTGGTTTCATACAGATGAGCAAATGAAATTCCTTGATAACTGGGTATGTAACATTTTATAAGGAAGAGATATAAATGAATGTTAAATATGAATATAAATCAGCTATGACCTTTATAGGCTTTTCTACATCTATTAGCCCTAAGGAGGGATATATAAAGTGTCCTGAATTTTGGGATAAAGAATACTCACAAAAGTACTCAAGACTATGGCAAACTATGAAACCAGAAACACAGGATGAAAAGGCTATACTTGAAAATGGTATTGGTATGTTTGCTATCTGCGATGAGAAGGATGGATTTTTTGAATATTGGATCGCTGGCCTTTATAAGGGTGCTGAGGTTCCTGAGGGGTTTAAACTCTATACCTTTCCAGAAAGTGAATGGGCAATGTTTAGTACAAAAGGACCATTACCTAATTCGCTGCAGGAGCTGAATACAAAGGTTTGGCAGGAGTGGTATCCAAACGAGGGACAGAAACATATGGGTAATGGTAACGCTATGCTTGAGGTATATTCTGCTGGAAATATGCAAAGTCCTGATTATGAATGTGGAATTTGGGTTCCAATTTGTAGAACTAAAGTAAACTGAAAAGCACAAAAGGAAAAAATATGAAGCTTCCATTAGAAGAACAAATGCCATACCACATCCTAGCTTTAGCTATTCTTGTTATTTTCTACAGTATTTATCTTAGTAAACAATGGATGCAGAAGCGTAGAGGTATTAAGACTATACAAATTGGGCGTAGAAAGGATAGTAATATTCATACAGTTGAAACGCTAATGAGTATCGCTACTGTAGGGATTATCCCAGCTCAGATGCTTTCTATTTTCTTTGGTTGGAGTCATTTAAGCTCAAACGCTCGCTTTACAGGCTTTTTAGTTGGGGCTATTGGTGATCTTATATTTTTAATCTCTGTACTTTGCATGAAGGATAGCTGGCGTGCAGGTATCCCAGATAGAGATAAAACAGAGCTAGTAACAGATGGTATTTATTCATATAGCCGTAATCCAGCATTCTTAGGCTTTGATTTTCAATATATAGGTGTACTACTGATGTATTGCAACCTTTTAACAGCAATGTTCACTATTTATGCAATTATCATGCTACACTTACAAATTCTGCAGGAGGAGCGTTATCTATCATCTGTATTTGGAAAAGAATATCAGGAATACAGACATAAGGTGTTTCGATATCTGGGAAGGAGAAAATAATTTAAAGAGAGTAACAATATCACAAGGCCAACAACTACGTTTTGTATTTCGCGCAGGAAGAGAATACCCTAAAGAGTGCAGAGCTACTCGTCTTGATATTGATGCCAAAGTAACTCGAACTTTAAGAGAGTGGATTTAATTTAAGAAAAAGCTATGAATAGACACGATGAAATTCTAAATGCCTATCATCATCGTGGAAAAGAGGCAACCTTTTATGATGGAATGATTACATGTTCACGCTACTCGGCAAAGCTATCTGTAAGCTAGTGTGGAATATGGATCAAGAGAAGAATACTCGATATTTGTACAGGGCTATTTCTGGTATTTCAGAAGATTTCTCCGGTAGATTGTTAGAGGTCCCTGTTGGTACAGGTGTTCTTACTATGCCAGTCTATAAGACTTTACATAATGCAGATATCACTTGCTTAGACTATTCAATTGATATGATGGAAAAGGCACAACACAGGGCTAAAGGCCTTGAACTTAATAATGTTAAATTTATGCATGGTGATGTCAGAAAGCTTCCATTTACGGATGAAAACTTTGATTTAGTATTATCACTCAATGGCTTTCATGCCTTCCCGGATAAGGAATCTACTTATAGTGAAACTTTTCGTGTCCTTAAATTTGGTGGAATTTTCTGTGGATGCTTCTATATTCAAAGTGAAAACCGCCGTACCGACTGGTTTATCGATTAGCTCTATACTCCTAAAGGATTTTTTACACCACCCTTTGAGACCTTAGATAGCTTGAGAAAAAGGTTAGAAAGCTTACATAAACAGGTAGAACTGGAAGCTGTTGAATCAATTGTCTGCTTCACTTGCAAAAAATGATAGTCTAAGACTAGAGGCTTACACTTTTAAGTTATATTAAATTCTGCGTAAATAAACATGACACACTGCTGTCATGTTTATTATGTTATTATGTCCATTATTCAAAAGGAGAAATGAATATGTCATTTGATTTCAAGAAGGAATATAAAGAGTTCTATATGCCAAAGGGAAAACCCAATATAGTAACTGTTCCTACAATGAATTATATAGCAGTGCGTGGAATTGGTGACCCAAATGATGAAGGCGGAGAGTATAAAAGAGCTATAGGCCTTCTATATTCAATTGCTTTTACAATTAAGATGAGTAAAAAATTAGATCACCAAATTGATGGCTTCTTCGATTATGTAGTTCCTCCTCTTGAGGGCTTTTGGTGGCAGGATGGAGTAGTTGGTATTGATTATACTAATAAAGCTTCTTTTCATTGGATATCAGTTATTCGTTTACCAGATTTTGTTACAAAAAAAGATTTTGAATGGGCAATTAAGGAAGCTACCTTAAAGAAGAAACTGGATTTTTCAAAGGTTGAGTTCTTTACATATGATGAAGGCCTTTGTGTTCAGTGTATGCACATAGGACCATTTGATGATGAGCCTAAAACAGTTCAAATGATGCATGATTTTATTGAAAAGAATGGTTATAAGCTTGATATTACAGATAAGCGTCTTCATCATGAAATTTATCTAAGTGATGCACGAAAGATTTCTCCAGATAGGTTAAAAACTGTGATTAGACATCCTATAAAGGTGAAGGAGCAATAGTAAATGGAGTATATCAAGGTTACAAAGGATAATCTGGAAAAGGAGCATATCTGCTGTGCTATTTCTAACAATAAGGATGTACAGGTCTCTTCAAAGAAGGCTTGGCTTGCTGATAGATTTGATGAAGGACTTGTGTTTCTAAAGAGTGTAGAGCGTGGCAAATGCTTCATTGAATATATTCCAGCAGAATATGCTTGGGTTCCTATTATTGGGGACGGATATATGTACATAGATTGTCTATGGGTATCTGGTTCCTTCAAGGGACATGGATACTCTACAGATCTATTAAATGCTTGTATCGAAGATAGTAAACAAAAGGGTAAGGTTGGTCTATGTATCTTAGCTGCAGCAAAGAAGAAGCCATTTCTAGCAGATCCAAAGTTTCTTAAATATAAGGGCTTTACTGTGTGCGATGAAGCTGATAATGGCATTCAGCTTTGGTATTTACCTTTCTCTTCTAATATAGCTAAGCCACAGCTTAGAGAATGTGCAAAACACCCTCATATAGAAGAAAAAGGATATGTACTTTACTACACGAGTCAGTGTCCTTTTAATGCAAAGTACGTCCCAGTTTTGCAGCAGACAGCTAAAGATAATGGTATATTATTTAATGCTATTCATATTGATAGCAGAGAAAAAGCACAGAATGCTCCAACTCCTGTTACTAATTATGCTCTATTTTATGATGGTAGATATATCACAAATGAGCAGATGAACGATAAAAGATTTCTTAAGCTTGTGAAAGCAAATAGCGATAGAACTCCTTAAGCTATTAAGTGATAATAATGTAAGCAAAAGCTATTATGCAGATGAATTATTCTTAGATAATGTAGAGGCTTTAAAAAGTGATAATTATTGGTTTAAGACTGATAAGAAAATACCAAATGTAACGCTTTATAGCGGTCAAAATGAAGGTGTTGTTTTTGTAAGTGATCCACAGCTTAGAAGCCTGGGTGCACAGAAAATTGCTAAAAAGGTCCTGTCTGAGGGTGTTTATGCACTCATGACAGGAACTGTAGAAAAGGAAACATATAGTAAATATTTAATAAGAGAGAATAAAATGGCAATTTGTCGTTATCCTGTTCATCTTAATTACTCACAATATAATAAAAATTTTAAGCTTAAATAGCTTTAAGAGAGCTATACCTTACCACTCTAAGGAGCAAATGTAATTAAAGTGACTCTATAAGCTCCTTTGCTTGGATATTTATAATTTCAGTATTAGCCTTTAATACTCCTGTAGTAAATGCTTCTCTATCTAATGTAATAGCTGTATAGGTAGTAGTTGCTTCCTTTGCATTTAAAAAACTAAGAAGCTCTATAAGCTTTTCTCTTACAAAGCTACCACCTGATGCACCTGCTGCAGTTGAAATTGTAAATGGCTTCCCATTTAGTGCATTCTCACTTCTAGCTGCACCCTTATATAGTGGACGTGATAGCCAGTCAATAAGATTCTTAAGTGCTCCTGGATAACTATGATTATACTCTGGAGTGAAAATCCAAATTGCGTCAGCTGATAAGCACTGCTTTCTAACCCTTTCAATTTCCTCAGGTGCTGGATATTCTATATCTTGGTCCATTAGAGGAATGCTTGAGTAATCAAGATAGGAAACCTCAGCTTGATCTTGAATTAGCTTTTCAGTAAGCTTCGCAAGCTGTCTGTTAAAGGAATCCTTTCTTCTTGAACCAACTATGAATAATATTTTCTTCATCAATTATGCCTCCTAGATTAACCTACCTAATTGGTGGTTATTAATTTATATTTCTCCCTATATAAAAGTCAATGCTTTATTACCTTTGACAACACAGTGAAAGGTAAAATATATTTCTACATTAGTAAGTATTTTAAGGGGAAGGGAAATGAAGAAATTCTATGAGAAAAGTGAGCTATGGTTTTCAATTACTTGGATTATTATCTATGTAGCTATAATGGGTAACCTTAGAAATAATTTTGGTGATGAAAGTATATTTTCTCTATTAGGTGTTTTAATTATTGCTGCTATATTAACTATTTTTATTGTAAAGAATAATTTAAAAGAAAAATATGGGTTAGTCCTTTGTAAGAATGCTAAAAGGTTTCTATATTTTATTCCATTTGTACTACTATGTAGTGTTAATTTATGGTTTGGAGCTGAAATGCACTATGATTTACCTCATCAAATAATTGCAATGATTACTATGCTCCTTATTGGATATACAGAAGAGGTAATATTTAGAGGGCTATTATTTAAAGCAATAGAAAAGGATAGCATAAAGCAAGCAATAGTGATCTCAGCTGTAACTTTTGGTATTGGACACATCGTTAATCTACTAACTGGACAGGGTACTATTTCTACGATACTTCAAGTTCTTTATGCAATTGCAATAGGATTTTCATTTGTAATGTGCTTTTATAAAGGTGGTTCGTTAATTCCATGTATTGTAACACATAGTATTATAAACATGACATCTAAGATTTCTATTCATAATGAAGATCAAATGTGGAGCTATATAAGTGCTATTTTTATAATAGTAGTAGCAGGCTCATATGCATTGTATTTAAAAAAGCAAAAAAATTAAGCTATGAAAAAATATATATTACCAATTACTCTTCTATTAATATTTGAGACTATAGCAGTTACTTTGTGGCTAGCTTTAGATAATATTTTTTATCTGTTTAATTTTAGCTACATTGGCATCTCTATAGCTCTTGGAGTATTTCTTTTTATAAAGGGCTATAGCTATGCTCGTCGAATTACTCAGCTCCTAGTTGGGCTATATATGTTAATTTATTTGGGTGTGATTTCAAATGAAAATATGCAGCTAGAGGGCTTCTGGTACTATCTATTTACAGGTGTATTCGAGGCTGCAACGATACACTTTGTAGTTGCAAAGATATTTGGGCCACTAATATTTGGAAGAGGGTGGTGTGGATATGCATGCTGGACTGCAATGGTACTTGATTTCCTTCCATTTAAGAGGGTTGTAACACATGAAAGGAAGAATATCGGTTGGATAAGATATGTAATGTTTATAGCCTCATTAATTTTTGTTTTATCACTATTTTTATTTAAGGTTGATAGAATTGAGAAAATAATGCTTTGGTCCTTTATAATAGGAAACATTCTTTATTACACTGCCGGTATTATATTAGCTTTTCTCTTTAAGGATAACCGTGCATTTTGTAAATATATTTGTCCAATTACTGTGTTTTTAAAGCCTATGAGCTATTTTGCTCTATTTAGAATTAAATGTGATAAAAGCAAATGTATATCGTGTGGTAGGTGTAAAAAGGTATGCCCTATGGATGTTGATGTCACAGATAACTCACGAAGTAGGAAGAATGGGACTGAGTGTATTTTATGCTTTGAATGTGTAAAGAATTGTCCCAAAAACGCAATATGATATTATATTAGTAAACTATGAAGCTTACTTTGAAGGAACATAGAAGATTTGAAGCCTTAATTAGAAAATATAAAAGAAATAAAAAAGTAAAGGAGATGAGAAACTATATCCAGCATGGGTCTATTTCTACATATGACCATGTTAAGAGTGTTGCACTCTTAAGCTACTTTTTAAATCATCGCTTTCATCTTGGTGCTAGAGATAGAGTATTAATCGCAGGAGCGGTCCTTCATGATTTTTATCTCTATGATTGGCACAAAAATAGAGGGCATTACCATGGCTTTAATCATCCTGAAATCGCATGTAAAAATGCTGTTAATTACTTTAATGTTGATAACAATGTCCAAGGTATAATTAAAAGCCATATGTGGCCTTTGACACTTACTAAAGTGCCTCATACTCGTGAGGCTTGGATTGTTTGCTTAGCTGATAAGCTTATAGCACTTAAGGAAACATTACATGGTCTTAAACTATTTTAGTTAAAAAAGCTCATAAGGAAGTTAATCATCTCCTCTAGAGTTTCCTTCATTCCAGTATCAACCCACTTTTTAGTAATGCTATTTATAAGGCCTATAATACCAACAGCGATATATTTATCATTTATTGTATCGCTCTTAACAAGGGCTTCATTTTTTTGAATTTTATCTTCATTTTTGTTAAAGATTATCGACATATTTTCAAAGCGAATTTTCTTTATTTGTTCATGTCTACTTTCAATTCTGTAAAAATGGTTAAAAAGGAATTTTCTGCACCTTCTTTCATCATGATGCAATAGTATAGGTGATAAGTCCTCAATTAGCTCCTCTAGAATTTCATCTGATATAGCATTTATTACATCATCAATGGAGTTGAAATTACGATAAAAGGAGGCTATTGCGACTCCTGCTCGAGTAACAATATCTGTTACACTAATGTCCATATAGAGCTTTCCTGTCATTAAATCCATTAAAGCGATCATAATCGCTGAGCATATATATGCTTCTCCAATATTGGATGATTTTCATAGCCTTCTACAAACACTTCTTGCTTTTGGTGAGCATGATTTCTTAGCCTTTGAGGATTTTGCTTATGCTCGTCACCTAACACAAGCTGGTGTAAAGCTTAAAACTATTATTTATAGAGGTTTAGGACATGGCTTTGCAGACCAAGTAGGAGTATTTCCACAAGCAGAGGATTTAATATGTGAAATAGCAGCTATGCTTAACAATAATTGACACAAAGCTATGACTCCTCTTTAATAAGAGCTATGAAGCTTAATAAGTGTACTTCAGCAGATTTTGATAGAATTACAGAGTATTATAAGTTTGTGATCGATAATACATTAGGTATGAAGACCTATTGTCCTTGGATTTATGGAAAGCACCCAACAGATGAAATGATAAAAAACTATATCGATAGTGGGTATATGTATTTCTTAGAGGATAATTCACAAATTGTTGCAGCTTCTGTATTAACTCCATTTCAGGATGAGGATTACTCCTCTGTAAATTGGAGTATTAAATTAAAATCTGATGAAGTAAGTGTTATACATCTTTTATGTGTTAACCCAAAATACCAGGGACGTGGTATTTCAAAGATTTTAATCGAAAGTCTTATTGATATTGCAAAAAGGGATAGTAAAAAGGGCATTAGACTCGATGCGCTTTATAGCAATACTAGAGCTCATCGCTTATATGAAGGAATGGGCTTTAAGAAGTGCGATGTCAAAAACTGGTATGCTGGTAATACAGGTTGGACAGATTTTTATCTATTTGAGTACTACTTTATCTAGCTTTCCTTTATAAAGATATATCCCTAGTACAGCATTAAAGACTACTGCAGAGAATGTACTAAATCTTTCAAAGAGACCAAATACAGAAGGTGGTAATAGAGCTGTTCCAATAGGCCCTAATACCATCGCAATAAGCGCAGCTATTGCCCATGCTCTTAGTATTTTCTCTGCTGATATTGCTAATAGAATAAGTGACAAAAGTGATAAAATTACAACTGCAGCAGTAACTACTAAATGCATGATATTTTGAAAGCATATATCAACACCACTTACCCAAGGAAACATCTCATATCCAGCAGTGCATATCCACTCCATCAAGGTAAAGAGAGTAATTCCAGCTCTAAAGGTTTTTACGCTTGAATTTCTAGATGCTATAAAAACAAGTGTTGAGCACACTACTGAGCATGGACCAAATAGAGCGTTTAGCTGGTTTGCAACAACCTCAGAAGGAGCTCCAGCTGCAGATAGCTCGCTTACTGCCATAGTTAACCAATTATAACCAGGGTAGGCTAGTGGAGAAAGAACTACCATAGCTGAGTAGGATATAAGTGCTAATACTCCAGTAAGTCCAAATAATCTAAATGTTTTTTCCACAATTTTTCTCCTTTACATAGGAATTAATAAAGCCATCGATTACCTTCTCAAGGATGCCATCTGCGATATTACTTTCTGCCATCTCTGCATCAAGCCTTAAATCAAGAGCTGAGTGTATAAGAAGAGCAAAGGTAAGAGCGGCTATATCAAAATCCTTAAAGAAAGCTATTTTATTATCTTCTATTGCTTTAAATAGAGCCCTAGTCGCATTAAGCATAGTTTCTGTTTCTTTAATAATTACACTTGCAGCATCCTTCGATAGTACCTTTTCAGAGATTATTACCTTGTAAAAGGTTTTCATCTCAGGCTTTCTATTCATTTCATCATAGGAAATTGCTACAGAAAGAAATATCTCTCTTAAATCTTTTCCCTTTACATATGATGAATAATCAACAAAGGCTTTAGTGTTTGATCTCTTTCTTAAAAATAGATAGAGCTCATTAATTAAATCCTGCTTTGATTCAAAGTGTGAATATAGAGATGATTTCTTAAGACCTGCAGCAGAAGCTATTTCTGACATTGAGAGACTTCTTAAACCCTTTTGGGATGCAAGTACTAGGAGCTTACTTAGGATTTCTTCTTTCTTCATGTGTTGTATTTTACGAACGAACGTTCGTATAAGTCAATAAAACACATTAAAAATTGTTGCAACAAAACGCAACATTTTCTGTTTACAAATATCATTTTCTCGTTTAGCATATAACCTGACTTTTAAAGTTTCTAGGAAAATCTAGTGTTAAATACTCTCAAATCCATCAAGTCTCTTATTCAATTTCAGCTTTAAGAAATTAGAAATATTAGCAGGAGTAATGATGTAATTAGTGATTTCTGGAGATAAATGTTTTTCTAGAAATTCACCAACTTCATCATTAGAAGTAAGTAGGTTTATATAGTTTTTTGAGTCCATTCTAACTAATGAAAAATCATGAATAAAATTCATAATTTTTTCAAAACTAAAACTACAACCTAGAACATTAAATTCAAGTAAACGTTCTAAAACAACACCAATATAGCAAATCAAGAAGTGCCCTTTAATTGTATTTAAGGATGATACAAAAACAGGTCTTGCATCTAGGTAAGACTTCATCATCTTAAAGGTTTGTTCAATTCTCCAAAGGTTGTGGTATATATTATAAACAGTTCTATCAGAAAGTTGAGTTTCTGATGTAACAAGCATATTATATCCAGCAAACATTCTTGCTTCAGCAATAGCCTCTTCATCAATTTCAACTCTTGCTTTCTTACCTGAATCTGTAACGAAATTAACAAATTTAGAAGATTCACCAAATTCATCTTTCTTAGCTTGGTAAAGACAAAGATTCCTTGCTTTATCAACCATTTTGTTAATCTCAAGAATCTTCTTCATCCTTAACTTAGGATTGTAAGTAATAATTCTTTTTTCATTAGCTGTAAAGGTAACATTTAAACCTAAATCATTTTTAAAAGAATAATTAAAACCTTCAGTGAATGTGTAATAACGATACTTTTCTATATTCTTACCATTGCTATCTTTTTCATAAACAATATCCCAATTGCTTATATCTAACCCTTTAAACCATTCTATATCCCTATCAGACATTTTCTTTAAGGACTTAGAAAAAATATAGCCATCGCCTTTATTTATTGCTTCATAAATATTTCTTGCACAGTTTAATCCTTTATCTGCAACTTGTATGGTTCTGCCTGTAATATTGTTTTCTTTCTTTAAGCTTGAAATTACTTCTCTTATCTTTGGCTTTTCAGATTCATTGCCAGGATATAGTTTCATGCCAATAGGTATTTGATTTTTATCTAATAATAAGCCCATTCCAACAATAGGATCATTTCGGTTTTCTTTACTTGGTCCTTTCTTTTTAAACTCATCTTCTTTATCAATTTCAAAATAAAAGTTAGTGCAGTCAAAATATGTTTCACTACTATTTATTCCATATGTTTTCTTAATAGAGGTAGTAAGGTAGCTAATAAACTTATCGTATTCAGAACCTATATACTCGCAGCATGATAAAATTTGGCTATATGATGATTCATCTACTTTTTCAAAAAGTAAAGGAATGATATCTTCATGCGTCTTCTTCTTTGAGGCTGGAAATGTTGCCCTCGCATATACTAATGCCATCATTAGGTTATATACATCATATTGGAATTGTCTTTCATTACTCAATGCTCTAACAGCTTTTTCAAAAAAGGTTAATGAATTAGCTATCCCTTTAAGTACAATGTATCCTGCATATCTTTTAGGTGATTGGTTTCCTATCTTTTTTGCTTTTTCACTAGTTTCCTTTTCCTCAAGCTCTTCATTCATCTTTTTTACTTGTGCTTGATAATAAGCAACAGGATCTTTTATACCTTTGTCTTTAATTTCAGATATATAACCAATGGATTTAAAACATCTATTTCTTGAGCCAATATCTCTCTTGTATTCACTGATATAAATCTGTAAATACTCTCCTTTTTTGATATTAGTTTTCTTAAGAAAATAACGCATAAAAGCCTCCCAAATCAATAGCACCTTTAACACTAGAAATAATAACAAATTAAAATAATTTTGTAAATAAACAAATAAACAAAAATAACCTAATTTATTCCTTAGAACAAAAGAGGTTATTAAAAATATGTAAATAAATAATTTCTTAGTGGTTTAAATTATTCTAGTGTTAAACTTTGAAATACGGGCTTTTGGGATGCAAGTACTAGGAGCTTACTTAGGATTTCTTCTTTCTTCATGTGTTGTATTTTACGAACGAACGTTCGTATAAGTCAATAAAACACATTAAAAATTGTTGCAACAAAACGCAACATTTTCTGTTTACAAATATCATTTTCTCGTTTAGCATATAAATATAATAAAAAAAATAACTCTGAAATAGAGAGACAATACGGAGGATATCTATGGATTACGCTGCAATTAAGAAGGCTGCAGAAGCATATGGACCTGCAATGACTAAATTTTTAAGGGATATGATAGCTATTCCTTCTGAAAGCTGTAAAGAAAAGGATGTTGTTTACAGAATTAAGCAAGAGATGGAAAGCCTTGGCTATGATAAGGTTGAAATCGATGGACTTGGTAATGTAATTGGCTGGATGGGCGATGGAGACAAGATTATTGCAATTGATAGCCATATTGATACAGTAGGTATTGGAAACATCAATAACTGGGAAGCAGATCCTTATAAGGGATATGAAACAGATAAAGTAATCTACGGTCGTGGTGGTAGTGACCAGGAAGGTGGTATGGCATCAGCAACATATGGTGCTAAGATCATGAAGGACCTTGGTTTAATTCCAGAAGGCTACAAGATCATGGTTGTAGGCTCTGTACAGGAAGAGGACTGCGACGGTATGTGTTGGCAGTACATCTACAATGTAGATAAGATCGTTCCTGAGTTCGTTATCTCAACAGAACCAACAGATGGTGGTATCTATCGTGGTCATAGAGGTAGAATGGAAATCAGAGTTGATGTTAAGGGTGTTAGCTGCCATGGTTCAGCTCCAGAAAGAGGTGATAACGCAATCTATAAGATGGCAGATATCCTCCAGGATGTTAGAGCTCTTAATGAAAATCCTGCTGATGACAGTGTTGAGATCAAGGGCCTTGTTAAGATGCTCGATCCTAAATACAACCCAGAGCACTATGAGGATGCAAGATTCCTTGGTAGAGGAACCTGTACAACAAGCCAAATCTTCTATACATCTCCTTCACGCTGTGCTGTAGCTGATAGCTGTGCTATCTCAATCGATAGAAGAATGACAGCAGGTGAGACATATAAGAGCTGCTTAAAGGAAATTGAGGATTTACCATCAGTAAAGAAATATGGTGATGATGTTAAGGTTTCTATGTACTGGTATGATAGCCCAGCTTGGACAGGTGAAGTCTATAAGACAGAGTGCTTCTTCCCAACTTGGATTAATAAGGAAACAGCTCCACACGTACAGGCTTTAATTGATGCTCATAAGGCACTTTGGGGTGATGAAAGACTTTGGGCTGACGATACAGCTAAGGCAAAGAGAGTAGGCAGACCTCTTACAGATAAGTGGACCTTCTCAACTAACGGTGTATCAATCCAGGGTAGATATGGTATTCCTTGTGTAGGTTTTGGCCCAGGTGCTGAAAGCCAGGCACACGCTCCTAATGAAATCACATGGAAGCAGGATCTCGTTGTATGTGCAGCTTTATATGCAGCAGTTCCAATGCTCTATAAGCCAGGTGATAAGAAAGAAAGTGCAACCTCCTTCCGTCAGGAGCTTACAGGAAACGATATTAAGTAAAATATGTTACTTTAATACTTTAGGGGAATCTAGAAATAGGTTCCCTTTTCCTTTTTATAAGACTTAATACATAGGTAACTTTGATGATATCCAAGAAGGAGAACGGGTAATGGTTTCTTTTGAAAGGAAAAAGCATATCTCTAAAAAAAGAGACGAAAGCTATAAATCAATAGCTACTATTAGTTTTTAGAAACAATAAAGTGTGATATTCCAAAAACTATCATAACAATTGCTGCTATGTAATTATCTAACCATAGGGCAGCTAAGAGGAAGTAGAGTACTGGGAATATTGCAAGTGGAATTGGAACAAATAAAAAGCTCTTTGTTAAGTATTCAACCTTTCTATCTTTTATAAAATATCGAATCCAAACGATGTAATATAGTACTAAGAAAATAATAGCTAAATAAAGCATAATATTGCTAAAGCTACTTTTGTAATCATTTGTTATAAAACAAATTAAAACCATATATAGCATCCTAGTTGCACTCTCAAGCATTTCAGCAAATTTATGCTTAACTACCTTTTCTTCCTTATTATCACTAGGAGGAAATATTACATAGATGATATTTATTATCATTGGAAGAATAAATACTATTAATCCTTTAATTGAAAATCCAAAATACATAGAAAAACACTAACTAGCTAAAAAGAAAAAATCAACAAGCTTAATTAAAAGAATGACTTTAAAAATCTCTATGCAAAAGCAGAAAGCAAGATAAATAAATGATAAGGTGGGCTTATACATGTCTCTCGTATTCATAGACATGTTGTGATAATCAAATGGAACCATTTTTCTGAATTATAATTGGTACAATGATTTGTTGTTTAAATATAGCTAGTAAAATAGTATTTTTCGGCTAAAATAAGATTACATCTTGAAATAGCCGTAAAACGAGGTAATTTATGTATATAAAAAGACATATAGAGAAAGTTGTTAATGAATGCTTGGAATAATTGTGGAAGAGAGTTTAAAAATATTAATCAAAGTCACTATTTTGGTGAAAAGCCTAAAACTATCGATGAATATATCTTAGCTCAAGATGAAGATAAGCGTGAGGATCTTAGGTATTTAAAGGATATTCTCCATGAAGCATTACCTGATGCTGTTGAGAAGATTTCATGGAGCATGCCTACCTTTTGGAAAGAACATAATATCTTACATTTTGCAGCATCAAAAAAGCATATTGGATTTTATCCAGGTCCTAAAGCTGTTAATCATTTTAGCAAAGAGCTTGAGGCTTATAAAACAGATAAAGGTACTATTAGAATTCCATATGGAAAAATTGATAAAGATTTAATAATAAAGATAGCAAAGTGGTGCATTGAAACAGGGAATCATGCATAATTTAATAATAGAGAAATAAGATATGGCGACTTTTTGGGATTTAGTGTTTGTAATTAATAAAGAGGATAAAAATATTTATTATCATAGAGATACTAAAGTCTTTAATCGTTGTCCTCTATAGAGCTGAAGAACATACATAATCGAATGCATGAGGAATTAACTCTTGATTATAAGGATCCTAATAATGTTAGATTTTTAAAATTCGATGAAATCGACCATAAAGAAGTAATGAAGGATTTTATTAAATTTGGTGGCATTTATGATAAAGAGATTAGAAAGCAACTTTTTAATGCACTAAGATATCATTATTACGTAGAACCATTTCTTGCTAAGTTGAAAGAATTGAATTTGTATGATGATTTTATAGCCCATAGCTCTGATTATTACAATTCTGTATTTTCAGGCTGGCTAGAAGAGAATGAAGTTGAACTCACTTAGATGGCAAATATAATCACAGTATTTAGAATTGTTTTCAGTATACTAATATTATTCTTTCCTACCTTTTCTAAGGCCTTCTATTTCCTTTATCTAATAGCTGGTCTTAGTGATATGTTGGATGGTTACATCGCTAGAAAAACAAATAGTGTTACCCGTATTGGCTCTCTTCTTGATACTATAGCCGATACTATTTTCTTTATTGTATGCTTTATAAAGCTAATACCATTTCTAGAAATTCCAATTTGGATAATAATTTGGATTTTCTTAATAGCTTTAATTAAGCTTTCAACAATAATTAAAAATAGAGGTATTGTTGATCATCATAGTGTATTAAATAAAGTAACGGGGTTTTTATTATTCTTGCTTCCTTTAACAATGGAAATAATTAACATAACATATTGTTCAATTGTCATTTGCATAGTAGCAACTGTTGCTGCTATAGAGGAAAGAATTAAAGGGTTTTAAATATCGATATATTGACAATTGTCAATATGTTTTATACTTTTCCCATAGGAGTTAACTATGGGGTATAGAGAGGATGCTAAAATATTTAAAGCCTTAGCAGATGAAAATAGATTAAGAATTTTAAGTCTATTACAAGATGGTGAGAGGTGTGCCTGTGTTTTATTAGAGGAACTAAATATTACACAATCAACACTATCACACCATATGAAATTGCTTTGTGATAGCTCTCTTGTTGATTACAGAAAAGATGGAAAGTGGATGCATTACTCAATATCAAAAGAGGGTAGTGAGAGAGTAAAAAATATGCTTAACAATTATATTAGGTAAGACTATGTGGAATTTTATTCAAAACCAAATACTAGGCATGAAATGGCTATATACATTAGTAGGAAATTTAATAAATACCTTAGGCCTTGATATCACAAATAAGGTTGGTGGAACTATTCATTTCTTTGTTTATGATTTAATAAAAATAGTAGTCTTACTTTGCTGTCTTATATTTATTATTTCATATATACAAAGCTTTTTCCCTCCTGAAAGGACTAAAAGAATAATAGGACGCTTTCATGGGCTTGGAGCTAATATTTTAGCTGCATTACTTGGAACAATTACACCATTTTGTTCCTGCTCATCAATTCCATTATTTATAGGCTTTACAAGTGCGGGCTTACCTTTAGGTGTTACCTTTTCCTTTTTAATATCATCACCAATGGTTGATTTAGGGTCACTCGTACTATTAATGAGTATCTTTGGCTGGAAGGTTGCCATAATATATGTCCTCTTAGGGTTAGTTATTGCTGTATCTGGTGGTACTTTAATTGAACATTTACACCTAGAAAATTACGTTGAAGAGTTTATCTATCGAGGTAAAAAGATAGAGGTAGAGGATGAAAAGCTAACAATAAGAGATAGAGTTGATTACTCTTTCTCGAAGATGATAACAACGTTAGAAAAGGTCATTATTTATATCGTAATTGGAGTTGGAATTGGATCTATTATCCACAATTGGATACCAAAGGATTTAGTTGTTAAGACTCTTGGAAATGGAAATCCTTTTGGCGTATTTATTGCTACAATTTGTGGAATCCCAATGTATGCTGATATCTTTGGCTGTATCCCAATTGCAGAAGCTCTATTAGCAAAGGGTGCGAAGCTAGGTGTAGTGCTTTCCTTAATGATGGCAGTTACAACATTATCTCTTCCATCGATGATAATGCTAAAAAAGGCAATTAAGCCAAAGCTATTAGGAACTTTTATTGCAATATGTACAGTAGGTATAATTTGTGTTGGATATTTCTTTAATTTTATCCAGAGCTTTATAATATAGGAGGTATCTTATGGGCTTGTTTAGTTTTAATAAAAATAAGGAAGAAATTACACCTGTAAAGGGTAGCTTAAAAAATATAAAGGTCTTAGGTGCTGGGTGTTCAACCTGCCATAAGCAATATGAATATGCACAAGCTGCATGTAAGGAATTAGGACTTAATATAGAGGTTGAATACATTACAGATTTAGAGAAGATCATGGAATATGGGATGATGAGTATGCCTTTAATAGTAATTAATGATAAGGTTGCTGCTAAGGGTAAGCTTGTTAGAACAGCTGATGTAAAGAAGCTAATTGAGGATAATTTACTATGAAAAAAGTCGCATTTATTTGCGTTCATAATTCCTGTAGAAGCCAAATTGCAGAAGCTCTAGGTAAGCATTTAGCTAGTGATGTATTTGAAAGCTTCTCTGCTGGAACTGAGACTAAACCTAGAATTAACCAAGATGCAGTTCGATTGATGAAGGCTAAATATGGTATCGATATGGAAAGGGAGCAATATAGTAAGCTTTTATCAGATATACCTCCTGTTGATGTTGTTGTTACAATGGGCTGCAATGTCAGCTATCCTTTTCTTCCATGTAAGCTTAGAGAGGATTGGGGGTTAGAGGATCCAACAGGAAAGAGTGATGAGTTCTTTTTAGAAACAATTAATAAAATCGAGCAAAAGGTTTTAGAATTAAAAGAAAGGATTAAGGATATCTAATATGGGAGAACTATCAAAAGCTGTTAATATAGGTCCAAAGGTTGAAGAGCAATTAATTTATGTTGGTATCAATAGCCTTGAAAAGCTTAAAGAGCTTGGTTCTAAGAATGCATGGTTAAGGATTCAGGAAATCGATTCCTCTGCCTGTATTCATCGACTATTAGCTTTAGAGGGTGCTATTCAGGGTGTAAAGAAAAGTGACTTACCAGATAGTGTTAAGGCAGATTTAAAAGCCTTTTATGGTGATCATAAAATATAATAGCTTATTGACTTTGAAGAAGCTTAGCCTCTAAGATGAACATTGTTCATTATGGAGGCTTTTTTTGTGAATTTAACTATCACATCAAAGGAAGAAATATTAAAAGCAGGACGCATGATAGCTCAAGAAAAGGGCTTAAGTGCTATTAATATGCGTTCTGTTGCTGCAGAGTGTAACATTGCACTTGGAACTCTATATAATTACTACTCAAATAAGGATGAATTAGTTTTAGCTGTAATTGAGAGTATATGGAAGGATATTTTCCATATTAAGGAATGTAAGGATGATATTTCATTTTTAGACTTTGTTGTCTTTATACTTTCATGCCTTAAGGATAGTAAAGAAAAATATCCTAACTTTTTTGTAACACACTCAATGATTTTAGAATCAAAGGTGAAGGATGAAGCAAAGGATAGGATGAATAATTGCTTTATCCACATTAAATCTATGATGCTTTCTGTATTAGAAAATGATAAGACTATTGATAGCTCTTGCTTTTCTAATTCCTTTAGTAGGGATGAGTTTGTTTCATTTGTATTTTCAAATATTTTACTAGCTGAGCTAAATACGTTTGATGAACAAGCTTTAATTGAAGTGATCAAAAGAATTATTTAGGAGGATATATGCAAGCAATATTTGAAACTCTATTTGATGTTGTATATCTTATTACAGTTGTTACTCTTGGCTTTATTATGGTTAAAAGAAGTAAAGGTGAGAGGCAATATCTTTTATTTGGTATAATGGCTGTAACGTTGGGCTTTGGAGATGCCTTTCACCTAGTACCTAGAGCAGTTGCTCTATGTACTACAGGGTTAGATAATTATATAGCTCCACTTGGAATTGGTAAGTTAATTACATCTATAACTATGACTATTTTCTATGTGCTAATGTACTATGCTTACAGAGAACGCTATAGTGTTAGTGGAAAAAGCTCTTTAACAATTAGTGTTTGGGCACTAGCAATAGCAAGAATTATATTATGTCTATTTCCTCAAAATGGCTGGACAAGTGCTGATGCGCCTTTAGCTTGGGGAATTTATAGAAATATCCCATTTACTATCTTAGGTGTAATTATAGTAGTGCTCTACTATAGAGCTTCGAGAAAAGACAAAGCCTTTAGATGGATGTATCTATCAATAATTATTAGCTTTGCATGCTACATCCCTGTAGTTCTATTTGCAGATAGTATTCCAATAATTGGTATGCTTATGATACCAAAGACCTGTGCATATGTTTGGTCCGTATTAATTTCATTTAATGCTCAAAGGAGAAATAAATGAAGAAATATATAAATCGTTCTATATTTTATGCTCTTCTAGCTATGGCTGGTGGAGTATTTTATAGAGAGTTTACAAAAATAATGAGCTTTATTGGTACAACCGCTCTTGGAAAGGTTCAGGTGCATTAATTAGTTTTAGGAACATTAGTTTATTTAATAGCTGCACTCTTTACTAAGCAAATTGATTTTGAAAAAGAAAAGTCCTTTGTAGGAAAGTATGAAATAAAAAACAGATTGCAATAGTTTTATTCAATTTGGTTTAAATTATTAGATGTAATCAGCATGGATGTACTTTCTCCACTGATAGCCACGCTAAAATATTGTTGTAATGTAACAAGAAATATAGAAATACGAATATGGAATATTAATTTTCTAGTAAATATCGACTTTTAAAAATTCATTTTTTTTTCTACTATAATGACTTTTGCAGAGGTAAAATTATGAAAGAGTATGTAAAGCGTTACAAATTAACCACCGAGAAAGCTCACGCGCCTTGGCCGTGAGATGAAAGGCGGTAATGCGTAATTATAGTTTAATTATGTATACGATATAGGACTAATATTAACTGTAATAATGCTAGTAGCTAGAGGAATTACTTAAGTTTTGGCAATTAATATTTCAAAGGGTGTTAGCGCCTCTATCTCAGGCCTTGCGGGGATAGGGCACATATTAATTGCTATTGGCTTTATCTCACTTTTACTTTCATTTAGAAAAGCATGTGAATAAAGCTTATTCACAATCGAACTTCATATTCCAAAGCATTCTTATCCTGTATATCAGCTGTGAAAGATATATGCTGATATCAGGAGAGTAGATATCGCTATGAGTTTTTCCTTCACTAATGCAAGCTCTACATTCTCTAATTTCATATTCAAAGCCATTAATCTCAACTGGAAATGAATATTCCTTATCATTTACAGTAAAGCTTGTTAGGTGTTGAAAATCAGGGATAATTATCTTCCCTTTATCACCGATAATTGTGCATACTCTTTCATATTCTTGATCTATTGCATTTATTGAAGTAATTAATGCTCCATTAGCTGCAATAAGTTTTGTTTCTGAATAGCTGTCAGTATTATATTCATTTAGCTTAACTCTAGTAGATGAAATGCTAAGGTCCTTTAAGCCTAATGTAGAAATAAGTCCTAAGTTATAGATGCCTATATCAAGAAGAGCACCTCCGCCAAGCTTAGATAGGAGCTTTCTTTCTCTTCTTGCTCCTTGAGGTGCAAACCCATATGCTAATTTGACACTCTTTATCTTACCAATAGCGCCTTGAGTTATAAGCCTGTTAAGCTCCTTTGCTCCTGGGAGAAAATATGTCCAAAGTCCTTCCATTAAAAAGAGATTTTTACTTTTAGCAAGTGAATATAGGCTAATAGCATCCTCAGGATTAAGAGTAATAGGCTTTTCACATAGTACATGCTTTGAGTTTAGCAAAGCTTCCTCTATCTCTTCCTTGTGTAAATTATTTGGAGTTGCAATATAGACAATTTCTATATCATCATCACTAAATAAATCAGAATAAGAGCTATATGCTTTGTTAATTGAATATTCTCTTGCAAAGCTCTCAGCCGTATCCTGAGACCTTGATGCGACAGCTATTACTCTCTCACCCTCATTATTCATCTGATTAATAGTCTTTGCAAATTTTGATGCAATATTACCTGTTCCAATAATTCCCCAATTCATAAAAAATATTATAACTAGAGTAGGGCGTAATTTGAAGAAAACTTTCAAAAAAAGCCTAGTTAAATTATTAAGAAGAATATAAAGCTTTACTTTTACATAATTCTGATAATTAGTTGTTATAAATAATGAAAAAGATGATAATCAACAGCTATGAATAAGAAGACAAGAGCCTGGATGATAGCTATTTCAGGGACAGTAATGACTGGAACAATTTATGCTGCAATAGTTAATTGCTTTTCGCTATTTATTATCCCAATTTGTACTCAAAATGGATTTAGTAGAGGAAGCTTTAATATCTCTCTAACCTTACTGTATTGTGCCTATATGGTAGGCTCAATAATGTCAGGAAAGCTATTTAGACGATATGATTTAAAGAAGCTGATGCTTACTGCTTCTATTCTAATGCCTATACTATTTGGCTCTCTCGCCTTTACAACATCACTTTTTGTTTTTTATATAGTTTTTATTCTACTTGGTCTTATGATGCCATATGTTTCATTTGCAGCTTACTCAGTTTTAATTCATGACTGGTTTGAGAAAAATGAGGGAACTGCGGTAGGAATTGCTTTCATGGGTTCTGGCATTGGCGGAATGATATTAAATGTTATATCAGCTAGCTTAATTGAGAATAGGGGATACCAATTTGCATTTATAGTACTTTCTATTATGCTAGCGGCTGTAGCAATTCCAGTTACCTTACTTTTAGTAAAGCCTAACCATGAAAACTATGGTGTTGATAAAAATGTAGAGCACTCATCTGCACTATTTATCCCAGGAACTGGTAAGCTAATGGCATTAGCAACCGCAATTGGCTTTGGTATTACTATTATGTCACAAACAATGCCACCACACCTATATGATTTAGGGTTCTCACAGATGTATGCGGCATCTATGAATTCACTATTCATGGGTGGCTTATGCTTAGCAAAGCTTATAATGGGTTGGCTATATGACCGCTTGGGAGTTGTTAAAACTATTGTAATCTCATGCTCTATCGGTATTATTGGTGCATTAAGCTACCTATTTGGAGTAAATCAAATTCTGCACCCAACTATGATTATAGGAGCTGCAATGGCAACAGCTTTAGGCTCTGTATCATACCCTGTATTAGCAAGATATCTCTGTAAAGAGGAGCTATTTGCTTCAGCCTCAGGAAATGCATCTGCCTTTAATTTCTTAGGCTCCTCAATTGCACCATTTTTTATGAATTACCTTTATGATATTACATCCTCTTATAGTATAGGATATGTTGTCTCTATCATAATGCTTATATTTGTTTGCTTAGTAATTATTAGAACTAAACCAACTAAAGCTTGATGTGAGCAAACTCTTCAACTCTATCCCATGGAACAGGAAATCCTGCTCCGTGGGAGCAAAATACACTCGATGGTGTATTTTCTAAGTCAGAAAGAGGGTCGTAGGAAATACTATTAATTATTTCATCCTCATTATGACATCTATCATATTGTGATACTACAGTAGTTATTGTTCCTTCGCCCTTTGTATATGAGCGTAAAGTAATTGCGTAATTAAGCATTGTTGAAACTGGGCACTTACCTTCAAGAGTAATAAAGCTATCTCTAGAATCCTTTATAGTCGCATTACCACTCATCATTGTGATATCACTTAAAAATCTACCAACACTACTTTCTGGGATTATCGCAATAAAGGAATAGATTGGTTCAAGTAATATGGACCTTGCTTTCATAAGACCATTTCTTACTGCTCTATATGTTGCTTCTCTAAAGTCACCGCCCTCTGTATGCTTTAAATGTGCTCTTCCTGCTATTAGTGTAATTTCAATATCTGTAATAGGACTTCCTGTTAATATGCCAAGGTGCTCCTTCTCTTTTAGATGAGTTAGTATTAAACGTTGCCAGTTAAGCTCTAATAGATCTGTTGGCACTAAGCTTTTAAAGGAAAGGCCACTTCCTCTAGGCGCAGGAGAAAGCTTTAAATGAACCTCTGCATAGTGCTTAAGGGGCTCAAAGTGACCAATTCCATGTGAGCTATTTTCAATAGTCTCCTTATATTTTATTTTTCCATCCTTTAATTCGATAGCAATTCCATATCGTCTTTTTATGATGTCTGTAATTATTTCCTTTTGAATTTCACCCATAAGTGAGATTCTAATTTCATCTCTATTAATTCCAAGTGAGAGCTCAGGAAGCTCCTCTTGAAGCTCACTTAGTGCTCTATAAAGCTTTGAGATATCTGTTTGGTCACTTGCTATTACTTGGTATGTTAGAGCAGGAATAGCAGTTGGAACATATTGCATGGAGCTTCCATAGCACATCCCTGGCTTTGAATCCTTTAGCCCTACAATTTGTACAAGCTCTCCCGCTTTAACCTCCTTAACGGTTTCAGCCTTTTCACCAGATGATACTCTAAGCTCATTAGCCTTTTCTCCACCAAGCATATCCTTAGCATGTAAAACTCCACCAGTGACCTTTAAGTGTGTAAGCCTTGCTCCTAGCTTATCACGAGAGACTCTATATACTATTCCACTAAAGCTTTCACTATATGGCTTTGGCTCAAAATAGGTTGTAAGAATATTAATTAAATTATCAATTTCATTAAGCTTTAAGGCTGAACCAAATAGTAAAGGAAAGACCTTTCTTTCCTTTATTACTCTTTTTATATCATCAATAGTAATCTCTTTATTATCTAAATATTTCTCTGTAAGAGCGTCATCCTTTTCTGAAATATTCTCTATAAAGCCCTGTTCCTCTATGTTAGAGAAATCAATAATATTATCACTTAGGCCCTTATAAAGTGATGTTAAGAGTTGATCCTTTTCACCCTTAAACATATCTATTTTGTTAACAAATATCAGTGTTGGTATATTAGCTCTTTCTAACATTGGCCAAAGAGTTCTTGTATGAGCTTGAATTCCATCAGGGGCACTAAGCACTAATATAGCTACATCTAATACAGAAAGAGTACGCTCCATTTCAGCTGTGAGATCAACATGTCCTGGAGTATCTAGAAGTGTTATTTTAGATGTGGCTATTGCTTCCTTCGAAAATACAGTTATACCACGCTTTCTTTCTATTACATCTGTGTCTAGGAAGGTATTTCTATCATCAACTCTTCCTAGCTTTCTTATTACTCCCATTTTATAAAGAATTGCTTCAGAGAGTGTAGTTTTTCCTGCATCTACATGTGCAACTATTCCAGTAATTAAGCTCATAATTTGAAATGATAGCATACTAAAACTATTGTTTGCACACCCACCTTGGTCGTATTATTCAACTTATGAAAAAAGTACTCATTATAGGCTCCTGTACTGTTGATATCACTGTACCTCTTCCAAAGCTTCCAGCTTCTGCTGGATCTGTAAACTCTCTTCCTCATAGCTTTAGCTTAGGAGGGTGTGCCTTTAATGTTGCACGAGTACTTCACCTTTTGAAGGTTGACCATCTTCATTGCACTTCAATTGGAAGTGGAATGTATGGAGAGTTTGCTTTAAAGGAGCTAAATAGAGAGGGGATTACTCCATTTAGAGTTTCGAGTGCCCCGCATGGAGCATGTATTTGCTTAGTAGAGGAGAGTGGAGAGAGAAGCTTTATTGCTTACCATGGAGTTGAGTATACATTTGATAACTCCTGGCTTAAGGACATTGATTTAACCTCCTTTGATAGTGTCTATATTTGCGGAATTGAAATTGAAGAGGAAAGTGGTGATAAGATTATCACATTCCTTGAAAATAATAGAAACCTACAGATTTTCTTTTCTCCAGGCCCAAGAGTAAGCTTTATACCTAAAGATAGAGTTGAAAGAATTTTAGCATTAAACCCTATTATCCATGTAAGTGAGAGTGAGCTCTTTTCATTAGTTGATAGCAATAGCTTAGAGGATGGAGTAGGGAAATTATTTAATAAAAGTAATAATGATATTATAGTCACACTAGGAAATAAAGGTGCTCTATTATACAAAGATAAAGAGATGATATTTAAAGAGTCTTATAAAACTAACGTTGTTGATACAACCGGCGCTGGTGATTGCCATATTGGTGCATATATCTCTTATCTTACAATGGGGCTTTCTAAGGAAGAAGCGTTAGATAGAGCAAATTATTTAGCTTCCACTGTAGTTTCTCATGAGGGGCCTGCTTTAGTTTTATAAGCTGCCTCATTAATGTTATGAAGCAGCTATTATTAAAGCATTAGAAGAACTCAATTTCTGATGAAAGATTTCTAAGTAGTGCAACTACTGACCATGCAGCGATATCACTCTTTTCAGACCAGATATCAACTACAGCCTTAAGTCCATCTGTTTCAACTGTTAGTTTATGATCATCTCCTGGAAAGCTTGGAATACTTGTAATCTTTGCACTTGTATTATCTGGACCTATTGTTGATAGCGCAGTAGCAATTGCAACATTTACTTTAGTTGGAAGTAGAGAAATAGCATCCTTAGTTGTACCATTAAATACATCCTTCTCACTAGCTTGTAATTCTTCTTCATAAAGTGGTGTGTTTTTGAGTGAATTTGGACCCTTCCTTGTATGAATACCAGCTTTAATATCCTGTTTTTTTACTTCAGCCATTAGTGATATTGTTGAAAGTACATCAAAACCACCAACAGCTCCACTAGGGATATAAATCTTAGATTTTCCCTTTTTTGCACCTTCTTTACACGATTCTTTAAACTCTTCATCTGCAAAGGCTCCAATAGAAAGAGGAATTACACTGCTTCCATTTGATAGTGCCTCTACTGCAAATTCCTTTAATAGCTTTATTGAAGCTGTTTCAACTATAAAATCTGGCTTTAATGCAAGTAATGATGGAATATCTCCACAAACAGCTGCATCAATACCCTTTAAAAGCTCCATTGTATCATCGCTATTTCTTGAATATGCTCCAATTAATTTATAAGTCTTTAATAGTCCATTTCTATATGCATTAGCAACGATATTTCCAAGATGACCACAGCCTACAATTACAAAAGTCTTCATACCTTCTCCTTTTTAGCTACTATGACATTTATTAATCTTTAGGGCAATTGGTATAAAAACGTTCATAAGCTATATTATCCATACAAAAATCTTTCATTAAAAAAAATGACATATTGTGTAATTATCGGAATGATTCAAAACTTAGTCTTTGAGTTTCTTTATTTCACAGTGTATTCTTAAAAAGAGGATAATATGTACGAGAATATTGAGAAATACATTGATAAGCTAATGACAAGTGCTCCTGATATGCCACTTTGGAATATTGAATCAATTAAGCAGGGTAAGAAGCCTGCTTGGAACTATATCGATGGATGTATGACTACCTCTCTTTTAGAGATGTACAAGACAACCGGTGAAAAGAAGTATTTAGACTTCGTTATTTCCTTTATTAGCTACTATGTTCATGATGATGGTTCTATCCTTGGCTATGAGCCAACTAAGTACTCTACAGATGATGTTTGTGAGAGTAGAATTCTCTTTGATTTATATAGCTTTACAGGTGAAGAGAAGTATTTAAAGGCAATTAAGCTTACCTATTCACAGGTAGAAAAGCATCCAAGAACTAAGGAAGGAAACTTTATCCACAAGGCTATTTATCATGACCAGATTTGGCTTGATGGACTCTTTATGATGCAGCCTTTCTATACTCGATATCAGAGTACATTTGGTGGTAAGGATTACTCAGATATCATTAAGCAGTTTAAGAATGTAAGAGCTTTAATGTATGATGAGAAGGCAGGTCTATATTACCATGGCTATGATAGCTCAAGAACACTTTTCTGGGCCGATAAAACTACAGGTTTAAGCAAAAACTTCTGGCTTAGATCTATTGGTTGGTTCCTAGTTGGACTTGCCGATGTATATGGCTATATAGAGGAAGATCATGTAGAGGATAGAGCTGCTATAAAAGCAATCTTTACTGAAGCTATTAATGGTATTTTACGTTACCAGGATGATGAGACTAAGATGTTCTATCAGGTTCCAAATTTCCCAAAGAGAGAGGGAAATTACATTGAAACCTCTGGCTCTGCAATGGTTTCATATGCTCTATTAAAGGGTGCAAGACTTGGTATGCTGGATAAAGAATTTGCTGCTAAGGGTGCCGAGATCTTTAATGGTATTGTTAAAAATAAGATGAGTGCAGAAAACGGAGATCTAAACTTGAAGGATATCTGCTTAGTTGCAGGCCTTGGACCTGAGAATAATACTCGTCGTGATGGCTCCTACGAATACTATATTTCTGAGCCAATAGTAGAAAATGATGCTAAGGGTGTAGGTCCATTTATAATGGCATACACAGAGATAAAAAAACTAATGTAAGCTTGTTTTTGAGAGGTAGAATTTCTACCTCTCTTTTTTGTACTCCTTAGGGCTTGTCCCAACAATTCTTTTAAATTGCTTTGCAAAGTAGCTCATATCATTAAAGCCACACTCAGAGGCTATAGTAGATATTTTCTTATCTGTAGTAATAATTAAATATCGAGCCCTATCAATTCTCTTTTTTATAACATATTGCATAGGAGAGGCTCCTACTGTTTTCTTAAAGCTTTTAAGTAATATACTTTCACTTACATTAATTAGTTTTGAAAGCTGCTCATTATTAAGCTCATCACTTAAGCTATCATCAATAAAACGTAAAACCTTCTTTATCCTCTTATAGGTTACCTCATCATGCTTATTTATTTTTTGAATATCCTTAGTGTTTTCAGCAATTATGCGAAGTGCTTTTGTAATATGGTATCTAGCTTCATTTTCATAGTCATAGCCTTCATCTCTAATTAATGTATAGGCGCTCATCATGTTTTCAATTACAACATTCTGCCAATTAGCTTTACTGTTTAAAATAAGATATGAAAGCTTATCATTTTCTAAAAGAGGTGCAACTATTTCATGAAAGAAGATAGTATTCTCATCACCTATTAAAGTGTAATTGAAGACTAAGGAGTTTAGCTTTCCATTTCCACTCGCAGAGTGGAGATGACCTGAGTTAATAAATATAGCTTCTCCAATATTTAATTTAACTTCCTCTGTATCGATATGGAGAGTTAATACTCCCTCTGTGACAATAATAAACTCAATTTCCTCATGCCAATGAACACCTACCATCTCAATTGATAGATCCTCATCGTAGCAGGCTATAGGAAAAAGAATACTTCCATGAGCCTCTAGCTCTCTTTTTGTTGAATCGGTTTTTGTAACACACCTATAATTAACCATATGACGATTTTATCATATAAATTAACTTGATTAATCATATTGGTGATAGTTTATTTATGATATTATCGCACTATGACAACTATTCTATTGTTTGTTATTTATATTTCCTTTATTAGTCTTGGTCTTCCTGACTCGATCTTGGGGTCTGCTTGGCCAACAATGTATCAGGAGCTAGATGTTCCTGTTTCATATGCAGGTATTATTGCTGTTATTATCGCCTTTGGAACTATTGTTTCAAGTCTTCAAAGTGATAGACTCACCCTAAAGCTAGGACCTGGAAAGGTTACAGCTATAAGTGTTGTCTTAACAGCCTTTGCGCTATTTGGCTTTTCTATTTCATCAAGCTTTTTGATGCTTTGCTTATTTGCAATTCCATATGGCCTTGGTGCAGGTAGTGTCGATGCCTGCTTGAATAACTATGTAGCACTTCACTATAAGGGCTGGCATATGAGCCTTTTACATTGTATGTGGGGAGTAGGTGCAGTTACAGGACCAAATATTATGGCTTATGCATTAACTAATAATAAGGGCTGGAATTCAGGTTATTATTATATCTCAATGCTACAAATTGGGTTAACTGCAATACTTTTATTCTCTCTTCCTCTTTGGAAAAAGAGAGAAAGAATAGTTGATGGCAGGGAGACTAAATCCTTAAGCCTAAGAGAGGTTGTTAAAATTAAGGGAGTTAAGGAAGTTTTACTCTGTTTTCTGTGCTATTGTGGTGTTGAGCAAAGTGCAGGGCTCTGGGCAAGCTCCTACTTAAATATGTATAAGGGAGTACCTGCTGAGGAGGCTGCTCGCTATGCATCTATGTTCTTTATCGGTATAACAGTTGGTAGAGGTCTTAATGCAATTATTGCATTAAAGCTTAAAGATAGAACGATGGTTAGAATAGGTTTAACTATCATTGCTATTGGTATTATTGTAATGATAATCCCAGCCTCATCAATAATTACATTAATTGGTCTTATACTAATTGGTCTTGGCTGTGCTCCTATTTATCCAAGCTTAATACATGCAACTCCAGACTCCTTTGGAGAGGATAAATCACAAGCAGTAATTGGTATTCAAATGGCATTTGCATATATCGGAGTACTTGCTTTACCACCTCTATTTGGTTTTATTGCAGATTTCACAGATATATCGCTGCTTCCAGTATATATAACTATTTTATTTGTAGTAATGTTAATTTCCTTTGAGCGCTTACAGAAAAAGATTAAATAATACTTTGTAGATACTTTCCTTATTTTAGCAAGCTTTGAAAGGAGAGTATCTTACTATTTTCTTCTTTTGTTGGTAACCTTTAGCTATGAGAAGAAAGGATAGAGAAGTTACAAATAGAGAAGATATTCTAAGAATTATTAAAGAAGCAAAATATTTGCATCTTGCGCTCTTTGATGGGGCATACCCATATATTGTTTCATTACACTATGGCTTTACTAATGATGATCACTTTGTGTTTTATATGCATAGTGCAAAGGAAGGTCATAAGATAGATTTAATAAAAAATAATAGTAATGCTGCAATTACTCTTGAGAGCAATGTTGTCCTCCAGGAAAGTGAAAATGCATGTGCATATACATCAACCTTTTCATCTATCTTTGCTAAGGGAGAGGTAGCTTTGGTTGAGGATTTAAATGAAAAAAGAATAGCGCTAGAGCTAATTATGGAAAACCAAAGTGGAAAGCACTTTGAAATAACAGATAGTATGTGTGACTCTGTTCATATTATTAAATTTGTTGCGAAAGAGCTAAGTGCTAAAGAGAAAAAATGATAATAAGACCAATAAAAGAAAATGAGTTAAAGCAAATGGAAGGCTTCCTCTATGATGCTTTATTTGTGAGTGAAGGAGCAGAGCCCTTTCCTTTTGATATTATCTATAAAGCTGAGCTACAAGTGTACCTTAAGAATTTTGGTTCAGAGAGTAGTGATGTTTGTCTTGTAGCAGATAATGAGGGCAAATTAGTTGGTGCTGTGTGGGGAAGAATTATGAATGACTATGGGCACATAGATAATTTCACTCCATCACTTTGTATCTCAATTAAGGAGGGCTTTAGAGGTCTCGGTATTGGTACAAGCTTAATGGAAGAAATTGCTACCATTTATAGAAAAATGGGTTATAAAAGACTTTCTCTTTCATGTCAAAAAGCTAATAGAGCAGTAGGACTATATAAGAAGCTTGGCTATAGAGTATTTGAAGATAAGGGGGATGAGTTCATAATGGAGCTCGATTTATAATTATGAATAGAGTTAATAAAATTGCTATAGTCAGCCTTTCAAAAGGTATATTGGGTGAAGCCTTTGTAGCACATGAATTAGAGCTTGGAAAAAAGAGAATAAAAGAATTAGGTGTAGATCTTTGCTTTATGCCTAACGCTTTAAAGGGACTTGAGTATCTAGATAACCACCCTGAAGAGAGGGCTAAAGATTTACTACAGGCATTTAAGGATCCTTCTATTGATATGATCTTATGTGCTATAGGAGGTGATGATACATATCGCTTACTGCCTTATCTATTTGAAAATGATGAATTAAAAAATGCTGTCTCAGAAAAAATCTTTCTAGGGTTTTCTGACTCCACTATAAACCATTTGATGCTCAACAAAGTTGGCTTAAGAACCTTCTATGGACAAGCTTTTTTATCAGATGTATGTGAGTTATCAAGTAGCATGCTACCTTACTCAAAAAACTATTTTAATAAGCTAATAACAACTGGAAAGATAGATAAAATAGTTCCTTCCTCCATTTGGTATGATTCAAGAGAGGACTTCAGTGCTAATGCTATAGGTACTACTATGAAAGAGCATAGTAATGAAGGCTTCATACTCCTTCAAGGCTCTTCTATATTCTCAGGTAAGATTTTAGGAGGCTGTATCGATACTATTTACGATATCTTTGATGGTACAAGATATAAGGACTCACCTGAGCTATGTAAAAAATACTCTCTTTTCCCATCTCTTGATGAATGGAAGGGTAAGATTTTATTACTAGAGAGTAGTGAGGAGAAGGCTTCTGCTAAAAAATATCGTGATATGATTAAAGCCTTAAGTAATTATGGAATTTTTGATGTTATAAATGGTTTATTAATTGGTCAGCCAATGGATAGAACATATGAAGATGAGTATTTCGAGATTCTAAAGAGCGAGGTTGGTAATAAGAATCTTTCAATAGCTGCAAATATAAATGTTGGGCACTCAACTCCAAGATGCATAATACCTTTTGGTGTTACTGCTCATGTTGATATTTCAAAACAGGTAATAGAATTTGAATATTAAAATATAGATCAAAGAAAATAACTAAAGTTCTACTTTCCTTTAAGGTTAGTAGAACTATTTTTTTTAGGTAATAGCAGTAGAAACACTATCTTATGGTGTCTTTTAGCTGTTAGATTCTCAAATTTACGAAAATTTAAAAGTTTTTTTGTATTACTAGTAGGAGGTAATAAAAAAAGAGAGAGTAAATTCTCGTTATACTTTCTCGCCAAATACTACATTTTCAAAAAGGATAAATATTTTGATAATAAGAACAAAATATACAAAAGAAGAAAGGGAAATTGTGAAGGAATTAAGGCCAATTGATGACACCTTATTTCGAACAATGGCTAAGGGTAATATTATTCTTGTAGAGCATATCGTCAGATTATCTTTAAATAGAGATGATATAAAAATCTTAAGTGTAAATACTCAAGATGATATTCACCTCTTTAAAGATAGTCACTCTGTCATACTAGACTGTCTTGCAGTTGATAGTGAGGGTAATTTATATAACATAGAGGTACAAGCAACTAACACGGGTAATTTGAGAAAGCGAGCAAGGTATATATCATCAGCAATAGATGTTAAATATACTTTGGAAGCTGGAGAAAAGGACTATAACAAAATAAAAGACCAAATTGTTATATTCTTAATGGAGGATGATATCTTTGATAAAGGTAAGCAGTTATATGAATTTAAGAGATATGATGACCAATCGAAGTTGTCACTTGATGATGGGAGCCGTATAATTTATATAAATGCAAAGAATAAAGGCAGAAAAGAATTAGACAATTTAATGCAAAGCCTTATATCAAGTGATTATAAGACAATGAAAGACGATGTAATTAAGGAGTGTACTATGTATTATAAGACAAGTGAAATTGGTGAAGACGAAGTTTGTGAAGCAATGCGTGAGTATGTTGCAAAATCCTTTAAAACAGGCAGGGCTGAAGCTTTATTAGACTTAGTTAAAAAAGGCACTATTACCTTAGACTGTGCAATTGAGAACTCAAAATTACCTAAAGAAGAGTTCTTATCTATCGCAGAAACCTTAGGGTATAAGCTTTAATTAAGTTATCTTAATAAGCATGATAGCAAGAGAAAGCCTTGCTACATGCTTTTTTAAGTTAATCATTAATATTATTAACTTTCCTCTAGCAAAGAAGATCTATTATATTGATGCTACAATTATCATATTAAATGATTTATTAAGGTAGTATTCTCTTTTGAAAATATAATTAACAATCGATAATATTTAACGATAAATTGAAGAGGCTTATGTATAAAACTAAAGAAGAGCTAAAGAAAGAGTGTAGGGCTTTAGGTCTACCAGTTAGTGGCAGTAAGGAAGATTTAATTTATAGATTAAAAACTGGTGAGCCTACAACTATTAAAACTAGAGTAAAGAGTAATACTCCTACTGTTATCACAGATGAAACACTAATTGAAGAGAATATAGTTTGCTCACAAAAGCATAGAGAGTATTTTGTGAGTAAGCTAGGAAATGGTTTTTCCTTTAAGGTCTCATTTCAAAAATGGTTAAAAGCAAATGCAGGTAAAACATATCTAGATGCTGTTAATGCGTATAAGGATGTAATAAAAGTGAAAGAGAAAATTGATCCTCAATTTGAATATAATGCATATATTAAAGCTTTCTTTTCTTCCTGTAAGGGATATACTCTTAGTGATGCAATAAGGTGTTGGAATTTTAAAAAAGCTAATTCCTTGCATCCTATTTTTGATAAATCAGATTTAAGCGTATTGGAGCTATGATGAAAAAGAAGCTTTCTTTTATTTTTTTTGATTTTAATCTTATTGCTATCATGTTCTACAGAGAAAGAGATGACAGTAAGGCTTGAGGATGGGCTTACAATTTATAATGGAATTGAAAATAGAGAGTATAATATAAGTGAGGGTAAAGAGGGCGAATTAAAGGTAAGCTCAATAAAGGAAAGTGGAAAAATAGGATTAAAGGTAGCTTCTTTATCGGATCCTTCTTATATTCCCTATGAGGGAAGTAATTTGCCTGCATGCTTCGTTGTTAGATTAGAAAAAAGTGGTAAATATAAAGTAACTATAAGCTGCAAAAACTATAAAGGGACATATAGCGTGGAGTTTTCTGAGCTATGATGCAAAGAGACTTAACAAGAGGAAATGTAGCTTATTCATTAATCGTTTTTTCGTTACCAATGATTTTAGGGAATATACTTCAGCAGTGCTATAATATTGCTGATACTCTAATTGTTAGCTATGCACTAGGTCCTAATGCCCTTGCCGCAGTTGGTTCTTCATTTACTCTAATGACATTTATTACTTCAATAATTTTGGGCCTTTCAATTGGAAGTGGAACGCTCTTTTCTATTAGATTCGGACAAAGAGACGAGGATGGCCTTAAGGACAGTTTAGCGGCAGCATTTTTCTTAATTGCTATATTAACAATAATAATTACATCACTGTCTTATTTAACAATAAATTTACTTGAGAGCTTTTTAAGTGTACCTAAGACTATATGGCCATTTATGAAAAGCTATTTAATATTTATATATTTAGGAATTCCTGCAATTTTCTTATACAACTTTTTTTCTTCATTCCTAAGAGCATTAGGAGAGTCTAAAACACCTTTAATTTTTTTAGCTATTTCTACTATTTTGAACATTCTTTTAGATATTATATTTGTTTTGCTACTAAAGCTTGGAGTAATTGGAGCAGCAACTGCAACTATAATTTCACAGTATTTAGCAGGGCTTGGTATTATGCTCTATTCCTTTAAATATTCAAAGCTACTAAAGGGAGCTATAAGAATTAAAAGAGTTAAAAAAAGCGTTTTAAAGAATCTGTTTAGCTTTTCATTATTAACCTGCTTACAGCAGTCTGTAATGAACTTAGGAATATTGTTAGTCCAAGGTTTAATTAATAGCTTTGGAGCAGTAATAATGGCATCGTATGCTATTGCAGTAAAGATAGATGCTTTTGCTTATATGCCTTCACAGGAGTTTGGTAATGCATTCTCAACCTTTATTGCGCAAAATAGTGGTGCAAAGAAAAGTGATAGAATAAGGAAAGGAATTAAAGTTGCTTTTTCTATTTCAACTATCTACTGTCTATTAATGGCACTTATTTTAAACCTGTTATCAAGTGAGTTAATGAGTATATTTGTTAGTGATAGCACTATAATAAATGAAGGAGTAAGATACCTAAGAATTGAAGGCTCCTTCTACATTGGTATTGGCTATCTTTTCTTGCTATATGGGTTATTTAGAGCTCTATCTAAGCCTGGAATAAGCTTATTATTAACAATAATTTCCTTAGGAACTAGAGTCGTACTAGCATATATATTATCATCATTTATTGGTGTAGTTGGTATTTGGGTATCAATTGTAATAGGGTGGTTCTTAGCAGACCTTACAGGCATTCTGATTTATTTATTAAATCCCTATTTAAGAATGAATAAATAAGACACACTGTTGTCATATTTATTGCTCTATAATAGAGCTATGAAGAGTGAAAGACAATTAACAATTTTATCGATATTACTTCAAAAGGAAAGTATAACAGTATCTGAGCTTTCTAAGAAATTAGAGGTAAGTAAGCGAACGATACAAAGAGATATTGATACATTAGCTCAGGCTGGAATTCCAATTGTTTCAAAGCAAGGTCTAGGAGGTGGTATCTCAATAGTAGAGGGCTTTAAGCTTGATAAAACTCTGTTAACTGATAGTGAGATGGCTGCAATATTATCTGGATTAAGAAGCCTTGATAGCATTAGTAATAATAGTAGTAATCGTCACTTAATGGAAAAGCTTAGTGAAGGCTCTTCTAATGTACTTACACTTAATGAGTATATGTTAATTGATCTCTCATCTTGGGCTCATGATGAGATAACTTCAAAGCTTAGTACTTTTAAGGATGCAATAAAAAGTCGAAGGCTTGTTACATTTAGATATATAAGTCCAACAAGTGATGAATTAAGAAGAGTTGAACCATACTATTTAGTATTTCATTGGTCTAATTGGTATGTGTGGGCATATTCTATAGAGCGTTCTGCTATGAGGCTTTTTAAGCTTAATAGAATAGATGATATCAAGGTGTTAGATGAGTGCTATATAGATAGAAAGCCTGCAGAGCCAGTCTTCGCTGAGCAAGAATACTTTAATCCTTCTCTAGATGTAAGTGTTATCTTTGATAGCTCTGTAAGGTGGAGAGTATATGAAAGCTTTGGAAGAGAGAATTTAACTACACTTCCAGATAAAAGAGTATTATTTAAAGGGAAATTCGCAGATGAAGATTACTTTTTGCCATTTCTTCTATCCTTTCGTGATAAAGCAGAGATATTAGAGCCTGAATATTTAAGAGAAAGAATTTGTAAATTTTGTGATGAAATAAGGTGTGTATATGAAAAAATGGTTTGATGAAGAGTATGAATTTGCAATTACTGTTAAGGGCTATCTTAGAGGTGATAAAACAGAGGGCTATTGCAGAAATGGTGAAGAGATAGGAGATGAATATCACTCAACCTATGGGTGTCCTGTTAACAAGCAAAACCAAGGAATTTGTCCAAAGCTCATGATGATAGTATATCCAATTATGGAAGCAATAAGGAGTGGTGGGAGCTTAAAGAATATTGGAGGACAGGATGATTTTGAAAAGGATATAGTTTGTCCTGATGGGTGTGTTGTCTTCCATCTTTCAGCAAAGCCATTGGGAAATGCAAATTTCTATACTGGCAATATTGTTCATGAGACTTGATTATCTGAGGGAGAAGAGATAGATGTCTAGAATGTGGATCCCCTGGAGAGGCTGTAAAAAATATAGTAGTGGATGTTACAAATTAACCGCCGAGAAAGCTCACGCACCTTTGCCGAGAGATGAAAGGCGATAATGCGTAATGCCATAAAATGTGCTATAATGATGTCATGCGGACACTGACAGTAAAACTGTATGGTAGCGATGACTTCGGATACCTTAATGATATGATAAATATCGCCGGTATCATATACAACACGGCACTGACAATCATACAGGACCACTATACTGAAACAGGGAAGCTTTTAGATAAATACGAACTCCAGAAACAGCTCCGTGGTCTTCGCAACGTGGATGAAAACCACCACTGGCGTTATGTGGGAAGTCAGGCGGTACAGGAGATAACCGACAGGATATACAGGGCGTACCGGCTGTTTTTCACTAACAGGGAGAAGGGAGTCAAATGTTCGCCACCGCGACGTCGCAAGGTCAAAAAGTACAAAAGCGTCACCTACAAACAGGCGGGATACAGATTCCTTACTGGCGGACGTATAAGCATAAACGGACACATCTACAGATACTGGGACTCCTATGACGGACTCCTGGAGCGGATCAAAATCAAGACCGTAACGGTAAAGCGCAACATACTCGGAGAGTTTTTCGTCTACGTCACCACCGACAGCCCCGTCACCATACGTGAAACCAGGGACGGGCGCGGAGAGGTCGGCATGGACTTCGGACTCAAGATGTTCCTTTCGCTGTCGGACGGCACTATGATTAGGTCCCCAGAGTTTTTCAGACAGGGAGTAAACGAAGTCCGAAAAGCTAGCCGTGCCCTGAGCCGTAAGGTGATGGGAAGCAACGGATACGAGCGTGCACTGAAGGCACTGTACCGCAGGCACCAGGATATCGCCAACAGACGCAGGGACTGGTTCTGGAAGCTAAGCCATGAACTCTGTTCAAGGTACGGTGTCATAGCCATAGAAGACCTTAATATCAAGGGTATGGCGAGGATGTGGGGACGCAAGGTCCACGACTATGCGTTTTCGGAGTTTGTGGAAATATTGGAGTGGTGTGCCCGAAAGTACGGGACCAGGGTCATCAGGATTGGACGGTACTACCCGTCGTCCCAAACCTGCTCCGTCTGCGGACATGTATGGCCGAGCACCAAAGACCTCAGTGTCCGTGAGTGGACCTGCCCGGAATGCGGTGTGTATCACGACAGGGACGTGAATGCCGCGGTGAACATACTCGCTGAGGCAAAGCGTATCATGAATCGAATGGAACAGGCGAAGGACGCCTAGACTATAAGGCGAGGCCGGACGGGTCTCGCGGGCCAGAGACGGTGTAAGACGCCCTTCGGGGTGCAATCGTCGTTACCATGGCCAGATTCCCATGGGCTTGCCCGTGGGAGTACGTCAAATTGCTATATACATAAGGGGGACGCAAAACGTGGAGTTGATACATCAAATATTGTTAAGACTAAACAATTCGATTTACCAATATTAAAGGATAAAAATGATAATTATTAAATGAAAGCAGGTCTTGTTTATCGTATTCGTAATTTCACCGCTTATATATTTAAAAAGGACAGCCTAGTAAACTGTCCTTATGAATAAAAGATTTAATTGCTTAAATTACAATTTAATTGTTACGACCCCTAAGAACATATGGTTCTGTTCTTCCTTCAAGAGGTTTAGCTTCAGCAATTTGCTTTCTCAGCTCAATAACATCATCAAGCTTACACTTTCCAGGCAGCAAAGCTCTCCAAGCTTCCCTGTCTCCATTCTTAACCCTATTACAATTCAGGAACAAATGAGCCAAGTAATCAGTTGGGTTAATACCAAGGTTTCTACAAGATGCAATCAAAGAGAAGAAGAATGCAGAAACATCAGCTCCTGTTTCAGTAATACAGAAAAGGAAATTATTTAAATTTA
>NZ_VUNN01000017.1 GCF_009695635.1 Bullifex porci
ATGTATTAATATTAACAAATGACTATTTATTTTAATAAAGTCCAAGGAATTATTTATTAGTGAATAAAATACTTAAAAAAAATTTCCAAAAAAGATTGAAGAAAAAAAAATATACTCGTATCATTTCAAAAAATATTTAAAGTAAGGAGAGAGGAAAAATGAAAAAACTTTCTGTTGCTCTTTTAGTAATGCTCCTAGCTGTTTCTTTTGTTTTTGCTAATGGTGCTAAAGAGGAAGCAGCTCCAGCTTCAGATGTGTTCCATGTAGGTATCGTTACAGGTACTGTTTCACAGAGTGAAGATGACCTTAGAGGTGCTGAGGCTCTTATCGCTGAGTATGGTGCAGTTAAGGATGGTGGTATTATCCAGCATGTTACTTATCCTGATAACTTCATGGATGAGCAGGAAACAACAATCGCAGTAATTGTTGGTCTTGCAGATGATCCTTTAATGAAGGCTGTAGTAGTTAACCAGGCAGTTCCTGGTACAACTGAGGCTTTCCGCCAGATTAAGGAGAAGAGACCTGATATCTTATGCTTTGCTGGTGAATCACATGAGGATATTCCAGTAATTAGCACAACTGCAGACTTAGTATGTAACAATGACTTCGTTGCACGTGGTTATCTCATCATCAGAACAGCTCATGAGCTTGGATGTGATACATTCGTACATATCTCATTCCCAAGACATATGTCATATGAAACAATGAGCCGCCGTGTTGCTATCATGAAGGCAGCTTGTGATGAATTTGGCATGAAGTTTGTTCTTGAGACAGCTCCAGACCCAACATCAGATGTAGGTGTTGCAGGTGCTCAGCAGTATATTCTTGAGAAGGTTCCAGCATGGATTAACCAGTATGGTAAAAATGCTGCATTCTTCTGTACAAACGATGCTCATACAGAGCCTCTTCTCAAGCAGCTCCTACAGTATGGTGGTTACTTCATCGAAGCTGACCTTCCATCTCCTCTCATGGGATATCCTGGTGCTCTTGGTCTTGACCTTACTGCAGAGCAGGGTAACTTCTCAGCTATCCTCAACAAGGTTGAGTCTGCAATCGTAGCTAAGGGTGGTGCTAACAGATTTGGTACATGGGCTTACTCATATGGCTATACACAGTCTGCAGCTCTCGGACAGCACGCTATTAACTGTATTAAGGGTGAAAGCCAGCCTACAAATCTTAACGACCTTTGGAAGGCTTATAACAAGTTCACACCAGGTGCTAATTGGAATGGTTCATTCTATACAAATGCTTCAACAGGCGTAAGATCTAAGAATGCTGTTCTTATCTACCAGGATACTTATATCATGGGTGGTAGAGGCTTCATGGGTAACGCTGATGTAGAAGTACCAGAGAAGTATTTCACAATCAAATAGTTGCTTTTTAAGTAATTTTTTACTAATCCGGAGAGATTTTCTCTCCGGTTTAATGTTCTTGGATAAAACTTATCTTAGAGCATTAAACCACACATAAAGAGGAAGAAAAATATGAATAAAGCTCCCATGCTCCTTCAAGCACGAGGGATAAAAAAAGATTTCTTCGGTAATGTCGTACTAAAAGACATCAACTTTACTCTAGAAAAGGGCCAAATAATGGGTCTAGTCGGAGAAAATGGTGCTGGTAAAAGTACATTAATGAAGATTCTTTTTGGAATGAAGGATATCACTGAAACAGGTGGGTACCAAGGAGACATTATATTAGATGGAGAGAAGGTTCACTTTGAAACTCCTTTTGATGCTCTCGCAGCTGGTATTGGAATGGTTCACCAGGAATTTAGCTTACTTCCAGATTTTAGTTCAACAGAGAATATTCAGCTAAATCGTGAAAGCGTAAATTACAATGTTACCTCAGAGATTTTTGGAGAGAGGTTAAATACTCTTAATAAAAAGGAAATGAGAAAAAAAGCTGTTGAAGCTATTAATAAGCTAGGCGTTGACTTATCTCCTGAAATGGTTGTTAGTGAGATGCCGGTAGGTCATAAGCAATTTACAGAGATTTCTCGTGAGCTTTCTCGAGAGAAAATGAAATTGTTAATCCTAGACGAACCAACAGCTGTTTTAACTGAAAAGGAAGCAGAAACTCTTCTTAAAACAATGAGAAAGCTTGCTGATTCAGGAATTTCAATTATCTTCATTACACACCGATTAGGTGAGATTATGGAGGTTTGTGATAAGATTCTTGTAATGCGAGATGGCTGTATTATTAGCGAGCTCGAGAAGGATAAAACTAACGTCCGCGAAATTACAAAGGCAATGGTTGGACGTGAGGTTAAAGGCATCTCAGAGAATAAGAGAGAGAATAGTGATGCTCCAGAAATAATGAATATCTCACACCTATGGGTTAACATGCCGGGTGAGATTGTAAGAGATGTAAATCTCTCTGTTAAGAAGGGAGAAATACTTGGTATTGGTGGTTTAGCTGGACAGGGTAAGCTTGGTATTCCAAATGGAATTATGGGTCTCTATCAAGCAGGCGGTAAGGTTATCTTTGATGGAAAAGAAATTCAATTAAATGATGCTAAGCTCTGCTTAAAGGAAGGCTTAGCCTTTGTTTCTGAGGATAGAAGAGGAGTTGGACTATTACTAGATGAATCACTAGAGTGGAACGTTTCCTTTACCGCTATGCAGGCTCAGGATAAATATTTAAAGAAATATTTTAATGGGCTTATTAAGTGGAGAGACCAAAAGGCAATTGAAGAGGTTACTCAAAAATACATCGATGAGCTTCAAATAAAATGTACTAGCTCAAAGCAAAAGGCTAAGGAGCTATCGGGAGGAAATCAACAAAAGATTTGTCTTGCAAAGGCCTTTGCTCTTGAACCAAGACTTTTAATGGTAAGTGAGCCTACTAGAGGTATTGACGTAGGAGCTAAGGCGCTAGTTCTTGAAGCACTCAAAAAATACAATCAGGAAGCTGGTACAACTATTATTATGGTTTCATCAGAGCTTGAGGAGCTTAGAACTACATGTGATAGAATCGCGATCATTACAGATGGTAAGGTTGCAGGAATATTACCAGCACATACCTCAAGTGAGGAGTTTGGTTATTTGATGGTAGGTGCTAAGGATATGGTTAAGGAAGGAGAGAAGTAATGAATAAGACAGAAGGTAAAAGCTTAAAGGAATTTATTAATGACTTCATTGACTCCTTTGGATGGCCAAGATTAATTATTGCATTGTTCTTAATAATGCTATTTATTATTGCACCACTTGGAGGAATAAGTATTACACAAAGTATTTCAGATGTTCTCCAGCGCTTTGGTATGAATAGTATTATGGTACTAGCAATGGTTCCAATGATTCACTCTGGATGTGGCCTTAACTTTGGTCTACCAGTAGGAATTATAGCCGGTCTTCTCGGTGGTACAATTTCAATGCAGTTAGGCTTCACTGGTGGATTATCCTTTGTAATGGCAGTATTAATTGCAACATTCTTTGGAATTATCTTTGGTTGGGCTTATGGAGTTCTATTAAACAAGGTAAAGGGTGGTGAGATGATGATTGCTACCTATGTAGGTTATGCAATCGTATCCTTTATGTGTATGATGTGGCTCCTGCTTCCATATAATAATCCACAGATGGTTTGGGGCTATAAGGGTACTGGATTGAGAACAACAATCTCAACCGAGGGATATTACTTACACATCTTAAGTGACTTCTTACAGATTAAGATTGGAAACCTAGTAATCCCTACAGGATCTTTACTATTCTTTGCTTTCTTTGCTTTCTTAATGTGGGCGTTCTTACATACAAAGAAAGGAACTGCAATGACAGCTGTTGGCTCAAACCCAATCTTTGCTAGAGCATCTGGAATAAATGTTAACTCAATAAGAACACTTTCTGTAATAATGTCTACAGTTCTTGGTGCTATTGGTATTTTAGCTTATCAACAGGCATTTGGCTTTATACAGCTATATATGGGACCATTCTACATGGCTCTTCCTGCTGTATCAGCAATTCTAATTGGTGGTGCTTCTGTAAATAAAGCAACAATTTCAAATGTAATCATCGGTACTCTCCTTTATCAGGGTATTGTCACGATGACACCATCTGTAATGAACTCACTTGTTCATACAGATATGAGTGAGGTAATAAGAATTATAGTATCTAACGGTATGATTCTTTACGCTCTCACAAGAAAAACGGAGGGTGCAAAATGAAAAAAACTAATATAAAGTCCTTTGTATTAGATAACTTAGTACCAATTATTTTCATTGTAATTGGTATCTTTGGTATAATGTTTTCTGGCTTCTCTGCAACTGCAATAGCTAATGAGATGATGACTAGACTTGCAAGAAATAGCTTCTTAGTTATCTCACTTTTAATTCCTATTATGGCTGGTATGGGTCTTAACTTCGGTATGACCTTAGGAGCGATGGCAGGCCAAATCGGATTAATATTTATAACTGAGTGGGGAATTGTTGGAATTCCAGGTATGATTCTTGCTGCTATAATTTCAACACCTATTTCAATATTCCTTGGATATATTTGTGGAAAAATCCTCAATATGGCAAAGGGTAGAGAGATGGTAACTAGCTACATCATTGGCTTCTTTATCAATGGTGTTTACCAGCTAATTGTACTCTTTTTAATGGGTGTAATTATTCCAATTAAATCAGATATTCTGCTTCCAAGAGGATATGGTATTAGAAATACTGTAAACCTTATTGGAATAAGAAAATGCTTAGATAATTTAATTCCATTAAAGATAGCTGGAGTAAGTATTCCTTTAGCAACCTTTTTAGTAATTGCATTACTTTGCTTATTTATTATTTGGTTTAGAAAAACAAAGCTTGGACAAGATATGAGAGCAGTTAGCCAGGATATGGAGGTTGCTAGAGATAGTGGTATTAAGGTTGAAGAGACAAGAATATTATCTATCATCATTTCAACTGTATTAGCTGGATATGGAATGATTATTTATCTTCAGAACATGGGAACCTTAAATACATATAATAGCCATAACCAAATTGGTATGTTCTCTGCTGCAGCTCTATTAGTTGGTGGTGCTTCAGTATCTAAAGCAAATATTAGAAACGTATTCTTGGGTGTTATACTTTTCCACTTAATGTTCTATGTATCTCCATATGCAGGAAAGAACCTTATCGGAGAAGCACAGCTTGGTGAGTATTTCAGAGTATTTGTCTCCTACGGCGTTATTACACTCTCACTAGTTCTCTATGAATTAAAGAAGAAGAGAGATAAGCTTGAAAGAGGTAAGAAGCTCGCTTTAATGCAAGAGGAGGATAAATAATGAAGCTACAATTTAAAAAGCCAACTAAAACCTTTTATATCCGTCTTATTGCTATTTTAATCATTATCCTAGTTGCTATTTGGATGTATGTTATAGGAAAGCAGCATAATATCTATATCGATAATAAGGATTATGGCTCCTATAAGGCCTTTAGCTGGGTTGATGTTACTGTAGATAAGCAAGAGCCTCTTGGACTTGCAAAGAGAGATAGAGATGTATTTACAGTTGTAAATCAAACTCATAAATTCAAGGTTGAAGCTGACGGAGAGACTAAAGAGGTTAAGCTTAGAATTCCTCTTGAGATGAAAAATGTAATCATCAATCTTCCAGCTTTTATGGCAGGGCTTGATCAAGCTGAGTGGATGAGTGAATTTATAATTGAAACTGTGAGTGTTGAAAGCCAGACAGAAGCAATCGTAACAGATGACACAGCAGTATTTTTTGAATAAGTTATCGGGGCTACAGAAATGTAGCCCTTTATGTTATAAGTTTTTTTGTATATAATTATCAGCTATGATGAAATTAGCTCCTTCAATTCTTTCATGCAATTTTTCAAATGTTGCAAAAGCAGTATCACAGGTAGATGAATTAGGTCTTGAGTATTTACATTTAGATGTAATGGATGGAAGCTTTGTTCCAGAAATAACCTTTGGCGCAAAGCTGATTAAGGATATAAGAAGAAATACAAATATTACCTTCGATGTACATTTAATGGTTGAAAGACCTGAGGATAAGCTAGATGCCTTTATTGAGGCAGGAAGTGATATAATTACTGTTCATCAGGAAAGCACGATCCACCTTCATAGAGTTTTACAGAAAATTAAAAGTGCTGGAATAAAATGTGGAGTTTCGATTGTACCATCAACTCCAGTATCAATGATTTTACCAATACTTGATATGGTTGATTTAGTTCTTATTATGACTGTTAATCCTGGCTATGGTGGTCAAAAGCTAATACAGTCCTGCTTAGATAAGGTTGTAGAGCTTAGAGATATCAGAGAAAAGGAAGATTACACATATTTAATAAGTGTTGATGGTGGAGTAAATCTATCAACAGTCCAGGATGTAGCAACAGCAGGTGCTGATTTAGCTGTCACAGGTTCAGCATTCTTTTTAAGTGAGGATAAGGCTGAATTTGTTAATAAGATGAATGATTTAATTAGGAAATGTCAATGAAAGCTGTTATTCAAACTGTCCACGATGCAAGGGTCACAGTTGATAATAATGTAGTTGGCCAAATTAAGGATGGAATGCTTATCTACTTTGGCGTTGCAAAAAATGATGAAGAAAGGGATGTAATTCCATTTTTTGATAAAATATTAAAGATGCGCATCTTTAAGGATGAAAATCAGAGAATGAATTTAAATTTAAAGAGCGTTAATGGTAGTATTTTACTTGTAAGCCAATTTACTCTAGAAACAAATATTTATGCTGGTAATAGACCTTCCTTAGATAGTGCCGCTCCAGGAGAAAAGGCAAAGCTATTCTACGAAAAAGCTATACAATACCTAAAGGATTTAGGATATGAGGTAAGTACTGGAGTCTTCGGTGCACACATGATGGTTTCTTACGTAAATGATGGTCCAGAGACTTTTGTCCTAGATAGTCGTGATCTTTTTAAATAATTTGTAAAAATTTTTAATTTTTTTTGTATTATTAGCAGGAGATAAAAAAATTATGGAAAAAAATGAGAATGTAAAAAAGGCTAGGGCGGAAGCGCTTGAAGCAGCAAGAGCCCAAATCGACAAGCAATTTGGTAAAGGCTCACTCATGAGATTGGGAGATGCAAAAAATACTCTCGATATCGAAGCTATTCCATCTGGATCTCTCCTGCTCGACGAAGCTTTAGGAGTAGGTGGGTATCCAAAGGGAAGAATCATTGAGATTTATGGACCAGAAAGCTCAGGTAAAACAACCTTAGCTCTTCATGCAATTGCTGAGTGTCAAAAGAGTGGCGGAACAGCTGCATTTATTGATGCTGAGCATGCTCTTGATCCAACCTATGCAAAGAATTTAGGTGTAAATATCGATGATTTATGGATAAGCCAACCAGACAATGGTGAACAGGCTCTAGAGATTACAGAATCTCTAGTACGCTCAGGTGCAGTTGATATTGTAGTTATTGACTCTGTAGCAGCTCTAACTCCTCAAGCAGAAATTGAAGGTGATATGGGTGATTCACACATGGGTGTACAGGCAAGACTTATGAGCCAGGCTTTAAGAAAGCTCACAGGTATTCTTGCAAAGAGCAATGCAACTATCATCTTTATCAACCAGCTAAGAATGAAGATTGGTGTAATGTTTGGTAACCCAGAAACAACTACAGGTGGTAATGCATTAAAGTTCTATGCATCTGTCAGAATGGATGTTAGAAAGATTGAATCTATCGGAAAGAGCCAGGATGAAATCGTTGGAAACCGTGTAAGAGTTAAAATTGTAAAGAATAAGGTTGCACCTCCATTTAAAAAGTGTGAAATTGATTTACTCTTTGGTAAAGGTATTTCCTACGTTGGCTCTATGCTTGATGCAGCATTAAAATATGAGCTTGTTGAGAAATCTGGTTCTTGGTTTAGCTATAATGGTGAGAAAATTGGACAAGGTAGAGATAAGACCTTAGATTATTTTACAAACAATCCTCAAATTACAGAGGAATTGGTAGCAAGTCTAAGAAAGCTAATGTTTAGTCATGATGAAGAAGAGAGCGCTCCAGCTCCTACAGAAGAGTGATGGTATTAGAGAGCCAGGAAAACTTTGGTGAGGTTAAGCAGGTCTTTAAAACAGAGGAGTTTGAAGGCCCGCTTGATTTACTTTTATATCAAATACAAAAAGCAGAAATAAATATTTATAATATTCCTATATCTGAAATTACTGAGCAGTTTATAGAGTATATTGAAAATCATAAAACAACACTGCGTAACCTAGCTGACTTCTATAAGATGGCAGCTGATTTACTTTACATTAAATCAAGGATGCTTCTTCCTGTAGAGGTTGAATTTGATGAAGAGTATGAGGACCCTAGAAGAGAGCTTGTAGATAGACTTCTTGATTATCAAAAGTTTAAAAAATATACAGATCTATTAATGGGTGTAAATACTAGTGATAGCTTCTACATTCCTAGAAAGGAAAATTTATTTGCTCTTCCTTTTGAGGATGAGGATCTATTTAAGGGAGTTGATCTTCAAGCTCTTTTTGATACCTATAGGTCCTTAGTCAGTCAAATTGCTCCTAATAAGCTATTTAACGTTTATGAGGAGGTAACAGTGAAGGAAAAGATTGCATTAATGCAGGAGCTTTTAGAGAGTAATGAGGAAATAACATTATCTCTATTAATAAAGGATTTTAATAATCCTCTTCACATTATTTGTTCCTTCATGGCTATATTGGAATCATGTAAATTTAGGATGATTTTAATTAGACAGGATGTTAATTGCGGAGAAATATATATCACAAAGAGGCCTTTAGATTTTGATCAAAGAGATGCAGATGAATTTGATAAAGCATATGATGAGATTGTTGAGCATAATCTTCAGGATGCAGATGATTTCTCTATATTAACAGAGGAAGCTAAAGAAAAATTTGAGGAAGAAGAAAAGCTAGAGAAAGAAGAGGCTCAAGAAGAAATTGAGTATATTGGAGATGAGGAAAATCTCTTAGATGAGGAGGATTGAGGATGCTCTCACATGAAGCTAGAATAGTTGAAGCAATACTTTTTATTGAAAATGAAGCTTTAACAATTGAAAAGCTTGCAGCTATGTCTAATCTAAGTGAAAAGGATTGTGAAAAAGCCTTAAAGGAGCTTGATAAGCTTTATCAAAATCAGGGACATGGTATTTTCTTAAAGCAAAATGATGATGAGAGTGTTTGCTTTGCGCCTTGTAGTGATTTATATGATGATTTAAGACAAACCTATGGAAAAAAGGTTGATAAAAGACTTTCACGTGCTGCATTGGAAACTCTTTCTATTGTAGCTTATTCACAGCCAATTACTCGTAAGGAAATAGATAATATAAGAGGTGTTACCTCAGATACTATTGTTAGACTTTTAAGAGATAGAGAGTATATTAAGATTGTTGGTAGAAAGGATGTTCAAGGACACCCATGCTTATATGGAACAAGTAGAAAATTTCTATTTGAATTTGGACTACAATCTATAAGTGATTTGCCTAAGCTCTCAGATATTGATAGAATGCGATTTGATAAAGGCGAAGGAGAAGATAAATGATTATAGAGTATCCTATTAGGCTACAGGCTTATTTAGCTAAATGTGGATGTGGAAGCAGAAGATATTGTGAAGAGCTCATAAAAGATGGGCGTGTAATGGTAAATAATAAAACTGTAAGAGAAATGGGAGTAAAGGTTAACCAGGATGATATTGTCCAGGTTGATACTGAAACTGTAGAGGTAATAGATAAAACATACTATATAGCTCTTAATAAGCCAAAGGGATATGTTTGTACTAATTTTGATCCAAACGAAACAAAATATGCTCGTGAATTAATTCAAATTAGAGATCAAAATCTTCTATTTAATGTTGGACGCTTGGACCGTGATTCAAATGGCTTAATCCTTTTTACAAATGATGGTGATTTTGCAAACAAGGTAATGCATCCTTCTAAGGAAATAGAAAAAGAGTATCTTGTACACCTAGATAGAATGTGTACTGTTGAGGATTTAAATAAAGCAATTAAGGGGCTTTATATCGATATGGACAAGCCTTATAGAATTAAATCCTATGAATTTGTCCCAAGAAGAAAGGATTATATTAAGGTTACTTTAATTGAGGGAAAAAATAGAGAGATAAGAAAAATCTTTTCATTCCTTGGATATGAAGTAAAGGGTCTTACTAGAATTAGGATAGGCTGTATTGTTCTTGGTAATATGGTTCCTGGCGAATATAGAGATCTAAGTAAGAAGGAAATTGAAGGCTTACTTGCAGGAAAGACAACATTAGTTGAAAGAAAGAAATTTGGTGCAGCTTTAAAGAGAGAGAAGGACCAAAAACGATTAGAGAGGGAAAAGCGCAATGATAGTAGCAATTGATGGACCTGCTGGATGCGGTAAAAGTACTATTGCTAAGCTATTAGCAAAGAGATTAGGCTTCTATTTTCTAAACACAGGCTCCTTTTATAGAGCTGTTACATATGCTCATCTACAAAAGGGCTTAGATCCTAAGGATAAAGAGAGTGTACTTGAGAGCGCTAAGCAAATAAATATTAGTGTTAATAATGGTAATATTTGTATTGATGGTAAGGATGTAGAGGATAAGCTACATGGTCCTGATGTAGATTTAAATGCATCATATGTTTCTTCGGATCCTAGAGTAAGAGAAATTATTACTTCTAGAGTAAGAGAGGTTGCAGCTAACATGGATATTGTTACAGAGGGTAGGGATACAACTACTGTAATTTTCCCAAATGCAGAGTATAAATTTTACTTTGATGCCTCTCCTGAAATTAGAGCTGAGAGAAGAATAAAACAGCATCCAGAGGGACAAACCTACGAGGAAGTCCTAAGGGATATTATTCTTAGAGACGAAAATGATAAAAATAAAGAGGTTGGTGCGTTAAAAATATCAAAAGATGCTATATATATTGACACATCTTACTTGACCATTGACCAAGTTTGTGAGAAAGTTGTTTCTGTTATGGGAAAAGATTTAACATAACAAACGTAATTTTATAGGAGCAAAAGAAGTGGAAGATGAAACTCAGATGACTGACATGCAGTCATTACTGCAAGAGCAGTATCTAAAGTCACTTGCTGGCATTGAAGACGGTCAGATCGTAACCGGAACTGTTGTACAGTTAAATAACGACTATGTATTTGTAGATGTAGGCTACAAGAGCGAAGGAAAGATTCCTGTTGATGAATTTATCGAATTACCAAAGGTTGGTGATAAGGTAAATGTTGCTATCATTAACAAGGAAGGTAAGGGTGGTCAGGTCATCGTATCAAAGAAGAAGGCCGATGCTAAGGAGAGAACAGAAGCTCTCAAGGAAGCAGCAGAAAACAGAACACCTATCCTTGGTAAGTTCTTAAAAGTAATCAAGGGCGGCTATGAGGTCGATCTTGGTGCAGATTATAGAGGTTTCTGCCCATTATCAAAGGCAGATGTTTCAAGAGTTGAAGATACTGATTCCTTAATTGGAAAGACAGATTACTTCATCATTGATAAGTTCCACTCAAGCACAAAGCTTAAGAGTGTAGTTTCAAGAAGAGAGTACCTAGAAGGTATCATCAAGGAGAACAAGGAAAAGTTCTTTAGTTCTGTTCAGATTGGTGATGTTGTTCAGGGTGAGGTTAAGAGCTTCACTTCATTTGGTGCTTTCATCGATCTCGGTGGTTTCGATGGTCTTCTCCATATCAACGATATGTCTTGGGGCCATGTAACAAGACCAAAGGATTTTGTTAAGAAGGGTCAGGTTATCCAGCTCAGACTTATCAATGTTGATCCAGAGACACAGAAGATTAACCTTTCTCTCAAGCACATGCAGGAAGATCCTTGGACTAACTTTGAACAGCGCTATAATGTTGGTGATGTTGTAAAAGCTCCAGTAACAAAGCTTACATCATTTGGTGTATTCATCGAAATTGAACCAGGTATCGAAGGTCTTGCTCACATTTCAGAGCTCTCATGGACTAAGAAGATTACAAACCCTAAGGAAGTTTTAAACATTGGTGATGTAGTTGAAGCTAAGATTCTTGGTTATGACCTCGATAAGAAGAGAGTTTCACTTGGTCTTAAGCAGCTTTCTGAGAACCCATGGGATACTATTGAAGAAAGATACCCAGTTGGTAAGGTTCTAAAGGGTAAGGTTGTAAAGATCACAAATAGTGGTGCATTCGTAAACCTTGAAGAAGGTATTGATGGTTTCTTACACATTGATGATGTATCTTGGGTTAAGAAGCTTAAGAATATGAGCCAGTTCTGTGCTGAAGGTGATGAAATTGATGTTGCTGTTTCAAGAGTTGAACCAGAAAACAGAAGAATCCGCCTTTCTGTAAAGAACCTTGAGGGTAACCCATGGCAGGCTCTTAGAAAGAATCACCCAAAGAATTCTATCATCACTGGTGAAATTTCAAACATCACAGACTTTGGTGTATTTGTAAAGGTTGATGGTGGTATTGAAGGTCTTATTAGCAAGTTCAATCTTGTTGGTCCTGATCAGGAATTCGATGATAAGATTCTCGAGAACTACAAGGTTGGTGATTCAATCACAGCTATGGTTGTTGAAATCAATCCACAGACTCAGAAGCTCTCACTCTCAGTAAAAGAGATGATTAAGAAGAACCAGGAAAATGAGATGGCTAAGTACATGTCAAATTCTCAGGATGATTCAGATACTTTCTCTCTTGCTGATATGCTCAATGCAAAGAAAGAGAACTAATCTCTTTGACTAACTTAAGTCTAGGCGGGGGAATATCCCGCCTAACTATTTAAATGAGGTAAAGATGAAAGCTAAAGAAAATACACCTGAACTCACAAAAACAGAGAAATTAGCAGGTTCTGTTGAAAAGTTTTTCAGCAAAAATGGTAAGGTCTTAGCTATTGTAGCTGCAGTTGTTCTAATTGTAGTAATTGCTATTGGCATAATTGTTACTGTTAATTCAAATAAATCTGAAAAAGAATTTACTGCTATTGCTAAGCTTGATAGCCAGTATTCTGCATTAATTAATATGGATAATACATCAGATGAGTATAAAACTGCCGCTGATACATTTGTTTCTGATGCTGACGCTCTTATCTCATCAAGCAAGGGTTATCCAGGTATTAAGGCTAAATATCTCAAGGGATTATATAGCTTTGATATGAAGAATTATTCAGATGCTGCTTCAATCTTTGAAGAAGTAAGTGTTTCTGCTAACAATACATATCTTGGCGCTCTTGCTTTAATTAATGGTGCTGCTTCATATGAAAATGCAGGTAACCAGGATAAGGCACTTGAATTATACAACAAGGTATGGGATTCATATGGCAAGAATGCTGCTGAAAGCCAGAAGGCTCTTTTCAATGTAGCTAGAATCTATGAAGAGAAGGGTGATAGTGAGCTTGCAAAGGCAACATACCAGCAGCTCGTAGATGAGTTTGGTACAACCGGTGAGTATGGAAAGCTTGCTGCTTCAAGAATAATTGTACTATAATTAATTATAGTTTATTGTTCATAAGGAGGATTATATGAAAAGGTTTCTAACTTTATTCGTCATCCTCCTTTTTTTTGTATCCTGTGGTATTCCTTCAATTAAGGACTTTTCTTCATCTGTAATAGTAAGTAGTAGAAAATCAAGTAATAAATTTACTTTAACATTTAATCCAAATAGTATAAATTCTAGCTATTTTTATAATGGTCAAATAAACCAATATTCACCATCTGTATTATTACTTTATACAGTTACAAATCAAAGTAGTGATGCATATGCAAGCTCGTTTATAAGCCAGTTTAAAACCGATTATAGAGGTACTGGTGGAGTTAATGGACTTCCTGTTACAATTAAGCGAGATTCAGGTATTGTTGAAATAACAAAAAATGATAATCAATTATATCTTTATCCTTTAAAGGAATATAATAGTGAAATCTATGCACCAGGATATACAATAGCTAATAATGTTGATTATACCTTTAATCAATATGGTACTGAGTTTACTTTGTCCTTAAAGCAAGAAGAAGATGGGTTTACAATTTTATTAACTAACGATAAAAATTCAAATGAAAAAGAATTATATCGCTATACAGGAAATAAAAAGTTCCTTGAATCCGACAATCTTGAATATAGAAGAAATAGCGACAGCTCAGATCAATTTTATATTCATATTTTTGCTGCAGTTAACGTAACTAAATCAACAACATCAGATTTCTCTAATGATTATTGGACAGAGCTATTTAGTGTAGCTGATATCCCAATAAAATATTAATTTAAGCTCATTTTTAGAAGAAAATTTAATCTAATATCTATAGTAGTACTAATTTTTGTCTAAAACGCCCTATTAAAAATTAGATATAATCGATATTCTGTCAACTAGGATATGTATTATTACAGGATATAGCATTCTATAATAGTGAGATATAGGGGTAATGCAAAATAAGTTTAAATCTCTTTTACAACATAGGTGCTAATATGGTTGGTAAAATTATTTTCATTAATAATTATTGGTATTAATACAATCACCCCTGTATAAAATAATTGCAGATTTAAATGGTCCTTATATAATTTTTCAAGTTCATTTTAAGATTGAACTCAAACACATACTTTTTAAATGTTTAATAACTACAAGCTCTACAACTCCCCTATTATTTTTAATTTAATTATTCAGAAGGATGAAAATGGAAGTTATAAATACATTTACAAAAGTTAAGCATTTCCTATATTAAAAAAATGGTCTTCCAGCCATAGAAAAGAAGATGAGGCAAGATTACTTACCTCATCTATTTTACTATTAGATTCAATCTTTTTATTATCAATAATAATTTATTGTAAACTTATTTTATATTTACTTAAGAAGTCTTCTGTAATAGCACCTACTGGTATTCCACAATTCATTAAATGCTTTTTAATAAAAGCTCTCTTTGTTGATTCATCATTATTATTCAAAGTATAACCAAAATGAGGAAAACCAAAGTTATCATCATTTGAAAAAGTTAGACCAGGTAATGATTGTATAACAATATTATTATTATCATAGTTATCAAGAATATATTTAAATGCAGGGCTATAGGTAGGATCCATATACTTTGCACTAGCTGTTTTTTTATTTATGGTATCATAGCATACAGGGTTTTCAGCAAAATCAGCGTTTATATTTGCTTCTGATTCAAAATTATATTCTTTAATTGATGCTGCATTAAAATCATCAAAGCTACTATAATTATGACTTACAATTTTTTCTCCTGATTTATAAGCATATTTAATAAAACTATTTAATGTATCAATTTTCATAGCTTTAGCTTGATCTGTAGTACGTATAGGTAAAGTACTTACGGTATTATTAGTACTAGTACTTAATATATCTAGAATTTCTGCTTCTTTTGTATTTAATTTCTTAATAAAGCTTGTAGGTCTATAAACTGAATAATATATTCCATTATCGAATTTAGAAGAAAGGATTTGTCTCTGGAATTCTAAACTTTTTGTAATACCATATTGTAGCATTATAAAATCGGCAATTCCATTATCTATAAATGAATTATCTTTATACTCCCCTACTACATATGAGATAATTCCATTGCTAATAGTTAGAGGAATATTTGTGTATTCAACGGTATATGGAGAAACAAGTATAGGTACAACTTCTGTTCCCATCTTCATACAAATAGTAAGCATTACACTTTGTCTATATGAAAAGCTTTTTGTTGCAGGGTTATAAACATATTCAATAAAGCCTACCTGTTGGTTATCTTCATAAACATTGTATATTAGGAAAGAAGATCCATCAGATAATAGCTTTGAGTTAGCGCTATCAAGTTTAATATCAAATCCTAAATCACCAATTCCATCTTGTTTTGAAAGATTTTGAGTAAGAGAATCAAAGGAACCTTCTGCTTCAGAAATACCAACCATTAATGGTAAAGAAGTCATAATATTGGAAGCATCCTTCATATTTGTAAATGGATTACCATCTGGCACCATATTAATTAAACCTCTGCTATTTACCTCAGTTTTAAAAATTGGTACATAGCTTTTCTGCATATTTTCAGGTGTACTAGTATTGTTGTTACAAGAAAATAAAATTAGTAACAAAAAAATAAATAAACAAAATTTTGTTTTTTTCATAAATATCCCCTTCAAATCAAAAATATATAATATAAGAGTTTAATATACAATAATTAATATATTCCTAAACCATTGATTACCATTTATTCTATGGCTAGAATAACCACATGGTTAACTATAATTTTAATAAAGCAACAAACACAAAAGATGCATTTCAGAATCTATATGATATTGTAACAATATTAAGAAGTGAAAATGGATGTCCATATGATAAAGCACTTCATAATAAGGATTCTCTTGCAAGCTTATTAGATGAAGCTTATGAGTATTTAGAGGGTGCTAATAATAATGATGTATCATCTTGTAGAGAAGAAATTGGTGATGTTTTTATTAATGCTATGATGATTCTCCGTATACATGAAGAGCAAAAAGACTTTACTCCATATGATGCAATAAATGATGTATGTGAAAAGCTCATTAGAAGGCACCCACATGTATTTTCTGATGTTGTAGTACATAATATGGAGGAAGGGTTAAAGTCCTATTACAGTGTTAAAGAAAATGTAGAAAAGAAGGCTGCTGACCCTATTTCTAAGCTAGATCATATACCTCACTCTCTTCCACCTCTAGAGAGAAGCTACGAGATACAGAAAAAGCTTTCAAAGGTTGGCTTTGATTGGCCAAATGTTGATGGTGTTATTGATAAGGTATATGAGGAGCTAGATGAAGTTATATTAGCCTTAAAGCATAAGGATAATGATAATCTTGAAGAAGAAATTGGGGATCTATTTTCAGCTGTAATTAACCTAGCTAGATTTGTACATGTTAATCCTGCTTTTGCTATTGCAAGAGCTAATGAAAAGATAACTAATCGCTTTAAGGCAGTATTTCAGCTTGCAAAGGAGCGTGGTATTACCATTGATAAAGACCATGTCGATGAAATGAATTTATTATGGGATGAAGTAAAGCTTAGAGGTATGTAAGCCTTAGCTTTACTTCCTCTGGATAGCTTTTATATGCATTAGACCAATAGCTACGAGCCAGGCTGTAATCATTTTCATAGAAATATATATCACCAATAGCTAAGGCTAATGCATCATTAGATGAATTATAATGCTTAATAGCAAGATTAAGTAGCATGCTACCCTCACCTCTTTCATTAAGCACATTTATCGCTTGAGTTAAGATAGAATCAAAATCCTCATCATATGCTTCATCTAAATCACGTAGCTCACTTACTATTAGCTCTGATGAGGCTTTGCCATTAATTAGCATCATGCATCTAGCCTTATTTGAAAGAGCTACTTTACTTTCAGCATAAATTATATCTGCTTCCTGATAATCCTCAGTTCTCATAAGAGCTGTAAAGTATGCATTCATCTCAGCTTCTGATAAGGTATAATACTTTTTCATTATATGACCAGCAAAGCATTTTTCTGCATCATTAGAATAAAATAGTAATATTCTTAATGCATCACGTAATCTCTGATCCTGAACACTATTATAGCAAGCTACATATAAACGAGCAGAAGGTAAAGAATCATCTATGTAACCAAGCTTAAAGTGGCTCATAAATTGATAGTAAATTGCATCTTGATTAAGCTTATGAGATAGATCCTCATTTGCATGTTCTATTACTAAGTCATAGCTACCAGCTTCATAGCTAGCTTTGTAATCAAAGCTTTTAAAGCAAGAGGATAAAAGAAAAGAGATAAGAATGAGTATAGAAATAATTCTAAGTTTCACATCTTACCTCCAAATAAAAATAATAATCGGTTAGCAATAAGCCGGGTTCTGTATAACGGCAGTCATCTATCCAGGCCTACAGTTACCTGTAGGCTCAAGCAACCTACCCGAAAAGTATAGTCAAGGACGGGACACTTTTCTTCTTGGTCTTGCTCCAGACGAGGTTTACCATGCCACTTACATCACTGTAAGTGCGGTAGGCTCTTACCCTACCATTTCACCCTTACCCGAAGGCGGTATACTTTCTGTTGCACTTTCTATTGCATTACTGCATCTGGGTGTTACCCAGCATCTTGTCCTTAGGAGCCCGGACTTTCCTCTCCAACCTAATGAAGCGACTGCCTAGCTAACCGATTGAATTAACAATTAAAGAAGATCGTCGAAATCACCTGTATCAACAACATCTGCAAGAGCTTCTTCATCACCCTCATCACCATAAGATGCTGCTGAATAGTCGATATCACTATCCTCGCTCTCTTCATAGTAGAGAATTCTTGAGCAATAAGGACAATACTCTGTTGTATTACCCATTCTTACATCGTTAACAAACTGAACTGGTAATACCATGTGACAGCCCTGACATACCTGGCCATGAATAGCAACAATACCTACACCACTCTTGTTCTTTACAATATTACAGAACTTTGTGTAAATCTCATCGCTAATACCCTGCTCTTTGATCTCAATACACTTTTCTTCGAGCTGAGCAATCTGCTGCTTCTTCTCATTGATAATACTATCAATTTCAGCATTCTTAGCATCTACATCAGCTTTAATAGCATCACAAACAGCTTCCTGCTCATCGAGCTGAGTCTTAAGCTGTTCAACAAGTGCTGTTGAAGCATTTCTAGCTCTAAGAAGACCATTTTCCTTAATCTTAGCCTCTTCAATCTGCTTGGAAAGTGCTTCATACTCTCTTTGAGTAGTGATAGAATCCATCATCTTCTCAGCATTTGTTCTTGTCTGAAATGCTTCATCATAACGGATAGAATTAGAAGCAGCATCTTCCTTTGCCTTGAGATACTTATCATTAAGCTCCAAGAACTTCTGATTTGCTACTGCAAGCTCTTCCTTTTGAGACTTTAGATTCTCAGGAAGTAATTCAATCTCTTTTTCAAGATCAAATTTTACCCTTAACACATCCTGTAATGTGAGAAGGAGATTGTCGATTTGCTGTAAATCTTTATCAGCCATTATATTTCACTCCTCAAAGATCAAACGTAATCTTTTAATTTTCTACTTCGTTTAGGGTGGCGTAGTCTTCTCAAAGCCTTAGCTTCGATCTGACGAATACGTTCACGTGTAACATCAAAATACAACCCAACTTCTTCAAGTGTCAATGGATATCCATCGTCAAGACCAAATCTCATGCGAAGGACCTCCTGCTCACGAGCAGGTAGAGTTGTAAGAACATCTTTAATTTGCTCCTGTAAAAGAACATATGCAGTCTGATTAGCTGGGTTCTCAACATCCTTATCCTCGATGAAGTCAGAAAGTAAGCTATCTTCCTCCTCACCAACCGGTGTTTCAAGAGAAATTGGTTCACGAGAAACGTTCTTAACAGCCTTAACCTTCTTTTCATCCCATCCGAGGCGCTCTGCAATTTCTGCATCGGTCGGCTCTCTACCTAAGGACTGTAATAGAGATCTAGACTCTCTTACAACCTTGTTAATCTGCTCAATCATGTGTACTGGAACACGGATTGTTCTAGCTTGGTCAGAAATAGAACGAGTAATAGCCTGTCTAATCCACCAGGTTGCATATGTAGAGAACTTAAAGCCCTTTCTATATTCAAACTTCTCAACTGCCTTAATAAGACCAATATTACCCTCTTGTACAAGATCAAAGAAGTGTAAGCCTCTATTGGTATATTTTTTAGCAATTGATACTACAAGTCTAAGGTTAGCCTTAATGAGACGGTCCTTAGCATCCTTCATCATCTTCTGACCACTCTTGATAGTCTTAACGTTATCAAGAATCTTTTGAGTACCAGTTCTAAGCTCCTTAGTTGGATTATTTGGGTCAAAACGATCATCAAAGGATTCAAACTCATAGCATATCTGCTTTAGCTTCTTTTCAGTTATCTGAAGCTCTTTAATATCCTGCTTAATCTCATCGGCACTAAGACCAAGACGCTCTTCAATTCCAGCAACCTTACTTCTTGTTGCAAGATCACGTCCAAGCTGTCTTAATTCCTTTGCGATATCACCATCACTAGCGATTTGAAGCTTACGAGTTAAAATTCTATTTTTATCTGTACATTCTTTAATAAAATCAGCAGCTTGAATAAATTTTTCAGTAAGCTCATCAATTTCTTCCTGCTGAATTACCATAGGATAGTACCAAATAGGAACATATGTACTGTTCTCAGAAACCTGCTTAACAGCCTCTTCATATGCTTCATCAACCTCTAAAGCTGCAGAGATACCATCTTCTTCGTTTTCTACAAATTCCTCACCCTCAGCACCTTCTATTACCTCCTCTGAAGAAGCAAAAATAGAGGACTCATTTTTATCGATGATATTTGCCTTCTTGACAATCATCTTATTGCCATAAGGGTTTGTAATCTTTACATATTCATTTAACTCATATTCCTTAAGGTCCTTTACATCAACACCAAGGAACTTAGCTAAATCCTTTTTATTATCATCATCAAAGAATTCAACGTCATCAAGCTTAACCTCAAAGCCACCGAGGTATAGCTTCATTAACTCATCTCTCTTCTTGTTGAATCTTTCATCATTAATTAATTCTTCACCTGTAAGAATTGCTTTTTGGATTTGGTCGTTATAATCCTTTAAATATTTGTTAGCGACCTTAAGACCTTCCTTATAGTTTGAAGAGTAGTGCTTTTGCTTACTAATTAAATTCTTAAGCTCTTCAGGAGAGATAGAATCATCATCCTCATCGATTTTTGTTGAAATCTGCTGATAGATTTTTGTGTACATAGAGATAAGTACACCACTCTCTCTAATAACAGAACGAATTACTTCATCTCCAGATTCCATCTGCTTAGAAAGAGTTACTTCCTGAGCTGCATCGAGCAAATTCTCTTTACCAATCTCACGAAGATATAATCTAATAGGGTCATCACCACTTGTTTCACCCTTATCAGAGCCTAAGATAGTATGACTTCTTTCATGGTCATGTGAATCACTAATCTGTGAGATATCTACATATTGCTCAGATGAGCCTACATGCTCATCCTCAGATGACCAAGATGAAATAGTAGGTGCATCATTATCAACATCTTCCTCTTCATCGTAGTCTTCATCATCGTCATCATCGTGGGATATTTCAGTTGAAGCATCACTAGGCTCTGGGATAGCATACTCATCTTCATGGTTCTCATCTCCAAGATCCTCTTCTAAGAATGAATCATCTAGATCATCCCCACCTTCCTCTAATACTTCAGCTGTAGGTTCATCACTATTAACTTCGCTTTCATCCTCATGATATTCAATTCCATTATCACTAAGCTCAGCGATGAGATCATCAATTTCATTGGATATCTTATTTAATTCATCCTCACTCATTTTTAAGAGTGCATTTATATCCTTTTTTAGAATATACCCACCCCTCTCTATGCTCTTCTTTGTGAGTTCTTTAATTAAAAGATTCCTTGTTTCTTCATTCATTATCTACTACCCTTCTGTCATTGAAAAGACGGTCCTTAAGCTCTAAAATTTCCTTCTCGATTGAGAACTTTTCATTTAATAAAGTCTTAAGATCCTCATTTGCAATGCCATCCTGCTCACCCTGTTTCAACTGGGCAGAAATTAATTGACGCTCCTCTTCCTTCTTTCTTAAGCTAAGACGATCAAGAATCTCATCTATAACGACCTGTGGTCGCTCACGTCTGAACTCCTCTAGTTCAAAGGACGTATTAACATCATTGCGGACTCTCTCGTCAGCAAAAAGCGATAAGAAGATCTCATCACTTGTGCCCATATTGCTTCGACGCATGTTTTCAAGCGCTACAAAGATCATTTGTGCTTCCTTATCCTTAAGATCACCAAAGTTTAAAACCTTAGTGTACTCAGAGAATAATTCTCTATGATTTGCAAAGATTAACATCAAATACAAATCAAGTGAGATAGCACTTGTATTTAGTGGCTCAAAATGTACCTGCTCCTCCCTTATTGGATTTTCATATACCTTTCTAACCACTGGGTTTCGGTTAAGATCAGAGTAAATCTGTTCTTGACCAACGCTAAGAAGCTCACTAACTCGTTGTACATAGCTTTCCTTCTCAACCTGGCTTTGAGTTGCGTTGATAAAGTCCTTTAAATACGATACGAAATCAGATTTGCCTTTTGGCGTCCGTATATTATACAAATTCAAGCCATTATTGACAAGATAGCTAAATCCTGTCTGTTTATTAAGTAATATGTTTTTTACAGCCTCTTCACCCTTTGTTTCTAGTAATTCAGAAGCATCCTTAGCGCCCTCAATTCTTAATACGCCTACCTCTATATTCTTTTCCTGAAGCATTACTATTGCCTTCTCTGTGGCCTTCTGTCCAGCACCATCAGAGTCGAAGAGTAAATCTACATGAGAGCAATATCTGCAAATTAAATCTGCCTGCTCACTAGTAAATGCAGTACCAAAAGGTGCAACAGCATTTCTTATACCTGATTGCTGCAAGGAAATTGCATCAAAGTTTCCCTCACAAACTATTACACTCTTTTCCTTTTTTATTACATCTAGACCTTCATAAAACGCATATAGATTGTGCTTCTTTGAATATATTACAGTTTCAGGTGTATTAATATACTTTGGAGCATTCTCCCTAAAAGAGAGATCTCTAGCACCAAAGGCTACAATCTTACCCTGCCAATTTTTAACAGGGAACATTAAACGATTAGCAAATAGTGGATACGGATAGTGATTACTACTAAATAATCCACTCTTTTTTAATGCCTCATCACTATATGACTTACTCTTAAGAAAATCATATAACCATTTAGGATCCTGAGGAGCATAGCCTAAGGAGAAGCGTAAAATAGTTTCATCTGAAATCTTTCTCTTTCTTAGGTAATCAAGAGCCCTTTTTCCACTTTCTGTTTTTAATAGCATATAGGAGAAGGTCTTTGTTAATCTGTCATAAAGATCAAATAAAGCATCTCTCTCTTCTCTTTCTTTATTAGTATTAGATGATTTCTTATCTGTCTTCTCTAGCTCAACTCCAGCCTTTTCTGCAAGAAACTCAACACTCTCTGGAAATGTTAAATGCTCCATTTCCATAACAAAATTAAACATTGTTCCTGTCGCATGACAGCCAAAGCAATAATAACGTGAGCTTTCAATATCTAATTTACATGAAGGAGTTCTTTCTTGCCCATTACCATGAAAGGGACATTTAATCCAAGGCTTTCCACTCTTTTGATATATTTGGGTATAAGAGCTTGCAACATCAACTATTGATAGTTTACGTTTAATCTCTTCTATAGTTTTATCAGAATATATCGGCAAAGCAAAAACCTCACTATTTTAACAATATCTTAATTGGGAAAATTTACAACAATTATTTTTTAATTTTTCTATAATTATCTCTTTTTTTTGCTTTATCTAATTGTTCCCTAATTTCCTTCTCACTATGTAGTTCTCCCTCTCCTATTCCAGGACAGGCTTCCTTTTCTGCATAAAAGAGTGCTTTATCACTTAATAGATAATCCCAGAAAGGATATGTGGAGCATTGTAATGGCTTTACAGGATAAATCGTACACCCCTTATCAGATAAAAAGATACAGGAGTAATCTTCTCTTTCCTTTAGTGAGATATCGTAGTAGGTTCCTCTATCAATTAAACGAGTGTACTTATTTAAAAACTCTTCTTCAGCTAAGCCTAAATAGGAAGAAATATGCTCTATTTCATCCTTAGATAGAAAAACATAACCTGGCTCACCTGAACAGCAGTGACCACAAAGCTTACATGTAAATTTTAATCCTGAGGAATACCAGGCCATTTTATCTCCTGTATACACAAAAAAACCTTCCAAATATTGGAAGGCTTTTTAGTGGAGAGAGAAGGATTCGGACCTTCGAAGGCTTAGCCAACAGATTTACAGTCTGCCCCCTTTGACCGCTCGGGAACCTCTCCATGCTGTCAAAACAACGATTAGTATTTAACCTAAAATAGAGATAAATGTCAACCACTATTTAATAAATATTTTACAAAAAATATAGAGGTTTTTGCTATATCCTTACCCTAAAATTAAATATTAAAAATTATTTCTGCTAACAACCTTTTTACTTAGCTCAATAGCAACATTTTTAGGAACCATTTTAGAAATATCTGCTCCAAAGGCTGCCATTTCCTTTATAGCTGAGCTTCTCAATAAGAAATAATGAGGGTCTGTAGGCATGAAAAGAGTTTCAACACCTGGTAGGAGCTGCTTATTAGTCATTGCAAGCTCAAACTCATAGCCAAAATCAGCAAGAGCTCTAACACCTCTAATCATAACATCAACATTTAATTGCTTAGCAATATCTACAGTTAACCCTTGGTATGATAGTACCTCAATATTATCAAGACCAATAAAGTTGTCCTTAATAAGCTTTATTCTCTCCTCTGCTGTAAAGAGACATTTCTTCGCAATGTTATCAGCAACTACTACATAGAGCTTATCATAGAGCTTTGCACTACGCTCGATTATATTAATATGTCCTAAGGTTGGTGGATCAAAGGATCCAGGAAACATGGCACTAGTCATACTTTAGTTCCTTCTACATATGCCTTCATCTTCTCAAAGCTTTCTTGGTTCTCATAGACATATCTTTCGACAATAGACCAAGAGCCATTTTCATCCTTTTCAAGTAAAGCAAAGGTACCTCTACCTATGTAGCTAATTGTTTGGTTTTCATGAACACTATGATTTTTCTTAAGATCCTCTAGGACACAATCAAAATGGACAAATGAGCCATCAGGATTAATCATAGCTTGAGAAATATTATGAATAGTCTCACCACAGATAGAACAGCTAACTAATGGCTCTTTAATTATCTTAGCTGGGCTAACTTGTAGCTTAGATTTATATGGATGTGGCTTAGGAACCCCTGACACCTGATTCAGTGTAGCAAACCCTGTGAGCTTTGAATCATCACATTTCTTCTTTTCTTTTTTCTTTAATTCCTTTTTTGGGAAGTTATTTTTTGCTTTCATACCCATATTATAAAAAAAAGGTGACAAATTTGCCACCCTTAGAAAAATTAGTTATAGACTTAGTTAGCCTTTTTTCTGATAAGCTCCTTAACCTTAGCAGCCTTACCAACCTTACCTCTGATATAATAGAGCTTAGCTCTTCTAACACGACCACATCTAACAACCTCAATCTTATCGATTCTTGGTGAGTGGAGTGGGAAGATTCTTTCTACGCCTACACCATAGCTAATCTTTCTAACTACGAAAGATCTACCAATACCTGTATTGTTCTTTGCAATAACAATACCTTCAAAAACCTGAATTCTTTCAGTAGTTCCTTCAACAATCTTGAAGAAAACTTTAATTGTGTCACCTACAGAGAAATTCTCTGCATCCTTCTTAATCTGCTTTGCTTCAATAGCCTTAATTAAGTCCATTTTCGCCGAACCCCTTATTATCTAACAATTCAATAAATTTTTTTCTGCTTTCCACGTCGAGAGAGGCGTTAGTCAGCACTTCCGGTCGGCTCAGCATCGTTTTTTCGAGCCTTTGGAAAACACGCCAGGTAGCAATCCTTTCGTGATGACCGGATAATAATACCTCAGGAACATTTTTTTTGCAATACCTTTCAGGTCTTGTATACTGAGGATATTCAAGCAAAGGAGATGAAAAACTCTCATCCTCTAAGCTTTCTTTTGAAATAACTCCATCGATTAATCTAAAGATTGCATCGATTATTACGATCGAGCTAGTCTCACCACTAGTTAGAACGTAATCACCGATAGAAATTTCATCATCAACCCATTCATCTATTACTCTTTGATCAAGGCCCTCATAGTGTCCACAGATAAATGTTAAGCGATCCTCATTAGATAATTGCTTTGCATATTCCTGATTAAAAAGCTTACCTGAGGGAGTTGGAAATATAACTCTTGATTTAGCTGCATCTATACTATTTAGAGCTAAATACAATGGCTCTGGCTTTAAAACCATACCAGCTCCGCCACCATAAGGTACATCATCACAAGTGTGATGATTATCAAAAGTAAAATCTCTGAAGTTAATTATATTATAAGTAATTATTCCCTTTTCAACAGCACGAGCCATGATAGAATTCTCAAAAAAGGACTTTATCATGTCTGGAAAAAGTGTGAGGATATCTATATGCATCAGTCCATCAATTCCTTAATAAGGAGTACAATCTCTTTTTTGTTAAAATCGGGCTTTGACACAAATTGAGGGATATTAGGAACAATTTTTATCTCTCCCTTATCATTTCTGACATTAAGATATAAGCCCTGAGCACCATCTGAAAGATATTCTACTTTACCTAAGACTTCCTGGTTATATACAATGCTTAAGCCAATTAAATCAGCAATATAGTACTCACCAGCTTTTAATTTAGGAGCCTTTGAACGAGGAATATACATTACTGAGCCAGATAAATATCTTGCTTTTTCGGGAGAATCATAACCTATAAATTTAAAAAGAATATTTGAAGAATGAACCTCTATGTCTTCAATAGTAACAGCTACCTGTTTACCGTCCCTTGTCTTTAGGATACATGAATCCAGCTTCATTAAGTGATCATACTCTCCAGATAGAGAGTTAATCTTAATAAAGCCATTAACACCATGTGTTTTTCCTACAGTAGCGGTAGCAAGTAGCTGTTCTTCCATTAGTCTAAAATCTCCAAAACGGCACGTTTGCCATCTTTAGTTGCGCTGGCGGAAAGAATAGTTCTTATCGCTTTTGCAATTCTACCTTGTTTTCCGATGACCTTTCCAACATCATCTTGAGCGACATGAAGTTCAAGGATAGTTGATTTCTCTCCTTCAACTTTGTTGACAAATACTTCATCAGGGTTATCGACAAGGCTCTTGACTACGAATTCAACAAGTTCCTTCTCCATAACTGAACCTCCGGATATTAACCCTGGACAGTACGGTTACAAGAAATACCTTTTGCGTTAAGAATCTTCTTTACTGTTGCAGATGGGTTTGCACCCTTCTTTAACCATTCTGCTGCTTTTTCTGCATCGATAGTTGTCTGTCTGTCTTCAGCTTCAATTGGATGATATGTACCAATCTCATCAATAGTTCTGCTTGTTGCTGCAGCTCTGCTGTCCATAACAACAACACGATAGTAAGGTCTCTTCTTAGACCCAAAGCGCTTTAGTCTCATGCTAACACTCACGGCTTTACTCCTTATTCTACTTGATAGACTCACATGCCCATTTTAGAAAGCATGCTAGCCTGTAATTTCTTATTTCCAAGAAGCTTCTTCATCATAAGCTTACTCTTTTCAAATTTCTTTAAAAGACGATTAACATCGGCAACGCTAGTTCCACTACCCTTTGCAATCCTCTTTCTTCTTGATGGGCCAATAATCCTATAGTTTGCTCTTTCAAACTTAGTCATACTCTTAATGATTGCTTTCTCAACCTCAACCTCTTTAAGATTGATATCCTCCTCACTAATATTACCCTTTGCACCAGGAATCATCTCAATTAGCTTATCAACAGAGCCCATCTTATTCATGTTTTCTAGCTGATCAAGATAGTCCTGTAAATCGAAGGTGTTCTTCTGCATCTTCTTTGCAAGACGTTCAGCCTCATCCTTATCGAATGCCTGCTGAGCCTTTTCAACGAGAGATACAACATCACCCATTCCAAGGATTCTAGATGCAATTCTATCTGGGTGGAATGCTTCTAAATCCTCACTCTTTTCACCTGTACCGATAAACTTAATTGGCTTACCAACTACACTCTTTAATGATAGTGCAGCACCACCTCTAGTATCAGAATCGAACTTAGATAGAATAACACCAGAAATTCCAACCTTCTCTTCGAATTCCTTAGCGATGGTAACGGCATTTTGACCAGTCATTGCATCTGCAACAAATAGTGTTTCATCTGGGTTAACTGCCTTTGCGATATCTTGAATTTCCTTCATCAAGGTATCATCAAGGTGCATTCTACCACTTGTATCGATGATGACTGTATCATATAGCTCATGACGAGCTGTCTTAACTGCTTCAGTAGCAACCTTAACAGGGTTCTTCTCACCAGGTATAGTAAATACTCTTACACCAACCTTTTCGCCGAGAACCTGTAACTGTGTAATAGCAGCAGGTCTAACGAGGTCTGCTGCAACTAGCATTACCTTTCTGCCCTCTTTTGTGAGCTTTAATGCTAGCTTATGTGCTGTAGTAGTTTTACCTGAGCCCTGTAAACCCATCATAAGGATAACACTTGTTGTATCCTTACCCTTTAGCTTTAACTCCTGTCCACTCTCATCGCCTAAAAGGGCAACCATCTTATCATAGACAATCTTAGTAAATTGCTGACCTGGATCTACAGATAAAAGAACCTTCTCACCTAGAGCTTCTTCTAGAGTACTGTTGATAAATTTTCTGACAACACGAAGATTAACATCGGCATCCAAAAGAGACATCTTAATATCTTCTACTGCATCACGAATGTTTTTTTCTGTTATCTTACCTTTACCCGATAAATTCTTCATTATCGAGGAAAATTTAGTGCTTATATTATCAAACATGTACCTTTCCTTGGTTATATTGCAACTTTTTATTTATACTAGCTTAGAGGTGTTTTAGTCAATAAGAGTTAGCCATTAAGTTCTTCTACCTTCGCTATCAAAATCGACTTGGTTATCATTTTCATTTAATATGACAGCCTCCCCCTTAATCCTAGCGAGCTTATAGCTTACAGTTGTTGAAACACCTGCCTCCATCTGAGTAACACCTAAGAGAGATGCGGAGCCCATAACTGTATGCTTATTGTGAGTAATAATAATAAACTGACTATCCTTTGCGAAATCCTCTAAAACAGATAGGAAGAATCCAATATTCTTATCATCTAGCGCCGCATCAATCTCATCAAGAATACAGAATGGAGATGGCTTTACCATGTAGGTTGCAAACAATAGCGCAACAGCTGTCATACTTCTTTCACCACCAGAAAGAAGTGTTAAGCTAATAAGCTTCTTTCCTGGAGGCTGAGCAAAGATATCTATTCCACTTGTTAATACATTCTCTGGGTCTTGAAGTGTTATTTCAGCTCTACCACCACCAAATAGACGTCTAAACATCACCTGGAAGTTTTCACTAATTTGCTTATATGTATTTAGGAACATCTCCTTAGAGCGTGTCTCAATCTCAGCTAAGACAGTCTCAAGATCATGCTTACTCTTATACATATCATCTAGCTGCTTTTGCAAAAACTCATATCTTTCCTTAGCACCCTCAAATTCATCAACAGCCATATGGTTGATGTTAGGACCAAGTGTTTGTAGCTGCTTTTTTATTTCAGCAAGCTCATTTTCTAAAAGTACCTGCTCACCTAGCTCTGCATCCATTCTATCCTCAAATTCCTTAAGGTTACGAGAATATGTATTATAAAATGATGCATAAAGATTTTGAATTAAATCCTGAGTGTTATTAATCCATAGCTCATTCTTTTCAATTTCATTATTAAGATAGTTAATCTTATCTATTGTATCGTTTTTCTCTTTTTCCTTACTGCTTAAGGCGCTATAGCGTTCATTAATCTCATCCTGAAGCTCCTTTAGCTGTTTCTTCAGCTCAATAATTTGATTAAGTAGCTCTGCCTTCTCGCTATCTGCCTGCCTTAGCTGGTTAGCTGTTGCTTCAATTCTAGAATTAGCGATAGTAATAGCACTTTGACTATCAGCAAAGCTTATCTCCTTTTCATCTATACTTCTCTCTAAATTATCCTTAACAGCCTTAAAGGATGAAATACCAGCCTCTACAGAGGCTAATTGTATTTCCATATTCTTAATAGTATCTCTTAGGTTATCAACCTCAACCTCTAGAGATGCAATTTGACTCTTAAAGGAGACTATTTTCTCTCTACTTCTTACATTTGCATCTCTTAATAAAGCTTCCTTTTCTGAAATCTCTCTTTTCTTTGTTAATAAGCCATCTGGAGACAAGAAGGAATCAATAAAGGGAGGAATAGTATCCTTATAGCTTAAGAAATCATTCTTAAGCTCTTGAAGAGCTGAAATAATATTTTCAAAGGAAATAATTTTATCAGAAAAGGATGAAATAGATTTTTGTAGCTCTGCTTTTTCCTTTAAATCTCTAATTATCATATCAAGTCTGTCATTAAAGTTTTTCTCAGCACTACTACGACGCTTAAAGGAGTACTTCTCGCCCATCATCTTATCAAGCTCACTAGCTAGAGAATCAACAACTTCCTTTAGGCTTGCACCAAGCTTTTCTATTTTCTCTTCATTTTCACTAATTAAATTCTCTTCTGCAGTAACCTTAGCTTTGAAATCATCAATTAGCTTTAAGTCATCAGAAAGCATTAAATTAGCACGCTTAACCTGCCTTTGGCTCTCCTCAAGAATTTGATGCTTTTCATCAAGCTCAGCTTGCATTCTTTCTAATTCACTTTTATCTCTATCGAGGGAGGACTTAATACTCTCTGCTCTATTTTCAGCCTCCTTCTTAGCATTTATATAATCACGATAGGTACTTTCTAAAAATGCTATTTTATCATTACGACTATTTACAGCCTCTTCATTTCTATTAATTGCATATTGAAGAGAATGAGATTTCTGGCTCTCACTCTGCATCCTAGCCTGCTCCTCTTCAATATTAACTCTAAAGCTCTCAAGAGATGACTTTAGAGCTTCAACCTGTGCTGCTAAGCTTTTATTTCTTTCACTTCTCATATCCTTCAAAGCTAAATAGGTCTTTAGCTTTGAATAGTGAATATCAACATCAACACTAAGCTGTCTTTTAACTAATTCATTATAGCTCTTAGCCTTCTCAGCTTGAGTCTTTAACGATTCATAGCTTCTCTTTTCAACCTTCATCAGGCTCTCTGCTTGGTTGATATTCTCATCTGTTCTCTCAATCTTCTTTGAAGCCTCATTACACTCCATCTTAAAGCGAGAAATACCTGCAGCCTCTTCAAAAATATATCTTCTATCCTCAGGGCGCTGAGATAGAATTTGGTCGATCTTACCCTGTTCTAGGATAGAATAGGCACTCTTTCCAACACCGGTATCAAAAAAGAGCTCTCTAATATTTTTTAATAGACATCTATTTTTATTTATATAGTATTCGCTTTCACCACTTCTAAAAACACGTCTTTTGATCTCAACCTCTGTAAGATCTGTTGGAAGATTTCTTTCACTATTATCGATAGTAAGAGCAACCTCTGCATATTGCAGTGGTTTTCTTTTATCTGTTCCATTAAAAATTACATCCTCCATTCTGCCAGCTCTTAGAGTCTTTGTTGATTGCTCACCTAAAACCCACTTAATGGAATCAACGATATTTGATTTTCCACATCCATTTGGTCCAAGGAGCGAAGTAATTCCATCGGCAAAATCTATATGTGTTTTATCTGCAAAGCTTTTAAAGCCTACAATATCAAGACATTTTAAAAACAAATTTAAAGCTCTCCTTGACTATCTATCGAGATAAAATTTAACATTTTTGAAATGGAAATGGAAGAATTATTCTCTTTTAATGAGGTGTTAACAATTTGTGGGACAGATGAAGCAGGTAGAGGTCCTTTAGCAGGACCTGTAACAGCCGCTGCTGTAGTTTTGCCAAAGGATTTTCCATTTGAAATTTTAGCTGATAGCAAAAAATTATCTCATAATAAATTAATTGAAGCAGAAAAGGTAATAAGAGAAAAAGCAGTAGCATTTTCAATCTCATTTATTTCTAATGAAGAAATAGATGAAATAAATATTTTAAATGCAGCATTAAAGGCTATGGCAAACTCCTATAAAGAGGTTAATAAAATAATTCATGTCGATAAGCTAATGGTCGATGGAAATCGTTCCCCTAGAAAGTTTATTGAGGATTCAAGCCTTGCTATTGAAACTGTTGTTAAGGGTGACTCAAAGATTCATGAGATAATGGCTGCAAGTATATTAGCTAAAACTGCTAGAGATAGATTTATGGAATCACTTGATAAGGAATATCCTCAATATGGATTTTCTAAAAATAAAGGATATCCATCTAAAGAGCATCAAGAGGCGATAATCAAATATGGATTATCGCCTTATCATAGAAAAACCTTTCATCTAAAGAATGTAAAAATTAAAGAAGAGCAAGACTTATTCCCATTATAAGCATTCCTAGAATAACACCCCATATTACTAGATGGTGTCTTCCATAGGTTTCTGCTGTTGGTAGGATTTCATCAAATGACAGATAAATCATTATACCTGCAACAGCTGCATATACATATGATAATACACTAGATGGGAAAATAGTTTTTATTAAAATGAAACCAAGTAAGGCTCCAAGTGGCTCTGCAAGTCCTGAGAATAAGCTCATCATAAAGGCTTTACGCTTTGCTCCAGTTGCATGGTAAATTGGAGCTGCAACAGTAATACCTTCAGGAATATTATGTAGTGCAATAGCGATTGCAATAGAAATACCCTGTGCAGGATCCTCATACGCAGATAAGAAGGTAGCTAAGCCCTCAGGGAAGTTATGGATTGCAATAACTAAAGCTGAGAATAGTCCCATCTTTTGTAGTGAAAATTCTGTTCCAAATTCATGTGGATTTTCATTTTCTGGAATTGCTTTATCGATTAAAGCAATAAATAACATTCCTAAGAAAAAGCACGCTAGAGCTATTATGCCAGATACTCTTGGAGAAAAGGAGTTTTCAAGCAAGGAAATACTCTCTGGTAGAATTTCCATAAAGGATACATATACCATTACACCTGCAGAAAGACCAAGGCTAAAGCATAAAAAGGAGGATGAAACCTTCTTCTGAAATAGAGGCATTAAGCCACCTATTGCAGTTGATAGACCTGCTAAAAGCGATAAAATAAATGCGTACGTCATAAAATAGCAAAGAGAGGTTTACTCTTCGTCACCTCTCTTAACACTCTTTTTTGCATGAAGCTTTAAATAATCTAAAGACTTTTGCATCTCTTTGATAAATTCTCCAATGTCCTCTTGATAAACAAGAACTGATTGTCTTAAGAATTTTCCGTTTTCAGTTGGCTTGCTCTCTACAATATTTAAGTAGAGGTCACCATATAGATTTTCCTTTACATTGAAAAAGTATGTTCTATCTCCAGTAACACACTTTGAGGAAAAATGTTCACCACGCTGTCCCATATTATAAGACCTTCCTTTAGATATAAAAAAAAGCGTCCGACGGGAATCGAACCCGCATCTTCAGCTTGGAAGGCTGAGGTAATAGCCATTATACAACAGACGCGCTACGAGTAAAGAAAATACTCTAATTCTCGATTAATGTCAACAATACTGGCAAAAAAAATCTCATTTGCTTATACTTTACCAATCATGAATAACATTGAGCAAAAATATGCAGAATTCATTTTAAATGAAGAATTAAGAATTGAAGGTGGTGAAAAGCTTACAATTAACGCCAATGAAGAAACAATAGCCTTTGCACATTTACTTGCACATATGGCAGCTGAAAAGACAGGTGTAAATGTACAAATTGTTTTTATTGATCACGGTAAGGTTGAATCTGTTGATGAAATAGAACCAGACTTTCAGGAAAAGGCAAGTGGTAAGGTTTGTATGCTCCACCTAGCCTCCTTCCCTAGCTTCTCACCTCTTAATGATGAAAATAAAGAGCTAAGTGCTAAGGAGCTTGGAGAGTATAGAGTTATAAGCGAGCCAGTAATCGCAGGAAGAAGAGTCGCAGTACCTTGGGCTATTTGCTATGTACCAACTCCAGCTTGGGCAGAGTTTGTTTTTGGTCCAGGAGCTACTACAGACTCCTTGTGGCTTTTACTTTCCGATATATTAAAGCTTGATAGCGAAGATAATTCACTAAGAATGCAGCATCAAATATTAAAAAATAGATGCGCAAAGCTAAATAATGCAAATATTACTCAACTAATTTTAAAGAGTAATAGCTGTGACCTAAAGCTTGATATCAACCAGGAATTACACCTAGCAACAACCTCAACAATGCTTTCATCTGGAAGATTATTCTACCCTACAGCACCTTGCGAGGAAGTAATAATTCCACTTTCAAAGCATAGTGGCTCTGGTAAATTTATAACTACATACCCATTTAGACTCTTCGATAGAGTATTTAGCTCAGCAGAGGTTTCTATTGAAAATGGTAAAGTAGTATCATTTAAGGTTGAGGATGGAACAACTCATATAACAAAGTATTTAAGCATCGATGAAGAGAGTAAATGCTTAAGTGAGCTTATACTTTGTGATGGCTACACTCCTTCCTCAAAGCTAGAGGTTTCAACTGGTATTCCAATGCTTGATAGAATGCGCACTACCTCCTTAGTCTTAGGAGGAATTACACCAGATACACTTCAAGCTGAGAGCGATGAGGATATAGATAAAACAATTATAAATAATTCCTTTGTTCGTTTAGAGCTTCCATTAGGTTCAAAGGATTTATCTATTCAAGGTATTACAGAATTTGGTGAGATTATAGATATCATGGAGGATGGTATAATACTATTCTAGGAGGAAATATGAACAAAAACTATTCAGATAAATTAAATGAGCTAGTATTAACTAAGGGTGTGTGCTTAAAAAAGGGAGAAAAGCTTTGTATTAATACCTCCCCTTCCTGCTATAGCTATGCACAGGCTATGGCAAAGCGTGCATATGAGCTTGGAGCTAAATATGTAATTATTAATATTAATGATGGTGATTTAGATTCCTTTAGAACATTAGTTCAAGATAGCGATGAGGTGTCATTTGTTCCAGATTTCTATAGATACAATGCTATGGAAAGAGCTAAGGATAGCTACGTTAACGTTCGCTTAGATAGTAATGAGGATAGAATTGGACAAACTCAAGGTGATAGCGATAAGCTAGCTAAGCTTAATATGTCCTTTAGAAAAGCTGGTAAGGTCGCAAGTGATAGATATATGTCAAATGAGCTTGCTTGGTGCGTATCCTGTGTCCCTGGTCCAAAGTGGGCAAAGCAGCTTCTTGGTGAAAATGCAACAGAGGATGATTTAGCTAATGTACTAGGAAAGATACTACTCTTTGATAATGAGAATTATCTCTCAGCCTGGGATGAATTTGATAAAAAGGTTAAAGAGAGAAGAGAAAAGCTAAACTCATTAAATATTGTAAAGCTACACTATAAATCCTCAATTACAGATTTTACTATTAGCTTAACAAGCGATGCTCATTTTGAGGGTGGCGCATCAATTTGTGATGATGGTAAGGTCTTCTTCCCTAATCTTCCAACAGAGGAGCTATTTACTACTCCTGATATGTACTCTGCAGATGGATATATTACAACAACTAGACCTGTAAATGTATTAGGTCAGCCTACAAAAGCAATTACATTTACATTTAAAGAAGGAAGAGTTGTTGATGTTAAAGCTGAGGAAGGCTTAGAGATTATCAAAAAGTATTTAGCAATAGATGAAGGTGCTTCAAGGATTGGAGAGGTTGCTTTAGTTGATAACAATTCACCAATTAGTAAAACTAATTTAATCTTTAATTCAATATTAATCGATGAAAATGCATCATGTCATATAGCCTTAGGAGCAGGATATCCTGAGTGTATTAGTGGAAGTAGTAGTGCTAAAACAGATGAGGAGCTACATGAGTTAAAGATAAATACTTCATTGATGCATACAGACTTTATGGTAGGAAGTAGTGACCTAACAATTACAGCTACTACAAGTGATAATAAAGAGGTTGTAATTATGGAAAACGGCTCCTTTACTCTCTAAAATTATTAAGTCTTCCAAGCATGATAGTTTGGAAGACTTATTTTTAATTTAAATCAGAAATTAGCTTTAACCCATTTAAGGTATGATACTTATCTAGGTAATTAATTCTTGGTATTAAGGTCGCTATAGTCTTTGAAAGACCTCCAGTAGCTATTACAAATAAGCTTTCACCAAGCTCTCTTTCTACCTGCTCGATCATTGAATTTACAAGCCCAGCATACCCATACATAATTCCAGCTCTAATAGCATCCTCACTATTTCTTCCAATTGCAGAAGAAGGTATTTTAAGCTCTACCTGAGGAAGCTGAGCTGTTGAGCCAAATAGCGCATTTACACTGGTAATTAATCCTGGAACAATTGCAACACCTACAACACTCCCATCCCTTCTTACAGTAGAAAAGGTTAATGCTGTTCCAAAGTCTACAACCATAACATTTTCACTTTTATAAACATGATGTGCATATGCTAAATTACATAGTAAATCACTACCAAGCTCTTGAGGTATTGAAGCTCTAACAAGATTAGTATTTAAATCATGATTAACTATTAATGGATTAACATTAAATAAGCGATTTAGATTCTTTGAAGCTGAAAAGGTAAGATTTGGAACAACCGATGATACTATTGCTTTATCAACAGCTGAAAAATCAATATTTGAAGACTCTAAAAGACTTTTGAAGATGACATAGTATTCATCTCCAGTCTTTCTTTGGTCTGTATATACCCTCCATGAGTTAATCCAATTATTACCATCATGAAGGGCTAAAACAATATTAGTATTTCCAATATCTAAAGCTGCTAGCATTAAATCATTACAACCTTATGTGAACCACCAGCATAAGCCTTATCACGAATTTCGTTAACAGAAGCATCATTGATATATGAATCAAAGTTAGTCATGCGGTCAATGATACCAGTAGGTGTAAACTCAATAATTCTATTTGCGATAGAATCAACAAACTGGTGGTCATGTGAGTTAAATAGGATAACACCATTGAAGTTAATAAGACCATCGTTAAGAGCCTGAATAGCTTCAAGGTCAAGGTGTGAGGTTGGCTCATCGAAGATTAAGCAGTTTGCACCCTCAAGCATCATCTTAGCTAGAACTACTCTTACCTTCTCACCACCAGATAGTACTCTACAGCACTTTAATGCTTCATCACCAGTAAAGAGCATTCTACCCAAGAATGATCTAACAAAGGTATCATCATCCTCAGTAGAGTATTGCTGTAAGAAATCAGCAATAGAGCTATCTGTATCAAACATCTTAGAGTTATCCTTAGGGAAATATGAAAGTGATGTTGTAACACCCCAGTTATAGGAACCGCTATCAGCTTCCATCTCTCCTGCTAGAATTTGGAAAAGTACTGTTTTTGCATAGTGGTTAGGACCAACAAAAGCAACCTTTTCACCTGGATTAATAGTTAAATTTAAGTGGTTAAGAACTAACTCTCCATCGATTGTCTTTGTTAAATCCTTAATTTCGAGACAATTCTTACCAATCTCTCTATTAGGCTTAAAGGCAACATATGGGAATCTTCTTGAGGAAGGTCTGATATCATCTAAGGTAAGCTTATCAATAAGCTTCTTTCTACTTGTTGCTTGCTTTGCTTTAGCAACGTTACTACTGAATCTCTGAATAAACTCTTTTAACTCAGCAATCTTATCTTCTCTTCTCTTCTTCTCATCCTTTAACTGCTTTGCAGCAAGCTGTGAGGACATATACCAGAAATCATAGTTACCAACATATAGCTGAATCTTACCAAAGTCGATATCACAAACATGAGTACAAACAGTATTTAAGAAGTGTCTATCGTGGCTGACTACAATAACTGTGTTGTTAAAATCTGCTAAGAAATCCTCTAACCAGTGAATAGACTCTAGGTCAAGGTGGTTAGTAGGCTCATCGAGTAATAGAATATCTGGATTACCAAAGAGAGCTTGAGCAAGAAGTACTCTAACCTTTAGGTTATCTTCGATTTCTTCCATTAGCTTTTCATGAAGAGTAGTTGCAATTCCAAGACCATCAAGCATCTGAGCAGCTTCACTTTCAGCTTCCCAGCCTCCCATCTCAGCAAACTCACTCTCTAGCTCTGCAGCTCTAATTCCATCTTCTTCTGTGAAATCTTCCTTTTGATAGATTTCATCACGCTCCTTCATTACTGAATAAAGCTTCTTGTGTCCCATGATAACAGTATCAATTACTCTAAACTTATTAAAAGCAAAGTGATCCTGTCTAAGGGTAGTCATTCTCTCACCTGGAGTAATAATAATCTCACCAGTATCTGGCTCAATTTCTCCAGAAAGAATCTTTAAGAAGGTTGACTTTCCTGCACCATTTGCACCGATGATACCGTAACAGTTACCAGGTGTGAACTTGATGTTTACTTCTTTAAACAGAACTTGGGTTCCGTAAGAAAGAGAAATATTACTAGCTGTAATCATTTATTTCCTCGCAATAAGCTGTATTATATGTGATTAGTAAAAAAAAAGCAGTATCTTTGAAGATACTGCAGTTAGTTCCTAGGGGAATCGAACCCCTATTTAGAGACTGAGAATCTCCCGTCCTAACCGTTAGACGAAGGAACCATCTCTACTGGGATGGAGGGATTCGAACCCCCAAAGGCAGAACCAGAATCTGCAGTGTTACCATTACACTACATCCCAATTAATTTGACCTTGATTACATTACTAAATCACAAAAAAACAGTCAATACATATTTTAATAAAAATGTAAATTTGCACAAAACAATTTATATTTTTGTATTATTTATAGGAGATAGTAATGAATAATATTAAAGAAGAACACGTTGCAACCCTAATTAACACACTTTATTTCTCAGGAAGGAACGTAATAAAGAAAACACATATTGAACAAATTGAGTCAAAAGCTATAGATGAAATAACTAAATTAATAATGCCTGGCTCTAAAAGAACAACTAGGTACTCATCAGAGCTAGGCACTATACATCTAGTAGAATATTAATCAAGGATAGCTCTTTTTGAATGCAGCTACTCTTGAGTAAGCTGTAAGCTTATCATCATCCTTCCAGCCGTCCTTTAAATATCTATATCCAAGACCTGCTATCATGGCTCCATTATCTGTACAAAGCTTTAGAGAAGGAAATGTAACTGTATAACCACCCTTCTCTAGTTCCTTAAGCTCGCTACGAAGTAATGAGTTAGCAGCAACACCACCTCCAGCAGATACTCTCTTTAACCCAGTATCCTTTAAGGCTGCCTTTACTCTCTTCATCAAAATACCAACTGCAGCTCTCTGAAATGATGCAGCAATATTTTCTTTTGTTGCTGGAGCATTATTATTTCTGAATTTATCAAGCTGGTTAATAACACCAGTTTTCAATCCAGAGTAGCTCATATCATATGGATGCTCTCCCCTATCCAAGGTAGGACCAGGGAAAAGGAATGCCATAGGATCACCAGACTTTGATAATCTATCAATAACTACACCACCTGGATATCCTAAATCATAGAACTTAGCAACCTTATCAAAGGCTTCTCCAATAGCATCATCTATTGTAGTACCTAAGACATCAACATCATCATATCCATTAACCTTACAAATAACTGTATGTCCACCAGAGACTAATACACCAAGATATGGGTATTCTAATGGATTTTCTATTTGGGATGCATATAGATGTGCTCTAATGTGGTCAACACCTAAAATTGGAATATTTAAGCTAGCAGCAAAGCCCTTAGCAAAGTTTACTCCAACTAGTAATGAGCCCAATAATCCTGGTCTATTAGTAACTGCTACAGCATCTAAGTCCTTATTAGTTAACCCAGCTTGCATAATAGCAGCCTTTACTACCTGACTAATCCATTCTGTATGTAATCTAGAAGCTAATTCAGGAACAACTCCCTGATATGGTTTATGTAGCTCTATTTGAGTAGCTATTACATTGCTTAAGATTTCTCTTCCATCTTTAACTACTGCAGCTGAGCATTCATCACAGCTTGTTTCTATTCCAAGTACAATCATAGCTCTTCCTCATCAAAATAATCATCTTCATCGGTAGGGCCAGCTGTCAGTAAAGCTGCATAGTAATCCATTAGCTCTAATGGAAGAATATCATTATAAAAGCTTGCAACATTTTCACAGATAGTCTCACCAACTAATACAGATGGTTCAGGATTATATCTCATTGGGATTGATAACACAATTTCATCGGAAATTGGTCTTCCTGAAAGGATTGCTCCTCTCTCTTTATTTTCCATTGAGTTCCTCCTGTAATATAACTTAGTATAATCAAAAAACAATAATATGTAAATTTGACAAAAAATCTATGCTAGAGTATTCTTTTTTTGTTGTGCCGTAGTAGCTCAGGGGTAGAGCACTTCCCTCGTAATGAAGTGGTCATGGGTTCAATTCCCATCTTCGGCTAAATAATTATATCGTTTTATATGTTGATTTACAAATTAACGTGAAACAGAATAGCGAAGCCACCCAAAAAGGTGGCTTCTGAAATGTTTGAAGGTCAGAGGATCAGATAGACCCCGGTCCCGTTGAGTTCCAATGGATTGTACAGGAGACAGATGCATTTGCAAACAGGGGGCTTTCTGGCTGGTTGACGTAGATGTTGGTAAGTCTGTTGCAATTTTCGAATGCAGAGCCTCCGATTTCCGTGACACTTGACGGAATCGTGATACTGGTCAGGCCGGTGCAACCATAGAACGCTTTCTCTCCGATTGACTTGACACCTTCCGGAATCGTGACGTTGGTTAGCCCGACGCAACTATAGAACGCAGAGCTTCCGATTGACGTGACACTTGCCGGAATCGTGATACTGGTCAATCCGGTGCAACCAGAGAACGTAGAGTCTTCGATCGAAGTAACACCTTCAGGAATCGTGATACTGGTCAATCTGGTACTATCAGCAAACGCATAGCTTCCGATTGAAGTAACACCTTCAGGAATCGTGATACTGGTCAGGCTGGTGCAAGCAGAGAACGCGAAGCTTCCGATTGACTTGACACTTGCCGGAATCGTGATACTGGTCAGGCTGGTGCAAGCAGAGAACGCGAAGCTTCCGATTGACTTGACACTTGCCGGGATCGTTATACTGGTCAATTTGGTGCAACTAAAGAACGCACCGTTTTCGATTGACGTTACACTTGACGGAATCGTGATACTGGTCAGGCCGGTACAGTGACTGAACGCAGAGGTTCCGATTGACGTGACGCCTTCCGGAATCGTAATACTGGTCAGGCCGGTACAGTTCCAGAATGCAGCGCTTGCGATTGACGTGACACCATCCACAAGCCTTACTGAAGCAAGAGTCGTGTTCTCAGTTTCGGAATAGTCTACTGTTGCTGTCTTACCCCACCATGCCTCAGTCGCACCGGATGTATTCAGGTCCGCGCTTGTAGTTACAGTTATGGGTACCAGTCCAAGGTCCGACGCCTTGTACCGTCCCTGACTATCAGGTGTAGCGGAAGTGTAGATTGTGTACGGATACGTGATCGGAGTCTGGTCGCCAAGCGCATTCTCCGCATATCCGACTACAATTGCGTTATCAGCAACGGTATCAGGATAGATGTCAAAGACACTGTTGAACACCTTCCAGATGACGTTGTCCTCTACTGTTCCTTCCGGCTTGCTTCCGTTGACCGTTAACTTGACCACGTCCATTGAGATTGTTGCCGTAGTCGTAGTGTGCATGTCGGTCATGATAAGTGTCGTCGCAGTGCCTGCATCACCGAAAGGCGTTCCATCGTCATCAAGGTAGTCGACGGTGATCGTTGCGATGCCGTTGTCGACGTTGGTGAACACAGCCGCTTTGCTTGCATCCGTATCGGTCTCATCGAAGGAAAGGGTGACGGTCTGGTCGAATTTACCGCTCTGGAGCCTTACCGTAGCCTTCTTGCTGACGCCTGCATAGGCTTCATCGAATGTGACATTAACGGTACAGGACCCCTTTCCCGTATTGTTTGTGAACTTCAGGGGTACATCCGCGGTAACTGCAAGCACAGTAGAGCCGTTTCCTACGCTGAAATTGTCGAGCTTGCCGTTTAATATCGCCTTTGTGTTTTCCGTCTCCGCCATCCCCGCCTCAGTCCTTGCCTCAGCTGTAGCGAAGCCACGCAGGAATATGTTCCATACGCCTCTGCCCAGCTTCAGGGTATATCCAAGGCCGGGGCGTTCCGAAAGGTTGGTCCATCCTTCGGTCTGTCCGATCGTGATGCCGCTCACGTGCTCCGCCTTATACTGGAAATAGACGTTCTCTATAAGTACGGAGTCGACGCTTCCTGAACTGACGGTAGTCGTCCTGGCTTTAAGGTTCTGGAACACGACATTGACCGTATCCGCTGTATCTTTGAATAAAGAACCCGGCGCCTCACATGACACGACCAACAACATGGTCGCCATCAGCATCACCATTAACTTCTTCATTTGCTTCATGTTTTTACTCCTTTCATTTAAAATAATTACACCTGTATTTACAGATTAAAGAAGACTTAATTATCATTCATATTAATATTTTAACATCCTTAAACAGATCTTGCTTTTTGTCCCAAAGGGTCCCTTTTCTGATAATTGCCTGATGGTGACATCAACCTCTTAGCTCAAAAAGCACAGCAGCAACAACTTGATCATCTCCATTATGGATGTAGCCGATTATCTGTAGCCGTCCAGGAAAACCTTCTTCGTCTACGATGTAGGACAGGCTACTTGTGGACAGGTCTATGTCGCCGTTCCTTGTCCATTCGCAGTACCAAGTATCAGGAGCGCTGATATTAATCACATACCTGCCGTCTTTATTTTTGGAGACCACAACATCTTCCTTATCCATCCCATATACGTAAATCTTTATGATGTTCAGGGCAGGGATACTGATTGTTGGTTTTTCAGGTTCTGTTTCCGGTTCATCGATTCCTGGCGTAAAATATGGATATACTGTAATCGGATAGGTGGAAGGTTTTTCTCCGGCCTCTGCGTATTCGGCATCCGGATCCACAGACGGATCCGATGTAAACCAGCCGATGAACTTCATTCCTTCTCTTGTCGGATGGGGCATCGTAGGCCAAGGGACATCGGCATCCAGCGTAATTTCTTTTATGGAAGAGTTTTTACCGCCGATACAGGAAAGGTCAATGGAATATCTTGTCTTTCCGGTTATCGTGAGGCTTTCCAGCTTATCAGGATTGGGCAGCGATATATTGAGGGGACGTGTACCCACTGTATCTATCGCTTCCGCATTGACCGTAAGGGTTGTCAGATTTTCAGGAAGGGAGGCTTCGCCAAGGCTCAGTACATTTGGGATTGAAAGTGTGGTTACATTGGTTGCATGTTCGTAGGCATGGCTGTTTATAGCCTGTATGCAATCGTCCACATTGATTGTCGTAATCTGGCTGAGGTCTACATTTTCCTTGTAGCCGTTGAACACTGCTACATAATAGATGTTGCCGTTGATTTCTACGACCTTTGGAAAATCCGTATCATAAGACGTAAGGAATGTGACTTCAGCATATGCAGACTCATCCCCTAATGGAAATGAATAAGGCTGAAATGAAAACTTCGGGTACTGTATCCTGTAGACGGAGCCTTCAACGGAACATGAGGCAAGCACCATCAACATAACCATGATGGAGAAGATGGTGGGGAGAATGTATGTCTTCTTTTGGGAGCGTTTACGAAATTTCATGCCCACCTCCAGACTAGAGCAATATTGGGCCTTATGGAAAACATAAGGGTTCTTTCTTCCTTAGGACCGATTACATCAAGTGCTGCAGCCGCTTCAATACCAAATGCCAAAGTGATAAAACTGCACCCTACATGGAACCTTCCGGAAACCCCTATGGAAGGACAAAGGGTTGCCCAACTAAGATTTGTCCTCCATGATGCACCAATCATGAGAGCTCCTTCCACAAACGCCCTGCATTCACCTTCTGAGAAAAGAAGAACAGGAGACAGAACCCCTATCGTTGCAAACACGTCTGTACAGTATACGATACGTCGATCTGGTACGGGACAGAACTCTGGTTTGTACTTTTCCATTGCGATACGGATTTCTCCGCCGAAGGAAATCCTGTCATAAAGAGAATAAGAAAGCGACATTGACGTGGCCGGTATTGGGTCGGAAAATCTTACAGGTATAATCCCTTCCATGTTATGGAGTGCATAGAAGTCTATGCCGGATAAATTGTATGAAAAGGACGGTATCTGAACTGAAAGCATAACACTTCCCTTATCCCGCTGTAAGGGTAGTTCTTCTGCTGTGTCAATCGGAATGCTGACTTTTGCCCACACGGAGCCTGTTACCGCAATCAGGACCATTAGGACAACAATTCGCTTTAGTATTAATCTTTCCATACTACTACTAATTTAGCACTAAATAAGCTTATGATTCGACCCCCACTAAGTTAATCATATGCTAGAGACATGTCAAGACAATTAGTTAAAAAATTATCCAAATAATTAAGCTATCTTCTATATTAATATTAGGGAAAGTTCCCTGTTTATATACTTCATCTGGGGGCGTGATAATCTAAGCTTTGATGAATACTTTCATAATTAAAATAGTAAACAAATTCATTAAGGCTTTGTTGTAGTTGATAAGATTCATGATAATCTCTTAAAAATACCCACTCATATTTCAAAGTCCGCCAAGTTCTCTCGACTCGTAATGTGAAGTTTCGCATTACGAGTCTTGTGGTTGCGGAGAAGTTCTAGACAGGATTTTATGAACCTCTTCTCCATACTATGATAGTGGATAAGAAGCTCAAGGGAATCAAGGCTGTACAGACTCTTTCAAGGCTTAACAGAACCTGTGCAGGAAAGACCGACACATTTGTCCTTGACTTCATAAACTCCACTGAAGATATCCAAAATGCCTTCCAGCCTTTTTATCAGGAGATGATGCTTGAAACAGAGGTCAACGCAGATCTTGTCTATAAGGTAAAAGACGAGCTTCGCGGGTACAATATCTACAGCGACAATGACGTCATCGCTTTAGCGGCAATCTGCTTTGATGCAAATGAAACTAAGGGGACTGATGCACAGATGGGTAAGATAGCTGCCGTTCTTAATCCTATCGTCAGCAGATACAATTCCATGGAAGAGGACAAGCGGTATAACTTCCGCCGCAATCTGAGATAGTTTACGCGTTGGTATGGTTTCATCTCTCAGGTATGCAGAACTTTCGATGAAATGCTCCTAAAGGAAAATGCCTTTTGTACCTATCTTCTTAAGCTAATTCCTTCTGATTCTGTTGAGATTATTGACCTCGAGGGAAAGCTGAAGCTGGAGTATTACCAGCTAAAGAAGACTTTTGAAGGTCAGGTCAATCTCAATGAAGGTTCGACAGTCATAACACCTGAAACAAAACTTAGACTCAAAGGAAAGGATGAGAAGAAGCCTCTAGATGAAATTCTAGAGCATATAAATGAGAAGTACAAAGGAGAATTCACTGATGGCGACAAGGTTGTCATCCAAGATCACCATGACAGGTTGATAAAGAACAAGAAATTCAAAAATGTTGCGAATAACAATGACTTACAGATGTTCAATGATAGCATGTTCACCAGTTACTTTGATGATGCAGCACAGGACGGATATACTGAGTCACAGCAATCTTATATGAGCATATTTGAGGATCCTGCTAAATACAGTGCAATTAAGAGCGCTCTTGCAAGTGTACTATATAAAGAACTGACTGACTTGGGAAACGTGCTATTATAATGACAACACACCATGACAAAGTAGCACATTGAATCGAACTATAGAGGGATTAAGCCTTTCCCCATAATCAAGGAAAGTCCCCTCGTTATAAAGACAATCAATTCCCTTATTAGAGAAAAAAATAGGATCTTGAATTACTCAAGATCCGTTATTACCTCTCTAATGATTAATTAGCTTGCACTCTTATTAACTGAAGAAGGAGTATTATCATCATACTCATGTTTGTGTTCATCGTAAGAATAAGGATAGCTACTAAAGTTACTACCTACCATTGATAGATAAGCCTCTCCTGCATCTACTAGAATGTCTAAAAGTGTTCTCTTCATAGTTTTTTCTCCTATGTATCAATATCTACAACAAGGTTGTAGTCCGATTCGAATAGTTTTAACAGTTAGCGCTATTGTTAAAACTCCCCAAAGACACTTTCCTTTTTTATTCTTACACCCTATATAATGAATTTATTTTAATTCGTCTAGATACAAATCATAAATTTGTATACAGATTTCCAATATTTTTACAAAGATAATTAATATGAACAATCAGAGACTCAAAATTCTCTTTAGACTCTCCGCTCTTAATTGACAGAGAATATGAAAAACCATTATTAGTCCAAATAGCAGAGTAATAAATACCATCATTACCTCTAAGCTGTACCTTATTAGAATTAATATTAATTTCTAAATTATCCTTAAAATCATAATAAAGACCTGAAATATCACCAGTGATATTCGCTTTTCTTATTACAATTTCATCACCACAAAGTAATTCGATCATCTTATCAGTAGTATTTAATACTCTATAATTTGTTATTCTCTCACTTATATTATTTGGAATTGAAATTGAAAATCCTGCAAGCCTTTCAGCTTCAATTAAAGAGACACAATCAACAAATGGATTAGCAAGAGTTGTTGTATTAACACTCTCACTTTGCTTTGTTGATGAACATGAAACTAAACTAAGCAATAAAATAATAACTAATAAATACTTCATAATCACTTTCCTGAAACAGCTAAATCCTTTACTAATACAGAAGGTGTACCAAATCTCTCAGATGATAATGTGACATCAAACTCTAAATCATTAGCAACCTCTACAACATTTTCTAACAGCTTATAAAAGTTTCCACTTACAGTAAATTCATTTATAGGCTCACATACCTTTGAATCTCTAATTCTAAAGCCAGCACTTTCAATAGAGAAATCTCCAGTAATAGCATTAGCTCCCGCATGAAAGCCCTTCATTTGAGTTACATAAATTCCGTTGTTACAAATTTTAAATAGCTCCTCTAACGATAATTCACTTGGCTTAATATAAAATGAATAAGAGGCAATTCCAGAAGCCCCACTTATTGCACTTCTATATCCATTACCTGTAGAAGCCTTTCCACATTTTGAGCCATATTCAAGATTATATAAAAGAGTTTTTAAAACACCATTTTCTATAACATTCTTTGTATAGCAAGGATGACCATCACCATCAAAGGAGGCTTGCATCCTATACCCAGCATAAAATGGGTCGTCAATAATAGTTATCTTTTCAGAAGCTATTCTTTCACCCTCTTTATCCTTATATCTGGTAAGAGAATAAGCACTACTTTTTCCTGTAAAAACAGAAAAGAAGGTATCTAGTATTTGGTTCATAGCATCTGGAGAGAAAATAATATTGTAGCTCCCACTTTCTATCTTTTTAGGATTAAGCTGCTTTATTGCTTTATCAACGCTATCTGTAATATCAGCATTATTAATTAAACCTTCCTTAACAGAATATGCATTTTGAATATCGCTATTATCACTAACCTTACAATTTGCCATTAAATATGCATCGTCACTGCTTTGAATGAGCTCTAAGCCCTTAGAGGATGCAAAATATCTAATACTCTTTCCATAAGCTGCTGAGCAGGTACTTCCATCAATAACTCTATTATCCTTTTGATAAAGTGTTTCTAAAGCCTTTAAAGCAAGCTTTTTAATATCAGAAAGATTATAATTAAGCTCTGTAAGCTTTTCTATCTCCTTGTAGCTTACTTTTTCATCAAAGATTATAGGCTTTTCTGTTTTATCATAAAGAGTTGCATTATCAATAGCTCTTTCTATAAGACTTTCAAGCTCACTACTCTCTAATAGCTGAGTAGAGGCACACCCCTCTTTACCATTTTTAATAACTCTAATAGAAAGTGCTGATGAAAAAGAAGATGCTTCCTTAATTATCTCATGCTTAAAGGAATTAGCACTTACACTAACACTATCACTAATAATAAGCTCCCAATCATCAACATTGTTTTTCTTACAGATATTAGAAGTATTAATCATCAATTCATGATACTTATTCATCATCTACCTCCTACAGTAATACTCTTTACTCTAATAAGAGGCTGTCCTACATCTGTTGGAATACTTCCTGAGGAAGAGCCACACATACCCTGTCCTGTTAACAGATGCTTTCCTACCATATCTATATTTTTAATTACCTCAGAGCCCTTTCCAATTAGTGAGCACCCTCTTACAGGGTATGTAATCTTACCTTTTTCAATCATGTAGGCTTCATCAACTGCAAAATTAAAGGCTCCTGTCATAGGATTAACAGATCCACCACCCATCTTACGAGCATAGATACCATATTCTATTGAGGAGATAATATCTTCATCCTCATCATTTCCTGCAGCTATAAAGGTATTAGTCATTCTTGAGGTTGGACAGAAAGAAAAATCCTGTCTCCTAGCAGATCCACTAGAAGGCATATTCATTCTCCTTCCATTGAATCTATCAACCATATAGCGCTTCAATATTCCATTCTCAATTAGTACCTTTCTCTCGGTAGGAGTTCCTTCATCATCGATATTTACAGAGCCCCATGCATTAGCAATAGTTCCATCATCAATAGCTGTTACCTTCTCATTAGCTATCTTCTCACCTATTTTCCCTGTAAACTCACTATTTGAATAAGCGACAGAGCTTGCTTCCAAGCTATGTCCCGTTGATTCATGGAATATAACACCACCAAAACCATTTTCAATAGCAACAGGAAATACTCCTGCTTTGCAATATGGTGCGCTAAGCTTTACTAATGCAGAGCGAGCAGCTTCATTTCCAATATCGCTTGGTGTAATAGAGTCAAAAAGCTCAAGGCCCATAGATCTTCCAGGAGAGCAGCTACCTGTCTGACACTCACCGTTATCACTTGCAACTGCATTTACACTCATTCTGACTCTTATTTGTCTATCTGTAGTTAATAGCCCTTCAGAGTTAGCAACTAAAATATTTCGATCAACATCTAAATAGGTACCCATTACCTGAGTAATTTTACTATCTCTATTTGTAGCAGCAGCTAAAGCACTCTTTAATAAGTCAACCTTAAAGACATTTCTAACAGAGGAAGGAACAACCTTAATTTTATGAATATTTGTATTAACTCTTTCTGTAAGATAAAAATCACTTACAAGCCGTGATGAATCAGAAATTGATGACGCAACACTCTCTGCACATCTTTTAATTCCATCAATAGAGAAATCTGAGGTTGATGAATAAGCACTTCTTAAATCCTTATAGGCTCTAATACCAATACCACTAATTGTTCTATCAACTATAGAGTCAATATTAGACGAAGAACCCCTAGAAATCATAGAAATAGTTTTATTTAAGGTTCTTTCTACAAATACTTCAGCAAAATCAGCCCCAGTTGATAGCGCAGTATTTAAAGCTAAATAAATCTTATCCTTACATAGAAGCATCCTTAACACCTTCCCTCTTTGATATTTGATAGATAATAACTGCACCAACGATAAAAGCTATTATAGAAAGTGGAATTTCCCATCCAATTGGTGTACCAGGATAGATTGGGAATACCGATCCAATTAAAAAGCCTAAGATAATTAAATATGTAACCTCTGGATATTTGCTCATGCAAATATCTAAGACCTTAGTTAATAGAATTACTCCAATACAAAAGCCAAGGCCAAATGGAATTAATACAATAATATTTAATGTACTAATAGCACTCATAATAAACTCATAGGAGCCTAATATTAATAATAGATAAGAGAAGCTAATACCTGGTAAAATAAATCCTACAGCAACAATAATTCCAATTAAGCACTGTGTTAAAGCTAAAGAAGCTGTAAAAGGAGCAGCTGGATCAAACTCTAGCTTTGGAATTAATTGACAGCTTAAAACAACTATAATTCCTATAATAAAATAAAGTAAATCCAAGAAACTAAATTCCTTTATTTGAGCCTTTTTATAAAGCATTGGAACAGAACCAAATACAAGTCCAATAAAGAAGAACATAGCTATTCTAGGAAATCTATCTATTACTCCTAATATTGGCTTTGCGCACAATACAATTCCAATTAAAGCAAAAATAGAAAACTGAATAAGAAATTTTAAATTATTCTTTATATCCTTAAAAAAGGAACTAACAGCAGTAATTAATTTACCATAAATTCCTAATACCATTGCCATTGACCCACCGGATACACCAGGGACCATCATGGTTGAACCAATTATAAAGCCTTTAATTATTGTGTCTAATGAAAACATATAATGAATATACAATATTAATTGAGGTAAAAAAAGCCACATCCAAAGATGTGGCTATATGAAATTAAATTAGAATTATCTTTCCCAGAAGAGATTAGCTCTAATTGTGAGTGCATCAATAGGCTTATCACCAACGTTCTTACCAAACTCTAAGCGATAGTAAGAAGCCTCTAGGTGGATAACGTTCATTACGTTAACACCAAGACCTAATGAAACATATCCCTGGTTGAGACCAGCTCTAAGCTCGAATACACTTAAGAGCTGAAGTTCAATACCTGCTCTAAGGTGAACAAGTACATTACTAAGTGATGCACTATTAAAGAAGCCAATAGTATCAACAAAGTCAATTGCAATATTAGGATCAGCAAGCCAAGAAAGTCCAAACTTTGGCTTCCAACCAAAACCAATATCAAGAGACATTGGAGACTCAATCTTTAGGTTATTTTTGATTGTATCCTTAGCATTGTTATTAGCATTCTTTAAGCTTGCATATTGAGAGAAGCTAAAGTTACCATTGAGGTTTCTCAATACTGCACTGAAGGTAACTCCGCCTGGTACATTTAAGTTTGCACCAAGATCAATAGGAACTGCGTAACCAATCATGATAGGAGTTGTTTCCTTAAGAGATTTAACAAATGTAGAAGAATCATTAACAGCACCCATGATTGTACTTACATCAACCTTTTCATAGTAAGCTCTAAGATCTAATCTAGCAGCAATACCTAAATCAAAATTAACCGGGTTATTTTTAAAGAATCTATAGCCGAAACCAAGTGAAGTAACTACATCTATCTGTGGTACTACTGCGATATCTACAACACTTGTAGATGGTGTATATGTATTAAGATTAAACTGGGTATCAACTGCAAATGCAAATCTACCTAATTTAGCTCCAACACCAGCATCTGTAGTTGCAATCTTATTATTACCTGCTTTACCCAAGATATTAATTAATGCATCGGTATATTTTCCCATATCATCTTTAATATTCTTGTAGTTATCAACAATGCCGGTAGCTATTAAATCTCTTGTATTATAAAGAGTAATTGCAACATTAGGAACATTCCATACGAGTCCCTTCTCTCCAAGAGATGCAGGGTTAACATATAACGCATCCTGATTAGATCTTACAGCTATACCAGCTCCACCCATAGAAAGAATTCTAGCACTAGTCTTAGAATATCTATTAGTTACCATGTTATATGTAACATCATCTGATGGAAGCATAGAATCTACAGCAAAAATTGATGACATGGAAATAGCCATGACAAGAATAGCAATTAATACTTTTTTAACCATTGTTTCCTCCAAAAGATGAAATTAACTCATTAATAATACTTTCAGATTCTAAAATATCTACTTTTCCTGTAGCAATCTTTGCAGCATTATAAAGAGTTAATGTATCATTTAATAGCTCTTTTACTTCTGGTAACTCCAACTTTTTTTTATCAGATAATGTAGAATTATTTTCTAATGCTTTAGCTGCGTTTACAGCAGAAGCAGCAGCATTAACAATTAACTGAGCTTGAGCCTTATCTGCCTCAGTAAAATTATCTGAATTTGCAGCTTCTTTATAATCTTCAGCAAGGCCTTTTAATAAATTATTAACATTTTCAGGTATTCCTGTTGTATTAGCTGCAGTTGTTAAAGCACCGGAACCTAATGCATAAGTTCCTTGAATAGCTTTTTTAGTATCTTCATCAGTTACAGCCTTACTAAGTTCTTTTGCTAATTGATCTTTAGCAGTAGGAGATGAAATTGCTTCGTTAATGCTTGCTGTAAGCTGTTCCTTTTTTTCTTCAGTCTGTGGTGCTAGAACGCCTCCATTATTTATTAAATTTTGTAAACCAGTATCAGTAACATCAACTGAAATCGGTTGTCCACCAATATTAACAGTTACTTCATTACCACTAATGGATGCAGGTGTTTTCTCTGTTTCAAGAGCATCTAATACCTTATCTACAGCTTCTGTGCTTGGCTTAACGATACCTGTTTTAATATAAACGTTAGTGTCTGTACCATCCATTACCTTTAATAGAGTGTCTGTCAAAGAACCACTACATGATACAAACAATAATAGTGTTAACAATACTAATGTAAAAACACACAAAAATTGTTTTCTCATACACCCTCCTCGAGTGATTATAGTTAATTCATTATAGTTATATCTTATAAAAAAAAACAAGAAGAAATAAAATCGGTTACCCATTGAAGTAATTAACACTAAATAAGTTATTAAAACTGCTATATTTAAATTATCCCTCTATCTTATTTAAATATTTGACTATCGAGCTTTTTCTTCTCCATTGGCTTAAAGCTTAAATCAAAATCTTCAGCTTCCTTTTCATCAACATAATATACCTTTGGAGTCATATAATTAGCTTGATCACAATCCTTTAAATAGCCTTCCTCTAATTCTTTATATAGTAAGAAATCTACTGTTGAGCCATAATATAAAATATTTTTGTCTTTTGCTCTTTCAAAGCCTAGCTTTGAATAAAAATCATAGTTACCTTCCATTAAGAGAGCCTTAATACCTTGCTCTTTAGCTTTATTTAAAGCAAAGGCTAAAAGAATCATCCCATATTTTTTTCTTTTATAATCATTATGTATTGCAATAGGACCAAAGGTGGCAATCTCTTTTGTGCTACCATCCTTTAATTTTAATTCAGCCTTATGAAATACTACTTGGCCAATTAAAACATCATCTAAATACATTACAAAGTTTAATTCCTTGTAAAATCCAGGAGATGATCTCATAACATGTAAAACATAGTGCTCTAAGCAGCCAGGTCTATAAACATTCCAAAAGGAATCCCTTACTAATTCTTCTACAGCTCTTTCTTCACTATTTAATTCATTTCTAATTATTAAACTCTATACTAAGAGCATAAATCAGACAGGGAGGTGAAAATAATTCGAATAACAGCTACCATATCAAAGGAGTAAAAAAGATATGGGTAGAAACAAGAAGACTTACACAGATGAGTTTAAGCTTAAATGCA
>NZ_VUNN01000018.1 GCF_009695635.1 Bullifex porci
TATATCAAAATTACTTAAGATGCTTTTTCCTTTTTTAACTGACTTTTTTTGTCCCTTTTTAGTTGACTACTTTTAAATTGTCCCTTTTCATTTGACTATTTCTGGCCCTTTTCTGTTGACTCTAACATACATACTCACCATCATTCTGGAAGTCCATGGCGAAGATCGGCTTGGTAGCCCGGATGTCCCGGATCCTGTGATACATGAATTCCCGCTGCTCAGGATTAGGCAGTAGTTCCGGCACTGCATCATTGCCCACTGGCATGTAGTGGAAGTACCAGACAAACCGAGCACCCCACTGAATCATCTGATCAATAAATTCATAGGAGCTGATAGAATCCAGATTCTGGCTGGTGTAGCAGCAGGACAGGCCGAAAGGCAGATGCTTCTCCTTCAGGATTGCCATTGCCTGAATCACTTTCTGGTAGGTACCGTTGCCACGGCGGCCATCGGTGGCAGACTCAAAGCCCTCCACGCTGATGGCAGGGATAAAATTCTTCACCCGGAGCATCTCGTTTGCAAAAGCTTCGTCGATCAATGTGGCGTTTGTGAAGGAAAGGAACTGGCAGTCGCTGTGCTTTTCACATAGGGCGATCAGGTCCTTTTTGCGAACCAGAGGCTCACCGCCGGTATATATGTACATATATACGCCCAATTCCTTGCCCTGGGTGATAATGGAATCAATCTCGTCAAAGGTCAAGTTCAGCTTGTTGCCGTATTCCGCAGCCCAGCAGCCGGTGCAGTGCAGGTTGCAGGCAGAGGTAGGGTCAAGCAGAATGGCCCAAGGAATATTGCAGTTATATTTCTTCCTCAGTTCCTGCTGCTTTGGCCAACCGATGATATTCGCGTTGAGGAAGAAAGTTTCAAAGGTGGCCTTTAGGACCTCCGAATCCGTCTCCTTCAGGATGCTCATAGCGAGCTGATACATATTGTTCTGCGGGTCTTCCAGCACTTGACGGACTGCCGCGCGATGGACTGGGAAACTGTCGGGGCCATCGCCAGCCAACTTATCCACCCAGGACATCAGTTTCAGAGCATTTTCTTCCGGATTTTTCTCCAAGAAGCCAAAAGCAGTACGCAGAGTTGCTTTTTTCAGTTGATTTGTAAATGACATCTTTATCTCTCCTTATATAAGCGGGGAGGCAACACTTCCCCTCAGTGATGCTTTGTTGTCCACGCCCTCGGGCTTTCTGGTACGGGCAAAGGCTTCGTAATTACCGCTGGAATAATACATAACATGGTCCTCTATGTTTTTGTTTGTGTTCTCATTATATTGGGGAAAGAATCTGTTTTATACGGACAAAAAAGGCCTCCATGCCTGAAATTTAGGCATAGAGGCCGCTTTGTCTGAAAAATTTATTTTTACTTTTCACATCGGGCGATCAAACGTTCAAGATCCCCCTGCTTCAATTCGTAAATCCGTTGGAATCGGGTTTGAATTCCTTCCTGCATCCCTGTTTCCAGCCAGCCGATGATAATACCGAAGCAGACGCATTTTAAGTAATCTATGATGACCTTTCGGTCTTCCGTAGAAATCTGCCTTCCCGCCAAGATCACGTCCACATAAATCGTGACCACATGCTCGCATACCCGCCACTGATACTGCTCGTAGATATCCCGGTTGACGGAGTGGTAAATGTGCATAACCGCTTTCCGGTTTTCCAATGCAAAGCTGAGGGCGGCATTGATGCAATCCTCCAGCGATTCTACCGCTGGATGCTCCCGAATCATCCGCTCCGCATCCGCATTTACAATACTTTCCACCAATTGCGGCAGGTCCTGGTAATAGTAATAAAAGGTATTGCGGTTCACGCCGCAGTCATCTACAATATCCCGAATGGTAATTTGGCTCAAAGGCTTCTCGTTCAATAGTTTCACAAATGAATCCCGAATAGCTTTTTTAGTAAAATTGGCCATGTGTTACGCCTCCTTTCTTTGGAGTTCAACTATGTCTGAAATATTACATTGAAGAGCAATGCAAATTTTCACAATCGTATCTAAGTGAACCGATTCGTCTCGCCCCATTTTGGCAATTACTGATGAACTGAGATGAGTCATCTTCTGTAAATCTTTTTTCTTTAATTTACGGTCAATAAGCATTTTCCAAAGTTTATTGTAAGAAAGAACCATCTTGGCCTCATCCATTTTTGCTACCTCCTGACAAATAAAAACCAAACAGTCAGTTTTCCTTCATAGTTAGTATAATCTTTTTTTTCTTTTTAAATACAATAGAATTTATACGAAAATGAATTTTTATTTTATAATTGGAATTTTTTGTGGTTTCTATTATAGGACTTACTAACATACTGGCAAGCAATGCTTTTGGCTATCCAGATAACCTCCAGGCGCTTGTTGAGGATAGTCCCTCAAGCCCCCTTTGAACACATGATTGCATAATGCAGCTTCGTGTTTTTCAAACGCTTATGGAACACGGCCAGCTCACTGGCCCGAACGGAATGAGGAATATCTGTGGCGAATACCATGATTTTGCTGCCGTAGGTATCCCGCAGCAAGGCGCTGATCTCTTTGGCAAAGTTGGTACGGCTGTCTACCATGGTCAGCAGAATACCATCAATTTACAGTTTGGGATTAATCGGCCTGGACGGGAATCAATACCCGGTTAGCATTGACCTTCAGCATATCTAAAGATGGCTTGCAGTCGATTAGAATGTGGGTATAATCCCGTTTCAGCGTGTCCAGATACTGCCGCAGAATGGTTTCCCGGCTCATGGCGTTTACCAGCGATACCTCCATGCCGGAGAGGGTAACGGGGAGCTTATCCGGTTAGGGCCTGCCCTATGCCGAGATTGGTACAGGTTGTTGTCTTTCCAACGCCACCTTTCTGGTTGACGATGGCAATGATTTGGGTATTCATAATTTCACGCCGCAATATCGTTTATTCATATATGGCCTCTTTGAATTGTGTTTAGATATAAGAAAAGCCGCCACTAAAAAAGCGACGGATATCCCTCAAAGTCCAATGTTCTGTTATTTTGGAGCGATGAGAGATTTTAGTTCTAATGAAACACCTCACTTTCCGGCCCGCCTTTTGAGCCTGTTTTTTGTGGTTAAAAACCGTGGAAAAAGAATAAAGACAAACCAGCAAACCCTTTAAATATTAGGGATTTTCCGATTTGTCTTTATTATAGTGTATGGGCATTCACATGCAACCCTTCCAATAATATGGGTACTCCAGTAAAGCTAGTCTCTGAAAGATTAGGGCATAAAAAATATAGAAACTAATCTAAGAACGTATTCTCACCTTTATAAAGAAAAAGAAGAAGAGGTTACAGAAAAACTTGATTCGATTTGTCAAAAAGTATCCATTTAACCACGCTAATTTCTTTATAGGTACATAAATGGTACAATAACAATTATAAATAAAAGCCTAACTCATGATATTACAATAAGTTAGGCTTTATTTTCATACTATTCCCACTCAATAGTTGCAGGTGGCTTTGAGGTAATATCATAAAGGACTCTATTTACACCCTTTACTTCGTTACATATTCTTGATGCACATCTTTGCATTACATCATATGGAAGATGATACCAATCGGCAGTCATTGCATCTTGGCTTGTTACAGCACGAAGAGTACACACTTCTCTATAGGTTCTCTCATCACCCTGTACACCTACACTCTTAACTGGTAGTAGGTCAGCTAAGGCTTGCCAAATTTCATGGTAAAGACCTGCTTTTCTAATCTCATCGATAAAGATAGCATCAACATCTCTTAGAGTATCGAGACGCTCCTTTGTGACCTCACCAATACATCTTACACCTAATCCAGGACCTGGGAATGGATGACGATCAACAAGCTCCTCAGGAAGACCTAATTCTCTTCCAAGCTCTCTAACTTCATCCTTAAATAGCTCCTTTAAAGGCTCTAAAAGCTTCCACTTCAAGTCCTCTGGAAGACCACCAACATTGTGGTGTGATTTAATTGTAGATGTAGGGCCACCAAATGGTGATTTCGATTCAACGATATCTGGATAGAGAGTACCTTGTGCAAGGTGAGTAATATCACCACACTTCCTTGCTTCATTATAGAAGGTATCAACAAAGAGCTTTCCAATAGTCTTTCTCTTATCCTCAGGATCTGTTTTACCCTTTAATGCACTTAAGAAAGCATCCTCAGCATCGGCATATTGAAGTCTCATATTAAAATGCTTTCCAAATAAATCTAAAACATTTTGAGCTTCATTCTTTCTAAGCATACCGTTATTAACAAATACGCATACTAGCTTATCACCAATAGCTCTATGAATAAGTACTGCTGCAACTGAGGAATCTACTCCACCAGAAAGGCCACAAAGAACTTGGCCATCACCAACTTCCTTTCTAATTGACTCGATAGCTTCATTGATGAAATTACCCATATTCCAGTCAGCTTTAGCATTACAAATATCAAGTACAAAGTTTGAAAGCATCTTCTGACCATCAAGAGAGTGAGCTACCTCTGGGTGGAATTGAACTCCATAGAAGCTTCTTTTACTATCCTCAACTACTGTATATGGACAATTTGGAGTATCAGCTACTGTAACAAAGCCTTCAGGGATTTTATCAACACTATCTCCATGACTCATCCAAACCTGTGATAGATCACTAACACCCTTTAAGAGCTTACTTTCTCTTAAGATGTTTATGTTAGCTATTCCATATTCCTTTTTCTCAGGACAGGTTACATGTCCACCTAATACTAAAGACATTACCTGTAACCCATAACAAATACCTAAAACAGGAATACCAAGTGAAAAGATCTCCTTATCAGGACGAGGAGAGCCTTCCTGACTTACAGATGCAGGTCCACCAGAGAAGATAATCCCCTTAGGAGCTATCTTCTTTATTTCTTCTGCACTTGTATTAAATGGTACGATTTGGCTATATACTCCAAGCTCTCTAACTCTTCTTGCGATAAGCTGACTATATTGAGCGCCAAAATCGAGTACTATTACTGTATCATGTTTCTGTTCCATATTTACTACCAAGAAATTGTCTTTACAGGTGGATAAGCCTTTCTAACAGCCTCACTTAAGATAAAGCCCGCAACAACACCTACACCACTTTGGATAAGGTTTCCAGGGATCTCTGCAATTGCTGTTGGGAAGCCTGTTAAGAAAAAGCCTGCTAAAAGGCAATAGCCTCCAGCAACGACTACCATACAAACTAAACCAGCAATAAGCTTTCTTGCAAAGGTAATTGTCTCCTTACTCATAATTAAAGCCATAAGTAAGCCCTCTAAGCCATGTACAATAAAGCTTATAGCAGCCCACTGTGGGTAGCCACCAATGGCATCTGCAAGTGCTGTTCCTAGTCCTGCAGATAAGCCTGCTGTAACTGGACCTAATGTATAAGCGATAAAACAGATAGCGACGTCGCAAGGATTAAGATAACCACGAGCTGTAGGAATCTTTATAACCATAGTGAAAACACATACTACAGCGATACAAATTGCAAGAGTTGCAATTTTAACTGTATTACTCTTCTCTTTAGCCATGTAAAGCCTCCAAGGTAATTAAAAATATAGCAGGAATAATAATGCTAATAGCCAAATGTGTAAACAACTTTTTGCCCCCTTCAAGGGTATAGAATTCAGCTTTATTTTTACTCCTTCCATATCCTCTGAGGTCCAATGCAGCTGCTGTTGTGTTGATACTTTTTAGTGCAACAACCAATGCAGAAGTAAATGTAGGTATTAGCTTTGTAAAGGATTTTTTCTCTCCCTCCTCGTCAGGATTAGGAAGTCTTAAGCGTTGACTATCCTTAATCCTAGTAAAGGTTGAAGCAAAGGATGGAATAAATCTTAAAGCTAGTGAAAGCACCATACAGAAAGAATCTGGAAGATGGAAACTTTTAAGAGCTAATAATATATCTCTACTTGTAGAGCTCTCTAAAAGAAGAGTACAGATCATAGAGATAAAATAGAAACGTGAAATTAAGACTAGAACTATATTTAAGCCTTCAGTTGTAATAATAGTAAAGCTCTTATAGCTTAATAGTGCACTTCCACCTCTTTCCTGAAGAGGCATAAATAAAACCATAAAGATAGTAACAGGTAGCATTAGCTTAATATTATGTAATGTTACCTTTAATTTAACTGTAGTTAAAGAAAGTAACGTTATTAATAAAGTTAACGCATAATGAACATAAAGTGGCATATCAAAGAAAACCACAATGCACATTAATATTGTAAAGATTATCTTTGCTCTTACATCGAATCGATGATATAGGGAGGAGCCTGCAATATAGGTATTAATTTGCATACATCACACCATTCTCAATATAGTACCCATGATTTGTAATAGCATCAGCAAACGCTTCATCATGAGTAATTAATAATATTCCAGCTCCATTAGCTGAAAGTAGCTTAATTAGCCTAATTGATTCCTCGTAATCAAGAGCGCTATCAAGCTCATCAAGAATATAAAATGGACGATTAAGAGAGTAGTATATCGCACATTGAAGTCTCTTTCTTTCGCCATAGCTCATTAGGGAGGCAACATCATCCCCATTTAATCTAAATAGCTTTAGTAGCTCCGTTACTCTTCTCTCCTTTTCTTTGCTAGATAGCTTTAAATAATCAAGCGCAAAGGCTAATTCATCATACGCAGTTGGTAAGAAGATTTGGAAATCAGGATTTTGGAACATATATCCCACAATCCTCGATAGCTCCTTCTTCTTTAAGCTTTTTGACCGATATATTATCTCACCACTATCCTTTTCATATAAGCCACAAAGGATAGATGAAAATGTTGATTTACCACTTCCATTTAACCCTCTTAAAGTTATTACTTCACCTCTTTTAAGAGAGAAATTATCAACTTTAATTTTAAATGGCTCCTCCTCAAGTACAGATCTATGAGGGTGTGTGAAAGTTAAATTTTTTACTATAAGCTCATCGGAGGATAATTTATTTTCAAATACAACATGTTCAATTTTAGAAAACTCTTCAATTGAGCTATTATCAGCAAGAGCTAATGTGCCATCAAGGATATATACTTTATCAAATACACTATCAAAGCAATTAAGATAGTGAGATGCAAATACAACTGTTGCTCTTTTTCTCTCCTTTAATCTATCACTTAGCTTCTTTCGGTATGAGACATCTAAATCATCAAAGGCTTCATCTAATATATTATACTTACTGTAAACGACATCAGAGGTAGCAAGCATTAAACGACGTTTTTCTCCACCACTAAGCTCAGAAGTGGAGATATTGCGATATCGATTAAGTCCCCAAAAGCTTAAAGCCTCATCTAATCTCTTTTTCATCTCTTCACGATCAAGGCAAAGAGATTGCATAGGGAAAACTACCTCCTCTTCTACAGTTGAAGTAATAATAAAGTCTGTTGCATTTTGAGGAACTAATGAAAAGATATTCATCCTTTCAAGTGCTTCCTCACATGAAAGAGAGTCATATGTAACACTTCCAGTTAGATTGCCATCATTATATTTTGGAGTTAAGCCAGATAAAATCATTGAAAGTGTAGACTTACCCTTCTCTGGGCGTCCTAAGATTAGAATATTTTCATTTTCTCTACACTCAAATGATACATTGTCAAAAAGCACCCTATTAGAGGTGCTTTCATAAACTGTATATGAAAAGGAAAGATTATCAACCTTTAGCATTATTTAATCTTTTTAACCTCTGGGAGGCTTTCATAACACTTTCTAATACTTTCTTCTACAATTATATGTATATTCTTCTTCTCTTCCTCATCCATTAAGGAGGTATCAATTGGTGGAAGGAAAGAGATATATACCTTCTTTCTAAGAAGAGTAAATGGATTTTCAAATAGGTATCTAGTACCTCTAATAGCACAAGGACAGATTATTGCATCAACACGGCTTGCCATCTTAAAGGAGCCAGCTTTAAACTCATGTACACTTCCATCCTTACTTCTTGTACCCTCTGGGAAGATAGTCATTGCTTTACCATTTTTAATATTATCAGAGCCCTGTAATATTGCTTTAATTGAGTCACGTGGACTCTTTCTATCGATATATACAGAGTTTAAAGCGTTAAACCAACTATTAACTATTGGAATTTTCTTAATCTCTACCTTACCAATAAAGCCTGTGAATACCTTTTTAGGATACATTACAGCAATACAATCTAATAAGGATGTATGGTTTCCAATAAAACAAAGCTTACCACTATTAGGAATGTTATCAAGGCCTTCAACTACAACCTTACCACCTAATACAAAAAATATAGCTCTAATTAGAAAGTGAGCTGTTTTATTTATTACAAGCTCAGATGCATTTTTATTTCCTGCTTTTTTCAAGCAAAATGCAATAAATAGAGGAATATAGCTTAAAATAAAAAATGGAACAACAATAATAGCTGCAATTAAAATCTTTATAAATTTAATCATAATACATCCCTTTTTACATTATATAATCTTGCATATGCGCCATTCTTGGCAAGTAATTCTTGATGTGTTCCAGCTTCCTTCACACTACCCTTTTCTATAACAAAGATTTTATCGCAATCTGCAATTGTAGATAATCTATGAGCAATAACAATTGATGTCTTACCCTTTGAAATATTATTAAAGGCATCTTGAATTAATGCTTCACTCTCTGTATCTAGGCTACTAGTTGCTTCATCAAAGATTAATATTGGAGGGTTCTTTAAAAATACTCTAGCAATAGATAATCTTTGCTTTTGGCCACCAGATAATCTTGTACCTCTTTCACCAACCTCGGTATCTAACCCCTCAGGAAGGCTTTGGACGAACTCATATAGATTTGCAACCTTCAATGCCTGCCATAGCTCTTCATCTGTTGCATCACTCTTTCCATATCTAAGATTTTCTCTAATTGACGCATCAAACAAGAATACACTTTGCTGTACAAAGCCAATTGCCTTATGAAGGGACTCCTGTGTTACATCCTTGATATCAACACCATCAATTGTAATAGAGCCCTTATCACGCTCATAGAATCTTGCTAGTAGTGATACAATAGTAGTCTTACCTGCACCACTTTCACCAACTAAAGCAACTCTAGAGCCACCAGGAATTGTTAAATCTAAGTGTGAAGTTACCTTCTCTCCACTTCTCGATTCATATGAGAAGGAAACATCTGAGAATTTAATAGTAGCATCCTTGACCTCAAGCGGCTTTGCATCCTTATTATCCTCGATCTCTGGCTTAATATCCATGACCTCAGTAAAGCGCTCAAAGGAAGCAATACCCTGCTGAAGCTGCTCTGTAAAGTTTATAAGTCTATCAATAGGTGGAAGTACAACAGATACATAAAGAACGAAGGTAAGTAAATCTGTTACCTCTGCAAAGCCTAAAGCAATTAATATTGCTCCTCCAGCAACTGTAATTAGGTAATAAGCATCTCTCATAAAGCCAATTCCAGCATGGTATGATGCCATCTGCTTATACATTGCTTCTCTAGTTTCCTTAAGTACTACATTTGATTTCTCAAATTTACTCTTTTGGAAATCCTCCTGAGCAAAGGATTTTACCTCTCTAATACCTTGAATTGAGTTTTCAGCATCAACATTAATATTTGCAACTGAACGTCTAACTGCTCTATTTTTTCTCCTTCAAGCGATGACCAAATACGATTCCATAGAAAAGCATAAATGGAAGAGGTATCATAGAAACAAGGGCAAGAGGAACTGAGATCATAAACATTAAAATGTATGCACCAATAATAGTTGCAACACTAATTAATAAATCCTCAGGACCATGGTGGGCAACCTCTGCAATCTGGAACAGGTCATTTGAAATTCTTGACATTATTGTTCCAGTCTTTGTCTTATCATAGTAGGAGAAGGATAGTGTTTGAAGATGAGCAAATAAATCAGCTCTCATCTTATTTTCCATTCTTACGCCCAAGATATGCCCCCAACGAATACGGATGTAGTTACTTACTGCTTGAATAATATAAACAGCTAGCATGATTGCAAAAATGATAATCATCATGTTGTAATCACGATTTGGGATTGGTTCATTTAACAAATATCTTGTTAATACTGGAAATAAAATAGATAAAACAGAGGAAAAGGCAGCAACTGCTATATCTAAAATGAATAATTTTAAAAATGGTATATAGTAAGCCATAAACCTTTTAAAAAGCTTCATTTTTCTCTCCTAAAAAATGATAATACTTTACTTAAAAGACTCTTCTTAGGCTGAGTAGTCTTTTGAGAAGGAGCACTCTGTACCTTAGGCATTGGAGTAACAACACTTTTTTTCTTACTCTGTTCCTTTGAACCAAATGTCTTTTTATAGTAATCCATTCTCTCTTCAGGAGTCATCTTAGCAAGATTTTCATAGCTAACACTAGCTTTTGCCTTAGCAGGCTTCTTTGGAGCTACTTTATTATTACTCTTCTTAGAATTACTAGGTCCCTTACTATTTACTTTTCTATTAGAAGGCTTATATCCAGCACTCTTATCTACAACCTCTGAAAGTCCTACCTCATCTGCCCAAACTACAGGGATTTTCATCTGGATATAGTTCTCTATTGCTTCAAGACCATAAATATACTCTTCACATGCAAGTGTAATTGCCTTACCGCTCTTTCCGGCTCTCGCAGTTCTTCCTATGCGGTGTACATATGCTTCATAGTCCTCTGGAATATCGTAGTTTACAACTAACTCAAGATCATCAATTTGAAGACCTCTAGCTGCAATATCTGTTGCAACTAATATCTTAAGCTCTCCGCTTTTAATCTTATTAAGAGCCTCTAATCTCTCTCTTTGAGGCATATCACCCATAAGGTAGCTTGATTTATATCCATTTAATGAAAGTCGCTTTGCAACCTCTACAGCACGGCCCTTAGTATTAGTAAATATTAAGCAGCTCTTTGGAGCAATCTTATTTAGGATTTGTAAGAGTAAATAGAACTTTTCATCCTTAGAAACATGAAAAAGCTCTTGAGTAATATTTTTTACAGTTATTTCTTCAGGCTGACTTTCAAGCTCCACTGGCTCATTCATATATTCCCAAGCAAGGTTTCTTACTCGAGTAGAAAGAGTAGCAGAAAGTAATAGAGTTTGACGGTCCTCTTTTGAGCACATCATAGAGAACATTCTCTGAACATCTGGATAGAAGCCCATATCAAACATTCTATCTGCTTCATCGATAACAACAGTAGAAAACTGTCTAAAGTCAATCTTTCTTGATAGAGCAAAATCAATTAGTCGTCCAGGAGTTCCAACATAGAGAGAAAGCCCTGAGCTTATCTCCTCATTTTGTCTTTGATAGCCAACTCCACCATAGAAGCAGGCAACCTTGAAATCCTTCATGTGGCTTGAAAGTAATTTAGCATCCTCTTCTATTTGAAGAGCAAGCTCTCTAGTTGGAGCAATTACTAGAGAAACTGGAAGTGGAAGCCCTGCATTCTTTCTCTTTTGATATTGCTCCAAAATTGTAAGCAAATATACAGCTGTTTTTCCAGATCCAGTTTTAGACTGAACCATGACATCACGACCTGTAAGAGAAACAGGGAGAACCATTTCCTGCACGTTTGTACAAATTTCAAATCCTGCAGCCTTTATTCCTTCAAGTACACTTTCTTGCAAACCTAATTCATTAAATTTCATTTTTCTTTTCCGATACTATCTGTACTCTATTATTATGATAATAGAGCACTTTTGTCTATTAATTAGGTAGGGGCAATCAGTCAAGTTCGTGTAATCTAACGTAGGAACAAATCTTTTTTACCAGCTCAAAGTCACAAGGTATCCTTTTTCCATCTAAAGTAGATATAGGCATAGCCGCCATACTAGTTGATGAGATAAAGAGAGTATCGCCATCCTTTAGCTCAGAAAGCTTAGGAGCCTCTAGTACTACCTTTATATCTAACTCCTTTAATGCCTTCAAAACTGAAATTCTAGTAACACCAGAAAGAACGTCCTCATCACCTGCTGTATAAACACAGTTTCCCTTAACCATGTAGAAGTTTGATCTAGTACCCTCTAGGACTCTATCATTTCTATCAACTAGGAGAGCCTCAAAGCCACCCTTACTTTTTGAATCCTCTAATGCTAAGTAGCTAAGAAGTAGGTTACTAGTCTTACACTTAGGCATAAAACGCTCTCCATGATACGTTGTAACTGCTATTCCCTCATCGTAGTAGCTATCTGGATATGTTAAGAGCTCCTGATATGTAATAAATACTTGTACATCCTTTCCTCCGACAACAAGTATCCTCATAGTTACATCATCAAGCCTATCATGCTCTATTAGCTTATTTATCCAAGACTCTAAATCAAGACTTGGAAGCTTCATATTAAGCATTGAAGCACTCTCTCTAAGCCTCTTTTCGTGGTCAGCTAAATGAACTACCTTACCATGTAGAACTCTTAAAGCTTCATAGACAGAGTAATTACACTGTACCTCCCTTAAGGTAATAGGAAGTACAGCATCCTTTTCATCTATTATTAAACCATTTTTAATTGCACTTTTACTCATAACGTAATATTTCCCTTGGCTTAGAACCATTTGCAGGTCCTACTATACCCTCTTCTTCCATTTGTTCAACAAGTTTTGCTGCTCTGTTATAACCTATTCCTAAACGACGCTGAAGATATGAAGCTGAAGCACCCTTTCTTTCAAAGACAATTTGCTTTGCCTTCTCATACATATCCTCATCTCCGCTTCCGCTATAGTCTCCACCATCATCATAGGCTTCCTCTTCAACATCATCCTCAAAGATTGATTCATCGAGGTAATCAGGCTCACCCTGACTCTTAACGTAGGAGACAACCTTATCAACCTCTTCATCTGATAAGAATGCACCCTGGATACGGCTTAGTGAGTTAGAGCCATTTGCTAGATATAGCATATCACCACGACCAAGTAGGTTCTCAGCTCCTGATTCATCTAAGATAATTCTTGAGTTCATTGCAGAGGAAACTGCAAATGAAATGCGTGATGGAATATTATTCTTAATGGTTCCAGTTATTACCTCACTTGAAGGTCTTTGAGTTGCCATAACAACATGAATACCAGCCGCTCTAGCCTTTGCCATTAGACGAGCTACATAGCTCTCCATATCCTTTCCAATGACAGTCATTAGATCAGCAAATTCATCCATAATCAAAACGATGTATGGCATCTTCTCTGTTGCATAGCCTAGAGTATGAACACTTGAATTAAAACCCTCGATGTTTCTTGTTCCAATTTGAGAAAAGACTCTATAACGTCTTTCCATCTCATCTACAAGCCAAGAAAGCATCTTTAATACTCTCTTTGGTTCTGTGATTACAGGTGTTAATAGATGTGGAATTCTATTATAAACCTGAAGCTCTACAACCTTTGGGTCGACCATGATTAATCGAACCTCTTTAGGACTCTTAGTGTACAATAGAGAAACTATAAGACCATTAATACATACACTCTTACCTGAGCCTGTTGTACCTGCAATTAGTAGGTGTGGTGTCTTTGAAACATCAAGCATCATTGGCTGACCTAAGATATTTCTACCTAAAATCATTGGGACCTTAAAGCCGCTTTGTCTTAGTGGCTCTAGAAGCTCCTTAAAGCCAACAGTTGCTCTCTTTTCATTTGGAACCTCAATACCAATAGCACTCTTTCCAGGAACAGGAGCAAGTATTCTTATCTGCTTTCCTCCAATACGCATACTAATATTGTTTTGAAGCGCAGTAACCTTAGATACCATTATTCCAGGAGCAAGGTCATATTCAAACATTGTTACTGTAGGTCCCTTGATGATATTAATCAAAGTAACATCTACTCTGAAATCGTGCATAACTGTGCACATTAATTCACCAAGTCTTCTAGTATCTTCATCTATCTCATAGCTAGCCTCAGGATAGCTCTTTAAAAGATCTGCTGTTGGAGGATTATACCCTCGATTTTGTCTAGTTATAATTGCAGACTCACCAGCATTATTACTTGCTAGCCCGCCAATACCAACCTTAAACTCTATTTGTGATGAGGAATCCTCGTTCTTTGGCATTTCACTTCCTTCAACCTTAGCATCTCCTACAGCTCTAGCTGTGCTTGCGCCTTGGTAGTAACCATCACTACGAGGAAGCTCATGTACATCATCCTTTTCAGCTGTCTTATCAAAGGATATACCTTGAGCCTCTAGCTCAGCTCTAATCTTAGCTTCAGCCTCCTTGCGATATTGCTCTCTTAGAAGCATCTCTCTTCTAACTCTATCCTCTTCGATCATTTGAGTCTTTAATTTAAGAGCCTCTTCCTCAGCCTCTCTCTTTAGCTGTTCGTTTCTTTCTCTCTCCTCTCTTTCCTTTTCAAGTGTCTCAAGATCCTCAGCCTTCTTACGCATTCTTATAGCATCAGAAAGAGACTCTGCAATTTCAACCTTAGAGGAAGGAGACTCCTGTTTTTGAGCAGTTACAGCCTGAAAAGGTCTTGAAGGAGTTGATGATGTATCACGAGACTCGTGTAGCGCCTGGAACATTTGGTAACGAGGATGTGTAGGAGGTAGATTTGATGGAGCAAATGAGCTTTCCTTCTTCTCCTCATCTTCCTTCTTTTCCTCTTCCTTTACGCTATCAGGCTGTTCACTATTATTCTTTCGCTTCAAAGCCTCAAACATTCTATATCTTGGATGTGTTGGAGGAAGATTAGATGGTGCAATAGATGAAGAGACCTCCTTCTCAATCTCCTTCTTCTGTTCAAAGCCTATAATTGGACGCTGTGATGGAATAACCTCATCACCACTATTTTTAACTCGCTCAAGAGAAGAAGATAAAAAGCTTGAGGTCCTTTTAGGACTACTCTCTATCTTATTTTGTTCCTTTTCCTCAACTCTTTCCTTAGCACTTTGAAATGCAGATAGAGATGCTGTAGGAGCCTCAATTATACTCTCAGGCTCCTCGCTATTTGGAATATCCTTACTTGAAAAGGTTGAAAAGGTTGGAAGAGTAGGAGCTGCTGGAAATGCTAAAGGAGATGAAGCATCAACCTCTTCCTCCTTTTGCTCCTCATCCTTATTCTCATTCTTTAATTCAGCCTTTCCCTTTTTATCATCTTTAACCTTCTTAACTCTTTGATTTCTATTTGCGAATCTTGAGTTAAGAGCAGAAGTAATAATTATTAATAATAAAAAGAGTAGAATTTCTAAAATAATACATAAAAAAACCAGCGATGGTCTTTGGCTTACACGACTCATAATAATAGCTGGCTCACTATTTTTAGTAATGCTATGAGCTGCAACTAATACTGTAAAATAAATAAAGTATATATATGGAATTAATATTAGTGAAAAAGGCTTTCTTCTTCGTACTAATAAAACAAAAAATCCACTTAATATAAAAAATGCAGCAGCAATATAGAATGAATAAATACTATTAGTAAAGCATAAATAGCTATATGCTGGTGATAATATTTTATCAACTAAAGGTACATACCTTGTCAAAGCTATAGCGGCACCAAAAAGTATTAATATAAAACCAAGTAAAAGTGAAAATATCTTTTTCTTCTTTTTATTTTCCATTTTAATTTTTCTTCCTCATCAAAGCGATGATACGCTCCTCATCTAAGAAAGGAACATGAAGATTAGTTATGCTAACATCCCAATTTGATAGATTTTCTATCTCGGAATATAAATAGCTTTTTTTACCCTTATATGGCGCAAAGACACCATTTGGAGATAGAATTCTATCAACATCATCTATTATGTCAAATATTGGATGAAATGCTCGGCATGTTACGATATCAAACCTCTCTTCCACCTCGCTAACATCCTTTGAAACGATTCTAACATTCTTTAAGTTACACCTTAAAATAACATTCTTCAAGAAATCAACACGTCGCTTCATCCTCTCAACTAGGACGATTGGTCTATCGAGCATTATAGCTAAAACAACTCCAGGAAAGCCTGCTCCTGTACCTAAATCGGCTATAGAGGAGCCCTCTAAGGCTTCAAATACCTTTACTCCAGCTAGAGAGTCTAAAATATGCCTAATTATTAATTCATCTTTATCCTGGTAGGAAACAAGCTTATAAATAGGATTAAATAGCTCAATTTCAGATATATATTTTTCAAGCCTTTCTCTTTGAAGAGATGTTAAATCAAGCTTAAGCTTTTCAGCACCCTCAAGTAGTAAATCCATTTTGACTCCTTGTTTTAATATACATCATCAAAAGAGCAACATCTGAAACTCTTACACCACTAATTCTCATTGCTTGGCCCACATTAGTTGGCTTTATTAGCTTAAACTTCTCTCTAGATTCACTTGATAGCCCATCGATTGCGTCGTAGTTTATATCCTCTGGAATTAATATCTTCTCACTTCTATCAAACTTAGAGGCTTCAGTTTCCTGTCTCTTAAGGTAGCCAGCATATTTGATATCAAGCTCAACTTCTCTCTTTACAGATAGAGAGAAATCCTTGATTTTATCAACTCTACTCTCAAGATATGCCATATCTACTTCAGGCTCCTTGAGTAGATCAAGTCCATTTTTACCTCGTTCCTTATATGACTTAATCACGCTCTTAAGCATATCCATCTTTTGAATTTTATCATTTAGTCGCTCTAAGCGCTCAAGGGAAGCAGAATGCTTTTCATAAGCAAGCCTTGTTAATCTTAAATCTGCATTATCGTGTCTTAATGAAAGACGATACTCGGCACGAGATGTAAACATTCTATATGGCTCTTTAGTTCCCTTAGTGACAAGATCATCAATTAGGACACCAATGTAAGCCTCAGTTCTCTTTAATACTAATGGCTCCTCACCTCTAAGCTTTAATGCTGCATTAATACCTGCCATTAAGCCTTGAGCTGCAGCCTCCTCATAACCAGAGGTACCATTTGTTTGTCCAGCTACAAATAGGTTTTCAAGAAGCTTTGATTCAAGAGATGGATAAAGTCCTGTTGGATCAAGATAATCATATTCAACTGCATATGCAGGGCGCATAATCTCACAGTGTCTTAAGCCAGGGAGAGTTCTAATAAATTTGTGCTGAACCTCCTCAGGAAGAGATGAGGAAAGACCATTTAAATACATCTCCTCAGTTCCATTTCCCTCTGGCTCAACAAAGATTTGGTGTCTTTCTCTCTCTGGAAATCTTACAACCTTATCCTCAATTGAAGGACAATATCTAGGACCCTTTCCTACAATCTTTCCACCATAAAGAGGAGAGCGGTGAATATTATCTCTAATAATCTTATGTGTCTCATCATTAGTCCAGGTTACATAGCATGGTAGCTGAGCTCTAATTATCTCTTCATTCTCAAAGGAAAATGGAATTATCTCCTCATCACCATCTTGAATCTCAAGCTCATCAAAATCTAGTGAGGATTTTCTGACTCTTGCAGGAGTACCTGTCTTCATTCTACCAACAGTAAAGCCTAGCCTTCTAAGGTTGTCTCCAAGACCAATAGCTGCCATCTCACCAAGACGTCCACATGGAGCATCATACTCACCTATGAAGATTCTACCATTCATGAAGGTACCAGTTGTGAGTACAACTGCCTTAGCTGAGATATTCCACCCTCTCTCAGTTACTACACCAATACATTTACCATTTTCTATGAGTAAATTAGTAACTGTATCCATGAAAAGTGATAGATGAGGTGTCTTCTCAAGGGTCTCCTTAGCTAAGCGTGAATATGAAAATTTATCTGCCTGGGCACGTGGTGCCTGTACTGCAGGTCCTCTTCTTTTATTTAATATCCTAAATTGGATGAAGGTATCATCGATTAAATGACCCATTACACCACCTAGTGCATCTATTTCTCTAACAAGATTACCCTTAGCTAAGCCTCCAATTGCAGGGTTACAGGATAGTCTTCCGATAGCATCTAGTGATTGAGTAATCATCAAAGTATCAAAGCCCTGACGAGCAGCTGCACTTGCAGCCTCTATTCCAGCGTGTCCACCGCCAATAACAATTATATCGTAATCTCTCATATTATTTTCCTAAGCAGAATTTTGAAAAGAGTGTATCAAGGATTTCCTCGTTAGTAACCTCTCCTGTGATTTCACCTAAAATAGAGAGAGCACTTTGGAAAAATAGTGCCATGATATCTACACTCTCATTCTCATTACTAAGTATAAAGCGAAGCATCTCAACTAGCTTTACTAATAAATCTCTCTGTCTCTCACTATCGATTGAAATAGCACCGCTTTCTGAATTATCGCAGCCGTTTAAAAGCTCCTCATGAATTCTCTCGATAAGAGCCCCAATACCCTCTCCACTTAAAGTAGATATAGCTAAGCCATCTCTCTTTTCAAGATCATTTTTAGACTTAACTACTATAGTCTTAGTCTTCCAGGTAATGTGCTCCTCTTCTCCTGGAGATATTAAAAGTATTACTAAATCTGATTCATCGATAAGTCTTTCGCTTCTTTTAATACCCTCACTCTCAATTACATCATCGCTATCTCTTAAGCCCGCAGTATCAAAAAGCCTTACAGGGATATCCATTATAGTTGTATATGCTTCTATGTAATCACGAGTAGTACCAGCAATAGGAGAAACTATAGCTCTATCCTCTTTAGTTAACAAATTAAATAGAGAGCTCTTTCCAGCATTAGTAGAACCAGCTAAGACGATTTTAGCACCCTCTCTATATATCGTTCCTGCACTATAGGTTCTTATCATCTCCTCAAGAGCTTTAATAATATTATTTATTTCCTCTCTAGGCATTACCCAATCTTCTAATATTTCATCCTCTGCATAGTCTAGCTGAACCTCTAAGGAGGCAAGCATCTCTACTAGAGAACTCTTAATCTTTAATAGTCTACTCTTAAGACCACCCTCTAAGCGCTCTAGAGCAGAAGCCTGCCCTCTAACGCTCTTTGAAGAAATTAACTCCTCAACTGCTTCAGCTTGAGTTAAATCTAAGCGCCCATGCATGAATGCTCTATATGTAAATTCACCCTTTTTAGCTTGCTTTATACCGATTGACTCTAAAAGTGAAAAAATTCTCTTAAGTCCAGTTAAGGAACCATGAGCATTAATCTCTATTGCTTCTTCTCCAGTGTATCCATGTCCCTCTCTATATACTGCAAGGACAACCTCATCTACACTATCTCCAGCTTGGTCAACTAAACAGCCATGAACTAAGGTATTACTCTTAGCCTTTATTAGCTTTTCCTTTCTAGAGAAAACATTTGCGATTAAATTAATAACACCATCTCCACTAGTTCTTACAATTGCAATTGCCGATGGCGCATAAGGTGTTGCTAATGCATAAATTGGTTCATTTGTGGTATAAGCATCCATAGCGTGTTATTATAGCTTGTTGATACAATCTACACAAGAAAGGTAAGAGGACCACATGTTTGATATTGAAAGCCAAAAAGAAAGAAGCTTAATGAATAAAGCAATTAGAGATTTTTTTGATTCAAGAGATTATCTTGAGGTATTTACTCCAACACTCTCTCCAGATTTAATTCCTGAACCAACTATACAAAACTTTGAAACAAGATTTATCAATGAGTTTGAGGGCTCCTTAGATATGTATCTAATACCATCTCCTGAGGTATTTATGAAAAGATTACTAGCTAATGGCTTTCCTTCTCTCTATCAAATCTCAAGCTGCTTTAGAAATAGTGAGCAGCTAGGATTAATTCATAATCCTGAGTTCTCGATGCTTGAGTACTACACTCTTGGCTTCAATGAAATAGATTCTATAGCTTTAACAGAGGAGCTTTTAAGAGCAGTTAAGAGACCACAAACTCCTAGCTATGCACTTCCTCCTTTTATTACTATGAGTGTTTCAGAGGCTGTAAAAGCCTATTCAGGAGTAAATCTTGATGATAACCAAGAGTATGAGCGCCTCAAAGAGAGTGCTGAAAAGCTTGGTCTCTATGTCCCAAATGGAGAATCGTGGGATGATACATTTAATAGAATTTTTATTAATTTTGTAGAGCCTGCACTTCCTAAGGATAAGCCGGTAGTATTAACAGATTATCCATATCAAATTGATTGTCTTGCAGAAAAATACCAGGATAAGCCATATAGACATCGCTGGGAAATGTATATCAATGGTACAGAGGTTGCTAACTGCTATAAGGAAGAGACCTCAAAGGAAGTAACAAAGACTTACTATGAAAAGGAATATGAAAAGCTTTGTCTTCAAAGAAAGGAGTCTGGTCTACCTATTCCTAAGATCGACCCCGCTTTTTATGAGCTAAATATCCCTTCTTCTAGTGGTGTTGCTATTGGTCTTGACAGACTCTTAATGTGCATAACAGGAAAAGCAGAAATAACACCTTTACTTTTATTTCCTCTTTCTGATATGATACAAAACGGACTGTAAGTCAAAAAGTAATAAGTAAATAAACTAATATTTGAGGTATAATAATGATTAAAGCAGGTCAGATTGATAAGGGTACTGCACTTTTAATTAAGGGTCAGCCTTTTGTTTGTATCGATCGCGAATTCGTTAACCCAGGTAAGGGTTCTGCATTCGTTCGCTTAAAGCTTAAGAGCCCAAGCACAGGTCAGGTTCTCGCAGAGACAATGAAATCTCAGGATAACGCAGAGGACATCACAGTTGAGGATAAGGATCTCCAGTATCTCTACAACGATGGAACAAACTTCGCATTCATGAACGTTGAATCTTTTGATCAGATTGAAGTTCCAATGGCTTCATTCCCTGATTATGAGTACTTCATGAAGGAAGGTGAAACATATCGTGCAACCTTCTGGGAAGATCAGGTTCTTGATATCATCATCCCAGCAAAGATTGTATTCACAGTAGCTGAAGCAGAAGAAGCTGTTAAGGGTGATACAGTTCAGGGTGCTACAAAGTATGTAACAACTGAAACAGGACTCAAGGTAAGAGTACCTATCTTTATCAAACAGGGTGAAAAGATCCGCGTCAACACAGAGACTAAGGAATACCTTGAAAGGGTAAACAAGTAAGATACTTGATACGGCGGCTCATAAGGCCGCCTTATTTTTTAAGCTATGACAGAGAAAGACATATTCGTAACATATTCAACTAATATTGAGAAGGCCACTAGAGAGCTACTTGAAAAGCTAGATATTGAAAAAGAGATCCCTAATAAGGATGCTAAAATCGGTCTTAAGCCAAATCTTGTAATTGCAGCTACTCCAGAGTATGGAGCAACAACTCATACTGAGATTATTAGAGAGCTAATATCCTTTTTAAATGATCATGGATATCACAATATAATAATTATTGAATCTGCATGGGTTGGTGATTCAACAGAGAGAGCCTTTAAGGTAAATAACTATAAGAGCTTTGGAGTTCCACTTGTAGATGTAAAGAAGGATAGCTATGAAAAGGTAACTGTTAAGGGCCTTACAATGGAAATTTCAAAAACAGCCCTCAACCTCGATTACTTAATCTCACTTCCAGTTTTAAAGGGACACTGTCAAACATTAATGACATGTGCGCTTAAAAATCAAAAGGGACTTCTTTCAGACCGCTCAAAGAGACAATTCCATACTTGGGGACTTATGAAGCCTATTGCTGCACTAAATGCTGCTATTAAAGCAGATTTAATCCTAGTTGACTCAATTTGTGGGGATTTAGATTTTGAGGAGGGAGGAAACCCAGTAGTTACTAATCGCCTATTACTTGCAAAGGACCCTGTACTACTCGATACCTATGCAGCTTCCCTACTTGGATATGACATTGCTGATATTGAGTACATCCCACTTGCTCATAGCTTTGGAGTTGGAAGCACAGATATTTTAAATGCAAATATTGAAGTTCTTTCAAAGCCTGAAAATGTTTCTATGCCTCAACCAACAGGAGCTTGCAGAAGTCTTGCAAAATATGCAGATGCTAATAATGCTTGCTCCGCATGTTATGCATCCTTGATGCATGCATTAAAGCGTCTTAAGGATGAAGGTATTATTAATCGTTTAGATAGTAAGGTCGCTATTGGTCAAGGGTGGAAGGGAAAAAGCACAGAGCTTGGCGTTGGAGCCTGCACCTCATGTGCTAAATTCAATGTAAAGGGATGTCCTCCAACAGCTAAAGCTATTTATGATACACTTAGTGATTTACTTTTCTGAAATCACTAAGCCAATTATTACTAAAATTGTTCCTGCTATCATATAGATATTCATACCTTCATTTAAAAAGAAATATGAGAACACAACTGTGATAGCAGGTACAAGGTAAATATATACACCACTTACTAAGGCCCCTAAGCTTTTAATTGCAAAGTTCCATACTGCAAAGCAAATTGCAGAGGCTCCAAGGCCTAAATAAATAACATTGATTAATACATTTAAATCCTTAAAATTATTAGCGCTTACATCAAAGCCTAAAAGAAGAGATATCGGTAATAAAACTATTAAGCCATAGAAGAAGGTTCTTCGAGTTAGTGCTATTGTATCGACACTTTGCTTTCCAGCTCTTTTTATAAACACAGAGTAAATACCCCATAAAATAGCTCCAAGTAATGCTAAAATAAAGCCAGTTAGGTCAAAGGAAAAGCCACCCTCACTATAGTTCATTAAAGCAATACCACCTATTGCGAGTATGAAGCCTAAAAAGAAATATATTGATAGCTTTTCATCACTTTCCTTTAATAATCTAAAGGTAATCGCAATAAAAAATGGTGCGGTAGAGACTATAAGGGAAACATTTCCAGCACTTGTATATTCAAGAGCATAGTTCTCAGCAAGGTAATATAGCGCAATACCAAAGACACCTGCAAAGAAGGCATTAGCTTCCCACTTAATTCCTTGAAATGGTAGTGTCTTAGGTCTCACGGCCCATAGGAGTAAATACCCTAATATAAATCTGATAACTAATATTTCTATTGGAGTAAATGTAGAAAGAACGACCTTCGTTGAAATAAAGGTCGTTCCCCAAATTACAGCACAAAGCAAAGCTGCCATGTGCCCTAAGGCTTTCTTATTCACCGTCTTCTGGCTCTCCACGGTCAACCTTACTCATAGTAAAGCATGCGATCGTCATAAAGATAGCTGCGTAGATAAACAGACTTGGATAGCCAAATATATCTATACATGCACCTGAAAGTGGAGGTGAAATAATAGATGCTGCCTGTGAGAAGAAATAATACAAGCCAGTATAAATACCTACTGTTGAGAATGTAGACATCTGCCAAAGCATTGGGAATGAGTTAGTTACTATTGTTACCCAGAAAATACCAAAGCAGAATAGAAGTGCCCAGAAGGTAATAAGCTTAACTGTACCAGGTAAGCCCTTTAATAAAACTCCATGTAAGAATACTAAGATAAGAACTGTAACTAAGCAAATTAAGGCGCCTCTAATAGTCTTTTTTCTTCCATGCTTATGAGCAAACTTTCCTGAAGGAATTGCGAAGATAGCATATGCAATACCAACCATACCAGCAGCAAGAGATGCTGTACCAGAGCTTGTTCCAAGTACCTCTACACTGTACTTTCCAACAAATGGAAGTACTCCCTGATATGCGATAAACCAACAAAGAAGACTGATAAGAATATAAAGTGCTGACTTATTCTTTTCTCCAAGAACTACCTTTAAGCTCTTTAAGATTGGTTCCTTCTTCTCTTCCTTCTGTTTGTCATCATTTCTAACCTTACTATTCTTTTCCTTAACAAAGATAAATAAGAGAACTACTGCAACAATTACAAATATAGAAGCTACAGGGAAAGCTAATACGTTATCAACACTGCCAAAGCCTGGAAGTGTAATCTTTACATTCATAAGTCTTGCAAGCAATATTGTTCCTAAAATAGTTGCAATACCACCCATTGTATTTATTACACCGTTAGCTTCACTTCTTAAGTCTCCTGGTACCATATCAGGCATCAAGGCAACAACAGGTCCTCTTACAGCCTGTTTAGCTAAATTGAGTACAAAAATTAATGCAATTAGAGCCCATAGTGATGAAAGAGCTGCTATTGGAATAAGTCCAAAGGCAACAGCTGCTAATGGTAGCATTGTTATGATAAAAGGCATTCTTCTACCAATTATTGTATCAATTCTATCGCTATAAGCTGAGAAGATAGGAATTAAGAAAATTGCAAGGACGTTATCTAATGTCATAATCGTACCGATTAATGAATTAGAAGTAATGTACTTTCCTAAAAAGATTGGAACATAGGTATCATATAGAGGATCCATTAGACCCATAGTAAAAAATCCAAGTCCAATTAAAAACGTAATTAAGTAGTAGCCTTTTAAGCTCTTTTTGTTGCTCATATAGCCCCCTAGGAAACAACATAAAAGCTATTATATCAGAAATAATATATACTTGCATTGTTCTTGAAAAAAATTTACATTCTTATTCCATGGTCTTAACAAAAGAAGATTTAGAGAAAAAGCTTAAATTAACTAAAGAAGAGGAAGCTTGGTTTTCATCACCATCCTCTCTCCCTCTAACAATTAGTGATTACTATTTCTCACTAATTGAGGATGATGCAAACGACCCTATTAGAAGGGAGGTTGTACCATCTATTTTAGAGTGTAATGACGATGCTTCAATTGATCCACTTGCTGAGGTAGACCATTCAGTAACACCTAGATTAATACATCGTTATACTCATAGAGCTGCTCTATTAACTACAGACCGTTGCTTTACATATTGTAGACACTGCTTTAGAAGACGCTTTACAGGTCTTAATTCAGGAGCAATTTCTACTCAAGATATCGATAAAGCCTCAAATTACTTAAAGGACCATAAAGAAATTAAAGAGTTACTTTTAACAGGTGGTGATTTATTTACTCTACCTATTTCAAGGCTAGATTATCTCTTTAATAGTCTTAAAAGCTCTAGACCAGATATGATATTGCGTCTCTGTACTAGAGCCGTTGTAACTTTTCCAGAAATCTTTACGCAACAGTTAATGGATGTAATAAAAAAATACTCCTATGGAGCTCCATTTCTTTTATTAACACACTATAACCATCCAAGAGAGCTAACAAAAGAATCTATTGAAGCTGTTAATAAATTCCTTTCCTTAGGAATTCCAGCCTTTAACCAAACGGTATTATTAAAGGGTGTTAATGATAATCCTGATACTCTAGAAGAGCTATGCAACAGCCTTCTTTATAATAGAATTAAACCATATTATCTATTCCAAGGTGATTTAGTAACAGGTACTACTCATCTAAGAGTTGATATCAAAGATGGCTTAGCTCTTGAAAAGGAACTGAGAAAGAGACTTTCTGGTCTTGCGATGCCACAATATACATTAGACCTTCCAGAGGGTGGAGGAAAAATAATACTAACAGAAAACCACTTTATCTCAGAGGATGATAATTTCTATTACTTCTCTACTCCTGAAGGTGATAAAAGAAGATATCCTAAGAAATAGTTGAGTCAATTATTATGTAAATATTTAAACTATTTGTTATTTTTCACCCCAAAAGTGTTTTTATTACTACTTTATATTAAAATATAATTACTAAAGTATTTTAAAGCCAAAGAATACTTTTAAATATTAGCCCCAATTTTTATTGCTAAATTAGATTTCTGCAGTTATTGTTTAAGTATGAAATCTAATTACAGGGGGATTAGAACATGAGAAAAAATCTAGTTTTCGTATGTCTCGCTATCTTATTAGCAATGACTCTTATCACTTCATGCGACAATAGCAACACTACTCCTTCTAGTAGAGGAATTGCGCTTGCTGTTGATGAAGAAGGATTAATAAATGCTTTAGAGGCAGGTAAGGATGTAATTCTTTTTAAAGATGTTACACTCTCAGACCCACTTACAATTAGTAGTAGTACCCAAATAAATCTTCAGGGAAGGACACTTACTATAAATGATATTAAAATTAAGACATCTGGTGATAGTAACACAGAAGTTGTTTTTAGAAATGGTAAAATACAACGAACTTCTCAAAATATAAATATATTTTCACCTACAATAGCAGCTTATGATAATACAAAACTCGTATTAGATGGCGTTGAGCTTTCAACAAATCAAACTGGTTTAATGGTTGCGGACTGTAATAAAAATGTTACAATCGAAGTCTTAAACTCTAAAATAACTGCAGCTCTTTATGGCATTTCTACTAATGCAAGTAAACCAACATCAGATAACATTAAAATTAAAATTAGTAATTCAGAAATTACAACTAAATCAAGTGATGGTGATAATACAGGAGTTCTATTTAATGTTAAGGGATCTGTTGAAATTGAAAATTCTGTAATAACAGGAGATAGGCAGGCTTTAATTTTAAGAGGTGGTGAAGGACATAAGATAACTAACTCTACTTTAGTAGTAACAGGAAATAATAGTAAAACAAAAGAATATACCGGTGGAAATTGGGGCAGTGGTAATGAAGTACCTCTTGCTTCTCTTGTAATAGGTAATAGAAGTTCTAGTGCTTATAAGTATAATACTTCTGTAGTGCTTAATAACGTTACAATTAATAACCCAGATATAGAAAAATATTATTCAATATATGTTTACCAAAATGATACAACCAATACGGTATCAGTTTCAGGAACACTTTCAAGTACATCTCAAAATAAAGTTAACACCGAAAAGAATAGTGCTGATTACTCAGTAACAGGTGGTACAAACTAATATTTTAACTTAATGACTATTACCTATCCCTTATAGCATTATTAGTAGCTATAAGGGATTTTTATATTCCAGTTGTATTAGCTGTATGATTTAAATTAGATATACATGAAACTAAAAATTAAGTAAGAGCTAAACCTTTTTATGTTTTCGAACTCAAGTTATTAAATGGTTAAATAAAAAAATTAATAAGCCACAGTAGGACCATCATTTCCATTTTCCTTAGAAATATAATTCTGAAAATATAGCTTGATAAAAATTAAACTTAAAAAAAGTCACTAAAAATACTGAGTTTTTTCAATTAAAAAGCATTTTAGGCTATTAAACTGTAAAAAACTCTGACTTTTATTTATTTTGAACGGAATAGAGTCATGGTAGGAAGAAAGGAAATTGAGGAGCAATAAGAGCCTCCTCTAATCCTTCTTTCTTATAATCTTCTAAATGTAAATTATGCAAAAAAAGCAGGCCATTTAAGACCTGCTCTATTAATCATTTAAGGCTATCAAGAACCTTTTTAATTGCTTCCTCACGAGCACTATTTCTTGTATCTAAATATTCAGCTTCAGGAACTGACATATTATCTAAGCTTGGAGCTACCACAATTTGGTTAACAAACCTTGGAGCCTCTGGAGGAGTTATGTTATCAACATATGATTGAACCTTATTATTGATGATAGAATCAATTTGACTTAATACCTTATTAACAGTATCAATAATCATCTTATCCTGGTTCTCTTTATAAATTTGATCAACAATTTCTCTAATAGCAACCTCATCAATAGGCTTTTCCTGCTGAGAGATTGTATTCATTACATCAGCTTTGAGCTCCTTAACTATTTCATCAACCTCATCAAGTGCAGCTGTAGTCTCTTCATAAGCAATATTAATTACTTCTTGCTTTAATGCCTCTCTATCAGAAGCAATACTATCTAAGACAAGCTGAGTAACTGTTTCAATATCAAAGCCTTCCTTAGCTACGAAATCCGCATATACAGCTTCAGTTACAGGAGTAATTAATCTATCAACTAAGCCCTGTATTTCAAGAGCACTCTCTAGCTTTGAATTAACATTCTTGTAAACCTCATCCTTATAGGAGCTAAGCATTTCTTCTATTTGTGGCTCATAAATAGAAACATAGTAATCAACTCTTTCATCAACACGAGAAGCAACAACACTATCAACCTGACTCTCAAGCTCCTGAGTAAATAAGCTATCAGCAAGAAGAGAAGCTTTAATACTTTGTGTTAATTTTTCTAGGAACTCTGGATCCTCAGCGAGGAGCATTCTTACCTTTTGTTCAAATTCCTCTTCTTGAGAGAGTGTTTTAATATCTGTCTCAAGGGGCTTTTCAACGCTAACTAATGGGGTATTTTGTCTTTCCCTAGCAGCTGTTAAAACATTGCTATTTCCAGATGGTTTAACTACCCACATTGCTACAAAAACGAAAATAGCCAATATTGCAGTGATCGTTAAAAATACTATGCGAGATGACCTACCCATTTATATAACCTCTAGTTTTAAGTCTATCACAATATAGTGATAGTTGTCGATAAAGATATTCTTTATCTTGGTCATTAATTATTGTGATAACTCTCTTTCCACTTTCAAGTAAGCTTAAACCAATATCCCTTTGATTACGATTTCTAGCTAAGAATTTTTCCTCTGTTATATCGTCTCTTTTTAAAGCTCTCATTAAGCGTTGCTCTAATGGAGCAAAAACATATAGTATTTCATCACAAAGTCTTACTAGCCCCATAGACTCTAAAAGTGCGGCATTAATAACACTATTAGGGTTAGCTTTAGTTAATCGCTCTGTTTCCTCACACATCCAAGGATGTGTAATAGAATTAAGTGTCTTTAGCTTCTCAGGATCAGAAAAAACTATAGGACCTAGGATTTTTCTATCAACACTATTATTTGTTAAAATAACATCTCCAAAGGCCTCTACTAACCTTTCTTTATTCTTCACTAGAGCCTCATGGCCGAGCTTATCTACATTAATTTCAAAAAAGCCTGCATTAACAAGAAACTTTACAGCTTCATCCTTTCCACTACAGCTTTTACCAACAACGCCTATAACCATTAGTGCATATCTCCCCAACGCTTACCAACCTCTATACCTGCCTTTAAAGGTACATTAAGCTTAGCAGCGCCTTCCATTCTACTACGAACTATCTTTTCAACCTCCTCAAGCTCATCCTCATAAACCTCAAGGATTATTTCATCATGAACTTGAAGTAGAATTTTTGATCGAATACCCTTGTTTTTAATATCAGAGTAGATATCGATCATAGCCTTTTTCATTAGCTCCGCAGCACTACCCTGTATAACTGTATTTACAGCTACACGCTCTGCAGCACTCTTTTCATTTTTATTTCTACTATTAATTTGAGGAACAGCTCTTATATGGCCACCCATTGTTTTTACATAGCCATCACGTTCACAATCCTTAATTGTTTTATCAACAAAGGCTTTAATTCCACTATAGCGCTCAAAATAACGTTCGATAAAGGACTTTGCATCGGCTCTTGAGATACCAAGCTCATTTGAAAGCCTAAATGGAGACATTCCATACATTATTCCAAAGTTAATAGTTTTAGCTATTCTTCTCTCACTAGATGATATCTCATCAACACTCTTTGAGAAAATTAATGAAGCTGTAAACCTATGAACATCAATTCCCTCATTAAATGCTCTTGATAGCTCCACATCACCACTGATGTGAGCAAGCATTACAAGCTCAATCTGAGAATAGTCAGCAGATAAGAACCTAGTACCCTCTTTAGCAACAAAAGCACTTCGAATTAATCTTCCATCATCTGTTCTAATAGGGATATTTTGTAGGTTAGGATTTCTACTTGAAAGTCTTCCTGTTGCAGTTCCTGTTTGTAAGTAGGATGTATGAATTCTTCCATTCTCATCACAAAGTAAAGGAAGTGCATCAACATAGGTAGATAGAAGCTTTGCGACACCTCTATACTCAAGTAATGAGTCTATAATAGGGTCCTTTCCCTTTAAAGCCTCTAGAGTTGCTGTATCTGTAGAAAAGCCTCTTTGAGTCTTCTTTACAGCCTCTAAGGCCTTCTCCTCAAAGAGTACCTTTGAAAGCTGGATAGAAGAATTAATATTAAACTCATGACCTGCAAATCCATAAATTGTATTCTTTAACTCCTCTAGACGCTTACTTAGCTTTTCATCAAGCTCTGCCATAAAGCTTCTGTCAAGTGCAACACCCTCTCTTTCCATACTAATTAATACTTCAATCAAAGGAAGCTCATATTGCTCAAAGACTTTCTTTAATCCCTTTTCTTCTAATAGACCATCAAAAAATTTATATAAGCGGAATGTTAAATCAGAGTCTTCCCCTGAGTATGAAAGAGCATCTTCAACAGAAACAGAGGAAAAATCCTCACCCTTCTTTACAACATCATCAAAGTGAATAGTGTCATATGCTAAATACCTAGATGCTAATTCATCTAAGGAATATTGCCCTGAATTTGAATCTATAAGCCATGATGCAATCATAGTGTCAAATAGGATATTACTTACACTAACCTTATATTTATTTAATAGCTCAATATCATATTTGATATTCTGGCCAATAAGCTTTAAATATCCAGTTGAAAAATAGTCTCTAAATAGAGCTAATACATCATCAAGCTTTAAATACTCTTTCCCTTGGCTAATGAGAGGACAGTAGAATGCTTTCTTCAGCTCATATGAAAAGCTAAAGCCAACAAGAGTTGCATCCTTTATCTCTGTACTAGTTGTCTCTGTATCAAATGCAAGAATACCACCACTTCTCTTTGCGCTTTCAAAGTAAGCTCTAACGACCTTGATATCTGTTAATAGTGTATATGACCCTACTCCTAAATATTCTTGAGGTGCTGTTACACTTGCTTTTTCCTCACTTTTCTTAGCAGCCTCTTCTAAAATATTTTTACCACCACCAGATAAAGAGAGTGCAGTTCTTGCAAGAGAGTTACAGTTTCTTGCATAAAAGTCCTCAATACCAGCATTGAAGTCGATTGTTGAGGTCATAAACTCTGGACTGTCAAATGTATCTAAAGTAAAGACATCACTTTTAAGCTCAACAAGTGTCTTAGAAAGCTTAACAGAATCAACACCCTCTTCAAGCTTAGCTCTTAACCCCTTAGAAAGAGAATCTAAGTGTCTATATATACCATCTACAGAATTATACTCCTCTAATAGCTTAGTTGCTGTCTTTTCACCAATTCCCTTAACGCCAGGTACATTATCAGCACTATCACCTAGTAAAGCGAGGTAATCAATAATCTGGGATGGCTTAACAGCATATGCCTCCTTTACCTCCTCTTCTCCAAAGAGCTCATACTTTGGCTGGTTCTTTTTAGGAGGACGAAGTGCTTTAACATGGTTATTTACTAATTGAAGAAGATCCTTATCAGCTGTAACCATTACAGTATCAACACCAAGCCTTGTAGCATTTACAGCAAGAGTTGCAATTAGATCATCTGCTTCAAAGCCAACCTTACTGATAGTTGGTATATTCATCTTTCTCAGAGTTTCCATAATTATTGGAATTTGAGAGTGTAAATCATCTGGTGTTTTATCACGGTTAGCTTTGTATTCTGGGTACATCTCATGACGGAAGGTTGGACCATTTGCATCAAATGCGATAACAAAGTAATCAAATTTATATTCCTTCAAAAGCATGAAGATAGTATTGAAAAACCCAAAGAATGAGGAAACGTTATTTCCATTCTTATCGGTAAGTGGCTTAGTAATAAAAGCAAAGTATGAGCGGTAAATTAGTGAATAACCATCGACGATAAAGAGCTTCTTATCAAATACTCTATCATCTTCCTTCTTTACCTCTTGCTTCTTTACAGCTTCTCTCTTTTTCGCATTTAACTTTAGTAGCTCCTGATCTAGCTCTACCTGAGAAAATAAAGAATCCATCACTCCTCCTTATATTTCAAGCACAAGTGTATCATATGCACTTTTAGCATCACTATATAAGGAATTAATCTCCTTATATGATGTCTCATGATTAATATGAGTAAAATATATATCCCTTGCCCCAAGCTCCTTTGCAACACTATATGCTTCGCTAAAGCTATAGTGTGCCCCATGAGGCTTCTTTCTTAAAGCTCCAATTACTAGTGTTTCAACACCTTTTAAGCTCTCAATAGTTTTATCAGGCATATATGATACATCTGTAACATATGCAAATTTATCATCAATTCTATATCCTAATATCTCATTTTTCATCATTCTTCCATGAAGAATTGTGACTGGAAGAATTTCAAAACCACTAATATTTACTTTTTCATATGGAGCTAAAACATTTGCTTCAAAATGGGGAACTCCAGGGAAAATACTATTATAAAAGGCATAAGAATAGTGTTCTTTAATAAAGTCTATTGTTTTTTCATTTCCATATATTGGAAGGTTTTTGTGCTGTGTAAATACTCTTAAATCATCTATTCCTGATAGATGGTCAGCATGAGAGTGTGTATATAATACTCCATCAATGCTATCGACTCTTGCTCTTAGCATTTGAAGTCTAAACTCATATCCGGTATCAATTACTAAGCGCTTATTATCCTTTTCAAGCATTATAGATGAGCGATATCTTTTATCTCTCTCATCGCTACTTTCACAAACAGGGCAATGGCAGCCAATAACAGGAACTCCATGGCTTGTGCCACTGCCTAAGAAGGTTATCTTCATAAGCTATCCTTAACTGTATTTACAAACTCTTTAGCACCCTCACTTGTTATAGTTCCAATCTTTACTAAGGTGTTTTTTGCCTTACCACTCTTAAGATACTCCTCCAGCTTTTCTAGCTGCTCTTGAGTATATTCTCCAGAGGAAGCGGCAATATCCATTATCACATTACTACTCTCAGAGACCTTTGAATCTCTAATACTTGTTCCAAAAAATTGTTGAGCTGCTTCTGGTGCAAATAAATATAGTAAAAAGAATACTACTATAGAAAGCAATATTACAGAAATAATAGAACCAAATAGACCACGCTTAGCCATAAAACCTCCAAAAAAAAGAGAGCCCAAAGACTCTCTTATTTTACATTAAACTTTATTCTTAGAAAAGATTGAACATAACAGCCAATGAAAACTGGCCCTTTGAAAGGTCAACCTTGATATCACCAATATTTGTTAATACCTTATTTGCTGCTAAGCCTGTTGGAATGTAATAGGATAGTCCTAATCCAACAAAAGAGAAATTAAGGTTAATACCTGCCTTAAAAAATAGTGGTGACTCAAAGAACTTAGATGTGTTAAATGAATTATCATTAGTATATAATACATAAGGAATTGCTGCACCTACAGAGATGTTAGCAGCATTTGGACCTGCAACTAGATTTGCAGATAACATTGTATTAATTGCCCAAGATCCTGAATTATTAGGAAGAGAGAAAGAGCCATTAGCACCAAGCTGTAGGAAAAGCAGGTTTACTCTTGCTTCAGCACCAAACTGGTATCTATTGAAATCCTTTAAGCTATCAATATCTGAGCTAGAAGCATCGAAATTAATAGTAGCGGCAGGACCAATTTGTAAAATAGATGCAAAAGCGCTAGTTGCTATGATTAAACTTAAAGCTAAAACTGCAATAATTTTTTTCATATTTAACTCCTCAAAATATTACTCCAAATAGCAGATACAGCATCCGAAGGCATTCTCCAATCGGAACGTGGTGAAAGTGTTATTGTACCAACCTTTGGTCCATCTGGAAGGCATGAACGCTTGAACTGCTGGTTGAAGAAACGACGAACAAAGGTAGCAAGCCATTTATCTATCGTTTTATCATCATAAACACCATTAAAAGCAATAAGTGACAATCTTTTTATTTTTTTGGGGGAGAATGAGTGTCTTACAAAGTAATATAGGAAGAAATCATGTAGCTCATATGGACCTACTAAATCCTCAGTTACTTGGCTAATAGTACCATCCTCATTTGAAGGCAGAAGCTCTGGAGAAACAGGTGTTGCTAAAATATCATATAGAACAGAGGAAACACTTGGATCCTTATCAGCAAAGTACTTTACAAGATATCTAACTAAAGTCTTAGGTACAGATGCATTGACTGCATACATACTCATATGGTCTCCATTATAAGTTGCCCATCCTAAAGCTAATTCAGATAAATCTCCAGTTCCAATAACAAGTCCACCTGTCTTATTTGCAACATCCATTAAAACCTGAGTTCTTTCTCTAGCTTGACCATTTTCATATGTAACATCAAACTCCTCTAGGCTTTGTCCAATATCATTAAAGTGTGACTCAACACTCTTTGTAATATTTATATCTCTAAAAGAAACACCTAGTGCAGTAGCTAATAGCTCAGCATTAGATTTTGTTCTCTTAGTAGTTCCAAAGCAAGGCATAGTAATTGCTATAATATCCTTTCTATCACGAGCTAATAAATCCATTGCCTTTACGGTTACTAAGAGTGCAAGAGTTGAGTCTAAGCCACCAGAAAGACCTATTACAGCACTTTTAGCATTTGTATGCTCTAACCTCTTTTTAAGGCCATATGCTTGAAGCTCAATAATCTTTTCAGCTCTCTTATTTAGCTCTCCATCACTTGAAGGCACAAATGGATGGCTAGCAAAGTATCTAGTTAGCTTTGTCTCTACTTCATCAAATGTAATATCAATGTAGGTATATGAATCATTAAAGGAAGAGAAGGTATTCTTCTTACTTCTCTCAGTAGAGAGCTTATTAACATCAAGCTCAGTAATTAATAGCTCATCCTCCTTCTTAATTGATTCAGCTAAAATAGAACCATCCTCACAAATAATATTATGAGCTGTAAATACCATATCTGTTGAGCTCTCTCCAGAGGAGGTATCACAATAGATATATCCAGCGGTAAGCTTTCCACTGTGGATTCTTACTAAATCTCTTCTATATTCCTCTTTTCCTATTAGCTCATCACTTGCAGATAGATTTGCTATTACAGTTGCGCCATTTAAAGCATGCTCAGTAGATGGTGAATTTGGAGCCCATAGATCCTCACAAATTTCACATGATAATCTGAAGTCAGGAATATTTTTGCATTCTATTACTACCTTCTTACCAAAAACTACCCTCTCTCCGCAAAAATCAATCACCATATTATTTTCTTTTGCAGGAGTAAACCATCTAGTTTCATAGAATTCAGAATATGATGGTAAATGTGTCTTTGGAACAAGTGCAAGGACTCTTCCCCTTTGAATAATAGCTGCAACGTTATATAGCTTATCTAAAACCTTTAAAGGCAATCCAACTACAACTATTAAATCACTTGACTTACTTACTTCCTTTATATCCTCAATAGCAGATAAGCAGCTTTGCAAAAATAAAGGATGAAAGAAAAGGTCAGCACTTGTATAACAGGTTAAAGTAAGCTCAGGTAATACAAGTAGCTTTACTTGTTCGTCTATAGCCCTTTTAATTAGGGAAATTGTTTTTTCCTTGTTAAATGAAACATCAGCAACCTTAAGCTTTGGGGTAGCTGCAGCAACTTTAATAAATCCATCTCTCATAGTCGATAATATATCATGAGAATAATAAATGTTCCATAAAAGCTTAAGCTCTACCCTTATTCGCAATTAATTAGCTTTATATTAGAAATATCTATGGTATAATTTCAAAACATAGGAGATAAAATGCAAACACAGCTTTTAGACGGTACTTGGTCACTTTCCTCTGTTGATCCAAGTGCTATTGTCAACAATTGTTCTTATTTTAGCAATATTAACCGTATAGATATAGATATTCCAGGTGATGTCCACTCCACATTACTTGATAGAGGCTTTATCAAGGACCCATATTATGCTTCTGATGAGCTATCAACTCTTTGGGTTGGACAGAACGATTGGAAAATTGAGAGAGATTTTACATATAAAAAATCAGAGAAAAAAGTAATACTTTCTCTTACACGAGTTGATACCTTTGCTTGTATTATTCTTAATGAAAAGGAAATAGCAAATACAGATAACTTTTTTGCTCGCTGGAATATCGATGTAACAGATGTAATAAATGATGGAGAAAACCACATTGAATTCATCTTTACTTCAGCAGAAAAGGTAGCTATAAGCAGAAATGCAGAGCTAAAATATCCAATTCCATGCTCTCTATATCCTAATGGCTCTCCAAATAGAAATTTAGTCAGAAAGCCTCAATGCAATGCAGGCTGGGACTGGGGTCCATGCGTAATGTCTATGGGTATCTATGATCCTGTAAGGCTTATTGGAGTTAATGAAGTATTTGTTAAGTCTTGGAACTGTATTCCTAAGCTTATTGACCACAATTGGATTTGTAAAGCAGAAATTACTGCAAATGTTTTTGAAGAGAGTGATGTAGATTTCAATATTCACTTAGCAGGACGAGATGAGCATACCATCGTTCACGTAAAGCCTGGCAAGGAGTATTACTCATTTACATTCTGTATCCCTGAGGAGGATGTTGAGCTTTGGTATCCAGCTGGACAGGGTGGACAGCATCTATATCCAATGTATATCTCCTTTGCAGACTTCTCTGATAAGAGAATGGTTGCATTTAGAACCTTAGAAATAAAAAATAATATTACTATGGGTGGTAAGGAGCTTACTGTTTGTGTAAATGGTAAGGATATCTTTATGAAGGGTGTTAACTGGATTCCAATGGATGCCCTCTACTCAAGAATAACAACCTCTAGATACATTAAGTTACTACAATCTGTAACAGATGCTAACATGAACATGGTTAGAATTTGGGGTGGTGGCTTCTATGAAAATGAAGCCTTCTATGATACCTGTGATAGACTTGGTATCTTAATTTGGCACGATTTAATGTTCGCATGCTCAACCTATCCATCAGAGGAATGGTTCCTAAAGAGCGTTGAAAAGGAATTAAAATATCAAATTCTAAGATTAAAGAGTCACCCTAGTATCGCACTTTGGTGTGGAAATAATGAGGACCTTGGAGCTCTAACCTGGTATGAGGAATCTATTAAGAATCGTGACAGATATGTTATGGATTACGATAGATTAAATGAGGGTGTTTGTGGTCGTCTAGTTAGAGAGCTTGATCCATCAAGAGTATTCTGGCCATCAAGTCCATGTGCAGGTCCGGGAGATTTCTCTGATAACTGGCATAATGATGGCTCTGGTGATATGCACTTTTGGACAGTATGGCATGAAGGAGCATCCTTTGATAAATATAGAAGCGTTAAGCCTCGCTTCTGTTCAGAGTTTGGATATCAAAGCTTCCCTTCACTATCAACAGTAAAAAGCTATTGTCCAGAGGAACAATTAAATCTTACATCCCCAATAATGGAGCACCACCAGAAGAATCCAAGAGGAAATTCAATTATTCTTGAAAACTTCTCAAGGTACTTTAGGTTCCCTAATTCACTTGAAAAGATGCTTTATCTTTCACAGGCACAGCAGGCTTGGGCTATGCAGATAGCTTGTGAATATTGGAGGACGCTCCGCCCATATTGTATGGGAACATTAATTTGGCAGCTGAATGATAACTGGCCAGTAGCCTCTTGGTCTGCTATTGAGTATAGCGGAAAGTGGAAGCTGTTGATGTACCATGCAAAGAATTTCTTTGCACCTATTACACCTATTGGCTATATAGAGGATGGAAAGCTTAAGGTATTTATTACTAACGACACAGATAAAGCTGAGGATGTTAAGGTAAGTGTAAAGTTCTCAACATATCGTGGAGAAAAGGTAAGACAGCATGTATTTAGAGTTACAGTAGAGCCTCAAAGTGTATTAGAGGTAACTAGTAGCGAGCTTGATGATATCGATGTAACTAATACATTTGCATATCTAAAGGCATCAACTCAGAATATTTATAGAGAGTCTGTAATATTCTTAACTGAGCCAAAAAAATGTGCTTTAGAGGATCCTCAATTGAAAACTCAAATTCGTAAAGTTGGAAAAGGCTTCCAAATTGAAGTTAGCTGCTCTCGACCAGCATTCTGGGTTAGCTTAGATGCTAATAGCATCAAGGGTCAATTCTCAGATAATATGTTCTCAATTAGGCCAACAGCACAAAAGGTAGTGACCTTTACTCCTGAAAGCGATGATATAACGCTAGAGGAATTTGAGAAAAACCTTTCAATATACGACCTATATTGGGCTGGTTATTGATTACATGCGCTCCTTCTAAGGGGCGCAATAATTTTGTTCTAATAATCTTAATTTTTTACAACATTACTATAAAAAAACCACCTCTATAATCATTATGTGGGGAGGATATTACCGTGTTATCTATTGCTGATAGTCTATTTCATCTATCAGATATAAGAGCTGATAGTTCACTGTTTTCTAGTGAGACTATAGATAGATTGACAAATGCTGAGGCCTTATATTTTTATAAGGATTTAGGAGTAAATACGGTCATACTTGCCCGAGATGCTCGATTAAGTGGAAGTGATATCTTAGACACTAAATGTAATATACTTCTATCATTAGGCTTTGATGTAATATTATATCAAAACCCTATCTCTACACCATTTTTCTATTTCGCCTGTCTAAATTATATAGATGCAGCAGGAATTATGATTTCAGCCTCTCACAACCCCAAAAACTATAATGGCGAAAAGCTAATAGGACCAAATTTAATTCCAATATCATCAAATTATGAGAAAACAGGTTCATTAGATAAAATAAGAAACTACTTTGAATCAGGTTGTAAAATTGAAAACCCAGCAAGAAAAGGAAAGGTAATCATAAAAGATTTAAAGGATAGCTACATAGAGTTTGCTAAAAACTATATAGATAATGAAGGCTCATATTTTAAGGGCTCTATACTATTTGATTTCCTTTCAGGCTCTGCCTCTGTAGAGCTACTCCCATATCTTACAACCTTTTCTTCATTTTCTTTTAAGAACTTTGTTCCTAATGGAAGCTTTCCTCAAGGAGATCCTAATCCAATAAAGAGAAAGATAACTTCCTTTGATGAGGATTATTTAATAATGTTTGATGGAGATGGCGATAGAATGGATGTTATTTCTAAGGATTTAAAGCAAATACCTCCTTCTGCTATCTTTACTTTAATTCTACCTTATATCTCAAAGAAAAAGGGTACAGTTTGCTTAGACCCAAAGGCCTCTCCTCTAATTATTAAATATTTAAACTCTAATGGTTATAAGACTTTAACTGTCCCTAATGGACACTCTCAAATTAAGAGAATAATGAATGATGATAAGAGTATCATTGCTGCAGTTGAGGAATCTGGGCACTACTACATTAACATTAAGTATAACGACAATATTTATGCGACAGAGAATATAGCAATAGTTCTCTTAGCTCTACTTAAGGCTCTTGAAAATGATAGTGAAAAGCTAAGCTTTTTAATTTCATTAACAAATTCCTACTTTAGAGAAAGAGAATGGACATATAGCTTTGAAGATAATGAAGTAAGAAAAGCAAAACTAAGAGAGATAACTGAGATATTCCTTTCTCTTGGATATAGCAAGAAGGATACTCTCTATGATGGAACTCCTCTTGGTTCTGTAATTCTAACAAAGGACACAGACAATTGGGTTCAAGTAACCTTAAGAGCAAGTGAAACTGAGCTTTTTATTGCTCGCTTTGAGGTTTTAGCAAAAGCCCAAGAGGAAGGTAAAAAGGTTAAGGCTTTAATTATGGATGTTTTATCAAAATAAAATATCTAGAAAAATAAACGAAAGGAGTAAAAAAAATGAAAAAATTTTTCATGCTGGCATTAATTGCCCTCATGGTATTCGCACCAATCTTTGCTTCTGGCGCAAAGGAAGAAGCAGCTACTACAGCTCCAGCTCAAGTAGAAGAGAAAGAAATGACTCATGATGAGCTTGTTGCCGCAGCAAAAGCAGAAGGTAAAGTAGTAGTTTATGCTACCTCATCAAGAATAGCAAAAGCCGCAGCTGCTTTTACTGAAAAATATGGTATTGAATGTGAAACCTCTAACCTTAAGGACTACGAATTAATAGAAAAGGTTGCTAAGGAAGGTGAAGCAGGTATCACAGGTGCAGACTTTGTTCTTGCTCAGGATGCTGGTCGTCTTTTTGGTGAATTAATGGAACCAGGATATCTCTATAACTATGTTCCACCTACACTAAAGGATGTTATCCCTGAGAGTATGCAGAATCCTCTCCAGGCTTTCCAGATTAACAAGGTATTTATCTATAACGATGAAAATACAACAGAAAGCCCATACTACAATATTTGGCAGTTTGCAGATCCAAAGTATAAGAGTACTCTTAACTTCAAGAACCCGTTCCAGGAGGGTGTTAACTCTAACTTCTTAACAATGGTTACAAGTCCTGAGGTTTCAGCTGAAATTGCAAAGGCTTACAAAGACTACTATGGTAAGGATATTGTACTCACAACTCCAAACGCAGGTTATGAATGGATTAAGGCTATCTATGAAAATGACTTAATCAGCGGCACAAGTGATACAACTATTGCAGAAAACGTAGGTATCAAGGGTCAAAACAAAGCTAATACACCTGTAGGTCTCTTTGTATTCTCAAAGGCAAGATATGCTACAACTAAGAACTTAGCATTAAAGCCAGCTATGAATATGGAGCCATTCTGTGGATTCTATTACAGCTTATACCCACTTATGTGTTCAAGTGCAGCTCATCCAAATGCAGCTAAGCTCTTTATTGAGTTCTTATTCTCAGAGGAAGGATTTGCTCCATGGGGTAAGGATTGTGGTACATATAGTGCTAACCCTAATATTGGTGTTCAGGAAGATATCGACTACCCATTCTCAACTTGGGAACCTCTTCTTGTTAAGGAAGATGCAGAATACTGCTTTGAAAACCGTGCTGATGTTGAGGAGTTCCTTAACCTCTACATTTATTAATTTAGATTATGGCTACAGGGGTAAGCTCTGTAGCCATACCATATAAAATCATGAAACAAAAATTTAACGCATTATTAAAATATCTGAGAAAGCCTCAGAACATAATATTATTGATATTACTAATTGTTCTTGGCTACCTCACTATTGTCCCTCTTATTACAATTATTGCTGATACATTCACAGTTCACTCTAGTGAAGTTAGAGCAATAAAGGGTTCAAAGGCTGGTGAATTCACACTATACCACTGGAAGAAGATGTTTGCTTCAGGTCAAACAAGTATGAAGGTCTTCTATGAACCTTTCTGGAACACACTAAAGATTGCATTTTTAAGCTGTATGGTTGCAATTATTTTAGGTGGTTCATTTGCTTGGATAATTACACGAACAAACATTAAGGCAAAGAGCTTCTTGTCTACTGTTTTTGTTTTTCCATATATCATGCCTGCGTGGACACTTGCTATGGCTTGGTTAAACTTCTTTAGAAACTCAAGAATTGGAGGAGCACCAGGACTATTTCAAGTATTAACAGGAATAGAGACTGCAGACTGGTTTGCATATGGATTATTCCCAATCGTAATAGTACAGGGACTACACTATGCACCATTTGCATACATTCTTATTGGTGGAATATTAAGAAACATGGATGCAAACCTGGAGGAAGCAGCATCTCTACTCCATGCTTCAAGATTCACAATTATGAGAAAGGTAACTATACCAATAGTTAGACCTGCCTTGTTATCAACATTCCTTCTTGTATTCTCTTCAACTATGTCTGCATTTGCTGTTCCGGCATTCCTAGGTACACCTGTAAGATATAATGTATTAACCACACAAATGTATAGAACACTTAATGGAATGAACCCTGGCTATGGCTACATTATGGCTTTAATCATGATTGTTATCGGTGTTGGTATTTTGATGGTAAACCAATGGATTACTGGACGTAGAAAGGCATATACAACAGTTACAGGTAAGAGCAGTAATATTGCTCTAGTAAATTTAAAGAAGGCAAGAACACCTCTCACAGTTCTTTTAATCTTTATTTTAATTGTTATAGCAATCGTTCCTCTAATTTCATTTGCTGTTGAGTCATTTATTATGGCACCAGGTGATTACTCATTTAGTAACTTCACAGCTGAGTTCTGGATTGGAGAAGGAAGAGCAGATATTGCAAATAGTGAGCCAGGTATTTTAAGAAATAAATCTATTTATACAGGCTTAATGAATTCTCTCAAGCTTTCTGTAGTAGTATCACTAGTAGCTGGTACAGTTGGTATTCTCGCAGGATATGCTATTGCAAAGAAGAGAGGCTCCCACCTTGCTACTATTGTAAATAACATTACATTCTTCCCTTACTTGATGCCTGCTATGGCCTTTGGTGCAATTTATCTATCGATGTTTGCAGTAAGAAGAGGCTTTATCCCAGCTCTTTATGGTTCATTTGCACTTCTAGCACTTTGTGGCTCTGTAAAGTACCTCCCATTTGCTTCAAGAAGTGGTATTAATGCGATGCTACAGCTCTCAGGCGAAATAGAAGAAGCTGCAGAAATTCAAGGTATTTCCTGGTTCAAGAGAATGACTAGAATTATTATTCCTATTCAGAAATCTAGCTTCCTATCAGGATATCTACTTCCATTTATTTCCTGTATGAGAGAGCTCTCTCTATTTATCCTTTTAGTTTCCCCATCTACAAGGATTCTTACTACACTTCTATTCCAGTACAACGAAAAGGGATGGAACCAATATGCTAACGCGATTAACTTAATTATTATCGTAATCGTTGTAAGCTTTAACTTAATCGTCAACAAGCTAACGGGGGCGTCTATCGATAAGGGTATCGGTGGCAATAGCTAATAGGAGAAAAGAAAATGCCTAAAATTGTTTTAAAGAATGTTACAAAAAGATTTGGTAAATTTGTTGCTGTAGATAATTTAAACCTTGTAATCGATGATAGATCATTTATCACACTACTCGGTCCATCAGGGTGTGGAAAGACTACAACACTCAGAATGATTGCTGGTCTAGAAACTCCTACAGAGGGTGAAATAACAATTAACGATAGAATTGTATTTTCCTCAGAGAAGGGGATCGATATCGCTGCTAGTAAGCGAGATGTAGGCTTTTTATTCCAAAACTATGCACTATGGCCTCATATGACTGTAACAAAAAATATTTCCTTTGGTCTTGAGAACCTTAAGTGGCCTAAGGATAAAATCCAAGCTAGAGTAGATGAGCTATTAAAGATGCTAAGAATTGAGGAATTTAAGGATCGCTACCCAGCAGAGCTTTCAGGAGGACAGCAGCAGAGAGTTGCTATTGCAAGAACTCTTGCTACAGGTCCTAAGGTTCTATTTATGGATGAGCCACTCTCTAACCTTGATGCTAAATTAAGAATGGAGATGAGAACTGAGCTAAAGCGCTTACACCATGACACAGACTCAACCTTTGTATATGTAACACATGACCAGCTTGAGGCTATGACACTATCAACAAAGATTTGTCTAATGAAGAATGGTGTTTTACAGCAATATGCAAATCCATTAGAGGTATATAGAAATCCTGCAAATACCTTCACTGCAGACTTTGTTGGCTCTCCTAACATAAATCTTTTAAACTTTACCTTAAAGGATATGACATTAAAAAATAGTGATGGCTTAACACTTAAGATTGCTATGTGTGACAATAGTAAGGTAAATGACCAAGATGTTATCCTAGGTCTTAGACCTGAATATGTACAAATCTCTAACGAAGGCTCTGTTAAGGGTGAAATATACTCATCTCTTCCATCAGGTATGGAGACTATCGTTAAGGTAAAAATTGGTTCAATTCAGCTTAACTCTGTTATCTTTGGTGATGGAGACTTTACCGTTGGAGATAACCACCCTATTGCATTCCCAGGAATTTATAATTTATTCGATAAGGATGGAAATAGAATAGGAAGATGTAAGATAATATCTGCAAGCTTATGAAAAAACGAATTATATTAGTCCGTCATGGAAGACAGAACAGTAATAAATGTAATGTAGATGTACCACTCGCGCCTGAAGGAGTACTTCAGGCAGAGCTATTAGCAAAAAGACTTAAGGGTGAGAGCTTTGATATTATGTACACAAGTACATTAATAAGAGCTATTCAAACTGGTGATATTATTAATCAAGAATTAGGCCTAGATGTTGTTAGAAGAGCTGGTATAAACGAAATCGATTGGGGTGATATCGTTGGTTTAGATCATAAAGAGAGATTTGAAAAATACTCTTTTTTTATGCATGAACGCTCTCTTCGCACAAGTGATCTTCCATTCCCTGGTGGAGAGAGTGGAGAAGAGTGCTTTAATAGAGCATACCCTGTAATAAAGGAGATAATCTCAAGCGAATATAATTCTATTTTAGTTGTTACACATGGAGGACTAATTAGAGCTCTTATTTGTGGTCTGTTGGGTATACCATTTAAACATAAGCTAGACTTTGGCTCATCCTTAGAGAATACTTCGTTAACAGAATTCTTATACGATAGTGAAACAGAGCTATTCTCTCTAGAAAGACTAAATGATTACAACCATCTTGAGGGACACATAGAGCTAATGCGTTCCTCATGGAAAGAGAAATAGAACTATTTCTATAGTAATCGTAAAATATTTTTATAAAACATCTTTTCAATTACTTCCTCTTTTAAGCCCGCTTTTCTTAAAGCAGCCTCTAGAAGAGGAAATTTATCTGGTCCATCGATTTCAAGCTTTCCACCTATTCCATCAAAGTCACTTCCCATAGCTAAGATATCCTCTCCACCCACATTTAAAAGATGCTTTGTATGTATGACCATATCACTTACTCTTGATTCATGGCTTTTATCATCTGTTAAAAATGGAGAGCAGAAATTTAACCCAACTACACCACCCTTATCTGCTAAGGCTCTTATCATATCATCTGTTAAATTTCTTCCAGTGTTAGTTACTGCTCTGCAATCAGAATGGGTTGCTAAGACCTTATTACCACTTTTTATTACATCCCAAAAGCCACCATCACTAAGATGAGAGACATCAATAATAATATCCTCTTGATTAAATCGCTCTAAGACCTCAAAGCCAAAGTCCTTTAATCCACTTTGCATAATAGCTTTATCTTCACTTTGTGGATATGCAAGCTCATTCTCCCAGTTCCAAGTAAAGCCTGCGATTTTAGGCTTCCATGAGATAAGAGTATCAAGGTTTTTACGTTTCCCCTCTAGTGCATCTAACCCCTCTATAGTAAGCATTACAGATATAGAGTCCTTATTGTTAAGAATATCGTTAGCTGAGTAAGCTCTTTTAAGCTTTCCAGAGCTCTCTTCTATCTCTTTAATAAATAAATCATGTAGCCTTGATAGCCTTTCAAAGGGAGTATAAGCATCATCTGCTAGCTCATGCATCTTTGTAAAGAGTGCAAAGCATTGGCAATATACATCGCCCTTAACAAGCTTTTCATAATTAATATGACCCTTAGCATTAAATAGATTTTCACTAGGGTTTTCACTTAATCTTAATATTGTGTCACAGTGTAAATCAATTGTTTTCATAGCTCATCTCCTCCTGCTCAGCTAATACAGCTGCATCTATTTTATATAATAAACCTGCAAGCTCAGAATTACTAACAATATTAGTAAATGAGAGCTTTCCAATTTGCTTTAATGCATGATTAATTAAAACTAAATCTGGGTCTGAAAAATATACACTACCCTCAGGTCTTACACATAAAATATTTTCATTATGCTTAAAAATGATAGCATTAGCTTCTACCTTCTCATTTTGCCACGATGGATTATAGCTCTTTGTTATATCACTCCTACTACCTAAAGTGACCTCTTTAGATAGCTGTCCACCATTACTTAATTTAAAGCAAACAAAATGTCTTTTTCTCTTAAATCCAAGACTCTCATATAGCTTTAGTGCTCTAGAATTTGTTGAAATACACTCAAGTATAAATTCATCAAATTTATCCATCTTAGCTATGATTTTTTCAAGCATTTCTCTTGCTATACCGTTTCTTCTATATTCCTTTATTACAGCAGTACCAGCATCATAAAGTCTATTGTCTCTATGACCTACAAATACAAAGCCAACCATTTTATCACTATCAAAGCAACCAATAGAGAGCTTTGGATCAAAGTCATTTGATTCAAGATGTGCTCTAATTTGCTTTTCATCAAGCTGCATAGGAATTGTGTAATCAGAAAAGGCTTCATTAAATATATTTTTAAGGTATGAAATAGACAGACCTGTTAGATTTGAATATGTAATCATAAAACCATCATAGCTATTTAACAAAGCTTTTTCTATAATAAAAGAAAGAGCCTATTACTTCTATTTTCTTTTCTTTACTGGTATCCAAATTTCTGAGTAATATTTTGGATCCTTTGTTCCTAAGCTATATTTTCTTGGATCATCATACCATTCAATACAATAGCCTGCTGCAAATTCATAATCCTTTTGATTACAAAGCCACTGAGTATATATCTTTTCATTTAGCTTTTGCATTGTTTCAGGAAGATATCCGATACACTTAAATATTGCCCAATCAAAAGCAGGTATAGTTTTTATAAATAAGTTCTCTGTAACTTCCTTATCTTGATTATAAAAGTCTGCAATTAGATACTCAAATTTAACATTAGACATAGATAAATCAATGTTGATACCAAGCTCACCACAAATATATTTTCCAAGCCCCTTTGAATAGTGCTCCTGCCAAAATTGTGGAATCGCTTCCTGACATCCCTCATAGACAAATTCTCTTAGATTTGCAATTACTTTAAACTCTTCCTTTCTTTCGATTCTGTAATCCATTAAGAATCCTCCTTGTAATGATATTGTTAATTGTAGAGGAGCATATCCTTTGATATGTTTCTTATCTCTTCTCACTTCTGAAGGATGTACATTATGAAAACGATAAAAGGCTTTGGAAAAGCTATCAGGAGACTCATATCTATACTTAAGTGCAATATCTAATACAGTTTCATCACTTATCATTAAATCGTGAGCAGCAAGTGTTAATCTTCTATTTCTTATATATTCTCCAATTGTAATTCCACAAATCATTTTGACGTACTCCCACGGGCAAGCCCATGGGAATCTGGCCATGGTAACGACGGTTGCGTCCCGAAGGATGTCTTACACCGTCTCTGGCCCGCGAGACCCGTCCGGCCTCGCCTTATAGTCTAGGCGTCCTTCGCCTGTTCCATTCGATTCATGATACGCTTTGCCTCAGCGAGTATGTGTCAGAGTCAGTTAAAAAGGTACAAAAAGAGTCAGCTTAAAAAGGACAAAAATAGTCAATTAAAAAGGGAAACACAATCCATACTAAAGTGCTTTTCTTAATTATTATTGATAAAGATTTATCCCAGTTACTTCAGGGACAGCACTGGTCGAGATTTTGTAAACAGTTTTTTGCTGCCCGCGGTAACTAGCTCCACGAATATCAATAGCGATACATCTATCCATAATTCTATCTAATGCACATTTAGCAATAGAATTGTTAAAGAATAAAGTTCGCCACTCTGAAGGTTTCATATTGCTAGTAAAAATTGTAGAACCTTTACGTTTATCATATCTTCTATCAAGAATTTGAAAGAAAAGATTAGATTCACTTTCAGGTAAAGGATCGCAATATCCAACTTCATCAATGATAAGGCATGTAATGTTAGATA
>NZ_VUNN01000019.1 GCF_009695635.1 Bullifex porci
AACTTGTTCATGGTAAATGAATTTGGCGATTACATTTTACCATGTTTGCCCGGGTTTTCTAGCTCCGGGCTTTATTTTTGCATAAAAATAGGGCTGCTAAAGAACTTTTGAGTTTTTTAACAGCCCCATTTAATTTTATTTTGTTGCGATATCAACACCGAAGTATTTTTCAGATAGCTTTTTTAAGGTTCCATCTGCCTTTAGCTCCTCAATGGCTTTATTAATGGCAGCTAATAAAGATTCATCATCACTACCTTTCTTAACTGGGATTGCAACGTGTGTTGCATCATCAGAGAGACAAGCAATCTTGATTTTTGTCTCTGGATGAGCCTTCATGTAGTCGTAATAGGTCATCTCAGAGTTTAGTGTTGCATCTATTCTACCTGTTAATAAGAGCTGGAAGGTTTGATTTAAATCATCAACACCAGTTACTGATGCACCATAGCTTTCTGCAACCTGAGCATATGTAGAGCTAATAGTATTTGCTGTTTTCTTATCCTTTAAATCATTAAAGGAGGTAATATCATCTCTATCTGATGATACTATTACAGCAGTTTTATTATATGCATATGGAGTTGTAAATGAGTATTTTTGACTTCTTTCCTCTGTGATATCAACACCATTAGCTACGATATCATATCTTCCAGCATCGAGACCTGCAAATAAACCATCCCATTCACCCTCGATAAAGGATGCCTTTACACCAAGCTTTTGAGCAATTGCTGATGCAACATCAACATCATAGCCTGTTAGTACATCGTTTTCATCATGGTATGTCCATGGAGCCCAGGTTCCTTCCATTGCTACTGTTAAAACTCCACTTTCCTTGATTCTTGCAAGGTGGTCCTGTGTGGTTTCAGTTTTCTTATTACAGGAAGTAAAAACTAATAAAACAGATAAAACAATTAAAACTAGTTTTTTCATATATCTTTCCTTTATATTAATATGCCTTTGATAATTTCTTTTCACCCCAACTTTGTAGCTTAGTAAGAACTGTACAGAAAATTAGATAGATAAAGCCTACTAAAAGATATAAAGCAAGAGCCTCATATGTTCTTGCAACGATTTGCTGAGTCTTCATGAACATCTCACAAACAGTTATATTGGCTGCAAGAGATGTATCCTTAACCATCGCAATTAATGAGTTAGATAGAGAAGGGAATGCTATTTTAAATGCCTGTGGAAGTACTATATATCTCATTGTTTGAACATAGGATAGTCCCAAGCAAACTCCTGCTTCAGTTTGTCCCTTATCAACAGCCTCAATAGCTGCTCTAATAATTTCTGCAGCATATGCTCCCTCATTTATTGAAAATACAATAACTGCAGCTGGAAATGGATCTAATATAATTCCTAATGATGGAAGACCATAGAATACAACGAATAGCTGTACCAAAAGAGGTGTTCCTCTTATTATCCAAATATAGAACCTCGCAAGCTGCTTTAGGATATTTATCTTCTTTACCTGTACGATAGCTGTAATTGTTGCAATTATTAGCGCCAATGAAAATGATATTATTGTAAGAGGGATAGTGACAGTTAAACCTGGCAACAATATAGTCTTAAAGGAAGAGGCAAGTAGTGCCCAAATGCGCTGATTCATATCAACTATGAAAATACAGAACATCTAAAAAATTGTAAAGTATTGAATGAGTATTCAACATATTATACTCTACGATAAAATATTAATTGGAGACCTTAATGTTCTTAGATAATAAGCTTGCAGTCTTTGATATGGATGGAACTATTGTTGATACAATTGGTTTTTGGAGAAATAGTCCCAAACGATATTTAAATAGTATTGGAAAGGAGGTCTTTAAAGAGGATGAGGATTACTTTAAATACTATGTGCTTCGTGATTCAGTTATAAAAATGGTAGAAAAATATAATATTGAATATACTCCTGACGAGCTATTTAGATTGCTTGAGGACGATGTTAAGGTCGGCTATAAAACTATTAAAGGCTTTAAGGCAGGTGCAGATGCTTTTCTTCTAAAGCTCAAAGAGAAGGGTATTCCTACTATTTTGTATACTGCTAATGAAAGAGAGTACGTTGATATTATCAATGAAAATCTTTCACTTGATAGATATTTTGACCACCTATTTACAGCTACAGAGCTAGGAGCTGGAAAGGATAGTCGTGAGGGCTTTGAAAGAATTGCGAAAATGTATGGGAAAGCTATCAATGATATAGTTCTCTTTGAAGACTCCTACTATGCTATACACAGCGCTAAGGAATTTGGAATGCAAAGTGTAGCTATTAGTGATACGCACTCTGAAAATAGGCTTCAGGAAATAAAAAATGAGTGTACCTACTTTATCAATACTTACAAAGATTTACCTATTAGTTAGTTGAATAAAACTAAATAAAAGGTGTATTTTTCATCTCGATGAACAAAGATTTGACAGTTGGAAATGAAAGAAGTGTACTTATAAGCTACATGATACCACTACTTTTCTCGATGATTTTTCAACAGCTATATAATATAGCCGATAGTCTAATAGCAGGAAAGTTCATATCAAGTGATGCACTTGCCGCTGTAGGTAACTCCTACGAAATTACTCTAGTTTTTATTGCCTTTGCTACCGGTATTAGTATGGGATGCTCAGTTGTAGTTTCTCAGCTATTTGGCTCTGGAAGAAGAAATGATGTAAAGAGTGCGATCTCAACAACCTTTATAATGACATTAGTCTTTTGTATTTTCTTAGTTATTGTAGCTTCCTGTCTATCTAAGGATTTACTTATATTAATTAAGACTCCTGAGCAATTAATTACTCCAAGTAAAATATATTTGGATATATATATTTGGGGTGTCCCGTTTTTATTCTTTTATAATACCTCAAATGGTATCTTCTCTGCTCTAGGTGATAGCAAAACACCATTTATCTTTTTAGCTATTTCATCTGTTAGTAATATATTTGTCGATTTAATATTTGTAATTGTATTTGATATGGGAGTTGCAGGTGTTGCTTGGGCAACCTTCCTCTGCCAAGGTATTAGCTCTATTGTTAGCTTAGTTGTTGTAGTAAAGAGAGTCTCTGCACTTGAAAAGGGTGTAAAGGAATTTGAGATCTTCTCATTTAAGCTATTTTTAAAGATTTTAAGAATTGCAATTCCATCGACACTTCAGCAGCTATTTGTTTCAGTTGGTAATATTTTAATTCAAGCAGTTATTAATAGCTTTGGTGCAGTTGTAATGGCAGCATATGCAGCTGCAATTAAGCTTAATAATATGGTCATTACAGCATTAATGACACTAGGAAATGGAGTATCCTCCTTCACAGCTCAAAATATAGGAGCCGGTAAGGTTGAGAGAGTAAAGAAGGGATACTTAAATGGACTTTTAATAGCAGTATTCTTTATAGTTCCTGTCTTCATACTATTCTTCTTCTTTGGAAAGTATATTCTACTTATGTTTATTTCATCCTCAGATGTTGAAATATTAGAGGCAGGACGCTCCTTCCAGCTTATAGTTTCGATTTTCTATCCTGTTGTCATGCTTAAGATAATAACAGATGGATGCTTAAGAGGAATGGGTAAGATGGGGCCTTTTATGGTATCAACATTCTCAGATTTAATTTTAAGAGTAGCTCTATCCTTTATCCTCTCTGCAATCTTTGGATACGTTGGAATTTGGTATAGCTGGCCAATTGGATGGGTTTTTGGAGCTATAATGAGCTTTATCTTTTATATTACCTGCGATAAATCAAAAGCTGTTATCTAAAGTACTTGTTAGTCTAGCCTTACTTTGCTAATATGTGTGCCATGACATTAGATCAATTAGCGATAGGCAAGGATGCCTATATCGAGAGTGTTGAAACCCCTGAGGTTTCGCTTAGAAAACACATTTTGGATATGGGATTAACACCGGGAGTTGAGGTAACCATGATTAAGGTTGCTCCTATGGGTGATCCTATGGAAATAAGAGTGAGAGGCTATGAGCTCACTATTAGAAAGGATGATGCCAAATACATCCACCTCGCAAATGTTCATGACATGCATCCTCTCGCAGAGGAAATCAGAAAAGAAAGAATAAATGCTGTAAAGCATCCTGGTGTTGGAGAGGTTTCAGGAATCCTGAAAAAGGTAAAAGCGGGCAGTATGCCTCTAAGCCTTGCTTTAGTTGGAAACCAAAACTGTGGAAAGACTACTCTATTTAACCAATTAACAGGTGCAAACCAGCACGTTGGAAACTTCCCTGGTGTAACTGTTGATAGAAAGGATGGTATTGTTAGAGGTCATGAGAATATGACTGTAACAGACCTTCCTGGAATATATTCACTTTCTCCATATACTCAGGAAGAAATTGTTACACGAGACTTTTTGATAAAAAATAATCCCGATGGAATTATTAATATCATCGATGCAACAAATATTGAAAGAAATCTATATCTCACAACTGAATTAATTGAGCTAGGAATACCTATGGTTATTGCTCTTAATATGATGGATGAGGTTAGAGAGAATGGTGGAACTATTGGAATTAATGCGCTCGAGGAAGCATTAGGTGTACCTGTAGTTCCTATTAGCGCAGCTAAGGATGAGGGTATCGACGAGCTTGTTGAACATGCTTTAGCTGTAGCATCTGGTAAGGTTAAGCCACTAAGAACAGATTTCTGTCTCCCAGGAGGTGCTGATAATGGTGCTGTTCATAGAGCTATACATGCTATAAGCCACTTAATAGAGGACCATGCTAGATTAATTAACTATCCAATTAGATTTGCAGCAACAGCAATTTGCCAAGATGATAAGGCTGTAGAGGATATTCTTGCCCTTGATCAAAATGAACGTGAGATGATAGAGCATATTATTCTTCAAATGGAGGAAGAGGGTAAGACTGATCGTATGGCTGCAATTGCAGATATGCGATTTAGCTTTATCGAGACATTAACAGCTGCAACTGTAGTTAAACCTCATGAAAGTAAGGAGCATTTAAGAAGTCAGAAGGCCGATAAAATCTTAACTGGTAAATTCACAGCTATCCCATTCTTTGTGCTTATCATGGGACTTTCATTTTACCTTACCTTTGGTCCAATAGGTAATGCATTAAAGTTTATTCTTGAATTTATTATTGAGAAATTTACATTAATTGTTGATAGTGCTCTAACAGCTCTTGAGATAAACCCTGTAGTTCATTCTCTAATAATAGATGGTATCTTTACTGGCGTTGGCTCGGTATTGAGCTTTATGCCTTATATTGTCGTCCTATTCTTCTTCTTATCGATATTAGAGGATTCAGGATATATGGCACGTATTGCCTTTGTAATGGATAAGATTTTAAGAAAGCTAGGACTTTCAGGAAGAAGCTTCGTACCAATGCTAATTGGCTTTGGCTGCTCTGTACCTGCTATCATGGCTTCAAGAACACTTCCAAGTGATCGTGATAGAAAGATGACAATATTATTAGTTCCATTTATGAGCTGTAGTGCAAAGCTACCAATATATGCATTTTTCTCAGCTGCATTTTTCCCTCAATATGCTGCACTAGTTATGATAGGACTGTATTTCATTGGTATAATTGTTGGAATAATTGTAGCAATAATTTCAAATAAGCTTGTATTTAAGGGTGAGCCTGTACCATTTGTAATGGAGCTACCTAACTATCGTTTACCAAGTGCAAAAAGTGTTATTCGCTTGATGTGGGAGAAAGCTAAGGATTTCTTAACTAAAGCCTTCACAATAATATTCTTAGCAACCATTATTATTTGGGCTCTACAAACCTTTGATATTAGATTAAATGTTACAGCAAATCCTGAGGATAGCTTGTTAGCTCTATTAGGTGGTATAATAGCTCCTCTGTTTAAGCCTCTTGGCTTTAATGATTGGAGGATATCAACTGCATTAATTACTGGCTTTACAGCTAAGGAAAGTGTAGTTAGTACTCTTATGGTATTACTTCCTAATGGTGATATCTCTCATCTATTCACAACAGCTACAGCATTTGTATTCTTAGTATTCTCTTTACTATATACTCCTTGTGTTGCTGCAATTAGTGCTGTTAAAAGAGAGCTTGGAGGAGCTAAGGCAATTGGTGTTGTAATATTACAATGTGTCGTTGCTTGGATAGTCGCCTTTATAGTACATATGATTATAAATCTTCTGTAAATACTCGACATAATATTTTCTATCCTTCTTAGACTTTCTAGGAAGGATTTTTTTTATCCTTATAAAAAAATTAAAAAATTTTTAATTTGTTTTATTTAAAAAAAATAAGAAATATTAAGGCTTAGATTTTAGTGTTTTTACCTCATTTTTATTACGATTTTTTAATCCTTTTTCATGATTATTAATAGAACCTAAAAAAGGAGGCAGCGATGGCAAAGGAAAAAGATCGCGCAGCAAAGAATTTTTTCTCTGATTCTAAGATCTTTTCAGAGTTTGTTAATCTATCTCTATTTAATGGAGAAGAAAGAATAAAAGCTGAAGACCTAAGAGAAATAGACCCTGTTAATTCTACAGTGTTTACTAAGAATAAATCCTTAGAGGTCTTAGTAGATAATCTTTATGATTCAACAGTAAAGGAGAGTGATGAAAATGTATATGCAATCATTGGTCTTGAGTCACAAGCATATAGTGACAAGCATATGGTAATAAGAGCAGGTATTGCATCACTATTAATCTATGATAATCAAATAGCTACTATTAAGGAGGGTGAGAAGCTAAAGCCAGTGTATATCATAGTATTTAATATGCTAGATAGGAAATGGAGTAATGCTACTGATTTAAGAAAGCTATTATCAAAGGAGGCAATAAAGGTCTTTGGCTATCCTTTAGTAAATGCAGGGTATTATGTCTTAGATCCCCATGAGCTAAAGGGAGAAAAGATAAATAAAATAAGTAAGCCATTAAAGCTAGTATTAAATATTATAAAGAATCAAGGAGATAAAAATGCGCTTTTAAGTTATATTAATAGTGAAGAGGCCTTTAAGGACCTTGATTATAGAACAGCTAAGTTATTAGAAACGATAATGAAGGTAGATATTCCAAATGATGGAGGTTATAACATGTGTAAGGCAATTGAAGATATAAAGAATGATGGTAAGCTTGAGGGCAAGCGTGAAGGAATCCTTGAGGGTGAGGTTAAAACACTATATGAGTTAACTCGTGATGGAATAATTACAAAAGAAACTGCTGCTAGCAAGCTTAATATTACTGTTAAAAAGTTTGAAAAGGATATGAAGGCTTACTTTGCTAAGTAACAGACTTTAAACTATTTATAATAGGGGCTATTTTATTGGCTCTATTATGCAAAAACCCCTTCAGCCTAATAGGAACAGAAGGGGCTAGAATAGGGCCTTAGTTTTTATTAAATGACTTCAATTAAGCAGCTTTTCATAACATTAAGAGCAGCGCTTTTATTTTCCTCACTTGTTCCTGCAGTTGCATTTTTATCGATAAAAATTCTTGCATTAGGGCAAAGCATTCTAAGCATCAATGCATTTGAAACTACACAAATATCAGCACAAAGACCACATATTTCGATTTCATCAACACCTTCAAGAGCCTTCTTAATTTCTAATTGCTCATTAGGGTCTGCCATAAAATTATTTTTATCAATAATTAAATCAAAGCTAAGAGAAGAAAATTCACTTGTTATCTCACTACCATTTTCACCTCTAATACAATGTCTTGGAACGAGCTTTCCTTCAACGTCCTCAAGGTAATTTTCTGGGTGGATATCACGAGTTGCGATAACCTTATAGCCCTTATTATTTGCGGCTATTATCTTTTCCTTAATTACAGCAACCGTAGCTTCAGAGGCCTTTGAGCCAAGTACTCCACTAATAAAATCATTTTGCATATCTACAACAAATAGTGCCTTCATAGCTTTCCTCCTACATTAATCCTAGCTCTCTAGCTAGCTTTGAAATTCCTAAGGCTTTAAAAACTTCCTTCTTGAACTCTGTAAACACAGAGAAGAATAGGTTAACTATATCCTCATTTTGATTGTTCTGTGTATTACTTTCAATTAAAGTTTTATTTTCACTCTTTGTACCACTATATGGCTTTAGGTTCCACTTTGTGATATCAACATTTGATTCGATTAACTCCTCTTCATCATCGTCAAGCTGATAGAAGAAATCAAGACCTGTAATCTTTTCAACGTCATCAACGCTCATTACGTAGCTCTCTATCTTCTCTGTTTTATCTGAATTTGGTAGGACAAAGCCAATAGCCTTGATATCTGGATCTGTATAATCGAGTATTACCTTATAGTATTGATTAGGTACAGCAACCTTATTTTTTCCTATAGTTTTATATGGACCATCTGTAAGAACAGGACCTGTAGTAATGTAAATCTTCTCATTATCTACTGCCATTTGTCTTACTATTGCCTCTAAATCGCCCCAAATACCTCTATTAAATTCAGGAACCTGAGGTGACATGTTAGAAAGGTAGAAGGTGTCGCTCATAGCTTCCTCAGACCATTTAAAGTCTGCAGCTGGAGCCATGTGTCCTCTATCATAACCAGAGCCCTTATAGTCACTTAAAACTGCAGAACCAGTATTAACAGCTTTATCCTCTCTAAAGTTATCTGCACGATCTAGGGCACCATAAACCTCTTCCTTAGTAAGCTCATATGCAACATATGATGGCTGCTCTGCTTCCTCATTGTAGCTTAATATATATCCTGTATGTTCAATGATTTGCTCTCCAGGAATGCTTCGAGGAAGCTCTAAATTACTATATGTACCACTTGCTTTAAGACTATCACCTTCAGAAGGTGTTAGGTAGCATAGAACAATAAACAATACAATTAGAATAACTAATAGCACAGCTATTTTTAGTATTCTATGCTTCTTAGCCTTCGTTAATTTCTTTTTCTTTACCATGTAGTTCTCCTCGATTCTTTTTAGCACAAAAGAAGGTTAGTGCAAATATCATAATCATCGCAATGCTTGATATTAGGGGGGATGGAATTGTCGATGAGATAAAGAAAGATGCACTTTCTAAAGGGGAACCAGCATAGTTACAAACTATTACTATGAAAAGATTATTTATACTGTGTATTATTATTGGAAATGTAAAATCCTCCAAAAATAGTCCTAATAACATAGATAGAAACCCAAATAGAAAGTAGTAAAGATTTAGCATTATTGATGGAGAAATTAAAAACTCTGGGTTTGAGAGCTTATGTAAAAATAAAAAGATAATTCCTGATGCTATTGAGAGTATTAGCTTTACTAAATTCTTATCACTATTAAATAATCGTGCTATTACAACTCTAAATAGATATTCTTCACTAAAGCATTGAAGAGGTGTTATTGCTAATGCGATAAATAACATTACTACCTTTGTTGAAAGGCTCTTACTACCTATAGTTATATTGCGACTAAAAGCTATAGTTGAAAGTGAAAATATAGTAAGAGCTATTAACGAAGTAATAATATAGTACCTCAAGCTATATTTCTTATCTCTTACCATGTCACATATTTTAGTATTTAAAGCTATATGAGTTACTACGAGGGAAAATATAAATAGTGTTATGTATGGAATATTTACACCAATGAATGAAATAATTGTAGATAAAAGCTCACTATAATTCGAGGCTGAAAAAAGGCTATAAAAGGAAAGCATAAATACTCCTCCTATAAAGAGCCAGGAAAATAGTAGTGATATTATTAAGATAACCATTTTTAGTGTATTATTTCTTTTCATTAATTACTATTTTAGCAAACTCCCTTACCTAAGAATAGAATTATGAATAAAAAGAGTTTTAAAGCTTGTTAATTACTCTTAAAAGGTTGAAATGTAGCTTAGAGTTCATTGTATAATTATTTCATGGTTATAAAAGAAACAATCTTAAATTATTTAGATCAAAAGGACGTTACCTTAGTTTTCCCTACAGAGAGCGTAAAAAGATATTTCTTAACTGAATATGTACTTTCTAGAAAAAGTAGTGTGCTAGCAAATAGTGCATATTCCTTTGATGAGTTTGCAAATCAATTTATACCAAAATTTAAGGATAAAAGACCTTCAAATAAATATATTAGAATCTTCTTTGCATCGCACTTTTTAAATAATAGAGGTAGTGAGCTAAAGTATTTTTATAACCCTCAATACCCTGAGAGTAAAGCAAGATTTATTCCCTTTGTCGCTTCTATTTTACCAAGCTTAAAAAACCTTGAGGCTGTAAGCTTTAATGATGAGAAAATAGAGAGTGATCTTAAAATTCTTTATGAAGCCTATAGTAGCTTTTTAGATGAAAAGAGCTTATTTGAGCCGAATTATTTTAAATATGATTTGTCATTCTTTACTGGTGATAAATCAAGAAAGTACTACCTTGTCTGCTATGACTCAGAAATAAATATGATGAGGTTTTATGAGGAATTAAATAAGCCTTCATTTATAGTTCCTCTTATGCTTGAAAATAATGTTAGAGTAGAGCATGAGCTATATAAAAATGAAAAGGCTGAGTTAGTTACACTCTTTAATAGATTAAAAAGATTAAAGGAGTTAGGTACTAGAGCTGAGGATATTATTATCTCAACTCCTAACCTTGAGAGGCTTAAGCCATATTTAGAGAAGGAGAGCCGTGAAAAGGGTATTAATTTAAACTTTATTTCAACAGTAAAGCTATCACAAACAGTAGCTGGACGTTTGTTTAATGATTTTAAGGAGCTATATAATACAGAATTATCATTCTATTCTCTTGAGAGATTTTTACTTTGTCCTTCATATCCATTTAAAGCTAGAGAGGTTGGAAAGAGCCTTGTAATGGCACTAACTAATTTAGGGCTTTTAAAGGGCTCCTTATATGGCTTTGATAGAATAGAGAGTACTCTTGAAAAGGAAAAGCTTTTTAGTGAGCTTAAGCTATATAGAGTAATTAAAAAGGGTGTAAAGAGAATATTTGAATCAAATAATATGGTTCAAAACATACATATATTACTTTCTCAGGTTTTAGAGGATGGCGAATTTGAAAATTGTGATGAGGAAGTAAGAAATAGCTATGCCTTTGCTCTTAAGGAGCTTAATAGCTTTGAAGCAACTCTTAATGATTTAGCTTTAGATATTAAGGATCCTTTTACTTCCTTTATTTCAACTATGGATAGTATTAGCTACATTTCAAGTGAAAAGAGAAGTGGTATTAGAGTCTACTCCTATAACCAGGATTATCTATTATGTGTTCCATACCACTTTGTTATTGCACTCGATGATGATAGAGCTAAGGTAACAGATTGTGACTTAAGTTTCCTAGAGGACCATGAGGTTTATAAGAGAAGAAGCTATGATGTTACTGTCCCTCTTCTAAAGTACTATAGCTCTACAAGTGAGAATGTATATCTTTCATCAAGTAGTGATACATATACAGGAAGTGCTAATGCTCCTATGTATTTTTGTCAGGAAAAGCTTGTGAAAAAGTGTGATGTAGTTGAGGATGATGAGCTATCATATGCGATTAAGGAAAGCTTAATTAAGGGAAATGATAGAGCCTTTTATTTAGGAGATAGTGATATAAGAGGTGGAGGAAAGACTTATCTTGATAAAATAAAGGTTTCATATTCAACTTTAAAGGATTATACAATGTGTCCTTATATTACCTATTTAAAGAAGATTATTGGACTTGAATATAATAATGTATCAAAGTTTGAGCCTGATAATATGGATTCTTTAGAGATCGGAATCTTTTTACATAGTATAGTTGAAAGGTTTTTATGTAACCATAGAAATGAAACTCTATATGCAAATAGAAGTTTAAGCTTTCAAAGGGAGCTAACAGATATCTTTTATGAAAATCTATCATCATCTCCATTTGATATATACTCAAGAAGCTTTATCAACGTAATGTATTTTAATGGTGTAGTAAGCTTTTGTGATAAGCTCTTTGAGAAATTTGGAGATGGTATAGTAGTAAAGGGTATTGAAGAGAAATTTAGTAAATCTGATGGTGATGTAGCTTTTGAAGGAAGAATTGATATACACCTTGAAAAGAAGAGTGAAGGTATAGTAATCGATTTAAAGAGTGGCGGTACAAAGAAATACCAAGGTACCTATCAGCTACCATTTTACCAGCTTATTTGGAATAGTGTTAATGATGATAAGATAAAATATGTTTCATATTACTCATTTTCTGAATCGAGCTTTGGAGACCCTGAGAAGAGTGAAGAGCTAGAGCGTGATATTGATAATTTCATCACTAAAGCTAAGGCTGGAGAATTTAATACTACTGTTAATGAGGATTGTGGCTCCTGTAGCTACAGAGGTATTTGTAGGAGGAGGTTTACTATACAATGAGTAAGTTTACTTCTTTATTAGATAATGAAGAGAAAAAACTAAATGATGAGCAAAGAGCTGTAGTGTTTGCAGATAAAAACTGTGTAGTATCTGCAGGAGCTGGTAGTGGAAAGACTACAGTTCTTTCATATAGATTTCTTCGCTTAGTTATGGATGATGAAATTAAGTGTGATAGAATCTTAACTCTTACATTTACAAGAAAGGCAGCTCTTGAGATGAGAGAGCGTATTACTAACCGTCTTTTAGATAATAGAGATAAGATAAAGCCTGAGCTAATAGAGAATTTAACAAGTGCTCATATCTCTACTATCGATAGCTTTCTATCTGAAATAGTAAGACATGATTGCGTAAAATATGGCTTAAGCCGTGATTTCTCACTGCTTTCAGATGATGAAGAAAATGATTTAGTTAGAACTCTAGCACTTAGCTTTTTAGAGGATAAAGGTAATTATAGGTTTGTTACTGCTTTATCAAGGATATTTTCTCCTAATGATGTTATCTCATCGTTCTTTTTAAAGATAAATCAAAATTTAAGCTTTCTTTCAAATCACAATGCAAACGAATTATTTAATACCTTCTCAGCCTATGTAAATGATAGTGTTGAAAAGCAAAGAGATAGTATCGATTACATCCTAAGAACCTTTGATAAAAGAATTATTGGTGAAAAGGGTAAGCTTTATGAAGCCTTTATGGCCGAGTGGGATAGTGGTGCTATCCCTGATAAGCTTTATTTCTACGATGGAAGACATAAGAAAAGCTATATAGATGGAGTTAGTGAGGAAATAAAGGATTTAAAAGATAATTACTACCAAAGGTTTGTTTCATTTGCTTCTGTTAAGGATAACTTACCAAAGGATTTTATTTACTACCAAATAATAGAGTGCTTTGCAGAGAGCTTAATAAAGGAAAAACGAAGACGCTCTCTCTTAACCTTTAATGATGTATTTGAAATTGCTTTAGATATCTTAGAGCATAATGATGCACTTAGAACTCACTATAAAAATGCATTTGATAAAATTATGATAGATGAGTTCCAGGATAATAATGATAAGCAAAAGAGACTTCTATACCTTCTTTCTGAAAAAAAGGATAGGCTTATAAAGCCTTGTCCTACTATAAATGATTTAGAGTCTAATAAGCTTTTCTTCGTAGGTGATGATAAGCAATCGATATATCGCTTTAGAGGTGCAGATGTATCTGTTTTTAGAGACTTAAAGGATGAGATAAAAAATAGTGGGGGAATTAATCTATCTCTTAGTACCAACTATAGAAGTGAAAAGAAGCTAATAGACCACTTTAATTTTGTTTTTAACAGAGTCTTTGCTAATGCAACAGAAAACTATGAAGCGCTTTTTGAAAATACAAAATATGCACGTAATAATGGGGACTCTAGAATAGAGGTAGCACTATTAAATCGTAGTGACCTTATCCCAGATGGACTTAAAAGCGATGAGTGTGAGGCTGAATTTATTGCAGATAAGATTATAGAAATACTCACTAGCGATAAATACCTTGTAAATGGAAAGAGAGTTAAAGCAAGTGATATCGCAATATTAATGCGTGGCTCAGGAAACCAATGGCAAATAGAGAAGGCGTTAAAGCTTAGAAATATTCCATACCAAATCCTCGAAAGTAGATCATTAATGTTAGAGGGACTTTCCTCTGATTTCTACTCATATCTTCAATATTTAGTATACCCAGAGGATAAGATTGCTTTTGCAAATCTATTAAAATCTCCATTTGTTAGAGTTTCAGATAGCGGCTTTAAGGAAATATTATCAGGTCAAGATATTACTAATGAGGAAGATAAAAGGAGCTATGATGAGTTTTTAGCACTCTACAATAAGATAAAAGCTAAGCTATATTCCTACACACTCTCTCAGCTCTTAGTAAAGCTTTATATTGAGAGTGGGTATAAAGCATATATTGAGCTAAAGCCAAAGTATAAACCATATAGTGAGCACTTTGATTACCTCTTTGATTATGCAGTCTCCTATGATGAAGAGGGATATACTCTCTCTGATTTCGTAAGAATGCTACGTTCTCTTATCGGAACAAGTGATAGAGGAAGAGAAGCAAAGGTTCTAAAGGAGAAGCTTAACGGTGTCCAGATAATGACTATGCATAAATCTAAGGGCCTTGAGTTTCCTATAGTTTTTTGTTCCTTCTTAGGCTCAAAGGGCAAGCTAAATGATAAAAGTGTACTTTACTCTGTAGATGGTAACCTTATCTTTGATTCAACAAAGATTACTAAGGACTATCTAAATAAGAGTGAGAAGGATAGAGATGAGGCTGAGATAAAGAGAATTTTATATGTAGCTATGACTCGCTGTGAAAACTACTTAATTATGACAGGCTCCTATAAGCTAAAAAAGGATGGTACTCTCGATAGTGGAATTGGAAAGCTACTTTATATTTATTTAAATTCCTTAGATGGGTGTAGCGATGTTATAAATCTTACAATTCCACCTTTAGAGAATTTTAATTATACATCAAAGCTAGAATTAGAAGAGAAAAAAGAGATCATAGTTAATTCCTGGGAGGAGGCAGCGCGTCTTAAAGCAAATCTCATGACTATAGCTGAAAAGGATTTTGATTACTCCTCTAGGAGAGTAAAGGTAACTGAGAATGATGAAATAAAATATAGTGAAAATAGAGTTTTACTTCCAACCTTTAAATCAGATGAGATAATAAAAAAGTACTCTGCGTTTGATAAATTTGGAACTCTTGCACACCTTGCAATAGAGCTTACAATGAAGGGTGAGGGGATAGCAAATATTGAATGTGATATTGCTGATAACATAAGTGAAAACAAAATTATCATGGATGATATTAAGAGCTTTATCGATATATTTTATAGTAGTCCTCTCTATAAAAATTGGATAAATGGAAAAAGTGTTGATGAGGAGGTAAGATTTTATACCTACGTTCAAGACTCTGATTCCGTCCTAGAGGGAGTTATTGATTTAATAGTATTTAGTAATGATTTTAATCTCATTGTTGATTACAAAACAGATAGAAGTAAGAACCTTGATGACCATAAGGCTCAGGTAGTTCAATATATAAAAACTGCTACTGATATTTACAATAAGCCATGCTACGGCACACTCTTTTATCTAAGAGATGGCTCCCTAGAGCCCTTCTGGGATTTAGATGGAAATATTGTTTCACTGTAAAAATAAAGGCTATCGGGATTTTCTCGATAGCCTTTAAGCTTAATTAAGAGCATTAATTGCTTTTTTAATTGCATTCAATGCTGATATAACCTCTTCTCTACTAGTTCCATAGTTAAAGCGAGCAAAGGCTTCATAGCCTGAACCAAACCAAGAGCCATCATTTAGACATAGATTTGCATAATGGCCTAAGAAATGAGAGAGAATATAGTGGTCATTGTCATATATCTCTGGGTGCTTTTTACTATCCTCTAGTATCTTAGGCCAAACCTCTGAGAAATCTAAAAAGACAATGAACGATGCACTAGCATTACCCATCTTTACTTCAGGACATTCAGCTTTAAAGAAATTTCTCATAAGCTCTGCATTGTCCTCTAAGTATTTATCTAAGTCATCTAAAAATTGATAGTTCTCTGGTGAGTATACTGCCTCTGCAAGTGTTCCTGCAAAATAACCCTCAGAGCCTAAGAAAAGTCTTTTCTGAACTGCCTTATAGCGTTCTAGCATCTCTTTATCACTAAATATTGCAAAGGCACAGTGCTCTCCTGCTACATTGAAGGTCTTTGATGGAGCCATAAAGGTAATACAGGTTGCATTAATATCTTTATTTACATAGCCCATTGGGTAGTGCTTTGCACTTGGGTGAACTAAATCTGAGTGTATTTCATCTGATAGAACTAGCTGTCCTCTTTCCTTTGCAAGCTTAAGGATAAACTCTAAATCCTCCTTCTTAAATACAAGACCGGAAGGATTATGAGGTGAACAGAACATTATAGCTTTACAATCTTTGCTGATGAGAGAATACTTTTCTCTATCAAAGGTAAAGGTTCCACACTCATTTGTTAAATCGAAGCGCTTAACAACTCTCTCACTATTTTGAATTAGATGAACAAATGGTTGGTAAACAGGATAAGGAAGTAGTACCTCATCACCTGGATTTGTAAACATATTTAAGGCGAGAGAAATTGCATGAAGCATTCCCTGAGCATATGTTACATTTGCTCTATCAAGCTGCCACCCATGCTTATGATTTACAAATGATATAAAGTATGGAAGCATATTCTTATGAGATGCATATCCAGGAACAGATAAATCGGTCTCTCTTTGTAGTGCTTCCTTAATAAGAGGGGAGGTTGCTAAATCCATATCTGCAACCCAAAATGCTTCTGCATTAGGATTTCCACAGATATCATTAATTGCTGCTTTATTCCATTTATCTGCATTACTGCTTCTTCTATCAACAGCTTTATCAAATATACTCATTTATTTAATTCCTTTGTTATTCTTCCAATAGTTTTAGATAAAGGAAAACGGTAAGGAAGCTTTATCTCTTCCTTTTCGATATCATCAAGGATGAGCTTTATTTCCTCATCTGTAGCTGGTAGCTTTACTGCTCTTGTGTAGGAGCTGGCTATTCCTGCATTTGCTAGTGCTCTCTCTGCTTCGATATGAGATACTAATTTAGTCTTTTCATATAGGACTATAATCGCAATGTATCCAACAAGCTTTGAACAGCTGTAGCTCTCTAAAGCCTCTCTTGCTTCTTTTGATATTCCTCCATTTAATGCAGAAATTACAAATATAACACTTTTAGCTTCAACGCCCTTATCCTGAATAGAGAAAACTCCAAAATTTGAATATGAGTTAAGACGCTTTACAAAGGCCTCTGCAGCCTTACTTTTATCCTTAATTATGATTTTATCCATTGATACTCTCCGGATCAAAAGACTTAATATAGTTAGCTATCTCTTGAGCGTCTTTCTGTGAAATACCAATATTAGTTACTACACGACAAGCATTACATTCACAGAGTACCATTACACCATCGTCATTAAATTTCTTTACTATCTTTGAAATATCGTAGCTATCAGAGGTGAAGAATAGTATATTAGTTCCATAGGTTAATACTCTAGCCCATGATGTTGATGCAACTGCATCTCTAATTAGCTTACAGTTTTCATGGTCCTCCTTGAGTCTTTCAACGTGGTTCTCAAGTGCATAGATACCAGCTGCTGCTAAGTAACCAATTTGACGCATTCCACCACCTAACATCTTTCTATATCTTTTTGCGAGGTGTATAAACTCCTTATCTCCACTAAGCATTGAACCAACTGGACATCCTAAGCCCTTAGAGAGACAGAATGTAATATCATCACAATACTTTGCGTATTCACTAAGCTCTATACCGCTTTCAACAACAGCATTAAAGATTCTTGCTCCATCGAGATGAACCTTCATATTGTGTCTTTCTGCAATTTCCTTAATTGCTTTCATTTTCTCTATTGGATAGATTAAGCCTGAGGTTGTATTTTCAACCTCGATCATGGCACTCTTACCCATGTCGTAGGAGTATGGTCTAATAAAGCTTTCAAGCTTTGTTTCATCGATAATTCCATTAACAGATGGAACTATTATTGGAATAGTATTAGCAATAGCACTAACAGCTCCTATTTCATGCTGGATAATGTGGCTTTCATTAGCACATAGAACCTCATTACCTCTACCACCGTAAATCATTAATGATAATAGGTTGCCCATACAGCCAGAGGAGACAAATAGTGACTCCTCCTTACCTGTGAGCTCTCTTGCCATTGCTTCTAATCTATTTACAGTTTTATCTTCTCCATAAACATCATCTCCAACCTCAGCTCTATACATAGCTTCTCTCATCTGTGGAGTTTGAAGTGTTATTGTATCAGATCTTAAATCATATCTTTTCATTAGTTTTCTCCTTTTAGCTTTCCAAATAATTTAAAGAATGTTGGGAATGTGACACTGCATGCACTCTCATCATCGATAGTTAATTCTTCATCACATAGTAGTGATGAGACAGCTAGTGCCATGATAATTCTATGATCCTTAAAGCCTTTAACAAGGGTACCCTTTACCTTTGTACCTCCCTTAATTAATAGGCCATCAGGACTCTCCTCAACCTTTGCACCAAGAGACACAAGGTTTTCTCTCATGCAAGCAATTCTATCTGTTTCCTTAATACGCGCATTTTGAACATTAACAAACTCAACATCCTCTTCGGCTTTTAATGCTGCAACACATAAAATAGGGAGAGTATCTGGCATACTATTTAAGTCAAAAATGCCACCCTTAAGATGCTCAGGGCCTGTAACAGTTACGCTGTAACCATCCCAAGCAACACTACATCCCATGTGCTCTAGAACCTCAAGTATTCTCTTATCACCTTGAACATCATTTCTGTCTAAGCCCTTAACTGTAATAGAGGAGCCTGTAATAGCTGCCATTACAAAGAAGAACGATGCAGATGAGAAGTCACCAAGTACTGTAACTTCACTTTCCTTATAGCTCTGTCCACCCTTAATTTCTACATGCTGTAAATCATCAGAGATAGAGTATTTGATATTTTGTTTATCAAGCCACTCTAAAGTCATTTTTACATATGGCTTTTCATAGAGAAGTGGGCAATCAACAACGCTATCCTCTTTAGCAAGAGGAAGTGAAAGCAGAAGTGATGATAAATATTGGCTTGTCTTACAAACTATTGATGTTGAACCACCAATAAGCTCTCCACTAATCTTTACAGGTGGGCACTCACCAGCTAAAGCTGCACTCATTCCTAAATCTCTATAAGCATTTACTAGAGGAAGGATAGGGCGCTTATTTAATTGTTCATCACCTGTTAGTGTAATCTCTTTAGCTCCTAAGGTTCCTAAAAGACCATATAGAAGATATGTTGTTGTTCCGCTATTAGCTGTATCGATAGTTAGTACTTTATCTTTTATATCGATATTTGTTGAATCTAAATAGAGAGTTTCTTTATCCTCTGAAATAGTTATTTTTGCACCTAGTAGGGTACAAGCATCTATGCATGCTTGAGTGTCAGAGCTGAATAATGGGTTATGAATAATAGACTTTCCCTTTGCGAAGGTTGCGATTAATAGGGCTCTTATAGTTTGGCTCTTACTAGATGGAATAGAGATTGAGCCTGAGATCTTAGCTTTACGTAGTTTTATCATAAAAATGATAATACCACAAAGTAATAAAAAAGCCACCTTAGAAAAGGTGGCCTTTTGGGTTTTAAACAAACTACTTGAGGTAGATGTCTTTTGTTGGATGGTAATCCATTGTGTTAGGATACCAGCCGCCCCACTTATTAGTATCAATCATGTTCTGAGATACATAGTAGTAGAATGGGAGGATAGCCTGGTCTTCGTTGATGAGGATATCTTCAGCTGTGAGAAGAACTTCAAATCTGTCTGGACCTGCTTCCATTCTAGCAGCTTCGTTGATGAGTACATCGTAAGTTTCGTTAGAGTACTTACCACCGTTCATACCTGCACCTGTGATGAACATATCGAGGAATGTGTTAGGATCCTGATAGTCACCTACCCAACCAGCTCTAGCAACATCGAAGTTACCAGCATTTCTGTTAGCAAGGTATGTAGCCCATTCCTGGTTCTCGAGTTCACAGTTGATGTTGAGGTTTTCAAGCCACTGTCTCTGAACGTACTCTGCAATCTGCTTGTGAGCATCGTTTGTATTGTAGAGGAGTGAGAATGTTGGGAAGCCAACACCGTTTGGGTAACCAGCTTCAGCAAGGAGCTGCTGTGCATATTCTGGATCAAACTGTGCTTCGCCAAGACCTTCGTAACCTGCCATTTCAGGAACGATACCCCAACCAGCAAGCTGACCACCCTTAGTAACCTGATCTACGAGAGTCTGACGATCGACTGCATATGAGAGAGCCTTTCTTACTCTAGGATCATCGAATGGAGCCTTAGTTGTCTGGATTGTGTAGTAGTATGTTGAAAGCTGTGGAGCTACCTGATAGTCAGTTCTCATCTGAGCTGATTCAAGTCTATCCTGAGCAATACCTGTTAACCAGTCAATTTCACCAGCGAGGTACATGTTGTAGTTTGTGTTGTCATCATCTGAAGCGTAGAAGATAACTTCATCAAGCTTAACATTGTCCTTATCCCAGTAAGCTTCGTTCTTTTCAACAACGATTCTTGACTGAGGAGTCCATTCCTTAAGAACGTATGGACCGTTACCAACAAAGTTTTCAGGGAGAACCCATGCATCACCATACTTCTCGATTGTGTGCTGAGGAACAACTGCGAATGAGTAGTGGCCGAGAGCACCAATTACATATGGAAGTGGTCCGATGAGTTTCATTTCAAATGTATAATCATCAATAGCCTTAATACCTACAACAGAAGCATCTGCTTCACCTGCATTGTATTCTGCAGCACCTGCAAGGAACATTGCTGGGAACCAAGCATATGGAGAAGCTGTCTCTGGAGCGAGTTCTCTGAGCCATGAGTAAACAACATCGTTAGCTGTGATAGGTGTACCATCTGACCAGTTAGCCTTTCTGAGCTTGAATGTGTATGTCATGCCATCTTCTGAAACAGTCCAAGATTCTGCAAGACCTGGGATACCATCAGCTGTCTTTGGATCGAAAATGATGAGACCTTCGAAGAGTGCTTCATAGAGTCTGTGCTCAGGAACACCCTGAATCTTAGCTGGGTCGAGAGATTCTGGTTCTGCACCGTTAGAAATTCTAAATACAACTTTATCTTCTGCTGGAGCTGCTTCTACAGGAGCAGGAGTTTCAGCCTTAGGAGCCTCAGCTTTAGGAGCTTCAGCCTTTGGTGCTTCAGCCTTAGCTGTAGTAGCAGGAGCTGTAGTAGTTGTTGTAGTAGTTGTAGTAGCTGCTGGCTTAGCTTCTTCTTTCTTACCACCGCATGATACGAGAGTAAGAGAAACAAGCAATACGCACAAAGCTATTGTCATGAATTTTTTCATTGCCAATTCTCCTTGAATATGGAATATACTAGGTTAAGAATAATTTATAATAATGATTATGACAAGGTTTAAAAATATAAAAAATATAGCTTTTCTACATGTACTTTTCATTATTTTGCATAAATATGCAGTTCTTATGTTTTGATAGTTATGATAAAAATTAAGTTAGTAGTAGGTTCTCCTTGCTATCCTTTATTCCTTTTTCAATCTCAAGGTTTTTACCATATTCATTTCCTTGGTTATAAGAGAAATTCTTATAACGAGCTCCTGTAGCCTTTTTTCTCGCAATGTATTGAAATTGGTTATAGTATAGCTTTTTTGCAAGCTCCATATTTTTATTCTTTTTTACTACTAGAGCCTTACTTGTAGTATTTGTTTCACTATCCTTTTGTTGCTTAGCAGAGATAGCATTTAATACGCCTAGATAAAATCCATTTACATAAGCAACTCCCTTATTGTTTATAGGATCCTCTTTTCTCTTTCTTCTAATTTCCTTTTCGATCTTATAGCTAAGAGTATCAAAAAGATATTCAGCAACCTCTAGCTCCTCATATGAGCCAAAGGCTGTAAGCCTACCTGACTCACCACGAGTAAAATCCTTTATAACGGTAGCTCCTGTAAGAACACTAATTATACCACCTAAGAAAATAATCTTATTAGGTATTCTCTTAGCTTCATATAAAACTACTCTACAAATACTTTCTTCGCTCTCCTCTACGTTAATATCATATTTTGCAGAAAGCTCACTAATCTTTAGTAGTGCAGATAAACCCTCCTCTGAGAATGGAGATTCAGATAGAGCTTGAAGCTTATTTATTTTATCAATTAGCTTTTCCTTTTTAGTAATATTAACTCTTGCCTTTTCAAAATCATCATCTACACCTAAATCTAAACAAACACTTTTAAATGCTTCATCGTGAGGTGACTTTGAATATCTATATGTAATATAGTGAGCTAATTCATGTAACGCAATATTTAATAGGATATTATAATCATGGTTAATAAGACGTGAATTAATTAAAATAACATCATTTTCTACATCATATTCACCTAAAACCTTCTCCTTTAAGCCTGCAAAAAGGAGTTCTGGAATATAAGACATATATTTATAAGGACTATTATCTAAGCGCTCTCTGATACTTTGTTTTAATTGAGTTCTAAGTTGATTTACTTTTCCTGAATATATAGAGATAACACGTTGCATGAAAATTTATATTCCTTTAATTTATTATTTGATATATTAAAAATATGTTTACTTATAACTTAAAAGAGAAAGAAAAAAAAGATATTGCAGTTTATGGGCCTTCAAAACTCCTAAAGGCTATTTGTGGGATTTTTGCTCTATTTATTTTAATCGGTTTTTTTATCGCCTTAAGTGAAGAGGGGTGGCAGAGTAGGGATATTCTTCCTCTTATAATATGTTTTTTACTTCTTTTAGTAGCTTTATATCGAGATGAATGGATTATCTCAAATAGAGATAAGGCTTTTATCTCTATTTGGGGCTTTGGCCCTTTCGTAAAGAAAGATTATTATAAATATGATGATATTAAGAGAATTGAATTAACTCATTTTGTTAAAGGTATTCATGCTTCTATGGAGCAAAAGTCAACTTTAACTCATAAAGCTTATTGCGTTTTATCAATTAAGATGAAGGGTGAAGAGGAAGAAAAGCACGATATCGAGATTATCCCTGAAAAATCATCTGCAGGAAAGATAGAGCATCTTGCTCCCTTAATGGCTGCATATGCAGGCTTAGAGTACTTTGTTGATAGACCAAGAGAAGTGAAGGTCGATATTAAAAGAATATTTTGATGCAAAAAAAATAACATCAACAGTTTATATCTAGGTGTAGAAGACCCTGTTAGAATAAACTGTTCTTTTTTATTTCTCCGATCAACCTCATAGCGTACTGCATCCCATATTTCTTCCACTTCTTGCCATTCATCGATTAGTCGTGGTGTTTCACCTTGAAGAATCATAGATGGGTCAAGCTCTGTCAGTCTTCTATTCTGGAAATGATTTGATGAATCAGTAATAAGAAATTTACTATTAGAATGATATGATGGTATCCAAGTCTTTCCACATCCCTTTGGACCTTCGATGCTCACAGCTCCAAATGAATTAAGATATCTTTTAACCTGTGCATCCATTATTCTTGCCTTATATTTTTTTTGAATCAACTATTTTTGTCATCATTCGCACCACTTCATTTTTATAAGCTCTTATTATTCGGCAATATTTGTATATTTTATTCGGTAGTTTTTTAATATTTCAATCGGTAATATTTTAATAATTCATTCGGTAGTTTTTAAGAATTCATCATTTCTAGCTTCAATGAATATACAAAATAAGGAGCTCGAAAGCTCCTTAAGTATTTATTTTTCTTCGTATAACCAACAAGCAACTTGATGGTCTGGACCACAATCAAACATTGGAGGAATGTTACATGAACACTTTTCCATTTTGTGTGGGCATCTATCATAGAAGTAGCAACCCTTTCTTTCCTTATCTGGAGAAGGAACATCACCAGAAAGAATAATTCTCTTTCTAGATCTTTCTTTAACAGGATCTGGAATTGGCGCTGCTGATAGAAGAGCAGTAGTATATGGGTGCTTTGGATTATTATAAAGTTCATCAGCTTTACTGATCTCCATCACCTTACCAAGATACATTACAACTACACGGTCACTAATGTGCTGGATAACAGCAAGATCGTGAGCAATGAAGATGAATGTAATACCCATTTCCTTCTGTAAGTCTGAGATAAGGTTTAGAATCTGAGCCTGAATAGAAACGTCAAGAGCTGAAACAGGCTCATCGGCTAAGATGATTTTTGGGTTTAATGCAAGAGCTCTTGCAATACCAATTCTCTGTCTCTGACCACCTGAGAACTCATGAGGATATCTATTTTTGAAGGTCTTATTAAGACCAACCTTTTCCATTAAGATCTCAACTCTATTCTCAATCTCTTCAACTGTCCACTTATGGTCTAATAGACCTCTTCTATTATAAATATTAAGTGGCTCAGCAATGATTGATCTTACAGTCATTCTAGGGTCCAAAGATGCCATAGGATCCTGGAAGATCATCTGGATATCTTTTCTTAGCTTTAGAAGAGTCTTATTATCTGCCTTACAGAGGTCAACTCCCTCGAAAATTACTTCACCAGCAGTTGGCTTATAAAGCTGTGCAATAGATCTAATACAAGTAGATTTACCACATCCTGATTCACCTACAATACCAAGAGTTTCACCTTCCTTAACTGTAAATGAAACACCATCAACAGCACGTATTGCACCAATCTGCTTTTTGAAGATTCCGCCATTATCAATAGGGAAGTGCTGTTTTAGGTCTTTTACCTCTAAGAGTACTTTCTTATCCTCAGCCATTCTTCTTGACCTCCTCTTCAGCTTTTTTTATCTCTTCCTCACTAGCATGGAGCCAGCATGCACATGTATGTGTCTCACTTAGCTGCTTTACAGGTGGATACATGTGTTCACAAATACCAATCTTCTTATGGCACCTTGGGTGGAAAGGACAGCAAGGAGGAAGATCAATAACGTTAGGTGGTTGACCCTCAATAGAGAATAATCTCTTAGCTTTATCACTTTCATCCATTCTAGGTACCGATGCAATAAGACCCTGAGTATATGGATGAGAAGGGGCTGCATAGAGCTCCTCTGTAGGAGCCTGCTCTACAATACGACCAGCATACATTACACATACGTTATCACACATACCTGCAACTACACCTAAGTCATGAGTAATTAGAATTACAGCAGTCTTAAACTTCTTATTAATCTTTTGAATTAACTCAAGGATCTGAGCCTGAATTGTTACGTCAAGAGCTGTTGTAGGTTCATCTGCAATTAACACCTTTGCATTACAGCTAAGTGCCATAGCAATCATTACTCTCTGTCTCATACCACCTGAGAATTGGTGTGGATAACAATCAATTCTCTTCTCTGGTGAAGGAATACCAACCTCAGCAAGCATCTTTATTGCCTTTTCACGAGCTTCCTTCTTTGAGAGATTTTGGTGAAGACAAATAGTTTCAATCATCTGAGTTGAAATCTTCAAGAATGGATTTAAGCTTGTCATAGGATCCTGGAAGATCATTGAAATGTTATTTCCTCTGATGCTTCTAAGCTCCTTCTCGCTCATCTTCATTATGTCGCGGCCTTCATAAAGAACCTCACCACCAACAATCTTTCCTGGAGGTGAAGGTACAAGACGCATGATAGAGAGGTTAGTAACACTCTTACCACATCCTGATTCACCTACAAGACCGATGGTTTCACCCTCATGAACAGTAAATGATACGCCATCAACTGCTTTTACAATACCTGCATCTGTTTTGAAATATGTCTGCAAGCCTTTAACTTCTAGTACTGGTTTATTCTGTTCGCTCATACGCTTATCCTTTAAAGTTGGTTCTTACTCTGTGGGTCAAATGCATCTCTTAAGCCATCACCAAAGAAGTTCATAGCAAATAAGAATACAATCATTGCAATTGATGGACATAGCAGCTTCCATGGATAAAGAGTCATTGAAGCAACACCATCACCAATTAATGAGCCCCAAGAAGCATAAGGAGCTTGTACACCAAGACCTAAGAATGATAGGAAGCTTTCCTGCATGATGAATGCTGGAATTCTTATTGTTGAATAAACAATAATTACAGAAAGTGAGTTTGGAACCATGTGTCTTAGAATGATGTGGCTTGTAGAAGCACCCATACTTCTTGCAGCCTCAACATACTCTTGGTTCTTTAAGCTCATTATCTGACCACGAACCATTCTTGCAATTGTAAGCCATGAAACCATAGCGAGTGCGAAGAATAGGTTGAAAATCTTTCTACCAAATATAGCCATACAAATGATTACTAATAGCATATATGGAAGACCATACATGATATCAACGAATCTCATTAGGTAGTAGTCAATCTTTCCACCGCGGTAACCAGCAACTGCACCAACTAAGATACCGATAAGTACAGATGTAATAGTACCGATTAAACCGATAGCAATAGAAATCTGACCACCATAGATAATTCTTGAGAGTAAATCACGTCCAAGATAATCTGTACCAAGAAAATATCTTCTCATGTGCTTTAAGCTAACTTCAGCCTTAGCAGTGATGTGATCATTAATCTCGATATCACCCTTAAATGGGAATGAGACAGAGCCCTCTGCAATTTGAGCCTTCATCTTCTTCTCGATAGTTTTCTTAGCACTTGTCTCGAGCTTACCAATGATAGAATCTGACGCTTTAGATTCCCAATCCTTTCTGCTCATATTCTCAATTTCAAGGTCTACAGCAGCTGTGATATCTTCATCTGTTGCATCTGTAAGACTTGCTTTTACAGTATTTGTTACCTGTGATCTAATTTCCTTATCGAGTGAGGTTTCAATTAAAGCTGAATCTGCTTTAATTTCCTTTGCATAGATATCTAATAAAGTGTCATAGTCAAGCTTTGAAAGACTAGTTTTCTTACCATCAAGTAGGTAATAAAGATTATTAATAGTAATTTGGATATCTGTATTAATCTTATCTACATACTTATCGATAGTCTTTTGCTCTGTACTATTAAACTCAAAGGTACCAGCTTCTCTCTGGCTTTCACCCTCTTTATAAAGGTAGTCCCAAACCTTATTAGTTTCATTTTTAAGGATTAAATCCTCAATCATCTGGTTTTCTTCTTCAGAAAGTACAAGTCTACCAGCTCTCCAAGCTTTGAAATATAGGTTTTTATATTGCTGCTCAAGCATTAGCTCACCAGAGGTCTTTGTCAAAGAAGGTCTAAGGTGCTGGTGGTCAATGATTGATTCATCGTAAGGATAAATTGGAAGAAATGAAGCTGAGAATGAAATAATTGCATAAATAATTACGACAACCATTCCAAAAACTGCCATCTTATTTTTCTTTAGTCTTTTCCAAGCCTCCTTAGTGAGGCTGTTTCCAACTACAACTTGGTTGAATTCATTTACTGTCTGTTCTTTTTTTCTTAGCATCTTCAGCCTCTCTTATTTATATGTGATTCTAGGGTCAAGCTGTGCATAAACAACATCAACAACGAAGTTCATTACGATGAGAATTGCAGAGTAGACGATTACTACACCAACGATAAGTGTATAGTCACGGTTGAAGGATGACTGGACGAAGAACTTACCTAATCCAGGAACACGGAATACCTGTTCAACAACGATACTACCAGTGATAATACCTGCAAATGCTGGTCCAAGGTAGCTTACGATTGGAAGCATAGCTCCCTTCATAGCGTGCTTAAAGATAATAACACTGTTTCTCATACCCTTAGCTTTAGCTGTTCTAATGTAGTCAGAACGAAGAGTTTCAAGCATAGAGGATCTTGTTAAACGTGCAATATCAGCATAATAAGCAAATGAAAGAGCAATAGATGGAAGAATAATAGTTTTCCAACCAAGTCCCTCTGAGAACCATCCAGAGGTTGGGAACCATCCTAGCTTCATTGCAAATATGTATTGTAGTAGCGGTCCAACTACAAAGAGCGGGACAGATAATCCTAGTGCCGCTATTCCCATCGGGATGTAGTCTAAAACGGAGTTTTGCTTTACCGCCGCTATTATTCCAAACGAAACTCCAAATATAAGCGCTATTGCCATAGCAATACAGCCAAGGATAATTGAGTTAGGAATGGAATTAAAAATCAAATAGTTAACATCATGGTCTTTGTACTTATAGCTAGGTCCAAGATCACCTCTGATAACATCAAAGAGATATCTTCCGTACTGTTGCCAGAGAGGTTCATCCATATGATACTTTGCTTCAATATTACGCTTAACAACCTCAGGGAGTGCTCTTTCACCATCGAAAGGTCCACCTGGTGCGATACGTACAATAAAGAAACTAAGTGTGATAATAATCAGCATGGTCGGAATCATACCAATTAATCTTTTAAAAATGTATTTGGTCATAGGCCCTCTTTATTTTGTAAATAAATGAATATTCTATTGGATACTACCAGCCATTGAAAAAATATGCAATAATATGTATAAAAATTCGAACGTTATTCAAATTACAATAAGGAATTTTTGTCTAAAAATGAGTAAAAAAATATATATAGAAAGTCTAGGTTGTGCTAAAAACCAGGTCGATAGTGAGATACTCTTAACAATTGCTAAACAAAAGGGGTATGAGGTTACAAAAACAGCTCAGGATGCTGATTTATTATTTGTTAATACATGTGGCTTTATTGAAAGTGCAAAGGAGGAATCAATTAATACCTTCTTTTCACTAAAAAATACATTTCCTAAGGCAAAGATTATTCTCGGAGGTTGCTTAGCTGAGCGCTATAACAAGGAGCTTGAGCTTGAGGAAGCAGATGCTATCTTTGGGAACCATGATTTATCAAAATTTGCAGATTTATTAGATGAATTAGAGGAAAATGATGAGCAAATAAAGCTAGCTCCAGAGTATCCTGATCCAGATAAGGAAAAGGATGAAAGAAGTGAGTATCTATCTATGCCAAGATCCTGCTATCTAAAGATATCAGAGGGTTGTAACCATAGATGTAATTACTGTGCAATTCCAATAATTAGGGGACCTCTCAGAAGCAGACCTTTTAACAGTATTGTTGAGGAAGCAAAGAGATTAATAGCACAGGGCTTTTATGAAATAAATTTAATAGCTCAGGATTTAGGTGCATATGGTACAGACTTTGATGGAAAGAGTCACTTCTGTGAGCTACTAGATACCTTAGCCTCCTTAGATGGTAATTTTGTATTAAGACTTCTATATATCCATCCAGATACCTTCCCAATTGAGTTAATCGATATCGTAAAGAATAATAAAAAGATTCTTCCTTACTTCGATATCCCATTCCAGCATGCAAGTCAAAGAGTATTAAGAGGTATGAAGAGAAGTGGAAATACTGAAAAATACTTAGCTTTAATCGAGAAAATAAGAAGTAATATCCCAGAAGCTGTAATTAGAACTACCTTAATGCTTGGCTTCCCTGGTGAGGAGAGAGAGGATTTTGATGAGCTCTTAAGATTCGTTAAGAGTGCTCGTTTTGATTGGATGGGCTCATTCTTGTACTCTAGAGAGGAGGATACTCCAGCCTATGAAATGAGAAATGAAAAAGATCATAAAAAGGCAATTAAGAGAGCTACACCTTGGAAGAGTGAGCTTGAAGAGCTTCAAAGCAAGATTACAGAGGAAAATTTAGAGAAATTTGTTGGAAAGAAATATCTTGCCTTAGTTGAAGAAAATATCCAGGGTGAGGATCTATCAATTGCACGTATATATTCACAGGCTCCAGATGTTGATGGCTTAACTGTTATTATGGGTGAGGGTATTAAGCCAGGTGATGTCGTTGAAGTCGGAATAAGAAAGGTTAGGGGAGTTGACTTAGAAGCAATATTAATAAGGAAGGTTTATTAATGACTTCTCTTTTAAGCTCTCTTAATGAAATGCAGAAGGAAGCAGTACTAGATTTTAATAATCCACTACTAGTTTTAGCTGGTGCTGGATCAGGTAAGACACGCGTAATTACTTCAAAAATTGCATATGCAATTAAGGAGATGAACTACTCTCCATATCGCATCCTCGCTGTAACCTTTACAAATAAAGCAGCTAAGGAGATGAGAGAGAGAATAAACTCAATGATTCCTGATGAAAATATTGCAGGACTTGAGATGAGAACCTTCCACTCCTTTGGTGCATATGTACTTCGTCGCTATGGAAGTAAAATTGGTCTAAATGATTCCTTTACTATTTATGATGATGAGGATTCCTTAAACCTACTTTGCAATGCTTTTCCTGATGAGAAAAAGGGTGACCTTCGTGAATATATGAAGCAAATTAGTAAAGCTAAGGATAAGGGATATAATTCAAGTAGCGCAGAGCTAAATGGATTAGCTTATCATATGCAAGGCTTTAGAACCTATTTTGCTGCATATGAAAATGCTCTTAGGAAATCTGGTTGTGTCGATTTTGCTGATTTAATTATTAGAACAACAGAGCTATTAGAGCAAAACGATGATGTAAGAGAGTACTTTCAGCAGCGCTTTAAGCTTATTTTAGTCGATGAGTATCAAGATACAAACGCATCTCAATTTAAGCTACTAAAATGTCTTGTTGGTAAGGATACACAGCTTGTTGTAGTTGGTGATGATGACCAGTCAATTTATAAGTTCAGAGGTGCTGAGATTAAAAATATTCTATCCTTTGAATATTATTACCCTAATACAAGAATTATTAAGCTCGAAGAAAACTATAGAAGTACAAAAAATATTCTAAGAGTTGCTTCCTCTGTAATTAAGAATAATAAGGAAAGACACGATAAAACTATTTTTACTAATAATGAATCTGGTGAGCTTCCTGAGCTAATTAGCTCAATCGATGCCGATGAGGAGGCTTTAAAGGTAAGGATGCTTATAAGCCGCCTTCCTAATTATAAATCTGTAGCAATACTTTATAGAACAAATGCTCAGTCTAGAGAATTTGAAACTGTACTATCATGCTTTAGAATTCCATATGAGGTAGTAGGAGCACTACGCTTCTATGAGCGTGAGGAAATTAAGGATGCACTAGCTCTCTTTTCTATTATCCTTAATCCACACGATAGAATTTCATTTTTAAGAATAATTAATAAGCCAGCTAGAGGTATTGGTAAGGCAGCTCTAGAGCAAATACTCTCATACTCAGATCACCTTATTGATAGCTTAGAGTTTGCTATCAAGGATAATAAGCTCTCTGGAAAAGCAAAATCAGGAGCTACTGCCTTCTTAGATATGTATAAGAAGGGATGTGAGCTATTAAATAATAATTGTGTCTTAAAGGACTTTGCTGTTTTCATGCTTGATTCCAGTGGACTTAAGAAGCTTTATGAGGATGAGAAGGATGAAACAATTAGACGAGGTAGGCTTGAAAACCTTTCATCGTTAGTAAATGCTTTAGAGAAAATTGCTCCAGGAAGAGAGGGGTTAATTTCATTTTTAGAGAGTATTACTCTCGATAGAACAACACTTGGAAGTGATGATGAGGAAAATGAAGATAGCGTAAAGCTAATGACTATGCATAATACTAAGGGTCTTGAGTTTGATACTGTATTTGTCACAGGCCTTGAGGATGGTATTATGCCATCTGTTAGAGAGGGCTCTGAAATAGACGATGTTGAAGAGGAGCGAAGACTTTTCTATGTTGCTGTTACTCGAGCAAAGAAAAAGCTATTTTTAACATTTGCTTCAAAAAGAATGTTATGGGGCTCCTGGAATAGCCAAAAGCCATCACGCTTTTTAAAGGAAATTCCAAAAAGCTTCTATAAGGGTGAAATTGAAACAGCAAATGCCTCATATACTAATCATTTTGCATTCGAACCAAGAAGAAGTAATATTACTAACACTCCTTCCTGGGCTCAGAACATTGTAAAAACACCTACTAAAACTAAAAGTAGTGAAGTAAAGGTAGTTAAGAATGTAAATTATGAGGTAGGGGACAGAGTTATTTCTCCTAATTATGGAAGAGGTGAAATTATTTCTAAAGAGATAAAGAATGGTAAAACAGTAATTCGAGTAAGATTTGAAAAGGGAAATGTCGCTCTATTTAATACAATGTATGCAAATCTTACAAAAGTAGAGTAGAAAGTACTGGACAAAAATTCGTTATCTGTTTTATATTTATCGCGTCTGTCTGTTATAGGCAGTTTTAAGTATGTCCTTCAAGATTTATTCTTTTTTAGAGGGTTAATCAAAGAGCTTTCCTCAAAGGCTTGATGATTTATCTAGCTAAAGGGGATATAAATCTAGAGATGAGGATCTCTACCATTAATATCAGCTTAAAATATAGTGCGCCTTACCGCCTTTCCTAGGACTCTATATAGCTGTAAAAGATGGATCAGAGAAGGTGAGCCTCACCTTATAGTAGGAAATACAAAAATACAAATTGACAAGGATTCAGTATGAAGACTATTTTCGTTAAACCGCAGTCAGTTGAGAAGAAATGGTATCTCATTGACGCAGAAGGTAAGAATCTCGGACGTGTTGCTGTTGCAGCTGCAAGAATCTTGAGAGGAAAGAACAAGCCTGAGTATGTTCCTCACCAGGACATGGGCGACAATGTGATCATCATCAACGCTGCAAAAGCAGCTGTTACTGGTAACAAGGTTCTCGATAAGAAATATTATCGTCACTCAATGTTCCCAGGTGGATTAACAACCGAAAGTTACGGTGAGCTCATCGAGAGAAAGCCAACTTACCCAATGGAACATGCTATCAAGGGTATGCTCCCACACGGAAAGCTTGGTAGAGCGCTCTTTACTAATTGTAAGGTATATGCTGGCGCAGATCATCCACACATGGCTCAGCAGCCAATCGTTGTTGAACTTTAAGGAGTTGAAAGATGGCTAAGAAAGAAAAGAAAGAAATCGTAAATCTCGGTCACGGTGTTGGTCGCCGTAAGTCTGCTGTAGCACGCGTTTACTTAAGAGAAGGAAACGGTAAGATCACAGTAAACGGTAAGAGTGTTGAAGAATATTTCGTTGACGCTATTTCAGTCTTTACTGTTAAGCAGCCTCTCGTATTAACAGAGACAGCTGATAAGTTCGATGTTATCATCACAGTAGTTGGTGGTGGTATCGCAGGTCAGGCTGGTGCTTGCCGTCACGGTATCGCAAGAGCACTCTGTGAAGAAGACAATGATGCTTACAGATCAGCTCTCCATGCTGCTGGCTTCATGACAAGAGACCCAAGAATGGTCGAAAGAAAGAAGTACGGTCAGCGCGGTGCAAGAAGACGCTTCCAGTTCTCAAAGAGATAATCTGGTTTATTGCCGATCAAGGAACTCATGGACTTTCATGGGTTCTTTTTTTATTATTATCGTATGACTTGTTACGATAAAGCACTTTCTCTTCTTGCTATTAGAGAGCATAGTGAAGCAGAGCTAAGAAATAAATTAATTGCTAAAGGCTTTCCAAAGAAAGAAATTGATGAAGCAATAAAAAAGCTCTTAGCTGAAAACTTCCTTTCAGACTCAAGATTTTGCAATCTGTTTATTCGCTCTCGCTTAAAGAAAAATCCTGAAGGTAAAAGCATCTTAATAATGAGACTTAGACAAAAGGGTATTTCAGCAGAGCTTGCTAAAAACTCGGTTGATTCATACTTTGAAGAAAACAGTGATGAAATAAATGAGATATTTAACTCATACTCTCAAAAGCTGATTACAAAGAAGGGAGAAGAAAAAGCAAAGCTTAAGCTCTATCAAAAGGGTATAAAGCTTTATTAAGAGTACATATCAATTACTGTTTTATATCCAACACGTATAAAATTATTAGCACTATTTCCTCTTAATCCAAGATGAGCATTTATTCTAATGTGTCATTTGTATAATGATATATGATATAAAAATAGCATAAATGGGAGCTTATAGATGGGAATATATTTAAATCCAGGTTTTAATAACTTTAACGAAGATAAACAGCTTATTAACTTTGTAGATAAATCTATGTTAATTGCAACTTTAAATAAAAAGCTTAATACACGTGATTGCTTAATTTGTGCCTCCCGCCCAAGACGCTTTGGAAAAACAATGGCAGCAAATATGATAGCAGCATATTACTCTAAAGGTTGTGACTCCCATGAAGTATTTTCTAATTTAAAGATATCTAAAGACCCATCATTTGAAGAGAATATAAATAAATACAATGTTATAAAAATTGATATGAATGGTATTGTATCTTCAAAGGGTAGCATTTCCGTTGTAGAATATTTAAGTAGCGAAGTAATTTATGAATTAAAGGAAACATTTCCAAATATAAATTTACCAGACGATATAAGTTTAGCTACAGCAATTAAAAGAATCTATGCTAAGACAGGAGAGAAATTCATATTTATCATGGATGAATATGATGTAATTATTAGAGATGAAAACTATACACCAGAACTAAAAGGGTATTTAGAATTGCTAGTATCCTTATTTAAAAGTGAAGATGTCAACATTGCAATAGCATTAGCATATCTAACAGGAATAATGCCAATAATAAAGGATAAATCACAGTCAGGGCTAAATAACTTCAAAGAGTATACAATGCTAGATGCTGAGGATATGGCTCCTTTTATGGGTTTTACAGTTGATGAAGTAAAGGCATTAGCTGATAAAAACAATATGGACTTTGAAGAGATAAAGAGATGGTATGATGGATATAATCTTAATGGTATAGAGCTATATTCTCCAATATCAATAATTAGAGCAATAGAAAAGAAACGATGTAGTGATTATTGGACCCAAACAGGATCATATGAAGCAGTAAGTAACTATATTGAATTAAATATAGATGGAATAAAAGATGATGTAATAAAAATGATGGCAGGAGAAAGTATACCTGTTATTGTTGATAAATTTAGAAATAAAATAACTGATTTTAAACAAAAAGATGAAGTGTTTACATATTTAATTCACTTAGGATATTTAGCATATAATGGAGAGAATAAAACCTGTAGAATTCCTAATACTGAAATAAAATCAGAATGGGGATGGATTATAGGTTTAAGCAAGAAATATAAGAAAGTAGGTGAAATAACTAATTTATCAAAGAAGCTATTGGAAGCAACATATAATTTAGAAGGCGAAGCAGTAGCTAAGTCGTTAGAAAAGAGTCATGAGCTATTGACAAGTAATTTGTCATATAACAATGAACAAAGTATGCAAAGTGCTATTATGCTTTCATATTTCTATGCATATGACTATTATACAATCCTTCCAGAGGTAACAACAGGAAAAGGATATGCAGATATAGTAATGGTACCATTTGTACCAAATATTCCAGCATTAGTAATAGAGCTAAAGAAAGATAAAGTAGTAGGTGGAGCAATAGAGCAGATAAAGGAAAAAGATTATCCAAGTAGACTAAGTGGATATGTAGGAAATACATTACTAGTTGGTATTAGCTATGATAGTAAAACTAAAAATCATACCTGTATAATTGAAAGGGCTTAATAAAAAAGAGGTTCATATCGTTTAATTTGATATGAACCTTAGTGTTGTTAAGCTTCAAGAGGAATGTGTTTAAAGGCTGTTACATCAAATAAGCCTGTATCTGTTAGCTTTAGCTCAGGTATTACAGGTAATGCCATGAAGCATAGAGTCATAAATGGATCTATATCCTTATTTACGTGTAGCTCTCTATCACAAATAGCGTGCATTTCATCAAGAGTCTTACAAACCTCATCTTGACTATCATCGGTCATTAAACCAGCTATCTCTAAGCGATGGCTCATTAATACCTTCTTATCTTTAACCATTGTAATGCCACCACCGAGTCTAATTAGTTCATTTACAGCTACTACCATATCCTCGTCATTAGAGCCTATTACGATAATGTTATGTGAGTCGTGAGCAATAGAGGTTGCTACGGCGCCATCCTTCATACCATATCCCCTAATTAAAGCTAAGCCAACATTACCAGTTCCATGGTGACGCTCTACAACTGCAAGCTTTAATATATCCTTAGAGCTATCATGGATAAAGCAGCCATCACTATCACGATTAACTTTTTCAACAGATCTTCCTGTAACAACACCACCAGGGATAATATCGATGATATTAACCTCATCCTTCTCAAGCTTAAGCTTTAGCTTATCTTTAGAGAAATCCTTAACATTCATCATCCCTGAAACCTTTTCAGGAATTGTATGGAATGCTTTCTCCTTAATTACTCCATTACTTGCAACTTTTTGACCTAAGATAAATACATCCTCAGCTTTAATATGATCAATAGATGATGTAATAAAGCAGTCAGCTCTTAAGCCCGGTGCAATTGCGCCTCTATCCTTTAAACCATAGCAAACACTTGCATTTAAGGTTGCCATTGAGATAGCTGTAAGTGGAGCTAAGCCCTCTTCTATCGCGATATTAACACCATGGTTGATGTGACCATCTTCTTTAATAGTTTGTGGCTGTCTATCATCTGTGCAAAATAGTATTCTTGATGAGTTTTGCTCAGTAACACCCTTAACAAGGTTTTTAACATTCTTACATGCTGTACCCTGTCTAAGCATTACATACATACCTCTTTTTACTCTTTGAACTAACTCCTCTGCTGTATCACACTCATGGTCAGTCGTAATTCTACATGATGTATATGCATCAAGAATATTATCCTTAATAGCAGGTGAGTGACCATCAATATTTTTACCTCTAGAGTATGCAACCTCTAGCTTTTTAAATACTTCATCATCTCCATATACAATTCCAGGGTAGTTCATCATCTCTCCAAGACCCAAGATCCTTGGGGTGTCAATTACCTTTTCTATATCCTCTGCTTTAAGGTTTGCACCTGCATTTTCAAAAGGTGTTGCTGGAACACAGGATGGAATCATATAAAATACTGATAGAGGAATCCTTTCAGATGCTTTAAGCATATATGCTAGAGCATCTAAACCTGCAACATTACATATCTCATGAGGGTCTGCTATTACACTAGTTGTTCCACAAGGTACTACTGCATCAGAAAAGGCTGAAGGAGATAGATGTGATGATTCAATGTGGCAATGTGCATCTATAAAGCCTGGAACAAGGAATTTGCCATTTAAATCTATCGTTTCCTTAGCTTTTATTTCTCCATTAAAAGCAGCAAAATATCCATCTACTACATATACATCACTTAAAAAGGTAGTCTTATTATAGACATCTACTACGTTAGCATTTTTAAAGCATAAATCTGCTTGAGATCTGCCCATGCTAACATCTACAATCTTTTTAGCAAGCTTATCTATCATGTTTATTTCTCCTTTCAATATTACATTATAAGTTTAAATCAAATCTTTTGTAAAATAAAATTAAAAAACCTTGATTTTTAATTTAAATTTTTACATAAAACTAAATTTTTTTATTGCGTTATCTAAAAAACAATGCTTACAATAAAAATGAAGTATAACTGATTTCTTCAAAAAGGAGTATGTATGGAAAAGTTATTCAAATTAAAAGAAAGAAAAACTGACGTCAAGACTGAAATCATGGCCGGTGTAACAACGTTCCTAGCAATGGCTTACATCCTAGCAGTTAACCCAGGTATTCTATCTGCATCTGGAATGGATTTTGGAGCCGTATTTACAGCAACAGCACTTTCATCTGCAATAGCAACACTTGTAATGGCATTTGTAGCAAATCTTCCATTTGCGCTTGCCCCAGGTATGGGACTTAATGCATTCCTTGCATACACAGTTGTACTTGGAATGGGTTATTCCTGGCAGTTTGCCCTAACAGCTGTATTCTTTGAAGGTCTTATCTTTATTGTATTAACTATCTTCAATATTAGAGAAGCTATCGTTAATAGTATTCCAGATAACCTTAAGAAGGCTATAAGTGTTGGTATCGGCTTCTTCATCGCATTTATCGGTATGCAGAATGCAGGTATCATCGTTGATGGTGCAACTCTAGTAGATCTTGGTGCTATTACAACACCTGGTCCAGCAATGGTAGCTATCATTGGTCTTATTATTACAATTATCCTTCAGTGTATGAAAGTTAAGGGCGCACTCTTAATTGGTATTATCCTTACAACTATTGTTGGTATTCCTTTTGGTGTTACAAAGTATGCAGGAGGTTCATATCTTCCACCATCAATTGCTCCAACCTTCTTCCAATTTGAGTTTGCAAACATCTTCTCAATTGACTTCTTAGTTATAATGTTTACATTCCTCTTTGTTGATATGTTCGATACAGTCGGTACCTTAATTGGCTGTGCTACAAAGGCTGATATGGTAAGAGCTGATGGTACAATCCCTAACTGTAAGGAAGCTTTATTTGCAGATGCTATCGGTACAACCTGTGGTGCAATTCTTGGTACATCAACAGTTACAACATTCGTTGAAAGCTCAGCAGGCGTAGTAGAGGGTGGTAGAACTGGCTTAACAGCTCTAACAGTAGCAGTTCTCTTTATCTTATCACTCTTCTTAGCACCTCTCTTTGGTTCTATTCCATCAGCAGCTACAGCACCAGCTTTAATCATGGTAGGCTTCTTCATGATGTCACCTGCTAGTAAGATTGATTGGGAAGACCCAGTAGATGGTATCTCAGCATTCCTAACAATTGCTTTCATGACACTCTCTTACTCAATTAGTAATGGTATTATGTTTGGTATCTTAGCATGGGTAATTGGTAAGCTAGTTAGCAAGAAGGCTAAGGATATTACAGTACCTACAATCGTAATTGCTGTTATCTTCATTATCTATCTAATACTTAAATAAGATAAAAGTAGATATTTTCTTTCAATAAGGCACCTTCGGGTGCCTTTATCTGTCTTGACTTATAGGTAGAAATAAACGATATTAATTTATAGATTTCCAAATAAGGAGAAATATTAAAATGAGTATTATTGAACAGATCGTTGCAAGAGAAATTCTTGACTCTCGCGGCAATCCAACCGTAGAGGTTGATGTTATTCTTGAAGATGGTTCATTCGGCCGTGCTGCAGTACCTTCCGGTGCTTCTACAGGTGTACACGAAGCTGTTGAACTCAGAGATGGCGACAAGAGCCGCTTCCTTGGTAAGGGCGTATTAAAGGCTGTAGACAATGTTAATGATATCATCGCTCCAGCTATTGAAGGTATGGATGCTCTTGATCAGGTTGCTATCGACCGCGCTATGATCGAACTCGATGGAACACCTAACAAGGGTAAGCTTGGTGCTAACGCTATCTTAGCTGTTTCTATGGCAGTTGCACATGCAGCAGCAGATTTCCTTGGTCTCCCACTTTATAAGTACCTCGGTGCTTACAAGGCTTGCACACTCCCGGTTCCAATGGCTAACATCCTTAACGGTGGTGCTCACTCTGATAACAAAGTTGACTTCCAGGAATTCATGGTAATGCCAATTGGTGCTCCTTCAATGAAGGAAGCTGTTAGAATGGTTGCTGAAGTATTCCACAACCTTAAGAGCGTTCTCAAGGCTAGAGGATACAACACAGGTGTAGGTGATGAAGGTGGTTTCGCTCCAGACCTACAGTCAAACGAAGAAGCTCTCGAAGTTATCATGGAAGCTATTAAGAAGGCTGGTTACACAGCAGGTAGAGATGGCGACTTCATGATCGCTCTTGACCCAGCTTCATCAGAGCTCTATGACGAAGAGACAAAGACATATGAACTTAAGTGGACAACTCACGAGAAGCTCACTTCTGCTCAGATGGTTGACCTCTGGGAGTCATGGGTTAACAAGTATCCTATCATCTCAATCGAAGATGGTATGGCTGAAGATGACTGGGAAGGCTGGAAGATGCTCACAGATAGAATCGGTGACAGAGTACAGCTCGTTGGTGATGACCTCTTTGTTACTAACTCTGAAAGACTCAAGATGGGTCTCGAGAAGGGTGTTGCTAACTCAATCCTTATCAAGGTTAACCAGATTGGTACTCTCACAGAGACTTTCGAAGCTATCGACCTTGCTAAGAGAAATGGTTACACAGCTATTGTATCACACCGCTCTGGTGAAACAGAGGATGTTACTATCGCTGACCTCGTAGTAGCTCTCGAAACAGGTGAGATCAAGACTGGTTCAATGAGCCGCTCTGACCGTGTTGCTAAGTACAACCAGCTCATCAGAATCGAAGAGATGCTCGGTGACACAGCTAAGTATGCTGGCCGCGATGCATTCCGCGTTCTCTAATAGATAATTAATTCTATAGTGCCCTTTGGAGTTTTCTCTGAAGGGTATTTTTTTGCTTTACTAAAATCTACTGCACTTTTTTCTGCACTTTGCACAAATAAAAAGCTTTTGTGAAGCTTTACACAATTTCTTCAAAAACTAAAAAAAGGTAGGAAAAATTATAAAAAAAATAATTTTTTTTAAAGAACGAAAATTTATTTTTCGTAAGAAAAAATCACTTAAATAACTCAAATGAAATTTAAAAATGTTAAATATATTTAACTTAATGTAATGGATATTTTAATTATGTAAAAAATATGTAGAAATTATATAGAAAATATGTAACGTTTGTACAAAATATGAATTTATCTTGACAGTTATACAAGGTGACTTTAAAATAAACCTTGTATTATGGAATAAAGGGGAAAGATGATTCCTGTGAATTGTCTCCCGAATTATTTGGAGGAATTATGAAAAAGACAATTGCTATTCTATTAGTAGCAGTTCTAGCAGTTAGTTCCGTATTCGCAGGCTTCTCAGGCAAAGCTACAGTAGGTCTCGGATACAACTGGGAGACTAAGAACTATGGTTTCTCAAACGGAACAGGTTTTGATGTAGATGTAGACCTCACAACAGCAGAAGCAGACAAGGTTGCAGAGGGTGATATCTATGCAGGTATCAAGGCAACAATGAGTGTTAAGGTTGCAAACAAATCAACAAAAGATGGTCAGATGGACCATGGTTCAAACTTTTGGAACAACATAACTAAAACTCAATCACCAAATAATGGATATGCTTTAGGTTTATTCCTTGATGTAGCTGAAGCATATGTAGCTGGTGAAAACTGGAAAGTAGCTATTACAGGTACACAGGGTGCAACAAGCTATGCTAAGTCATTCACAACTCATAAGGAAGCTATCAAAGATGTATTTGGCAACAAGACAGGTGATGAGAAAGACGTTGCAGATGATGTAACAGGTAGTTTTGCTTTAAATAAAGCTCCAGGTGTAACAGTAGTAGTTGCTGGTTTCAAGGGTTCTGTTGGTTTCAATGGATCTAATGAAAAGGGTAAGGAATTCTTTAATTATAATGCATTCTTAGAAACTCCAGAATTTAGTGTTGATGGCTTAACAGTTCAGGCTGCTGTTGGTGCTTCAAGAAACGTAGATCCAGATCCAGAAAATGACAAATTCCATGACTTTGCACTTAATACCTCAGCAAAAGTTGGATATGCAACAGATGCTCTTTCAGTAGCAGTAGCAGCAGACTATGATGCAGTTAAGTATTTGAAAGACAATGATACTATCTATTCATTATTTGATGCATCTGCAAAAGTAGCATTTGCTCCAGTAACAGTTGATGCTTACTATGGTCTAAATGGTATTTTAGCTAAAAACCTTGAAGATAATAAGACATTAGCTCACACTTTAAGTGCTCAGGTAGCAACAGATCTCGCAGCATTTGATCTTCCTGTAAAACTTACTGTATGGGGTAAGGATATCCTTAATACAATGGATTACGGTGCAAAGGCAGAAGTAACAATCGATGTTATCAAGCTCAGTGTTAATGGTGGTTATGTTATTGACCCAGTATTACTCAAGAAACTCTATAATGAAAATCTTGGTAAATATTATATTGGTGCTGATGTAGAGTATACAAATGACCTCTTTACAGCTAAAGCAGGCGTAGGTTTCAATTCTTATGTTGCTAAGGGCTTAGAAAATGCAGCACAGTTAACACTTTCAGCTTCTGTAGAATCTTCAGCAATCATCCCAGGTGCAACACTCAAGCTTGCTTATGGTAAAGCTAAAAATGCTCAGAACCTACTTAAGGATCAGAAGACAGTTGATATAACAGCTGAAGGCTTATTGAAACCTTTTGACCAGAACCTTGGTAAGGTTGAAGCTACATGTACAATCAAGTTCTAATCTAATTAAAAGATTTAACTTAAATCCCTCAGATAATTTCTGGGGGATTTTTGTATATAAATACATAAGCATAATCCTTCATTCAAAGAGGAATTATGAAAAAGACAATTGCTATTCTATTAGTAGCAGTTCTAGCAGTTAGTTCCGTATTCGCAGGCTTCTCAGGCAAAGCTACAGTAGGTCTCGGATACAACTGGGAGACTAAAGATTATGGTTTCTCAAACGGAACAGGTTTTGATGTAGATGTAGACCTCTCAACAGCAGAAGCTGGCAATGATGTAGAGGGTGATATCTATGCAGGTATCAAGGCAACAATGGGTGTCAAGGTTGCTAACCAGGCTGGTACAAAAGGTACAGAAGTTTGGAACAGTAAAGATAAAGCTGACAAAAACTATGGTTTAGGTTTATTCCTTAAGGTAGCTGAAGCATATGTAGCTGGTGAAAACTGGAAGGTATCTATCACAGGTACACAGGGTGCAACAAGCTATGCTAAGTCCTTCACAACACATAAAGAAGCAGTAGAAGATGTATTTGGTAACGAAACTACAGATACTAAAGATGTTGCAGATGATGTAACTGGTGATCTTTTTGCTTTCAACAAGGCTCCAGGTGTTACAGTAGAAGTTGCTGGTTTTAAGGGCTCTGTTGGTTTCAATGGTTCTGAAGATGAAAACAGAAAAGTTAAAGTAGATACAGCTACTGAAAAGGTTGAAGCTGAATTAGATGCAGATAAAAAATTTGTTGCTGGTAAGTTCTTTAACTACAATGTATTTGTAGAGTCACCATCTTTTGATGTTAATGGTTTATCACTTCAGGCTGCAGTAGGTGCTTCAAGAAAGGTTGATAGCTATGGTGTTTTCGGTAAAGAGACAAAGAAGATAAAATATTTTAACGTAGAAGAAGAATATATAGTTTATACTCCAAAATTCTATGATTTAGCAATTAATACATCAGCAAAAGTTGGATATGCAACAGATACTCTTTCAGTAGCAGTAGCAGCAGACTATGATGCAGTTAAGTATTTAAAAGATGACAATACTATCTATTCATTCTTTGATACATCTGCAAAGGTAGCATTTGCTCCTGTAACAATTGATGCTTACTATGGTCTAAATGGTATTGTAGCTAAAGGCCTTGAAGCTGCTCCATCAAAGCTTAAGACATTAGCTCATACTTTAAGTGCTCAGGTAGCAACAGATCTCGCAGCATTTGATCTTCCTGTAAAGGTTACAGTATGGGGTAAAGATATCCTCAATACAATGGATTACGGTGCTAAGGCAGAAGTAACAATCGATGCTATTAAGCTTGGTGTTAAGGGTGGATATGTTATTGATCCAATCTTAGCTAAAAAAATAGCTGATGAAAATTTTGGTAAATACTATCTTGGTGCTGATGTAGAGTATACAAATGACCTCTTTACAGCTAAAGCAGGTGTAGGTTTCAATTCTTATGTTGCTAAGGGCTTAGAAAAAGCAGCACAGTTAACACTTTCAGCATCTGTTGAATCTTCAGCAATCATCCCAGGTGCAACACTTAAGCTTGCTTATGGTGCAGCTAAAAATGATCAGAACCTTCTTAAGGATCAGATTGCATTACAGCCAGCTCAGAACCTTGGTAAGGTTGACGCTACATGCACAATCAAGTTCTAATCTAAATACGATAGAACAATTTATAAATGCTCTCAGTTTTTCTGGGAGCATTTATATTTATAGTGAATAAACATCATTTAATGAAATTAAGTGTATATTTGATTCTTTATTAGCTTTTTCAATAAGGCTTTCTTCAAAACCTGATTTAGAGAATAGATACCAAGTCTTTGACTTATAATCAAATTGAGAACACTTATCAATTAAATTATCTAGAATATCAATATCAACTTTATCATTTGTCCATTTGCATTCACCAAAGAGTGCTTTATCATTATGTGTTGACATCATATCTATTTCTATTTGCTTTTTTTGTTTAGTACTACCACCCCACCATCTTTGAAGATCATTATAAAGAAATGGATCACGAGTTACATTAAAGGATGCAAACATGTAAGAAATACATATCTGTTCCCATTCTAAGCCCATATATCTTGAAAGAGAATGAATAACAACCATATCAAGAATATCTTTACCTTTCCCAAAATTAATCATATTGATATTGGGTATTACAAATTGATAATGAAACCTAAATAGACCATTTGTAATAGTATAGATACTTTTCTTATTGTTACTACTTCCATAAGGAGTTTCTTTTTTAATTAATCCAACTCTTATCATATTTGAGAGATAAAAGCTTACTGTTCCAGTTTGCATCCTAACCTTTTCAGCTATATCATTTAAACTACTTCTACCAGATGCAATAGCACTTAATACATCACTATATCTAGCTGTCTCTTTAAATTCTTCATTTATTAATGTGTCAGTTCCACCAGCAAGTATTGAACCTGTATTAAAGAAGAGGTTATATAAGTTATCTTTTAATGAAATACTATCGTCTACCATATTAAGATAGCGAGGTATTCCACCTAATGCTGAATATAATATAGCAGTTTCTTCTTTTGTAAAGCTCCAGTTATAAGCTTTCATCTCCCATAGCATAAACTTCTTAACTTCCATTATTAATGTTGTTCTACCATATAAGGGGCTATCACCAGAAAGAACTTGTTCTTTCATAAAGCTAACTGAAGAGCCACATAAAACTAATTTTAGTTTAGTATTCTTCCAATACTTATCTATTGAGTATTGTAATACAGATGATAGCTCATCTTTATTACCTGCTAATAAAGGGTATTCATCTAATACTATTATGTAATTAGAAGAAAGAAATTTATCATTATGATTTAAGAAATCAGAAATCTCTTTATAAGAATTAAAGCTTGGATGAGAAATATTAGGCATTAATACAGATAAGAATGAATCTGTCATATTAACTATATTATTTTCTATTGAAGTTTTTAATCCTGTACAAGTAATACAATTCCTATTCTCAATAGATTTATTTATTAATAATGTTTTACCTATTCTTCGCCTTCCCCAAATAACAGCAAATTCAAAATTATCAGAATCATAGCACTAATTTAATCTTTCATGCTCTTTAGTTTTATTTATAAATGATTCTTTAATTTTAGAATTATTATACTTAGATTAAACTAAGCAAGTTAAAACTAAGTAAATTTTTATTCATAATTAATTATCTGCTATTCAAATAGGAATTATGAAAAAGACAATTGCTATTCTATTAGTAGCAGTTTTAGCAGCAGGTTCTGTATTTGCAGGAATCTCTAGTGAAGGAAAGATTGCCTATGGCTATGATCTTGATTCCAAGAACACAGGATTCACAAACAGTACAAACCTAAAAGTTAACGTAGACCTTGCAACAGCTTCTGAAGAGAAGCAGGCTGAAGGTGCAATTTATGCAGCAGTAAAAGGTGATTTAACACTCAAACTTTATAATGGTGCAAAGGGTGATTCTACAGATGACCCAATGGCTTGGGGTGGAAACACAGGTTTAGACTTTATCGCTATTAGTGATGTAAGTGCTACAATCAATGGTGCAGATTGGTCTATAGATATCTTAAATTCTGGCAAGCAGCTCGACCTTGCAAAATCAGCTATTGATTCATCAACAAAGCACAAGTAGCTTGATAGCTATGGCAAGAAATTAGGTGATAAGACTGATGCTACAACATATAAAGTTGGTTTAAACGCAGCTCCTGGTTTCACAGTAACATACAAAGGCTATTCTGTAGGTCTTGGTTTCCAGTATAAAGATGCGGATAGCACAGATAAGGTTGGAAAGACATTTAAAGATGAAAAAGAATATTCAACAGGTGATATGGTTAAGTACTACAAAGGTACAGATTTCTCTCTCGTAGCAAAGACTCCTGCAATTGCAGTTACTGATGAAATCAAGGTTCAGGCTGGTGCATCATTCTATAACAATGAAACAGCTTCTGTATCTATTGGTACTAAGTCAAGTGAATGGAAGACAGTATTTGATAAGTTTAAGACTAATAGAGGATCTGAAATTGGTGGTTCTGTAGCAGTATCTTATGCTAATGATTCTATGAGTGCTAAGGTAGCAGCTGATCTTGTTTATGCTATTAAAGCATACAAAGTAGAAGGTACAACTAATGCAAACGGTATTGTAGAAAATAAAGATGCAGAAAAGTTTGGTATGGACTTAGCAGCTAACTACACAATGGATCCTGTATCAGTTGATGCTTATTATAAGTATGATAGTACAAAGAAGGATGCAGTTGATGCTAACTACTTAAGCTTACAGGTTAAGACAGATCTTAATGCATTTGATGTACCAGTAGTATTAACAGTATATGGTACAGATCTTTTCAGATTTAAATATACCGGTATAGATCCTACTAAATATTCTAGTGCTATATTTGGTTTAAAAGCTGATTTAACACCAATGGAAGGCATAACAATCAATACTGAAGCATCTATTACACCATTCATGGTACCAAGTGGTGCACCAAGTGAAGCAAAGTTTATTGGCTGGTCAGCAAAGGCTGGTGCAATATATGATGCAAATTTATTTACAGTTGAAGGTGGCTTAAAGATCAGCAATGCAGGATTTAATGCAAAATATGAAAAAGATGCTACATTTAAGCAACTTGTAAATAAAGTAGTTCTTGCAGCAAATGCAAAAGTTACATCAACAACACTCGTACCAGGTGCAACTCTTGCTCTTGAATACAGTGCAGATGACCTCTTAAATTCACTTTCAGCAACATGTAAGACATCTAACGAACTTACAACTTATGGTTCATTGACGTACTCCCACGGGCAAGCCCATGGGAATCTGGCCATGGTAACGACGGTGTCAGAGTCAGTTAAAAAGGGACAAAAAGAGTCAGCTGAAAAAGGACAGAAAAAGTCAAATAAAAAGGGAAAACATACAAACCATACTAAAGTGCTTTCCTTAATTATTATTGATAAAGACTTAGA
>NZ_VUNN01000002.1 GCF_009695635.1 Bullifex porci
TGTTTTCAACAGAGTATGACAAAGTAGAAAAGGAAAAGGTATTAAGAGAAAAATATAAGCTTTCGATAGAAGCGATAAATGAAGGAGAGGCTATGTGTAATTATTCTCAAATGGTTTTAGATAATGGTAGGTTAGAAGGTAGGTTAAATGGCTTACATGAAGCATATATTAAAATGTATCTCTCTAATATTCTTACTCTTGATAGAGCAGCTAAGGAATGTAGTGTTTCTAATGAGCAGTTTATTAGCTTAGTTGAAGATTATAAAAAGGATGGAAAAGTATAATTATTAGCTTTTAGATCATCAAAAAGAAGAACCTCATTTCTATGCGTGGAATGAGGTTTTTATCAAAAAATGATTAAAGAAAAATGTCCTATTGAATTAATACTTTTAGCTGAGGATTTAAATCGAAGTCTTTATTCTTATCCCTTCTTATTAGAGATTTAAACTCATTGTATATGGGCACTATTTTCGACAGAATATGATAAAGAAGAAAAAGAAAAAGGTATTAAGAGAGAAATAGAAGCGATAAATGAAGGAGAGGTTATGTGTAATTATTCGCAAATGGTTTTAGATAATGGTAGGTTAGAAGGAATGTCGCAAGGCTTGTCACAGGGTAGGTTAAATGGCTTACACGAAGCATATATTAAAATGTATCTCTCTAATATTCTTACTTTTGATAGAGCAGCTAAGGAATGTAATGTTTCTAAAGAAGAGTTTATTAGCTTAGTTGAAAATTATAAAAAGGATGGAAAATTATAATTATTAACTCAAATATTTAGGACTTTTAGATTCTCAAAAATGCAAAAAACCTCATTTCTGTGCGTAGAATGAGGTTTTTATCAAAAAAAGATTAAAGAAAAATGTCCTATTGAATTAGTGCTTTTAACATGTATAGGTCATGAGTATCTTTAACAAAAACCTTGATATCAATATAGCTACCATAGGCGATAAGCAAAAAATAAGCAAGTACATAAAATATTCACTATAATAATTGAGGATATCATCAAAAAATAAATAATAATTAATTATTAAAGCAGAATTCAAGATAAACTACTTCTATAATTACTTATATTTACTAATCAAATATTTGAAAGATAGAAGAGTGTAAATATTTGCATTATAATCATTAAGGGAATGCCAATAGTGAAGTAGCTTTTATTTGTTTTGTGTCTTAACCCATACATTCCTAATAATGCGCCAAGTGAACCTCCTATAAAAGAGAGAAAAAGAAGAGTAGCTATTTTTACTCTATCCTTTCCCTTCTCTGCCGCTTTCTTATCCTTTAGATAAAATAGGAATGTAATAATATTAATTAAGGCTAAATAGATAAAAGAAATCGGGTATTTAACTAATATGCTCCAAAAAGCAAATGTAATTTTATTTGATATAAAGCCTTTAAATATTAGATAAATAATTGTTTGTATCACAACCAAGCAAGATATTATTACTCTCGAAAGCATATTACCTTTTTCTGCTTTTCTATCAAAAATTAAAAGTGAAATTAGAGCGCCAATAGAGCCTCCCGCTATTGAAGCTATTGCAACTATTATATCGCTTCTTCCATCAGGCTTTTTTGATGGAATCTTAGAATTAATAGCTGCGATAATAAAAGCTAAGATATTAATTATTAATAAATAGAATTCAAGTTTTGTAATATTCATTTTCAGATTGTCCCTTCTTGATATTATCTAGATATAGTTTATTTGGCTACTAATCTCGATTAGTATGGTTAAGCTAATGGAAATTTCTGTTAATTTCTTACCTAATTTTTTAAATTTGATTTTTTATGCATTTTTATGCTCATTTTGGGTTGTGAAGAGATTATTTCAGTTGCTAGAAGTAGGGCGGTCAAAGTATTTTTGAGAAAACTAATTTTGGAGGTAAAGTAATGAGCAATCATTCAATAGGCTATGCTATGGGACCTATATTAATGCATTTAATGGAGTTAAGAGAGAAAAAGATTATATCCGATGAGGCTACAAAGCTAATCGTGGATGATGTGTATGATGCTGTTAGGGAATATTTTGGAAATAAATATGAAGCTTCTGAATTAATAGATCATGCATATTGTGGTCATTGTGGAAGGCATCTTGAGAATGGTGAGAAACTATATAATTTTGATGATTTTATGTATAGTTGCAATTGTGGTAATGGTATGAATTATCGTGATTTCTTGCTATTCAGCGATTATCTTTGTGAAAAGTGTTTTAAAGAAGGTATAAAAAATTTTACAAAAGACCTTAATCCTTCTAATGTAATAAAGAAGCTAAATTCTAAGAGATATTTCAACACTGCTGATGATGATTATCAATAAAATGAATTAATGAAATACCCTAAGCTTAATGATAAACTTAGGGTATTCTTTTTTAGCCTCTAAAATTAGCAGGAAGATTTTTCTTTTCCTCTAAGAATTCCTTATAGTAAGGCATAAAGGTTTTATTATCTCTAATAACACAACCAGTTGGTTTGTGAGAGCGAATTAAATCACCACACTTACCACAGGTTAAGCAGATACGATTTGGATCTATTCTTCCATTTATTATTTCGTTTGCAAAGTCAGGATCTGCAAATTGCATTCTGCCAAAGAGCATTCCATCACAAAGTCCTTCTTCAATTGCACCTGCAGTATATAAATCACAATATTGTCTTAAGTATGTAGGTGCTGAAGCAAGAATAGTCATATCAGGGACAGCCTTTTTTACCTCTCCAATAGAGTTAATCATTCTAGCAATACCTTCAAATGGATGCTCCTCAGGTGGATATTTACCCATATCAAATGGTCTAACAACGTGAGTAGTTGTATATGGGTTACCCATGGTTAGGTCTACTATATCAAGGCCCATGCTCTTTAATTCCTTAATAAGTCTAATTGGCTCAGTTAAATCTAATTCCATTGAGCCATCTGTTTTTTGGCCAAAGCCTGCATAGATAGGGTATCCATCATAAATACCTACACGAGAGGTTACCATGAATGATGAGTCCTCAAAGACTTGAGCAGCTTTAATAGAGTTCTTTAATAGCCTAGTACGATTTTCATATGAGCCACCATAAAGGCCTGGACGATAGAATGCTGATGCTACCTCCTGAAATAAGTACCCATGACATGATTTTATGTCAACTGCATCAAAGCCAGCCTCCTTTGCTAGCCTTGCTCCTTCACCAAAGTTCTCTTCTGTTTGTTTTAAATAATCATCAGATACTATACAGCTATCATCTGCAGCTCTAAACTGCTCGAGATATGGATGGCGGTAAGCAATAAGTGGTGCAGGCTTATTATCAGGATTTGAGTATCGACCAGAGTGGTTAGCCTGCATAACAAGGTATGGTGCATATCCATTCTTCTTTAACCCTGCTTCCTTAATAGTATCTGTAAATCTCTTATAAGTATCTACATTATCCTTTGTAATGAGAAGCTGTGTTCTTGAGGATCTTCCCTCTTGTGCAACAGATATTGCTTCAAACCACATAATTGCAGAGCCACCCTCTGCAACCTTCTTATATCGTCTAAGAGTTATATCAGAAGGACTTCCATCAAGAGTAGAATCTGAACCCTCCATAGGTGCTGAGCCCAATCTATTTTGCAATGTAATATTTCTAATTCTTAGCTTATTTGCGAGGATAGATGTATCATTTGCAAATGGGATATATACTCCTAGCTCCTTGCATTTAGCTTTTACTTCTTCAAGTGTTTTATAGTGAAATTTTTCATGGTTTGACATATTTTATTCCTTTTTTAATTTATATTTCCATTTTCTCTATAGCTTCTCCAGACGTTTTCAAAAAAGTCATCATTTTTTGGAAGAGGTCTAACAGGGCGCCAATTAAATGAACACTTACCATCCTTATAAAGCATTTCTTGTATTAAGCTATCCTTTGCTCCATCATCAAGTGAGAATGTAAAGGTGTTAGGAAGAGAAGCATAAGGCTTAAAGCCTGTATAATCTGTATATAGAGCACTTCCTCTACTTTTCCCTTTTTCTGAAGCATAGTTTAACATACTTTCGAGATAACACTTTTGAGTAAGCAATGTATCTCTAAGCCTAAAGACATGCTTTAGTGCTGTAGGTTTTGAATACTTTACTTCCTCATTGAATTGCTTAATGTAGCTATCAATAGAGCTAATGAGCTCTACAATAGCATCTCTATCTCTAATAGCTCCTCCGCAATTACTCATCGCTAATGTAAGCTTGTCACGAAGAGTAAATACATTTTCCTCACTAGAGAGAGTTGCTTTAGCAATTCCAGTAACCTCTTCTAAAGCTTTTTTAGCTATCTCTTTAAACTTTTTTTCATCTTGAGTTGATGAGCTATACTTCTTCGCAATATAGGTTGCAGCTCTAGTTGATCCAACCTGACCTGCATTAAGTGCAGAGCCACCTGGACGATATACTCCGTGGCTACCTGCAGCTTCTCCTACAACAAAGAAGTTTTTAATATTACTTTCCCACCAGCAGTTTATCTCAAGACCACCATTATTATGCTGTGCACATAGAGAAATTTCTAATGGCTCTGTGTTTAGATCAACACCCTTATCCTGGTAGAACAGGATAGCAGGGCTATTCATAATTCTTAATCTTTCAATAGGCTTTTTTACTAATGCTCCTGCTCTTTCTAGGTAGGAATATGCTTCACTAGATAGAGCCTTAAACTCGAAGTTTCCATCAAGAGGGTCACGAGTAAAGTCGAGGAAAACTCTTCTTCCCTTACAGGTTTCTAAATAGACTAGTATATCTATTATTGAGCTTCCTCCATCAACCTTTCTAACGTCGAATGGCCATTGATATCCCTTCAAGAATACTTTAGATAGCATATCTCCGGCATTTGAAAAGAAATCATTTAAGAATTCTCTCTCATCTGTACCATCCTTATTAACAGAAATGAAACGAGGAAGGGCCTGCATATATGTTCCAGATACATTCCAACGTGGAGCTACTGAGGCTAAGCCAAATTGCCATTCAGTTAAATTTCGTCCCTTAACTCCGGCTTCAAAGGCGAGTCCTGTCGCTCCAAATTGACTTTCGGGATAAACACTATTTTTATATATCCCAGCAGGACCACCTGTTGCATAAATAATGTTCTCTGCCTGTATTACTACAAATGTATTATCATTTGTGTTTAGACAAATAGCACCATAGCTACGTTCTCTATCAGAGAGAATCTTTATTACCTGCAGATGATCTTTGAAAGGAACTTGAAGTGCTTCAGCTTCTCTTTCTAATGCTCTTGTCATCTCTCTTGATGTATAAGGGCCAATAGAGGTTGCTCTATTTCTTGGGTCATGGTCCGTTTTATACCCTACATATTCTCCATATCTATTTACAGGAAATGGAAGACCTAGCTCTACAAGACGTAAAAAGCTAGGAGCACTTAGTGCAGCTTCACAAAGTGCTATATCACCATCAACGGCTTTACCCTCAAATAGAGTATTTGCCATTTCACTAACACTATCAGGAGTGTCTCCACTTAGTGTGAGCTTATAGTAGGTTTGCTTATCGCTTCCAGTATTTCTACTAGTTCCACCAACACGGTTTTCGCTAATTAATATAATATCACTCTGTCCAAGCTTCTTTAGCTTACATGCAGCATTGTAGCCTGCTGCGCCGGTGCCTACTATAAGTGTATTAACACTAATATACTCAACATCATAATCATTAAACTTCATAGCTATAGCCTTTTTATGTGGAAGCCACCATCAACATCGATATAATTACCAGTTGTATACATAAACTTATCTGATACTAAGGCGCTAACTACATTAGCAACATCCTCTGGCGTTCCCCAACGAGCAATTGGGAATAAGCCATCCTCTATAAGCTTGTCATATTTGCTTTGAACCTTCGATGTCATATCTGTTGCTATAACACCTGGTCTTACCTCATGAACTAAAATACCCTCTGAGGCTAAGCGGTCTGCATAAAGAGTAGTTAGCATAGAAATACCTGCCTTAGAGACACAATACTCACCTCTGCTTGTTGATGATACTACAGAAGAGCAGGAGGAAATATTAACAATTACACCCTTTCTTTTCTCTATCGCTTCCTGTGCTATCATCTGCTTACTTACAGCTTGTGTTAGGAACATATTACTCTTAGTATTAATATTCAAAACTCTATCGAAGGATTCCTCACTCATTTCAAGTAAATCCTTTCTCTCTAGAGGCGCAACTCCAGCATTGTTGACTAAGACATCTATTCTATTAAAGCGTGATATAGCCTCATTAACTATTTTTAGTCTATCATCGTGGCATGAAACATCTGCTTGGACGTAATGAACATTAATATTATCTTCCTCAAGCTGTTTTATAGCATCAATATTTTTTTCCTTGCTTCCTGTTGCTACCATTACAATATTAAAGCCATCTTTTCCTAGCTGTTTTGCAATTGCATATCCAATTCCTCTACTTGCACCAGTTACGATTGCAGTCTTTTTCATCTATTTATCTCCCTTGTTTTCATTTCAATTTGATCTAAAAATTTTGCTCTACCATTTTCTGAATAGATACCAAAAAGTGCACCAGTGAAGGTGTTATACATGGTTCCTTCAGCTGCAAGGCCATATACAGTAGCTTTATCAATGAAGGTATCATTAGCATAAAAATAGTAGTTTTCATCATCAGAAACTATCTTTAAGGATATTATTTCTGAATATGGAAGAGTTATTTCCTCTGTTACTGCTTCAAAATCATGAATGTGTCTAATAAGAGATATGTTAATATTATCTTCCGCTTTTATAACTTGAAGGCGGTAGTGGTAATCACTACTAAGCCAAGAAGTAATACCCGCTGTACCTTCAAGCTCCTTAATACTTAGCAATACCTTACACTCTTCATAAAAGCCCCTCTGCCTAAAGCAAAGTAAGGTAGGGTGACCTAAAAAGGTATTTATCTTCTCTTCTCCAATTAAGGTTAATGTTCTTTTATCTCTATCTAAAATGTAGCAATCATCCTTAGGTACTCTTACCTTTAAATATGGGTAGCTTTCTAAAGGGTGAGAAAAAGAAACTGAGTAATCGAAACTTTCCTTTTGATTAGGACCTTCTTCATAAAATAGTTCAACATAACCATTATCACCTATAATTGGCCAGCCATCCTTCCAAGTGACATTACTTATGAAGGTCTCTCTTCCTAAATGGTGTAGTAGAGGTCTTGGCTTTACTCTAATTGCTAAGAAAACTGCATACCAATCACCAGCTGGAGTTTCAATTAAGTCAGCATGACCAGTTGCTTGAATAGGGTGACCCTTTCTTGCAACATGAGAAAGAATTGGATTATTAGGATTTTTCTCATATGGCCCATGAATATCCTTTGACCTTAGTATTGCTTCATAGTGTCCATAACCAGTTCCGCCTTCAGCGATCATAAGGTAGTAGTAGCCATCCTTATAATAAATGTGTGGCCCCTCTGTTGCATGACCTCCGCATCCTCTAGTTAACAAATGAAAATCCTCTAATAACTCTCCTGTATCGGGATTAATAAAGGCACCCTTAATTCCTCTAACACCATCAACACTGCCATTAGAGGTGTAAAAGCACCTTCCATCTGGAAGAAATAGAAGTGATGGGTCTATTCCATCCTTAGCTATAAAGTGTATCTCTGACCACTCTTTATTTATATCATCTGTATGGCAAATAAAGTTCTCATGTGTGAACTTATTGGTAGTAACCATATAAAAGCGCCCAGCGGAATTTACTCTAATAGAGGCAGCATAAAGTCCGGAGCTACTATTAGCTTTATCTAAGTTAAGCTGAGAAGTTTTAGTTAAGATACTACTATGATAAGACCAAGAGACAAGATCTGGGCTACTCCAGAGAGTAACACCTGGAAAATACTCAAAGGTAGAGGTTACAAGATAGTAAATACCATTGTAAAAGGTAATAGAAGGGTCTGGGGCAAAGCCTGGTATAATTGGATTTGTAAACATAATTCGATTATTGCATCACAATTTGAGAAAAAGCACCTGTTAAGTTTTTCTGTCAAATTTTCAACTATGTATATTTTTAATTTCTGGCATTATTATATCTATATAAAATAAGGAGATAATATACTAAATTACATAAAATTTACGAAATTACTAAGTAAAAAATTGGCAATTAAAGTATTATTTTTGTCAATTTCGTGATTTATCTCTGTGCTCCATACTGAAGTTACAAAAGGTTGGTAACTCATGAAAAAGAAACAAAAGTTAGCAAATCCAAATCAGGATATTCCTCTTGGATTAAAGCTTAAAAAGGATTGGTCTAAGTATAAAACCTTATATTTCCTTTTTATTCCAGTTTTAGTTTATTACATTGTTTTCCAGTATGGATCAATGTTTGGTCTTATTATTGCTTTTGAAAACTATAAGCCAAGACTTGGATTCTTTAAATCACCATTTGTTGGCCTTACACATTTTAAGAACTTTATCAATGACTACTACTTTAAGAGAACATTGATGAATACAATTAGGATATCTGTAACAAACCTAATCTTTACATTCCCATGTCCTATTCTCCTCGCAATTTTTATTAGCGAGCTAAGATCAAAGACATATTCTAAGGCTGTTCAGACAATTACTTATATCCCTCACTTTGTATCTGTAGTAGTAGTTACATCTATCCTTATGGATTTAACTGGTAGAAATGGTGCTATTACACAGTTCTTAGCAAAGTTTGGCTTTGAGCCTGTTACAATGCTTAATGAGCCAAAGTACTTCTTACCATTGTATATCATCTCTAATATTTGGCAGAACATTGGTTGGAACTCTATTGTTTACTTAGCAGCTCTCTTAGCAATCGATGCACAGCTATATGAAGCAGCTAGAATCGATGGAGCTGGAAAACTAAGACAGCTTTGGTCAATTACACTTCCATCATTATTACCTACTATTATCATCATGCTCATCCTTCAGATTGGAAAGATGTTCAATGTTGGATATGAGAAGATTATTTTGATGTACAACCCAATGACCTATGAGGTTGCAGATGTAATTAACTCCTATGTTTATAGAGAAGGTCTCTTGAACCTTAACTACTCCTATGCAGCTGCTGTAGGTATGTTCAACTCTATTGTTAGCTTCATTCTTGTTTGGACGACTAACAAGATATCGAACAAATTAACAGGCTCAGGACTTTGGTAATAGGGAGGTGTGATTATGAAAGTAAAATATACTGTTGGTGAACAAATTTTCCACGCATTTGTTGTTCTTGTTACAATTCTTCTATCTCTTGCTGTAATTATTCCTCTTATGAGTATAGTATTTGCTTCCTTCTCTGATCCATTTGAGGTAATGAAGCACTCAGGAATTTATTGGCATCCAATTAAGTTCTCACTCTATAGCTATCAGATGGTATTTCAGGATAAGAGTATTATTACAGGTTATTTAAATACTATCTTTGTAGTAGTTGTAGGAACCTCTATAAACTTAGTTTTAACAATCATTTCTGCATATGTTTTATCAAGAAAGGGACCGATGTTTGTTAAGTTCTTTACATTAATGATTGTTTTCACAATGTACTTCCAGGGTGGTACGATCCCAACCTATATCATCGTTGATAAGCTGGGCTTAGTAGGTAGCCGTTGGGCTCTAATCCTACCTAGTGCTGTTAATACCTTCAACCTAGTAGTTCTTCGTACTGCTATGGCAGCAGTCCCAGAGTCTCTACCTGAATCTGCGATGATCGATGGTGCAGGACATGCAACTATTCTTACATATATCATGGTACCTGTAACAAAGGCATCTATTGCAGTAATTACTCTTTACTATGCTGTATCACACTGGAACTCATGGTTCCCAGCTATGATTTACCTCAGAAAAAAGAGTATGTATCCTTTACAGCTCATCTTAAGAACAATCCTTGTTCAGGATGATACATCTACAATGTCTTCTGGTTCTATGGAAGCCCTTGCACTCTCTTCTGATTCAGTAAAGTATGCAACTATTGTTGTGGCAACACTTCCTATCCTCCTCATTTATCCATTGCTTCAGAAGTACTTTGTAAAGGGTGTTATGGTTGGTGCTGTTAAGGGGTAATGACGATGGTTATACCGGGAATTGTTAGTGCTACATTCAAAACAAGGAGTATCGAAGAGGTCCTTAGAATAGCTAAGAATGCAGGTTTATGCGCAATCGAGTGGAGCGAAAACCATCACATTGCAAAGAGCGATATTGAATTAGCAAAGCATGTTTCAATACTCACTCAAGAAAGTGGCCTTGAGATAGCTGGATATGGCTCATACTATCGTCTTGGTGAGGGTATGGATATTAAGCCAAGCCTTGAAACAGCTAAGGCCTTAGGTGCAAAGATGGTTAGAATTTGGGCGGGAAGTAAGCCATCTGCAGCTTTAACAGAGGATGAAAGAAAGGCGCTTATTTCTGAGCTTTCTAAAGCCGTTGAATTAGCAAAGCAATATGACATTGTCTTAAATCTAGAGTGGCACAAAAATACCTTAACCGATGAAAATGAATCGGGATTAGAGGTTTTAAGGACCATTAATAGTCCATATCTTCATACATTGTGGCAGCCTACTCAGGCTCTATCGTTTGAGGAGAGAAAAGAGGGACTAAGGATGATTCTTCCATATCTTTCTTATCTCCACGTTTACTACTGGGATGAGAGTGGAAGAAGACCATTTGATGAGGGACTTGAGCATTGGAGAGAATATTTCTCAGTACTCGAGAAAGATAAAAAATATTATGCACTTTTGGAATTTGTACTAAAGGATTCTGAAGAGCAATTTTATCAAGATGCAGCAGCCTTAAAGGCTTTGCTACAAAAAGGAGTTTGAATATGGCAGATATGCATGTTGATTGTTTTGACATGATTAATCCATTCGTTATTGCGTCTAGCCCAGCAACTAGGGGTGCCGATAACGTTATAAAGAGTAGTAGCTGTAAGCCAGGTGCTATTACAATGAGAAACTTTGGACATGGAATGGGTGGCGGTGGATTCTTTTATCCTAGCTTTGATGCTGTAGTTAAGGGTCAACCAGCATTCCACTCTCATGCTGTTGGAAAGCAGTGTCCTGATAACATTGCTTCTCTAGATGAGTACTGTGAAGAGGTTAAAAGAGCAAGAAGGGATATGTACCCTGATACTAAGCTTTGGGCTTCTGTTGGACACTATCATGATATTGAAAAGTATACAGATTGGAAGAAGCGTTGGGTTACTGAGGCTAAAGAGGTTGTAAACGCTGGTGCTGATGCTATTGAGCTCCACTTTAATACCCCAGGTGTTGCTACTGCTTCTGATAGACAATTTAACTACTACCAGCTAGTAGAGAGCTGCACAAAGATGATCAAAGAAGCTGTTCCTGGTACTCCTGTAATGGTAAAGCTTGCAGTTGAGGATATCGATTGCTTAACCTCAATTCGTCGTGCTGTTGCCGCTGGTGCAGATGCTGTTGGTCCAACAGCAAGATGGAAGGCATTCTACTTTGATCTTGATTGGCAGACAACTCAGCCTCGTCCAGGTTCAGGCTATGGTGGAACTCAAGCATGTCCAATAGTTTGCTTTGAGGTTGCAGATGCTCGTTCACGCGGAATTACAATTCCTATGTATGCAGGTGGTGGAGTATTCTCATATGACCAAGCTCTTCGCTATATCATGGCTGGCTCTGAGATGGTTCAGTTAGGTGCGCTTGCTTGCTCAGGTGGTATTAAGCAATGTGCTCGTCTTATGAAGCAGTGCTCAGATTGGATGGATCAAAATGGGTATAGCTCAGTAAAGGAGCTACAGGGAGCTGCATTAAAGCTCTTCAATATGGAAGATAGCTTTGCTAAGGAAAGACAAAATAAGCTTGGAGAAGCATATCGCTTAAGAAGAGTTGACCAGGAAAAGTGTATTGGCTGTGGTCGCTGTGAGGATGTTTGCTGGTACAAGGGTATAGCCTTAGATGGTAAGAAGGCTCAAAAGACAGATAACTGTATTGGTTGTGGCTATTGCTTCCAGGTATGTCCTACTAAGGCTCTTGAGGTCGATGCAGCAGGAATTCTAAAGTCTGCTTTCGAGGAGAAATAAGGTGGGTATTAAAGTTCTACTTTGTGGAATGGGTGGTTATGGCGAAAACTACGTCAAGGAGTATTTATCTCGTGATGTCCTTGGCTCTAGTTTAGTTGCCATCGCAGATCCATTTGCTAGTAAAAGTTCATTATATGAAGAGGTATTAAATAGAAATATTCCTATTTATGCCTCTCCTGAGGAGTTCTTTGCTACAAATAAGGTGGATTTGACTATTATTTCATCTCCTATCCACACTCATTTTACATATACCATGCTCGCATTAGAAAATGGTAGTAACGTCTTAACTGAAAAGCCAGTTTGCTTTGACGAAGCACAAATTGATGTAATGGAGCAAAAGAGCCGTGAAACTGGACTCTTTGTAGCTGTTGGCTACCAGCTCTGCTTTTCTCATGATGTACTTGCTATAAAGAAGGATATTATAGCTGGACTTTTTGGAAAGCCTATTCGTTTTAAGACTATTCGTTTAATGAGAAGAAATGACATTTACTACTCACGCTCAAATTGGGCAGGTGCACTACTTTGCCATGGAGAGAAGGTATTTGACTCTCCTTTTACAAATGCTTGTGCACACCAATATCAGAATATGGTCTTTTTGTTAGGAAAGAATATGGATGAAAGTACAAGTAGCATAAGCTGCGAAGGCTCTTTAATTCGTGTTCGTCCTAATATTACCAATTGTGATACTGCAATCTTAAAGCTAACAACAGTAGATGGTGTAGAGCTTTATTACTACGCTTCACATGCAGTAGATGAGGTAAAGGTAGGGCCATTAAGCTTATATGAATTTGATGGTGGCTATATCGAAGAGAATAATAGGGGCTTTGTCGGTCACTTAGCAGATGGAAGAGTAATTGATTATTCTTCGATCGATAAGGGTGAGCGTCTTGAAAAGCTTTGGGAAGTAATACGCTGCATAGAGGAAAAGCGAACTCCTGTATGTACTCTAAAAACCTCACGTGAGCACACACATGGTGTGTTACTTGCACAGGAGATGGGTGTTAAGGAAATGTCCAATTTAGCAGTAGCTAAAAAGGATGATAAGGATAGTATCTATTACACCTTACCTGATTTAGGAAAGGCACTCCAAGAGGCCTACAACTCTTGGTCTATTGATTTGAACCTAAATTAATTTAAAAACCAAAAAAAGGAGATAAATTATGAAAAAAGTATTATTACTTGCACTCGCTATCATGATGGTAGCACTTCCTCTTTTTGCACAAGGTGCACAGGAAGGTTCAAAGGCATCAGGTCCTGATAAGCTCACATATTGGGCTCCAATGAGCGCAAAGATTAAGAATGCCAACGATTTCTCAGAGCTTCCTTATTGGCAGGAAGTAATGAAGAGAACTAACACAGAGATTGAATTCACAAACGTATCTTCTGAAACAAAGATCTTAGGTGAGCAGTTCTCTATTCTCCAGGTATCAAGTGATCTTCCTGATATCGTTGAATATAAGTGGGCTTCATATGTAGGTGGACCACAGAGCGCTATCGATGATGGCTTTATCATCCCACTTAACGATGTATTTGAAAAGTATTGTCCAAATATCACAAAGTACTTAAATGAGCACCCAGACATCGCAAAAGAGTGTTCAACAGATGATGGTACATATTACTGCTTCCCATTCTTCAGAGGCTATGACTACAACAATAACAGCTTATTGTTCTCTGAAGGTATTATCTACAGAATGGATATCTTAAAGAAGCTTGGTTTTGATAAGACTCCTGAAACAGCAGATGAATTATATGATGTTTTAGTAGCTATCAAGAAATCTGGCTTAGTAGAAATTCCTATGTCTGTTCGCCCAGACCACATCAACAGAGTATTTGCTCCTGCATTTGATTCATGGGATAGCTGGTATGTAGAGAATGGTGTTGTTAAGCACGGTTATCTCGAAGCTAACAGATATGACTACCTTGCATACCTCAGAAAGCTCTATGCTGAAGGTCTCTTAGATAATGACTATATGTCTGTTAACAAGAACGGCATGAACTCTATGTTCTTAAGTGGCAAGATTGCTATTGGTTACAACCCAGGTTCATTAATTGCTTCTGCAGTTAAGACAATGGGACCAGATGTTGAAATCTCATCTGCTAAGCCATTAACAAAGGTTGCTGGAACAAATTCTAAGTTCGCTAAGATGAACACAGTATTCGATACAACTGCTTCTTCTGCTGCTGCAATTACAACAAGCTGTAAGAATATTGAAGCTGCTGCAAGACTCCTTGACTATGCTTATGGTGAAGAAGGCCACATGCTTGCTAACTTCGGTATCGAGGGTGTTACATATGAAATGGTTAATGGCTACCCAACATACACAGACTTCGTTAAGCAGAATGCTGATGATGTTATGGCTAAGTATATGAGATGTTCTGTTAACGGTGCTTTCATCCAGGATCCAAGATATATCGAGCAGTACTACGATACTAAGGAACAGTCTGAAGCACTCTCAATGTGGGCTCAGACAGATTATGGTAAGTACATGCTTCCTCCAGTATCTGTTCCATCAGAGGATGGTGCTAAGGTTGCTTCTATTGTCAACAAGGTAAATACATTTGCTGAAGAGATGGAGACAAAGTTCATCACAGGTGCACTTGAGCTCAATGAGAAGACATTTAAAGAGTACCAGAATCAGATAAAGGCATTTGGTCTTGAGGATGCTCTAGTAATTTACCAGAAAGCTTACGACGCATACATGGCTAAATAATTAGACTTTATCTTAAAATTATTAGGACAGTCTTGTTATAGGACTGTCCTAACTATAATCAAATACTAATTTGGGGTTTACAATGAATTATATGGAAGAACTTATTCCTCTCTTAGACTTAGATAATCCTAAGCTTAAGATGTTGGGTAATATAACAGGTGAGAAGCTAGTTGAATACTATAGAAATAGAGAAAATCCTAAGTACCTTTTTTCTATTAAGGATGCAGAGGAATTAGTTGATGACCAAATAATTGATGATGCAGAAAAAGTAATGGAGCACGATATTTTTGGTCATAAGTTTAATGGTCCTATTGACTGGAAGTTTAATCCAACCACTGAGACTAGTCGTGATAATGAGTGGAGCTGGTCTCTTTTCCGTACAATTTATTGGCAGCCTCTTGCTAGGGCTTATGCATTAACAAAGGATGAAAAGTATACTAAGGAGTTTATAAGTCAAATGCACTCCTTCCGCAATGCTTGGCCTGCAGATGATTTCATTAAGGACTTTACCTTTGTCCCTAAGCAGCCATTCCCAGGAACTGCTTGGAGAACTATTGAAACAGGTATTCGTGTTTATACTACTTGGCTACCTGTATTTGAAATCTTTAGACATTCAAATGTAATTACTGGTGAAGATTTAGCAAGCTTTATGCTTGGAATTAGAGAGCATGCACTCTTCTTGATGGGTCACTACTCTAACCATGATAGATCCTCAAACTGGCTAAGTATGGAAACTAGTGCACTTCTACAGATTGCTATTATGTTCCCAGAGTTTAAGGAGTCTAAACAGTGGTTTGATACTGCATATTCAAGAGTAATGCATGAGGTAAGATTCTGCTTTAGCGATAATGGAATTCATATGGAAAAGACACCTATTTACCATATGGTTGCATCAATTGCCTTTGCACAGGCTTTAGTTATGTGCCGCTTAAATGGAATATATGTTCCAGATTATGCTTGGGAAGCAATTAGAAGAAGTGCTCTTTATATTTGCTCTTTAATTAAACCAGATTTATCAACACCTATGATTGGCGATGCAGATAGGGATGATTTAACTACTAGAAGAGCAGATACATCAATTTATGAGGGCATGAATCTATCCTTCTTCCCTAAGGATTTAAATGAGCTCAGAGCATATATGAATTGGATGTATGAGCTCTTTGGCGATGAGGAGTTTAAATACTTTGCAACCTTAAGAAAGGAGGGTGAGGAACCAAAGGCTAAGGACTTTAAATATAGTGAAGAGGGTATTTATGTAATGCGCTCTGGCTGGGATAGTAAGGCCGATTACCTATGCACACATTCAACTCAGCTCGAGTTAGGAGAGAGGTCAACACATAGTCATAACGACTGTATGCATGCAGAGATCACTCTTAAGGGTGAGGATATTTTAGTTGACTCAGGTAGATATATCTATCGCTCATCAATATGGAAGGATTGGAGAGCATATTTCTGCTCTGCTCTAGCTCATAATACTTTATATGTAGATGACCATGAGATGGGTGAAATTAAGGGTGTTGATAGAAGAAGAAATGTACGTTGTCTTTGCTTCTACTTTGGACAAAAGGAGGGCTTAAAGCTCATTGACCTTTCTCACAATGGATATGCATACCTTAATGACCCAGTATTCCATAGAAGAAAGCTGATTCTTTTACCTGACTCTGTAGCTGTTTTAGTTGATTACGTAGATGGCCCTGCAAAGGAAGACCATGATTTTAGATTAATGTATAACTTCAATACTACAGATGTAGCACTAAGTGGTAAGCATATAGATTATAAATCTAAGAATGGCTTAGAGTTTGAGGTTGACTTTGTATCATCTGTTGACTTTAATTCATACCTTTTATGTGGTAGTGAGGATCCAAAGGGCGGTTGGATTAGCTATGGTTATCCAGTAAGAGAGCCTATAGGACAGGTAACTATGGCTTATGGTGGAAAAGCTCCTTTTATGGCAGCAACAATTGTTAAGGAAAAGGGGTCAAAGGCTTCTGTATCACTTGATGGGGAAAGCGTTATCATAAGTAGTGATAGTGGAAAATGGGTTATCACAAGAGAAGGAGTTAAGAGAGTATGAGATTTGGACTTTGTACAGATATAAAGAAGGTTAAGGAGGTTGAAGAGCTTGGCTTTGACTATGTTGAAGGTAAGCTAAATCAACTAGCACTTTGGCCTCAAGAGGAGTTTGATGAGGTTCTTAAAAGCTTTTATTCATCAAAAATAAAGATGGAGACAGCATGCTTGCTCCTTCCTAAAACAATGAATGTAATAGGTGATAGCTATAATGAGGCTGAGTTAATTAGCTATCTTAAGGTTGCCTTTGCTAGAATGGATGCTCTTGACTGTAAGCTAGTAGTCTTTGGATCAGGAAAGAGTAGAGTTATCCCTGATGGTATGAATTACCAAGAGGGCTTTAAGAGCCTTGTTAAGGTAACAAAGCTTATCGGTTCAATTGCTGAAGAGCATGGAATTTCAATTGCTATAGAGCCATTAAATAGAAGTGAAACAAATTTAATTAATTCACTTTGTGAAGGAGCTGCTTTACAAGCTGCTGTTGATATGCCTAATGTTGGTCTTTTAGCAGATGCATTTCATATGAGAAAGGAAAATGAGGATTTAGCTTTAATTCCTAAGTGCTCTCCTTTGCTCCATACTCACATAGCTCTTAAGGAGGGTAGAGTCTTTCCTACAGAGGAGAGTGATGAAGTTAAGGAATTCTTCTCTGCACTTAAAAGTGCTGCTTACAATAATAGAATGTCTATCGAAGGAAAGAGTGACGATATAAAGAGTGACTCAATAAAGGCTCTAAGGGTCTTGAGAGCGTACGCATAAGGAGCTTTATCATGGAAAAGGTTAGAATTGGTATAATTGGTTTTGGACATATGGGTTCTCAACACTCAAATGCCCTTCTTGCAAATAAGGTTGATAACGCTGTTCTTACAGCTATCGCAGATATCGACCCAAAAAAGCTTGAGAAGGCAAAGGCCTTAGCAGGTGATAAAGTAAAGTATTTTAATAGCGCTGAGGAGCTAATGGATTCAGGTGAGGTTGATGCAGTAATTCCAACATGTCCTCACTACTACCACCCAGTATATGGTATTTATGCCCTTGAGCATGGCTTACACTATCTTTGTGAGAAGCCAGCAGGAGTATATACTAATGCAGTAAAAAAGATGAATGAGGTAGCTGAGAAATCTGATAGAGTCTTTGGTGTAATGTTTAACCAAAGAACTAATCCTCTCTATCAAAAGGCAAGAGACCTTGTCCAAGGAGGAGAGCTTGGAAGAATACTACATTGTCACTGGTTAATTTCTTCATGGTTCAGACCTCAATCATATTATGATAACTCTACTTGGCGTGCTACCTGGAAGGGCGAGGGCGGTGGCCTTTTGATGAACCAAAATCCTCATAATCTAGATCTATGGCAGTGGATTTGTGGAATGCCTTCTCGTGTTAAAGCAGATGTTTACTATGGTAAGTATAGAAATATCGAGGTTGAGGATGATGTTTATGCTTTAATGGAATACCCTGATGGTCACATTGGAACATACATTACAACTATTGCCGATGAGCCAGGAACTAACCGCCTTGAGATTTCAGGTACTAGAGGTAAGCTTGTAATTGAAAATGATACTATTACATTTTGGCGCTGTAGAGAGGATACAGATGATTTCCAAAAGAGATTTAAGGGAGAAATTGGACACCCAGAGATTTGGAAGTGTGAAATCCCTGTTAAGGGTACATACACCTCACATTGTGGTATAATTAAAAATTTCTGTGATGCTATCTTAAAGGGAACACCTCTCCTTGCTCCAGGTAGCGATGGAATTAAGAGCCTAGAGATTATAAACGCTATCTTCCTATCCTCCTGGACAGGTGGTGGTTGGGTTGATCTCCCAATTGATGGCGATAAATATGAAGAATTATTAAAGGAAAAGTGTGGAGGTTCCTTTTGCTGCTAAAGCAATAAGTAAGGATTAAAGGTATGAAGGAGAAAAAACAGAGCTTTAAAAGAAGGACAGTGATGAGATGGACACTGTCCTACCTCCTTTCTACCTTAATACCTCTGTTAATGGTCCTTCTTCTTGCTCTTTTGACCTTATACTTTAATTCCTCTGCTGTAACATATTCAAATTCTATTGCAGCCTCATATGTTCAAAGAAACTTTCGCGACGTATTAACAAGAATTAATGAAATAAAGTCAGAGATTATTGTTGATAGTGATTTCGATATCCTGAGAAATGTTAATTATTTAAATGAGATATCGAGTCTAAATCTATCATATCATGCAGCTGATATTAGACGCCTAGAGCAAACTAGTAGCAGTGTAAATAAGCTATTTCTCTTTAGCCCGACAAATAATTGGTATATATCAGATCAATCGTGGGGTGTTATTAGTGAGATGGCTTTAATGGAGGTCCTCCCGCTAGAGCAAAGCGAAATAGATAAAATACTCCGAGGCGAGATTTGGGATGTCTATATGTATGATGTAACAGATAGTGAGGTATTAATACTTATTCCTCTATCATATATAAAATCCTATAACCCAAATAATCTTTGCTTAGGAGTAAGAGTATCTAAAAATGAGCTTTTTTCGACCGTTATAGATATTTACCACGATGTAATTATTTATAGTGAGAGACAAAATAGCTTAGTTTATTGTCTATCTGGAAAATATGAGGCAGGAGAGGTAGATAGTCGTTTTGCTTCCTTAGAGCTTGGCTCGACAGCAAAAATTGATAAATCAATTGTTTCTGTTGCTGAGGATCTTATCTTAAGCCTTAAATGTATAGTTGTAATGGATAGAAATACCTATTTTAAGAATTACTATCTCTTAATTGAGGTAATAACCTTAGGCTTAGTAACTGCTGCATTCTTTGGTACAGTTTTAATTGTAAGAAGTGTTAAGCGAAACTGGACTCACTATGAGGCTGCGGCTGTTGAATCTGGAGTAGATTTAAATGAAATACCACTTAGCTCAAATGACTATGCGCCATTTGTATCTAGTGTTTCAAATCTAAGAGCTCAACAAGAGGAGCTTAGTAATGTAATTACAAAGCAGAAACGCTCCTTAATAGAGAGTGCCTTTAGTAAGCTTATTGATGGTGATAATACAGTTACTAAGGAAACTCTTGCAGCCTTAGGCTTTGAGGTGCTATCTGATTTATTTTTTGTATTAATTGCTAAGAGTGAGAAGGAAGATATTTTACAATACTTAGAAAAGCTATTTGGTACTTCAATTGTAATTCCTTTTCAATCGGAGTATGGGGATGCTTTTATAGTTAATACAAAAAGAGATGATGAAGAGTTCTTTATTGAAAGCTACAAAAGAGTTAAAGAGGATGGTGTATTAGAAAGTTTATCTGCATCATATCTTCATACAGGCTTAGACTCTATTCGTGATAGCTATTTAGAGGCTATTAGTGTACATGAATATCAGAAGGACCATGATATTCCATTCTTATCATATAGTGAGCTCTTAAATACTACAAAGCAAACCACCTACCAATTCACTCTAGAGGAGAATATGATGCTCCAAAAGGCGCTAAAGGAGGGTGATGGTGAAAGAGCTAAGGGGATTATCAATAAGGTTATTGAGAGAAATAGAGAAAATGGGGTATCTCCAAAGACTCTTAGATTTTTACTATTTAGCATGAGTGGAACAATTGTTAGAACAATTAATAGCTTAGATAACCAATATAGAGAGGTTATACCTGATATAAACTTTCCTCCTATTTTACAGTCTCAGCACTTTCAGAAGTCGCTAATGGGTGTTGAGGAAATTATTGATACTATTTGCTATAGCATAAAGGCTATTAGTGAGACCTATACAGATGAGTCCTCTGAGACCTATCAGATATATAAGAAGGTTTTACAATATATTCATGAAAACTATTCAGATGCGATGATGAACGTCTCATCCATTGCCGATAGCTTTAATATCTCAATAGCATATCTTTCGAGAATATTTAAGAAATATCACACAATTAATATTTCTGAGTACATAACAAGCTACCGTCTAGACCGTGCTAAGGAGCTACTTAATGAAGGTAAAATGGTTGGCGATGTAGTATCGATGTGTGGATTTGGAAGCTTAAGAACCTTCCTACGTGTCTTTAAGGCCGTAGAAGGAATTACACCAGGACAGTATAAATCATCTGTCGCAAAGGAGAACTAAATGCTAAAAAGTGCTGTAATAGGGTGTGGTGCTGTATCAAAGAACCATGGAAAGGCTTTACTTGGTAATGCTTATACTACACTTGAATATTGCGTTGATATCGATTATGAGAGGGCTTTAGCCTTTTCAAAAACCTATGGAGGTATTCCTCTAACAGATTATCGTGAGCTTTTTGATAAAAATCTTGATGTAGTACATGTTATTACACCACACAATACTCATCCTCAAATTGTAATTGATCTCCTTGAGCATGGTATTAATGTCTTTTGTGAGAAGCCTCTTGCTATAACAGTAAATGAAGCAAAGCAGATGATTAAAAAGAGTGAGGAGAGTGGAAAGCTTCTAGGAGTTTGCTTTCAAAATCGTCTAAATAAAGCAACTATAGAGGCAAAGCAAATTCTAGATAGCGGTAAGTATGGAAAAATAGTTAGTGGAATGGCACTAGTCACCTGGTATAGAAATGGAAAGTACTATAGTGAATCCCCATGGAGAGGAAAGTATAGTGGAGAGGGTGGCGGCTGTATTATTAATCAATCAATACACACACTTGATTTAGTTGACTACCTTACAGGAGGTGTTGAATCTCTTGCGGGCTTTGATGGGAAGCTTCGTGATAGCAATGACTATGAGGTTGAGGATACAGCAATGGCCTTAATGCGTCTTAAGTGTGGTGCAGAGGTTGTTGCCTTCTGTACTAACTGCTACCTAGGCTCCAAGGTTTGTGATGTAGAGCTAAGACTAGAGAAGGCAGTTATGACAGTTAGACAATCAGGACTTACTATAGTTGAGGAGGGTGGAAATACTATATTCCATCCAGCAGAGGTCTTAACTGGTGAGAAATCAGAGTGGGGAATTAGCCATGGAGTTTTAATTAATGAGTTCTATAAAGCTTTGATTAATAAAACACCATTTATTGCTGATTGTCATACAGCACTTGCAGCTGTATCGATCGTTAATGCAATTCAGCATAGTAAGGGCAGATATATAAAAATAGAGAGATAAGGAGGAATTTATGGTTAAGATTTCAATTCAGGAAGCAAAAGAGAAAATAGCAGCTATCTTCATGGAGGTTGGTGTAAATAGAGAGGAAGCTAGTATCATCGCTGATATGCTAGTTGAGGCAGACCAAAGAGGTGTTCACTCACATGGTATTTTATGCACAGCAAGATATGTAAAGCTAATTAAAGAGGGCAAGATGATACCTAACATGAGTGTTAAGGTTGTTAAAGATAATGGTACAGTTGCTGTTTGGGATGGTAACCATTCAAGTGGTCAAATCCTTGGATATAGATCTATGGAGGAGGCTATAAAGAAGGCTAAGGAGCATGGTATTGGTGTTGTTTGTGTTAAGGGTGCTAACCACTTTGGCGCTTTAGCATACTATGCTCAAATGGCTCAAAGAGCCGGTATGATCGGAACAGCTCTTGGAACTGGTGACTCAACAATGGCTCCTTGGGGCGGTTGTGAGAAGGTAATTGGAAATAACCCAGTTAGTGTAGCAGCTCCAGCTAGAAATGAAGTATCTCCAGTATTAGATATGGCGATGACAGTAGTTGCTAATGGTAAGGTCTCTAATATGAAGAGACAGGGTGCAACTGAGATCCCTGAGGGGTGGGGACTTGATAGAGATGGACTTCCTACAACAAGCATGAAGGACTACTATACAATACCTCCTATGGCAGGCTATAAGGGCTGGGGTATGGCTGTTATGGTTGATATTTTAGCAGGTGTACTCTTTGGTGGTGGAACAGGTGATAGAGCAAAGGATTTTGCTGATGGACCATCTATCATGATGATCGCAATGGATATTTCAGCCTTCAACGATGAAGAGAAGTACTATAACGATATCGATGCAAGAATTAATGAGCTTAAGTCCTCAAAGAAGGCAAAGAACTCAAATGGTATATTAATGCCAGGTGAAATCGAAGCAAATAAATTTGCAGCCTCTCAAGCAAGTGGCCTTGTTGAGGTCCTTCCAGAAAACCTTGAGATGGTAAATGCTATTGCAAGAGAAATGGCAATGGAGCCAATTGCTGTAATAGAATAAATAGCTATAAGATAACTACTTACTATGTGAGTAGTTATCTTTTTTTTAGCTTAAATAGCTACATGAGTCTAGGTCTATCGATATAGATTTTATCTCAGTTTTATTTTTATCATTAGCTTTAAACCAAATACTATTTTTCCTCATATCCTCAAGTAGGAGTGTGTTTCCCTCCTCCTCCTTTAAGAGCTCTACAGTAGTGATTCCTTTTTTTTAAACATTCACTTATATTTTTATGTATATAATGGATTATTTTTACATATACTTTTCAAAACCAGGTAAGTTAGTCTATACTAACTATAGTAATGGTTAGAAAAAATAATGGAAAAAAGTGATTATAAAGTAATTGAGAGCTCATCAAGTGATGGCTCTACTATATATTCATTTGTAGATAAAAGTGGGGACTCACAGCTTAGGGTTTATGACCTTATGACTGGAATAACACTTACACACCATTCTGCACATACAAATCGTTTTTACTCATATACTAAAAAGGGTGAAAGCTTAATAGAAATTTATCATTGTAGAGAAGGTCGGATGGAGTGCTCCTATAAGGATGGATATTTTTATCTTATGCCAGGTGATTTAGCTATTGGAATTATTGAAAATTGTAAAAATGAATATATCTTTCCTCTTAACCATTACCATGGTATTACGATTACTATAAATACAGCTATCGCACCAAAATGCTTTTCATGCTTTTTAGAGGATGTTAATGTCCAGCCCATAAAGGTCGCATCGAAGCTTTGTAATGGTAATTCCTTCTTCGTTATACGCTCTCGCTCCTATATCGAGGATCTATTTAGTGAGATGTACAAGGTCCCTTGTGACAGCACTAAGGGCTATTACAAGATTAAGGTATTAGAGCTTTTATTAATTCTTAGTGGTGTTGATCCAAAGGAAAATAGATGAATTTCCTCATGAAATAGGACTTTTCCTTGGGTATCCTCCAGAGGATGTGCTTGGCTTTATCACAAATAAGGCAGAGAAGTATAAGTGCTCAGGGATTTGGAAGGTATATGGTGATGAGAAAAAGGCTACCAAGACCTTTGAGATGTATCGAAAGTGTACAGATACATACTTTCATCACTATTCAAATGGAATATCGATCGAACGTCTTGCAGTAGCAGTTTGAGATAAAAATAAATTTTTAAGAGGTTTTAAATATGAGTAAAGTAGCAGTTGTTTATTGGAGTGGTACTGGTAATACAGAAGCAATGGCATATGCAGTAGCAGATGGTGCAAAGGAGAAGGGTTTTGATGTAACTGTTTTCTCTGCTGTAGAATTTTCTCCGTCAGATGTTGATGCCTTTGATGCCATTGCTTTTGGTTGTCCTTCTATGGGCTCAGAGGAGCTTGAGGATAGTGAATTTGCTCCTATGTTTAGCTCTTGTGAAGCAAAGCTTTCTGGAAAGAAAATTGCACTCTTTGGCTCCTATGGCTGGGGTGATGGAGAGTGGATGAGAAACTGGGAAGATACATGTAAAGCAGATGGTGCTGTTTTATCATGTGAGAGTGTAATTTGTAATGGTACTCCTGATGATGAAGCAATATCTCAATGTAAGGTTTTGGGCTCCTCCCTTAGTTAAATATTTTTCTTTGGCAGGGAGACATTACAAGGCTCAAGGTTGGTGCAATCGTCAATGCTGCTAACAGCGGTATGTCCGGATGCTATCAGCCTTGCCATAACTGTATTGACAACTGTATTCATACATATGCTGGAATTCAGCTACGCAATTACTGTGCTAAGCTGATGGAAAAGCAGGGCCATGAGGAGCCGACAGGTAAGGCAAAAATCACACCAGGCTTCAACCTTCCATGTGATTTTGTGATTCATACAGTAGGTCCGATCGTACAGGGGAAGTTGACTATACGCCATGAGGAGCTACTTCATTCCTGCTATGAGTCCTGCCTAAAGATTGCAGATGAAAACAACGTGGAAAGCATTGCTTTCGTATTTATGTTCCCTAATAGACCGGCAGCAGAAATTGCAGTGCAAACTGTAAAGAAGTATAAGCAGAGTACTGGAAGTCAGATTAAGGTCATTTTCAATGTGTTTAAGGATTTAGACCGTGAAATCTATAAGGAGCTTCTATGAGTTTTTGCAATAAAAGAATCACATTTGAAAATTTCTTAAGCGGCATTCCCTCAAGAGATTATATCTTTCAAAAAGCTCCTTACGAAGATCAGATTTATCAAGCAGCAAAGATGATTCAGGAAGCTGAATATGTACTAGTTGGTATTGGTGCAGGAATGAGCGTTGCAGCCTGTGCAATCTATGGTGGAGATTGGTTTAAGGAAAATTTTGCTGATTTTTGTGCGAAGTATGGCAATGGGTCATATATGCAGGATATGTATAGTGCAGGCTTTTATCCCTATCCAAGTGAAGAAGCATACTGGGGGTACTGGTCAAAACAGTGCATGAAAGCCGGAATTGAAGCAAATCATACAATGCTGTATAAAACACTGCTTTCAATGCTTGGTAGCAAAGAAATCTTTTGCCTTTCTACAAATGTGGATGGCCAGCTTGAGAAAGCAGGACTTACAGCAGATAAGATTTTTTGTACACAGGGAGATTACTTTCATATCCAGTGTGCAAAAGGCTGTCATCAAAATCGTTACGATGCTAGAGAACTATTCCGGCAGATGGATGCAGCGAGGGTTGATTGTCTGATTCCAAGTACAATGGTACCCAAATGTCCAGTCTGCGGTGGACGAATGAATATGAATTTGCGTATCGATCAATACTTTGTTCAAGACGCGGAATGGTACATAGCTGAGAAGCATTTTGAAGATTTCCTATCAGAAGCCATCAGCTCAGGCAGGAAAATATGTTTACTGGAATTAGGTGTGGGTTTTAATACTCCGACCATCATTCGTTTTCCTTTTGAAAAGCTGACGCGTGAAAATAAACAGATTTCATTATTACGAGTGAACCTGAATGAAGCTGTGGTACCTGAACACCTTGGAGCAAGGGCTATTGGAATCAATGTTGATATAAAGCAGAGCATCGAGGATATCTGTCGTGCGATGAAATAATCTTACTTCTTTCGCCGTTAGAACATAATCGAATAAAAAACCTTAGATAGCCGGAGCTGAGAAATCATCAGTTACAGCTAGAGTTTTGTTTAACAGACTTGCTAACTACCATGCCTACAGATCGTTGGTTTATGGAGAGATATTTTAAAATCAAATTCCGTAATAGGAATAATTTTTAGTTATAGTTTTGTAATTCATTGAACTGCTTTCATATAGATTGATTATTCCAAGGACTTAATCTCGTAAATATTATTGTGGAGAACTTGGAGTTGGATCCATTTCTAGCCATTCCAATCTTCATTCATGACTTTCTGTGCATCCATCCGTTCAATGATGGAAATGGAAGAATTAGTCACCTTCTTACAACATTTCTCTTTTATTGCAACGGTTTCTACGTAGGCAAATATATTTCATTGGAAGCCAAGATTAATAGACCCCAAGGATCTCTATTATGATGCACTGCAGAACTCCCAATATGGCTGGCATGAGGGGACATAAGACTTCATGCCATTCGTGAAGTATCTTCTGGGGACTATTCTCTCTGCTTACAAGGACTTTGAGGACAGGATGGAGATTATGTATGCAAAACTTCCTGCCAAGGAGATGGTACGAAAGGCGGTTCTGCCGGATATCTGGGAACTCTGTTCGTCCTTGAGCATCAGCTCCATAGAAGGAGGATTCCGAGAGTTGGTCAAGGAAGGAGCAATCCAGAGGCTTGGTCAGGGAAAGAGCACCCGCTACGTCAGATTGATCTAACTTTCCTTTGTAGAAGAGTTTCCATATGACACTATGAATAGGGCTCATATGGAATTGAAACCTTGTAAGAAGTATTTCTTGAATAGGCAGAATGCTGTGAAGTAGTAACTATAGTTAACTGTACCGATTGTATCAGTAATTAAATAATGTCAGAGATTATTTTATTTGATGCATACACTGAGCTATAGCTACAAGCAATGCAGTCACACAATTATCATAATAATGTGATGGATTAGGAATGCGACAAAACTAAACTTCCCATATCGGCAAAAAGATGAAAGCATATTATGGATTTGTTGATATTTTTTTGCCGATAGTGTGATATACTATACAGTAGATTAGTGTAGTTTTTTGATTCGATTTATGACGGAGGAGAGCAGATGCGATACCTTTCAGTTACGGAAATAGCAAAAAAATGGAATGTGTCGGAACGAAGCGTTAGAAATTATTGTGCCAAAGATCGTGTGATTGGTGCGTTCCTTACTGGCAAGACCTGGAACATTCCTGAAAATGCAGAAAAGCCAGAGCGTGCCAACAAGAGAAAAGAGGAACCGATTACTCTGTTGGATATCCTGAAAGAGCAGAAAGCAAGTAAATACCCTGGTGGCATTTACCATAAGACACAGATTGATTTAACATACAATTCCAATCATATCGAAGGTAGCCGCCTGACTCACGATCAGACCCGATATATTTTTGAAACAAATACTATCGGCGTGGAAAACGAAGTTCTCAATGTAGACGATGTGATCGAAACGGCTAACCATTTTCGTTGCATTGACATGATTATTGAGAATGCAAAAATAGCTTTAACTGAGAGGTTTATTAAGGAACTTCATCTAACCTTGAAGAATGGAACCAGCGATTCCAGAAAAGATTGGTTCGCTGTTGGTGATTACAAGAAATTTCCAAATGAAGTTGGTGGTATGGATACTGCCCTCCCCGAAGAAGTTGCTGATAAGATGAAAGCATTGCTGTCAGAATACAATTCCAAGGAGGATAAGACCTTTGAAGACATTCTAGACTTCCATGTGAAGTTTGAGCGAATTCATCCATTCCAGGACGGCAACGGTCGTGTAGGCAGATTGATTATGTTCAAGGAGTGCCTGAAATATAATATTGTTCCGTTCATCATCGAGGATAATCTGAAGATGTTCTATTATCGTGGATTGAAAGAGTGGAATAATGAAAAAGGCTACCTAATAGATACTTGTCTGACAGCACAGGATAAATATAAGGCATATTTGGATTATTTTAGAATTACATATTAAGCAAGAAATGAGGTGCGTCGTTGTCAGCTGAAAAGAACTGGCAATTTGAGCTTGTAGAATAAATTAAACAAAGTGCTCCTGGTTGTAGATAGTTATTTTATATATAGATAATCTAGTCAAAATAAATGAAGATAGATAACCAACAATAAGACTAATAGCTAGTCAAAATATATAGAAACAAAAGAGTAAAAAATATGAGAGTTATCAACAACCGCTAATTCGTTATAACTCTCATCAAAAAAGGTATTTCCATGATAATACTAAAGGTAGAAAAAGAAAATAGGCAGGTGGAAGCATTGGAGATCTTACTTTAAATTCTATTTCGAGAAAATGAAAAAAATGAAAATCTCGAAATGTAGTTGTATTATGATATTTACCGATTCTTGGAGGCTTATTGATATGAAGCTAATTGAGAGAACTAAGTATCTGCAACAGCTAAAAAGTGTGCAGGGAGTACCGGATATAAAGGTAATTACAGGAATTCAAAGAAGTGTTATGTGCAGTAATCCATTATGTTGAGAGAATCATCAAAACCTCAACATAACGGAATAAAACAGCCAAATCAGCAGAAATCACTCAACATAATATTTTGTTATTTTTAAGGCGCTGCAGGAATTTCTTAACTTCATCATCCTTTTCCAGACAGGTTCCTCACCTTTGACAATAGCATCTGAAATACGGTTAACGTTTTTAGATAAGCATATGAGCAAAAAAAATAAAAATTGCCAATGTGCGTGATTACTGTAAAGGAGATGATATCATGCAGTGGTATAAAGAAGTGCTTGATCGCATGGATAATAAAAAAATATATGGCCATAAAGAGCTCATTGATGAACTGAAAATGCTGAAAACAGATTTGTCTGAAAGCACATATCACTGGGCAATCAGCGGTTTGGTCCGCGATGGCGCATTAACTAGATTAGGCTATGATTCTTATTCGCTATCTTCGGGCATACCCAAGAATGAATATGTACCGGTATATTCTGACACAGCCGAAAGATTGATACGGCTTATTTCTGAAAAGTATCCTTATGTGCAGTTTACGGTCTTTGAAACAGTTTTAATGAACGAGTTTTTAAACCATCTGATTGCGCAGAATACGGTTTTTATACAGGCTGAGAAGGAAAGCAGTATCTATGTTTTCTGATTTCTTCAGGACCAAGGGATTTATAATGTCATGTATAAGCCCAGCAAAAATGATTTTAATCTGTATTGGGCGAAAGATAGTGTTGTTGTAACGGATTTGATATCGGAGGCGCCAATTAGGACGAGCAAGCCCAACTATATAATGCTGGAGAAAATGCTTGTTGATATGTCTGCTGACAAGCTCATAGCTGCAACGTTCAGCAAATCGGAATTGCCTGATGTTTACGAGCAGGCACAGAGCCGGTATCTTCTGGATAAAGTGAGGATGCTAAGATATGCCCGCAGGCGTAACCGTCAGGACGTAATATTGAATTATCTTGAAGGGAGTAAAGCAGAACATGCTACTAAGTGAAAACTATACAGCGGAACACATTTTAAGGCTTAGGGAAGAAACTGGGGCGGATCCTTCCATTCTAGAAAGGACGGTATTCGCTTTTGGCCTTCTTGAAGCCATCCGTAGTGTTGGCATGCCCTTTATTTTCAAGGGCGGCACATCACTTCTGGTTATAGATGCTGCTATCATCCCACACGCAAGCGTGAGGGTTTTTCATAGCATATATATAACCAGACCACTGCCCAGGATTGCTAGAGAAGCTATTTGTAATGGCCCATGAATCAGACAAGCGTGTCATCCAGCAGAAAGTCGATGACGCTGATATTAAGGATGCCGTTGTCATCATACCAACGCTTGCGAATGTCATGGCGTACGATAATCTTTGGGAAGGAATCACCTGTCAGCGCGAAAGGCTTGTTCTCGGTGATTGCCTTTTCCTCTGTTCCCAAAGCGTAGGCGGACTGAATGTAGGTCTTCTTGCCACCGGAGGTTGCAATAAAGTCAATTTCCCTTGCAACCTGAGAAACCTTTCCCTTGGCATTCTTCTCATTGCTGTAGACGATACCGATGTCAACGGAGCATTCACGGATCAGCAGTTCATTGTAAATGATATTCTCCATGATATGCGTTATTTCCTGCTGGCGGAAGCCGATACGGGCGTTTCTCAGCCCAATATCCTCACAGTAGTATTTGTTGGGATAGTCAAAATAGCTTTTGCCCTTGACATCCCAGCGTTTACACTCGGAAAACAGAAACGAATCTGCCAGATAATCCATATAGGCTTTCACTGTGTTCAGGGCAACCACATTTTCGCCGCTGCGTTTCTGCATGGTATTGATGGTAGCTGCCACCTTCGTTGGATTGGTCAGAGAACCGATAGACGAACACAGCAGATCAAGAATAGCGGATAGCACATCCTCACGCTTGATCTTCTTCCGTTCTACGATGTCCTTCAGATAAACCTCCGAAAAAAGAGATTTCAGATAAGCCATCTTTGCAGCATCAGTGGGTCGGGACAGAATCAGAGGCATACCGCCGTAGAAAGCAAAATTATCAAAAGCGTCCTGCTTATCACCGCCAACGGCTGAATAGTATTCGGCAAAAGAAAGCGGATGCACATGGATTTCATCACTGCGCCCCCGGAACTCTGTCAGAATATCGGAGGACAGCATTTTAGAGTTGCTGCCGGTCACATAAATATCCAGATTGGACAGGGACTTTAAATCATTGAGTGCATCGTAGAAGGTAATCTTCTTTCCTTCGGGATTGTAGGGATTCGGAACTTCATCGGACATCTGTATCTCGTCTACAAAGAGATAGTATTGTTCTGCGCTGTGTTCCACAATTCCCCGAACATGAGATGCAAGCTCTAAAGGATTGCGATAACGAATATCACGGGTCGAGTCCAACTCGAAGGATAGAATGTGATCTTCAGCAACCCCCTCGCTGAGAAGGTAGTTCCCAAATAGATTGCGAAGCAAATAGGACTTGCCACATCTGCGAATACCAGTAATCACCTTTACCTGACCATCCCACATAAAGGAGATGATTTTCTTCAAATAACGGTCTCGTTTTATTTCCACACCTCAACCTCCATTGAAAACTTGCTGACGTTAACGTCTTACTTTTCAATGAATATGATACATCAAAGAGAAAGAGAAATTAAAGGCCTTACTGAAATGTTTAAAAGAAAACCCGCAAAGATTTCAATGAAAAACTAAAGTTAGGAGGTAAATGACCATACTGTAATTCCCGATTAAATGGAACGCCATTTTCTGATAGAAACGGAATGGAACAGTAGCAGACTGAAAGAAATGCTGAAGCATTTCAATGGTCTTTCCACCCACGGTACGGTGTTTAATTTCCGAACGCTGGGGCCACTGGGGTGAAACGTGGAGCCTGAGGTTGAAAGCTAAACTGCTTAAATGACAGTCTGAGATTGAGTCTAACGTAGTTCCCGGCGTAACGGAAGTTATTACTCGCCGGTGCCACAGGACTTAGCGCGGGTATCAAAGTAATCGTTAAAAGGTGAAGTATACATATTCTATCTGCTCGGGTATCCCAGTTTTTGAATTACCTTCGATATCGAACCTGTTTCATCATACAATTGAAGTGCCTTCTTTTTTTTCTTCCTAACTAAACGACATTTCTTCTACTCGCTGTTATCGTAGGTCCAAGAATTTGTCCGCATTCCCCCTCTTGAATTCCCCAGAAATATAGAGTCAATTACGGGCACTTCTCTCCGCAGGCGGAGCATCTGTATGAATGTCGTCTATTAACCTTCGCTTCCACATATACAGGCACGATACCATCTGAGGATATCTCAATTCTCATGTTCTTGAAGACAGCGGTGTATACATTCAGAATTGATTACTAAGCGTAGCTATTGTTCTTTCCTTTTGTGTTTGTTTGGTTACTTATCACTTTAGGTTAATCCCATGGTTATTTTTAATACAACAAGAGTACTTGGTTTCGAGAGCGGATATGGGCATGTCTGTACTGATAGTGTAAATACACAAAAATGTAGAATTCTACATTTTTAGTGATTATATTTACGTTGTGCGCTATGATATAATCATCAAAGATGTAGAAATATACAGAAAAGGTGAATATATGATTCGCAGAGAAAAGTATCTTCAGCAGCTGATAGCAAACCGGGATAACGGTTTTCCAAAAATTATTACAGGGATAAGACGCTGTGGAAAATCTTTCTTGATGAAGGAGATATTCAGGGAGTATCTGTTATCAGATGGGATGAAGGAGGATGATATTCTTATCCTTGAGCTGGATGATGACAGGAACATCAGATATCGGGATCCACTCTATCTTGGAGAATATGTCAGGGAGTATTGTAAAGGTCGATCAAAATGTGTCGTATTTCTTGATGAGATTCAGATGGTATATTCAATCGTCAATCCCAATCTGACAGAAGGTAAGCATGTTCTGGCAAAGAAAGGGGACTCTGAAACCGTATCTTTTGTGACCGTTGTTCTGGGTCTGTCTAGAGAAAAGAACATAGACCTATATGTTTCAGGTTCAAATTCCAGAATGCTGTCCTCTGACATCGTCACGGAATTCCGCGATAAGGCCGTCACCATTCAGGTTTTTCCTCTGTCGTTCTCTGAATTCTATGAATATATTGGAGGATCAAAGACAGAGGCTATCTATGAATACATGCAATATGGCGGCATGCCATTGGCTGTGCTGAAGAATGATCTTGAAAAGAAGGAGTACCTGAAAAGCCTTTTTGAAACTACCTATTTCAGAGATATCGTGGAAAGGAATGGCCTGAGAAAGGGAGAAGCTCTTGATGAGCTTTGTAATATCCTTTCAGAAGGAACAGGATCACTGCTGAATGCGGAACGTATTGCAAATACTTACCGCAGTGTCAGACATGAAAACATCGACAAACAGACGGTTGAGAAGTATATCTGGTACTTTACTGATTCATTTCTTTTAAAGGAGGCCAGACGGTATGATCTGAAGGGGCGGGCTGAAATCGGTGCCTTGAGGAAATACTACTTTGCCGATACTGGTTTAAGGAATGCAAGATTGAACTTCTCGTTCCCGGATGAAGGGCAGATGCTGGAAAACATTGTCTACAATGAACTTGTCTATAATGGCTTTACTGTCAATGTCGGAACATTTGACAACATTGAAAAGAACAGGATGGGAACCTCTATAAGGAATACCTATGAGGTGGATTTCTTTGCGAGAAAATGGAATCGACAATACTATATCCAGGTCACGGATGATATTTCCAATGCACCGACAAGGGCAAGAGAGTTAAGGCCGTATATCATGCTTAATGATCAGGTCCGAAAGATAATAGTCATCAATAAGCCTATTGGAGAGTGTCTTGATGAGAATGGATACACAATAATAGGAATTGCTGATTTCCTTTTGAGATTCATCAGGGAATAGAAGCTGGCCTGAAATGCTCCGACCTATATGATGCCATTGCCAGAGCCGGGCCTGAACCAATTACCTGATTTTTTCCTCTGATTCCCGACTTGTTGTATAGGCACATATCTTTATGAGTGTATCAGTAATTGCACCGCTTATTTATTAAAATGGACAGCCTAGTAAACTGTCCTTATAAATAAAAGATATAATTGCTTAAATATCACCTTAATTGTTACGGCCCCTAATTACATAAGGCTCTGTTCTGCATTCAAGAGGGTTAGCTTCATCTATTTGCTTTATTAATCATGAAAGAATACATCAAAGTTTAGATTATCATTGCTCTAGATGAAGTATATAAGCAGGGAATTTTCCCTAATATTAAGATAGAAGAGGTAGATTAATTATTCGGATAATTTTTAACCAATTGTCTTGACATGTCTCTTAGCACACTTCTTAAACAATTGATGATCAAGTCCTCTCCGTTAATTGCCTTAAGAAGCTCTCGTCTGAGATCCTCTTCCTTTACTTTCATGAAAAAACCTCCTAATTGGATTTTTGGTCCACCTAGAAGGTCACAGGTCAGAATGGGTATGGAGATTGACTTCATTATATCTATATCGCATTCAATTCTCCCAGCAACCTTAGACACTTGCTGTTTTTCCGTAGATGCGGATTATATCATCAAGAACTTCTTTATGCCTGAAATCTTTGTTGTACACGATTCTTGTCTCCCTTACCATTGAGAAGTTCTCAATAGGAAGAGCCTTTATCTTTCCTTTTCTTATTTCATCCAGGCAGGCGCTTCTAGGAATAATGGATACTCCCAAATCTTTTCTTATCAAGTCTTTTATAGTAGCGATGTTGTCCACTTCAAGAATAACATCGAAGGAGGATATGTCCTCTCCGTTATAGACCAAAGTCTCTTCAAAGAGTTTGCGTGTAGCGCTTTCAGAGGAACGGAGTATCATCTTTTCTTTCTTCAGCTCAGAGATTGTCACTGCACTTCTCTGAGACAGAGGATTATCAGGACTCAACACACACATAAGGTAGTCTATATCAAGTAGCATGGAAGAGAACTTGGGATTATTGGAAGAAGCGTCTATGATTGCTAAATCAAGCTCATAGTTTTCTAGTTTATCATAAAGATTATTTATAGTATCAGTAGTAAGCATAATCTTTACACCATTGTTTTCAATGCTGTATTTTGCTAGGGCGGCGGCTGTGACGTTGCTCTCCGAGGTATGGGTGATTCCTATTCTCAAAGGGCCTACGTTTTTTTCTGAGTTCTCCAATTCCAAAAGCATCTTATCATAGAGAGCTTTTTGCCTACGGGCATATTTAAGAACAATTTCTCCTTGCTGTGTAAGGATTAAGCCATTTTTATTCCTAATAAAGACCTTAGCGCCCACTTCCTCTTCCAGTTGCTTGATCTGTTGGCTGACAGCTGGCTGAGTCATATATAGAGCCTCTGCTGCTTTTGTGAAATTCAGATACTCTGCAACTTTTAGGAAAGTATACATTTTTGTTCCAAGCATAGTAACTCCAATTAAATATTTTTATAGGAATAAAGAATAATATAATTTGCATTTATCTTCAACAACAAATATCATTCTATTCCATACAAGGAGAGATTATTATGGATACATTATCTTTTATTGAAAGAATCGGAATTACAGACCCTACTGCAATAAAAGTCATATCAGTATCCTTAATGCTTTTTTTCGGCTTTTTTATGACACGAATAACGAAGTTCATGAGACTTCCTAATGTCACGGCATACATCCTATCTGGAATTCTTATGGGCCCCTTTGTCTTTAACTTAATCCCCAAAGGCACAATCGAAGGAATGAGCTTTATAGGTGACATAGCATTGTCTTTTATCGCTTTTGGAACAGGCGAGTACTTCAAAATGGGTATTTTAAAGAAAAATGGAAGAAAAGTTGTAATCATTACAATCATGGAGGCTCTTGCCTCTTCCATAGTTGTGTTTATGTCCACATTCTATATTCTCAAACTAGACTTCGGCTTCTCCCTTATTCTTTCTGCCCTGGCTTCTGCTACGGCACCGGCTTCAACATTGATGACAATAAGACAGACAGGGGCAAAGGGTGATTTCGTGGATACACTTTTGGGCGTAGTGGCCTTGGATGATGTGGTGGGATTGATTGCTTTTTCCCTTGCCATTTCTATTTCTTCATCTATCGCAATGGGAGTATTAGATTTCAAGGTCCTCTCTGTGCCTATCCTTTCAAATATTGTGGTTCTAACAGTAGGAGGAGCTTTCGGTTTTCTTTTAAAATATCTTCTCAGAAAAAGAAGCACAGACAACAGACTGATTGTTACTGTGGCGATTCTCTTCGGATTCTGCGGAATCTGCACCTTATTGGGTGTATCGCCTCTTCTGGGATGTATGTCTATGGGCATGGTCTATATAAATGCAACAGGAGACGAAAGATTATTTAAGCAACTCAACTACTTCAGTCCTCCGATCCTGCTGCTATTCTTCGTCAGATCAGGATTGAACTTCGATCTTGGATCGCTATTTAGCGGCATGAAGAGGTTTGGAGCCATGCCCCTCTCAATAATCGGCCTCATGTATTTCTTTACAAGAATTATTGGTAAATACTCCGGAGCATATTTGGGATCTCTTATTACGAAAAAAGAAAAAAGAATCCGCTCCTATCTGGGTCTGGCCCTCATCCCTCAGGCGGGAGTAGCCATAGGCTTGGCTGCCATGGGCGCAAAAGTATTGGGAGGAGATGAAGGAAGGGCTCTTGAAACAATAATCCTCTCTTCAAGTGTCCTCTATGAATTAATAGGCCCTGTATCTGCAAAACTATCTCTTTATCTATCCCATTCTTATCCAAGAAAAGAAAAAGCGAAAGAGAGCGTCCAAGAAATAAGTATCACTTCCATGACAAGAGGTTAAGAAACAGGAGAGACAATGAAATCTATAGAAAAGATGAATAAGTCCCAAGAAGGGACTGAAAAGGCTATCGAGGAAAAAGATGAGAAATATAGAGACTACGAACCTCTTATCACAAGACCAAATGTATGGAGAGTCTTCGCTTTCTCTGGGAAAAAGAATTATGGAGACAATGATTAAATATCCTCATAAAGGGCATAATCCAGATTGTCTCGGACTGTTAGCGTCGGCCTAAATCAACCATTCGGGACTGCGGACAAAATCCTAGACTTTTCTTAAGGAGGAAAAAAGTTTTGGCAAAGTACACCAAGGAAGAGAAGCAGAAGGCAGCCGGTGAGAATAAAAACGTTACACAGCTAAGTTTTAGAGCAATATAAAATCTTCTACAAAAAAAACAGGCACTCATTCATTGGCGGATGGGTGCTTTTTTAGTTACTTTGCCAATAGAGCTTTTATGCGAGCTCTTGGTAAAATCAAAGAAAATCTGAATTATGAGCACTTTATCGCTAAAAGGTGAACCCACCCCTGAAAATAAACGTTAAAATGTGAACCCAGGCTGAACCATGACATTATCCATACACAATATATATAGTAAATAGTAGTCAATTGAAAGCAAGGTTCAGAAAAAGGTGCAGTAGTCAGTTTTCCCGATTTTGACTACGTTTTGACTACTTTTGCCTGACGCGGTTTGCCTTGTTTTGGAAATTATGCAACGATAGCTTAAAATGAAAACGTTAAAAGGTATGCAAATCGTGGCCAATTAAGGCCTTTTGCGGCATTTCAGGAGGAAAAACAGACAGGTTTCAGAACATAGATAAACTGCGTCAGTGCGGGGCTTTACGGTGCAGATTGTAACCACTGGGGAGAAGGATTACTACCGAAATACTACTTTTCAGGGAATAGACTTTGGTGCCTGTTTTACTGACTACTTTGGCTTCTTATAGAGCATTTTCTTGCCTTTCACAACAGTTTTCAGCATATTATATATATGCATGATAAAGACCCTCGCCCGCCTCCTAACAGTGCGTACCATGCGGGGGCCGAATTTTTAATCCAAGGTGATTATCCTTTGAAATTACATAAGTCTTACACGGATCAGGTTGCTTTGTTGAAATCACGTGGACTCATCATTCATGATGAGTTCCAAGCTGCAAAGGTTCTTGAGACTGTCAATTATTATAGACTTTCCGGATATCTTCATGAATTTAAGAAGAATGGAGAAGATTGTTACATCGACGGTCTTTCTTTTGAAAAAGTCTTGGCTCTTTATCACTTTGATGCAAAACTAACAAGGGTTTTGATGTATGCCTTAGAAGATGTCGAGGAGTCTCTCAAGACTAGATTTTCCTATGTGAATATTTCACGTGAAAAGCACCAGTGCTACGCGAAGGAGCACCAGTAGCGATTCGCAGAAGAGCACCATATCAAATATTTGATCTTATTGCTGGAATAATTAATAATATCTTTAATCTTTGCATCCTATATGACTCAATCCAAGGGATAGTACATTCTGATAATACTTCATCCGTCTCTGCAATTGCAACTTAAACACTATTTTTAGATGTTCCATAAGTAGATGCAATATTGTTGCTTGAAAAACCATAGAGCTTAGCTTCTAAGATTTTACGCACAGTGATTTTTATACTAATAAATGTCCTCCTAAAATAAAAAATTCCCTTGCGGGTACTATAATTTTAAGAGCAGGTTAAGTGGTGCTGAAACGTGAATTGCTTTTTAAACTTATTGTGGTGCTGAAGTGTGAATTGGGTGGTGATCAACTGTGAATTACTGGTGCTCTTGATGTGTAATACTCAAGGAGACAGAAGTCTTAACCTTGGTGGGCGCTATTAACAATAATTTAGCATGAAAATCAAAAAGGGTAGAGTAAATATTGAGGGGAAAGGGTTGTTTTATAGTCAGTGATGCGTGTGACGAATTAAGTCTAAAATGAATAGCTATGGACAAATCATCTGTCGTCTTTGAAATGTCATCCATATCGTGATGGTCAGCAGGGTTTTTCTGCAGCAGGAATTGTCACTGCGCATGTTTTGATATATCAATCTATTTACCATTTTTAAAAAATAATTGATTTTGGTAATTTGAATAGGCATAATATATCGAGAGGTGATGAGCAGTGAAATTGATTGACCGTAACCAGTATTTAGATAAATTGATCAATGTGATTGGAACGCCGGATATCAAAGTTATCATAGGTGTGCGTCGTAGTGGCAAATCCAAGCTGCTTGAAGCTTTTAAAGATTATGTGGAAGCTGAGATTTCGGACTGTAATATTGTCCATATAAATTTCAATCTGCTTGAATATGACCATCTGCTTGAGTACAGAGCGTTGTATGATTATGTGAATGCTCAATACGTCAAGGGTAAGCATAACTTTATTCTGATTGATGAAGTGCAGATGTGTAAGGATTTTGAGAAAGCGATTAACGGGTTACACGCTATGGAGAAGTTTGATATTTACATCACCGGTTCTAATGCTTTTTTACTCAGTTCCGATCTTGCCACACTGTTTACCGGACGAACCTTTGAAATAAAGGTATTCCCTTTCTCTTTCAGCGAATATATGCAGTACTTTGGGTACCGTGACAAATATACCGCTATGGATAAATATATGATGGAGGGCGGTATGTCCGGTTCCTACTTGTATAAAGATCAGGAATCTAAATATGACTATATTGCCGATGTTTTTGATACTTTGATCGTGAGAGATATCCGCAAAAAGTATAAAATCCGCAATATACAGCTAATGGAGAGACTGGTGGACTTTCTGATGGACAACATCTCAAATCTGACCTCTGCACGAAATATCGCAAACACATTCGGTGTTTTCAAAGAAAAGGTCAACCATGTGACCATTAGTTCCTATATGCAGTATCTGTGCAATGCTTTTGCGTTTTACAAAATTCGCAGATATGATATTACGGGCAAAAAGTATCTTTCCAGCAACGATAAATACTACTTGTGCGACCATACGTTTCGATATGCTAAGCTCGGTACAAAAAATATGGACTACGGCAGAATTTTGGAAAACATCGTTGCAATCGAGCTGCTGCGCCGGGGATATGAGGTCTATGTTGGTGTTCTCTATAAGAAAGAAATAGATTTTGTCGCCATCAAGCGAAACGAAAAGATCTATATTCAGGTATCTGATAATATTAACGACGAAAAGACCTTTAAGCGTGAGGTGTCCCCACTGCTGCAAATCAGGGATGCTTATCCAAAGATGATTGTTGCTCGGACCCGGCACGATGAGTACCAATACGAAGGCATTCGAATTGTTGATATTGCGGACTGGTTGCTTGATTACCAAAAATTATAAATTTTCGTTTTTGGTAAATGGGAAGAAATTGATATAAAAATAGTGGAATTGATTTTTAGAAGTCAATGCCAAAAAGATAGAGGCAGCAATTTCTTAACGTAAAATGATGGATATCCCTGCCTCAAAAACGCAGTAGTCTGTTTTCACGATTTCGACTACGTTTTGACTACTTTTGCCTGACGCGGCTTGCACCGGTTTGCCTTGTTTTGGAAATTATGTAACGATAGCTTAAAATGAAAACGTTAAAAGGTACGCAAATAGGGTCAAAATGCGGCCTTTTGCGGCATTTCAGGAGGGAAAAACAGTGATTAAGATACTTTTTGTTTGCCATGGCAATATTTGCCGCTCCCCAATGGCTGAGTTTGTATTTAACGATATCGTAGCTAAAAAAGGATTAGCTGGAAAATATCATGCTGATTCAGCAGCAACTAGTAGTGAGGAGATTGGTAACCCCGTATATCCTCCTGTAAGACAGCTACTTTATTCAAAGGGAATAAGTACAAAGGGAAAGACTTCTCGTCGTATAAGAAAGGATGACTACGATCAATATGATCTTATAATTGGTATGGATAGTGCTAATATGAGAAATTTGAGGCTCTTCTTTGATGATAAAAAAGGAAAGCTTCACTCATTACTTTCATATGCAGGAAGTAGCCGAGATATCTCTGATCCTTGGTATACTGATGATTTCGATACCTGCTATAGTGATGTGCTTGAGGGAGTAACAGCCTTAATAAAGAGCTTGGAGAATTCATAATTCATACTTTATTTTCAAAGCTGTAAATCGAAATGTGACATTAATATTAAGATGGCATAGCTTTAATAATTTAACCTTCTATTTCTATCTAATTCTATCCACTCATCGAGTGATAGAGGAGTGTAGTTAGAGAACATACAAAAGCAGTTAATCATATTAAATGGAGTAGTAGTCTCACTATCAAATCCCTTTGCTGGTCGCTTTTTTGAGGAAGCAAGCTTAATAAAGTCGTTAATTAAAACCTCGTCAAAGGAGTTATGTACGTGGCCATAGAGCATATAGGTGCTTTGCTTAAATTGGCCATTATAAAACATTATAGGATAGTGAGATAGAATTACTCTTCTATTATTATCATTTATCTCCATATAGCTTTTTATTTCTCGAATTCTAGTTGAATTAAATGCAGTCTTTTTTGCAAAGCTATCATGGTTACCCATAATTAAAGTAAGCTTACCCTTAAGCCGATTTAATAGCTTTGTTGTCTCTTCAACATTGCCAAATGATAAATCCCCTAAAACATAAACCTCATCGTGGCTCTTTACTCTTTCATTCCATTTATAAACCATATATTCATTCATATCCTCTACAGAAGAAAATGGTCTATTATCAAGATTGTTTAATAATGATTCATGGAAAAAATGTAAATCAGATATGTAGAGCTTCATTTTTCCTATGATATTAGGTTGAAGAAAAAAATAAAAGATGACATACAGCTGTCTTAGCTTGTGTATTATCATTAAAGTATGCATCTAGTTAATGTTAAATCGATATTATCACCAAAGAATGGTATGAACCTCTATAGGGGATGTACCCATGGCTGTATATATTGCGACTCAAGAAGTAAATGCTATGGTATGGACCATGAGTTTACAAACGTTGCTGTAAAGGAAAACTCTATAGAGCTATTAAAGGAAGCGCTAAGAAAAAAGAGAAAAAGCTGCATGATTGGAACAGGCTCAATGAGTGATCCATATATGAGCCTTGAGAAGGAATTAAAATATACAAGAAGAGCTTTAGAGGTAATTGATAATTTTGGCTTTGGTGTAACGCTAATTACTAAATCAGATTTAGTTTTAAGAGATATAGATTTACTCTCTAGCATTAATAGAAAAAGTAAAGCAGTAGTTCAAATGACACTTACAACAGCCGATGATGAGCTATGTAAAATAATAGAGCCAAATGTTTGTCCCACCTCAAAAAGAGTTAGGGCTCTAGAGATATTAAGAGATAATAATATCCCAACTATTGTTTGGCTCTCTCCAATATTACCCTTTATCAACGATACTAGAGGTAATATTTTGTCTCTGCTTGATATGTGTAAGCGTGTAAATGTAAAGGGCATTATTTGCTTTGGAATGGGATTAACTCTAAGAGAAGGTAATAGAGAGTATTACTATAAGAAGCTTGATGAGCATTTTCCTGCTCTGAAAGACCAATATATTAAGCTTTATGGTAATAGCTATGTAATATCAAGCCCAAGGGAAGGTGCATTAATGAAGCTTTTTCATGAAAAATGTGAAGCTTTGGGCATATTACATGATAATAATAAAATCTTCTCCTACCTCGAGACCTTTGAGGAGCCTACATTATTTTAAGCAATATTCTATCTCTAAATCTCTACCTTCAATAAAGGAGTTAATATCCTTTTTTATCTCGATATCAGGTCTAATACTACCATCATATTTTTTACTGAGCTTAAAATACTTTGTTGAGTAAGAAACCTCCCAACCGCTTTCTGGAAGAATAAAGCTCTTTATTTCTCCATAGTGATTAATACTTCCACCAGTTGGAGTGCCTACTAATGAAAAACGCGCATCATCCTTTAATGAAACTGCATTTAATACTGCACTTGAAAAGGTTTGCTCTCCAATTAAGCAATATTTTTCACATTTTTGTTTCTTTAGTAGCTTAATAATTGGCTCAAATAGGGCTGAATTACCACCTCCATTGTACCTTAAGTCAACAATAATTTTTTTATATTTTGTCTTAGAGAGCATACTTTTAATATCACTTGTAAAGGAGCTTATTGGGTAGCTTGGATCCTCAGAGCATGTGTTATAGGATATTAAAAGTGTATCTTTTCTGATTTCTCTTGCACAATAATACCCTTGATAGATATATGGTGAGTATTGCTTTACACTACTAATTAGCTCTCTACTTCTTAGCTCAGTAATTAAAATTGGTTTAAGCATTATTGTTGTATTATCTGAAAATGTAAGAACTACATCATCATCTAAGCTATTCGCAACCTTGATAAAGCTAAGAAAAGCAGTGTTATTTAATTGGTTGCTTAGAAAAAGCCTTAGATATACATCGTTATCATGAGGGATTACTGCTTTACTCTTTTCTATAATACTTTCTATAGAGTAATTATTTATTTTAATAACCTCTTTCCCCATATATTCCTTTAAATCTGCAGTACCTGATAATACATAGGCCTCAGAACCGATAAAGTATAGCTGAAGAGGATAGTACTTAAACTGTAGGCCTAAATCTGGTGCATACAGCGATGTATGGGAATCATTTGAGAGAGCTAGATATGATAGTAAAGCAAAGTAATATGAAGAATCATCATAGCTATCAATATTGCTACTTAGAGCGGAAAATACTTTATCACATTCCTCTTTAGAATTTGAATTATAAAAGTTTTTATGTAATGAGCTTATATTAGACTTAAGATATTCAAACTCACTACTTTTTGAGCCAAATAGCTGAGTTGATAACAATAAAATAAATAACAAAAGATTAATAATTCTTTTCATAAAAAGAGTGTAGCATATAAATTAGATTTATTGTATTTTTTGAATTAATAATTTGTTTATAGAGGTTTTTCATGAAAATAACACTAAAAAACCTAAAGAGGGATTATGGAACACTTCATGCAGTGCAGGATGTGTCTCTTACTATCCCTTCTAATAAGATATATGGAATTATTGGTCGTTCAGGGGCTGGTAAGTCAACTTTAGTACGTCTAATTAGCATGCTAGAAAAGCCAGATAGTGGAGAGGTTTGGTACGATGAGGAAAGAGTTGATAACCTTTCTAAGAAGGAGCTAATTGCAAAAAGAAGAAGAATTGGAATGATTTTCCAAAACTTCAACCTGTTTTCTTCTAGAAATGCTTTAGAGAATATTGCTTATCCAATGGAGATTTGCCATATGGAAAAAGGCTATATTAAAAAGAGAAGTGAAGAGCTTCTAGCATTAGTAGGCTTAGAGGGTAGAGGTGATGCTCCAATATCTACTCTATCAGGTGGTCAAAAGCAGAGAGTTGCTATCGCAAGAGCGCTTGCTGTTCAGCCAGATATCTTATTTTGTGATGAAGCAACTAGTGCTCTAGACCCTCAAACAACAAGAGCAATATTGGCTTTAATTAAAGAAATTCAAAAGAAGATGAACCTTACAGTTGTTATGATCACACACCAAATGGAGGTTGTTCGTGATGCCTGTGACTTTGTTGCTGTATTAGATTCAGGAAGAGTAGTTGAGGAAGGAAAGGTAAGTGAGGTCTTCGCATCCCCTGTATCTGATGTTACAAAGGACTTTTTATCAACTGGAACAAATATGAGTCAATCTGTAGTTAGATGGTCCCAGGAGCCTGGTCACTATACTCTTCGTTTCCGCGGTCAAGCAACAGATGAACCTATAATTAGTAGCGTAACAAAGGAAACTGGAGCTCTATTTAATATTAGAGCTGCAGGGGTTCAGACTGTTAATGGTGAAGAGATGGGTATTATGGCATTAGATATCGGACCTAATGAGGAGGTTGCTAAAAAGGCAATCGAAAAGCTCAAAGAGGGTGGTATTTCTGTGGAGGTAGTAAAATGAATCAGATGATTAATCTAGTTATGAGTGCCACAGGAGAAACTCTTGTAATGGTATTCTTTTCAACTCTATTTTCTTTAATTTTAGGGCTTCCTATTGGTGTGCTTTTACACGTTACCTCATCAGAGGAGCAGGGTGGTATCATCCCACAGCCAATTTTTAACAATATCTTGGGAAGAATAGTAAATGTATTAAGAAGCTTTCCATTTATCATCCTTATGATACTCTTAATCCCACTTTCAAGATTAATTGTAGGTACAAGTATTGGAACTAAAGCTACTATCGTACCTCTTTCAATTGCCGCTGCTCCATTTGTTGCAAGAATCATCGAATCTGCTTTAAAGGAGGTAGATCCAGGTGTTGTTCAGGCTGCTAAGGCTATGGGCTCAACAAATGCACAAATAATAATAAAGGTATTAATCCCAGAGGCAATGCCTTCATTGGTATCTGGTGTTACCTTGACTATCATTAACCTTATTGGATACTCAGCAATGGCTGGTGCTATTGGTGGTGGCGGTCTTGGTGACCTTGCTATTAGATATGGTTATCAGCGCTTTAGACCATCCTATATGGTAGCTGCTGTACTTGTTATTCTTATCCTTGTAGAGGTAATCCAGGTAGCAGGAAATAAGCTATCTGCTAAGCTATTAGCTTCACGATGAAAAAAGAATTTAGAAAAAGAATTAAAGAGCTAAGACATATAATTCCTATAAAGGAGATCTTTCCTGAGGTGGGTAAGGATATTGAAGTACTCATCACAGGAAAGGAGCTTTTTAGTGAAGTAAACTCTGATATTCCTTCAAATGATGTAATTGAATATCTTGAAACCATTTCATCAAACCTTCCAATGGCTACTGAGCTTAATATAGTTGTTGATGATGAGGTTGATTTCGAAAAGGTTCAAAAATCATATAAGAGCTTTATTGCGCTTTCATTAAAGAGAAAAATTAATGAATTAAGGGTCCTTACACTTAAGGTAAGTGCCTTTTTAATTGTTGGGGCTTTATTACTTATAGTCTCATATTTCTTAGAAAATCTAGCAAAAAGAGTTATCTACGATGCTGTTAATATTATTGGTGGCTTTTCAATTTGGGAAGCTGCTGATACCTTTGTATTTGCTCGCTCTGAAAAGAAAAAGGAAGTAATTACAATGCTTAAGCTATATAAAGCAAAGTGGAAAAAACGTAATATTAGTTAATCACCTGTGAATATCCGTTGCATAAAAATTTAAAAAAATGAATAAAAAATATTGATTTTTTTCTTAAGGGTCGATATTCTATTGCCAAGCTATCGAAATAAAGGAGATTGAATATGACAAATAATATTTATGCAATGTGTTCAGTTTCTATGATGGCTTCTTCAATGATGATGATGCCCGTTTGGGCATAATATTTTAAATTAAACCATTTTTATAACCACAATCAAAAAATCTTAAAAATTAAATCATTAACATCCATATTATTTGGATGGCGAAGGAGTATATCATGAAAAAATTATTTACTGTTTTAGTTGTTGTATTATTTGCATTTACATCTGTTTTCGCACAAGGAAGTAAAGAAGCTGCAGCTTCAAATGTCATCAAGGTTGGCGCAACCCCTGATCCTCACGCAATTTTACTCAATCTAGTCGTTGATGACCTTGCAGCTGAAGGCTATACACTTCAGGTAATCGAATTTACAGACTATGTAACACCTAATGATGCACTCGAAAGTGGTGAGATCGATGCTAACTATTTCCAGCATATTCCTTACCTTGAATCATTTAATACAGAGCATGGTTATCACCTTGTAAATGCTGGTGGTATTCACGTTGAGCCTCTCGCACTCTATTCAAAGAAGGTAGCAAGCTTAGCTGATCTAAAGAATGGTGCTACAATTGCAATTCCTAATGACCCAACTAATGAGGGTAGAGCACTTCTTCTCTTACAGTCTGCTGGTTTAATTAAGCTTTCTGCTTCTGCTGGTCTCGAAGCAACACCTTCTGATATCACAGAGAATGCAAAGGGTCTTAAGTTTAAGGAAATTGAAGCAGCTACACTCCCAAGAATTCTTGATGATGTTGATGCAGCTGTAATAAATGGTAACTATGCAATTCCTGCTGGCTTAATCGCAACTCGTGATGGTCTATTCGTAGAAGGTGCAGACAGCCCATATGTAAACGTAATCGCAGTTAAGGCTGGTAATGAAAACAATCCTGGCATCCAGGCTCTTGTAAAAGCACTTAAGAGCGAAAAGGTTGCTAAGTTTGTTAGTGAGAAATATCCAAACGGTGAAGTTGTTCTCGTAAAATAATAATTAGTATTCTCTTTTGGGAGTGGTTGTCCTGGCCACTCCCTTTTTTCTTACCTAAGAAGGTAAGTAACAAAAAAAGATTAAAATAGAAGTGTATTTTATTAATCCTGTAATGATGAAAGACAATTTTTAATACTATATTAATAGGTATGAATATTAGTTTAATTGTAATAATAAGTTTGTTAGTTTTAAATTTACTCTCCTTTATTGTTATTATTTTTAAAATAAAGCCTAATAAAGCTTCAAACAGAGATTTTCTTGAGCTTGAAAGAGAGCACAATGAGGGGCTAAATGAGTTTCGTGATTCCATCACAGAGCGTTTTGATACTCTAAATCATAGAAATGCAATATTAACTGAGAGTATTAATAAGACTCTTAATGAGGTATCTGTTTCAACTACTAGATTAATGCAATCTGTTAGCGTAAGCATGGAAAACCTTAGAAAGGAAAATAATGACCAGCTTGAGAGGATGAGAAGAGTAGTTGATGAAAAGCTTCAAGAGACTCTTGAGAATAGAATATCTAAGTCCTTTGAGCAGGTTCAAAAGCAGCTTGAAGCTGTTTATAAGGGACTTGGAGAGATGCAGAGTCTTGCAAAAAATGTTGGAGACCTTTCTAAGCTATTTACAAATGTAAAGAGTAGAGGCGTCTGGGGAGAGGTTCAAGCAGAGGCTATAATTAATGAAATCTTAACTGTTGATCAATTTGTTAAGAACTTTAAGCCAAAGGAGAGAAGCAGTGAGGTTGTTGAGTTTGCAATAAAGCTCCCAGGCAAAACAGAGAAGGATAACTGCTACCTTCCAATTGATTCAAAGTTCCCTAGAGAGGACTATGAAAACTACGTTAAAGCTAGTGAAAATGGTAATATTGATGAAATGAGATATTACCAGACTCAGATGAAAAACAGAGTCTTATCAGAAGCAAAGGATATTTATTCAAAGTATATAAATCCACCAAGAACAACTGACTTTGCAATTTTATTTCTCCCAACTGAGAGTCTTTATGCTGAGATTCTATCAATTCCAGGCTTTACAGATAGCTTACAAACTCAATATAGAGTTACTATTGCAGGTCCAACAACACTTGCTGCCTTAATTAATAGCTTACAAATGGGCTTTAAAACTCTTGCAGTTGAGAAGCGAAGTCATGAGGTTTGGAAGCTGTTTGCAGCTATGAAAAAGCAATTTGGTAATTTTGCAAAGAGTGTTGATGCCGCAGTAAAAAGTATTGATAGTGCTTCCTTAAAGCTTAGTGATGTTTCTTCAAGAACTCAAAAAATATCTTCAAAGCTTGAAGCTATTGAGCTTCCAGAGGAGGATGCAAATACAGATATTATTCAAATTACTGATGAGCAATGAATCTGCATTATTATTAAATTATTTATAGCTTTTTTAATGTGTGAAAATATTTTAATAAATATTTATGAAATAATAAATAATATTTATTTGATATAAAATATATATATTAAAAAATATAGAGATTAATATGCATATTTATGCAAATTCTATTGACGATGCTTTTAGAAATTAATATATTATTCTCCAAGAGGTGTATCTTATGAAATTAAAGGGTCGTAGTTTTCTAACATTAAAGGATTATACTAAGGATGAGATTATGTATTTAATCTCCTTAGCAGAAGAATTAAAGAAGAAAAAGTATGTAAAGCCTTGTGATCCAGGTGTAATGGGAAACTTGCTCTCAGGTAAAAATATCGTATTACTTTTTGATAAAACTAGTACTCGTACCCGTTGCTCATTTGAGGTTGCAGCTTTTGATGAAGGTGCTGGTGTAACCTTCCTCACAAATTCACAGATGGGTAAAAAGGAATCTCTTGAAGATACAGCTAAGGTTCTTGGACGTCTCTATGATGGTATTGAATATAGAGGCTTTAAGCACAGTGTAGTTGAGGATTTAGCAAAATATGCAGGAGTTCCTATTTGGAATGGTCTTACAGATGATGACCATCCTACACAGGTTCTTGCTGATTTCTTAACTGCTAAGGAGCATTTAAAGAAGCCTTTAGACAAGATGAAGCTTGCATACGTTGGAGATGGAAGAAACAATGTAGCAAATGCACTCTTCATTGGTGCTACTAAGGTAGGTATGGATTTTGCAGTTGCAACTCCAGAGAGTCTTTTCCCTGCTAAGGAATTAGTTGATGAGTGTAAGGCCTTTGCTGAGATTAGTGGTAGTAAAATTACAATAACTTCTAGTATTGAAGAGGCTGTAAATGGTGCTGATATCATTTATACAGATATTTGGTGCTCCATGGGTGAAGAGGATAAGATGGCTGAGCGTATTGCTCTATTAAAGCCTTATCAAGTAACTATGGATGTGCTAAAGCTAACTGGTAATGAGAATTGTATCTTTGAACACTGCTTACCATCATTCCATGATCTAAATACTACAACTGCTCAGATGGTAAAAGAGAAGTTTGGCTTAGATGAAATGGAAGTAACAGATGAGGTATTCAGAAGTAGCCACAGTGTAGTTTTTGATGAAGCTGAAAATAGAATGCATACTATTAAGGCTGTAATGGTTGCAACTATCTCAGATTCTCTCAGATTTTAATTAATAGAGTGCTTCCTTTGTGAAGCACTTTTTTATTATTATTGACAGTGTCATAACTCTTTGACAAATTTGACAATAATATATTTACTTGTCATTTTTGACATTTTATCGATATAATTACTTTATGCCAAAAAAGATTGACCATGAAGAAAGAAAGATAACAATCCTAAAGAAAGCATTAGAGATTTTTGCTCGTGATGGATATAGAGATAGTAATCTCTCTACTATCGCACAGGAGTGCGGGCTATCGCGTCCAACCTTATATCAATATTTTAAGGATAAGAAAGAAATCTACTACTATGCTGTAAAGCTTGTTACAGGAAAAATGTTCTTTGAATATAGTCAAATGGCATGGGATGAAAGCTATGGTAATACTATAGATCGTATTTCTTGGATTTGCTGTGATATTGTTGACCAAGCTGTTGCTTCAGAGGGTGAGCTACAATCATTAATGGATGTTATGCTTCAAAGCAAGAGAGAGCATGTAGATTTTTCAGACATCATCATGAAAAGAACTGCGAAGCTTACTATTTTGTTTAAACGACTTTTAAATCACGGTGTTCAAAATGGTGAGATTATTCCAGGGTGTGATATAGAGATGGTTTCAAGACATCTATTTACACTCTTGGAAGCTTTCTGCTTTCAAATTGCATTTTTGGGTAATTTCTCTGCTTCTGACTCTAAAGCATTTATTGCAACCTATCTCGATTTCTTCAGAAAAAAGTAATACCCTACTAATTTTGTAGGTAAATTAATAAAAAGATTATTGCTTGCTGCAATCTCAGCTACTGTCCTCTTTCCGTCCATCGCTTCGATGGCTACCTGCTTCTTGAAACTTTCTGAGTAAGTTTTTCTGTTTCTTCCCATTGCTTTCTCTTTTTTCAGAGTCTAGCAATTATTTCTTACTTTTGCATCCTCCTGTCTATTTGGATGGTCTTAGTATACTTAAGGTTTATCTAGAAAATAATACAGATAAGAATGTTCTATTTTCTCTCGATTATTCATCTATAAATGGATATATGGCGGATCCATATTGGGCAACCTCTGTCCTACCATATTCTTCAAAGTATTCAACTATTAGCTGGAGTCAAAGAACTCTTGAAGAAAATTTAATATTTGAGGTTGAGGATATTGAGTTTGAGCTTAAGGCCTATGATTATTGGTTAAGTCCTAATATTGTTCAGAAGAAAATTAAAATAGAGCTTTAAAAAAAACTTGTCGATTTACTCTTTGATAGTTACATTTTCGATTGTGTGAAGCGTTCTCCAAAGCTTGGAGATTATTATGGATTTAAATAAATTTACTATTAAAATGCAGGAGGCAGTTGAGAGAGCTAATCAATTTGCTGGTGAAGAGGGACATAGCGAATTGACCTCAGCACATATCTTAATTGCACTCCTTGACCAAAAGGAAGGTGTAATTAGACCTCTTTTGGAAAAGCTAGGAATTAGCGTTCAAAGTGTAACTTCCGCAATGCGAGATGTACTTGCTAAGCTTCCAAAGGCATATGGCAATGTACAAAGAAGTCTTTCCCAGAGCTGTTATCAGGACTTAAATCAAGCTGAAAAAATAGCTTCCTCTTTTAAGGATGAATATACTAGTGCAGAGCATTTCCTACTTGCGCTAGTAGAGTCCTCAAGTGCTGAGGGACGTGCTTTAAACGAACTCGGACTTAAGAAGGAAGAGATTCTTAAGGCTTTAAAGGATATTAGGGGGAACGTTAGAATTACTAACCAAGATCCTGAGGCTAGCTACCAGGTACTTGAGAAGTATTGTAAGGATTTAACTAAGGCAGCTAGAGAGGATAAGCTTGACCCAGTTATCGGCCGTGATGAGGAGATAAGAAGGGTTATGCAGGTTCTTTGCCGTAAGACTAAGAACAACCCTGTATTAATTGGTGAGCCTGGTGTTGGTAAAACAGCTATTGTAGAGGGACTTGCTCAAAGAATTGTAAAGGGTGATGTACCTGAATCCTTAAGAAGTAAGAGAATACTTTCTCTTGATGTAGGCTCCTTGGTTGCAGGTGCAAAGTTTAGGGGTGAATTCGAGGAAAGATTAAAGGGCGTTATTAATGAAGTTACTAAAAGTAATGGCGAGGTAATACTCTTTATCGATGAGCTTCATACTATTGTTGGTGCCGGTGCAAGTGAGGGCTCTACCGATGCTTCTAACCTAATTAAGCCTGCTCTAGCAAGAGGTGAGTTACATGCTATTGGTGCAACTACACTCGATGAATACAGAAAGTATATCGAAACAGATAAGGCTCTTGAGAGAAGATTCCAGACTGTTTATACAAAGGAACCAACTGTAGAGGATACTATTGCTATTCTTAGAGGTCTTCAGCCTAAATATGAAGTACACCATGGTGTAAGAATTAAGGATGAAGCCCTAGTTGCTGCTGCTACTTTATCAGATAGATACATTACTAATAGATTCCTTCCTGATAAAGCAATTGACCTTGTCGATGAGGCTGCATCACAGCTAAAGATGGAGATCGAAAGCCAGCCTGTAGAGCTCGATAAAATCGATAGAAAGATGCTTCAGCTATCTGTTGAAAAGAGTGCTCTAGCTAGAGAAAAGGATGAAGCTAGTAAGGAGCGTCTTGATAAGATTAATAGCGAGCTTGCCGACTTAAAGTCTCGTCACGATGCAATGCATCTTCAATGGAGTAATGAAAAAGAGCTTATTGATGGTCTAAAGAGCAAAAAGAGTGAGCTTGAAAGACTTTCTAGTGAGCAAGCACAAGCTGAGAGGGATGGTAACCTAAATAGAGCTGCTGAGATTAAATATGGTTTAATTCCAGCTGTCCAGAAGGATATCAAGGAGAGAGAGGAGAAGCTAAAGCAATCACAAAACTCTGAGCATCGTCTCTTAAGAGAGGAGGTAACAGAGGATGATATTGCTAGAATAGTTTCCTCCTGGACCGGTGTACCTGTTAGTAAGATGATGGGTAGTGAGATGCAAAAGTACCTAAAGCTTGAGGATACTCTTTCTAAGAAGGTAATTGGACAAGAGGAAGCAATTAGAGCTGTTAGTAATGCGATTAGACGTAATAAGACAGGTATTGGCGATGAGCATAGACCTCTTGGCTCATTCCTATTTGCAGGTCCAACTGGTGTAGGTAAGACATTACTTGCAAAGATTCTTGCAGATTTTCTCTTTGATGATGAGAGAGCTTTAACTCGTATAGATATGTCTGAGTATATGGAGAAATACTCAGTGTCTAGATTAATTGGAGCACCTCCAGGATATGTTGGTTATGATCAGGGTGGTCAGCTTACAGAGGTTGTAAGAAGAAGACCTTATTCAGTTATCTTGTTTGATGAAATTGAAAAGGCACATCCTGATGTATTTAACATCCTACTTCAGGTTCTTGATGATGGTCGTCTTACAGATGGTCAGGGTAGAGTAGTAGATTTCACAAATACTATTATTATCATGACTAGTAACCTAGCATCACGTGAGATACTTGAGCAGAAAGCTAAGAAGGAGGATATTTTATCAATAATTGAAGCTCACTTTAAGCCTGAGTTTATTAACCGTATCGATGAAATAGTTATCTTCAATCCTCTTGGTAAGGAGCAGGTATCTTCAATTGTTGAATTGCAGCTTGAAGCTCTAAAGAAGAGAATTCAAGGCCGTGGCTATGACTTAGTATGGGATGATAAGGTCGTTTCCTATATTAGTGATGTTGGCTTTGACCCAGATTTCGGTGCTCGTCCAATTAGACGTGCAATTCAAAATGAGATTGAAAATACTCTTGCTAAGGAGATGCTTGCAGGAACACTTTCAACCTCTAAACCAATTAAGCTAACGCTTGAAAATGACCATATAAAGGTCTCTAACTAAATAAATGCCTCACCTATGCATAAAGCAGGGTGAGGCTTTATTTTAAATGCTCTTTAATAGCATTTAATGAAGCAGGATCATCAATATCTATTATGCTTTCTCTTCTTCCGCTATAGAAATTATGAGGATGCTCTTTAATTACATCTCTAACTCTTTTATCACTTGAGAGTATTAATTCTACTAGCTCCTTCTTTAGAGCAACTGGATGACCTGCTATGCCATTAAATATCGGTCTAGCAGCTAGTACATCCTTTAAATTTATCTCTGCTTTTATAAAATCTTCCCTTTGTAAAAAGGGTACATCGGCAAGAGTTACTATGATATCTGATTGAGTATGAGAGAGTAGGCATCTTAACGATGATTCTTGTCCATTTTCATATTGTGGATTGTATATTACTTTAACGGGATAGTTTTTTAATATATCCTCGCTCCTTTCTCTTTCATAACCAGTTATTACAGTTATATCATTTGAATATGAGAGTGCATTTATTACACTATGCTCTAGGATTGTTTTTCCTCCTACATCTATTAATAGCTTATTAATATTACCCATTCTTTTTGACAATCCTGCTGCAAGAATTCCTATTTTCATAATAGAACAAAACCTCTCCTAAAACTATAATAGCACCTATGATAGCAACATTCATCAATGCATTTACTGTAATTTTAGGTGGCCTTTTAGGCCTTTTATTAAAGAAAAAGATATCTTCATCCTTTAAAGATATTGTTATGACTGCAGCAGGTGTTACAACCTTAGTACTTGGACTTGGAATGGCTTTAGAGGCACCAAGTGCTATAGCAAATTTATTTAGTATGATTTTAGGTGGCTTTATTGGGTTTGCCTTAAGAATAGAGGATAGAGTTTTAAGCCTTGGCGATAAGATAGAAAGACTTGGTGGTTCATCAGCTTCAAATGGAGATTTTGCAAAGGGCTTTCTTAATTCCTCACTTTTATTTTGTACTGGAGCAATGAGTATAGTTGGCTCCATTCAAGCCGGAACTACCTCAAACTATGAGCTAATATTAATTAAGAGTGTAATGGATGGCTTTATGGCTATAGTGTTTGCATCAACCTACGGTCTTGGAGTTTTTGCTTCTGCGCTTACTATTATTGTTTATCAGGGCTTCTTTACCTTAGCAGGTGGGTATATCGAGCCTATACTAGGAGAGGTTGGAATAAGTGCTATGGCATCAACTGGAGGATTCCTTCTAGTTCTATTAGCATTAAGCCTACTAAATCTTAAGGACTCTAAAACAGGAAACTTCCTACCTGCTTTAATCCTAGCTCCAATAATGCAATACCTATATAGCTTACTTCCTCTTTAAAAAATAAAAGCGTCTTCACAAGGAAAGACGCTTTTATATGACATAGGCTATTTATTAGTTGTTTTTAGCATCCTCAAGGGCACTATCTGTCTTGCTCTTCTTAACAGGACACTTCTTAACTTTCCAAATCTCATTTGCATACTCAAGGATTGTTCTATCTGAAGAGAACTTACTTGAAGAAGCAATATTGATGATAGCCTTCTTATTCCATTCATCAATATTATTCTTGTAAAGATCTGTAGCTTTGTTATGCATGTCGTTATACATTCTAAGATCAGCAAAGATACAATACTTATCACCATATTCAAATAGGGATCTTAAGAGTGGCTCAAAGATATTTGGCTCACTAACGTTGAAGTGACCAGAGGTAACTAGATCAACAGCCTTCTTGATTTCTGCATCCTTATTTACCCAGTCCATTGGGTTGTAGCCATTATTCTTAAGAGCTGTGATTTCATCCTCAGTATGACCGAAGATAAAGCAGTTCTCTGCGCCAGCCTCTTCCTGGATTTCAACGTTTGCACCATCGAGAGTACCCATTGTGAGAGCACCGTTGATCATGAACTTCATGTTACCTGTACCACTAGCCTCAAGACCTGCTGTTGAGATCTGCTCTGAGATGTTAGTAGCTGGGATAACCTTTTCAGCCATTGTTACACGGTAGTTAGGCATGAAGAATACCTGTAAGCTCTTATTAACCTGTGGGTCAGAGTTGATAACTGCTGCAACGTTATTAATAAACTTAATAATAAGCTTAGCATTAACATATCCAGGAGCAGCCTTACCACCAAATAAGAAGGTTGTAGGTGGGAATGATTCTCTATAAGCCTTATCTTCCTTCATTCTTGAATAGATTAAGATAACGTTAAAGATATTCATTAGCTGTCTCTTATACTCGTGAATACGCTTAACCTGAACATCAAATAGGGTAGATGGGTCTACAATGATACCACAATCCTTCTTGAGGAATGCTGCTGCTGTTTCCTTAGCACTTCTTTTAATCTTATTAAAGTCCTCTCTGAAGGCAGCATCATCTGCATAGCTCTTAAGGTTAGCAATTTGGCTAAAGTCTGTAATCCAGCCATCACCAATTACTTCTGTAATCTTTTTAGCAAGTAATGGGTTTGCATCTAAGAGCCAACGGCGCTGTGTAATACCATTAGTCTTATTATTAAATCTTTCTGGGTAGATTTGGTTAAACTCAGGGAACATACTAGTCTTGAGAAGCTCTGAGTGGAGTGCTGCAACACCGTTTGTTGAGTGAGTACCAATAATAGAAAGGTTAGCCATTCTAATCATCTTAGGATTTGATTCCTCGATAATAGAAACCTTTGCAATCTTGTCATTTTGGAATGGGAAGAATGCTACAGCCTTCTGGAGGAAGCGATGATTTATTTCATAGATGATCTGGAGGTGTCTTGGGAGAATTGAACCAAGCATTGGTACTGACCACTTTTCAAGTGCTTCTGGCATCAATGTGTGGTTTGTATATCCAAGAGTTTTAACTGTAATATCCCAAGCCTCATCCCACTCGAGTCCCTCTAGGTCGATGAGTACTCTCATTAGCTCTGGAACTGTAATTGATGGGTGAGTATCGTTAAGCTGGATAGCTGCTTCATTAGGGAAGTTCTTCCAATTGTAGTTAGGATTTCTCTTAAATCTTCTAACGATATCTGCAACTGAGCACGCAACAAAGAAGTACTGCTGCTTTAATCTTAGCTCCTTACCCATATAAAGAGTATCATTAGGGTAGAGAACCTGTGAGATATTCTCTGCATTAATCTTGTTTCTTACTGCTTCTGTGTAATCACCTGAGTTAAACTCCTGGAAGCTGAATTCAGCTGGTGACATTGCAGACCAGAGACGAAGTGTGTTGATAGTCTTACCACCGTAGCCAATAATTGGTGTGTCGTAAGCCATACCATTTACCTGTTCAGCTGGAACCCACTTATAGATATCCTTTCCATTTTCTCTGATAACCTTTACCTCACCACCAAAATATACTGGGTATACGATAGAAGGTCTCTTTACTTCCCAAGGATTTCCGTTTTCAAGCCAGTTATCTGGGAGCTCTGCCTGCCAGCCATTTCTAATTTGCTGCTTAAAGATACCATAATTATATCTAATACCATAGCCATAAGCTGGAAGCTCTAGAGTTGCTAAGCTATCGAGGAAGCATGCTGCAAGACGTCCTAAACCACCATTACCAAGGCCTGCATCTGGTTCAATATCTGCAAGCTCTTCAAATTGATATCCAAGAGAAGCAAAAGCATCCTTAACCTGCTTTTCAATACCAAGGTTGATGATGTTGTTGGTCATAGCTCTACCCATGAGGAATTCTAGTGAAAGGTAGTAGACCCTCTTAGCGCTCTTCGCTCTCTGAGTTTTTCTGGAGAGATCCCACTGGTGGATTATCCTATCACGGATTGCCAGCACTGCAGCCTGATATTTAGCTTGATCATCTACATGATAAGTATCTGCATCGAGAGTATATTTTAATTGCTCTGCAAAATCCTGTGCGATGTCTTTGGCAGTGTGTCCGTATTTTGTACGAATTTCGTTGGCCATATTATCTCCTAATTTGTAAAAATCAACGAATTTTAATATAGATAATTTTTTGTAAATTAAGCAAGTACTAAACTAATGTAAATAAAAATAAACTCGAGAAGAAATATATTAAAAGAATAATTTTTTTGATATATTGACAAAATATGAAATATTCTGATACATTATCTTCTGCATGTTCGACATAGTCGGATAAGTGTATATTTGTGCCCTTGTAGCTCAGTCGGTAGAGCACCACCATGGTAAGGTGGGGGTCAGCGGTTCAAATCCGCTCGAGGGCTCGATAAGAGAAAAGAACGGTAATAACCGAGGAGATATATTGGTATGGCAAGTTCAAAGAAGAAAGGTCCAGTAGAGAAAATTGCTCTTCAGTGCACAGAGTGTAAGCAGAAGAACTATACTACAGAGAAAAATCGTCGTAATACACCAAATAAGCTTGAGCTCATGAAGTATTGTCCTTTTGAGAGAAAGCACACTCTTCACAGAGAGACAAAAATCAAATAAGATTATAAGGGTACGTCAAGGTACCTGCAGGTCAATAGCTCCAACGGCTAGAGCACTGGTCTCCAAAACCGGGTGTTGTAGGTTCGAATCCTACTTGGCCTGCAGGTACCTTGAAACAAATTGGGAGAAAATAAGATGAAGAAAATTGTTAAATACTTCAAGGAATGTTACCTCGAGATGAAAAAGGTCTCATGGCCTAACCGTCAGATGGTTTTCCAGTCAACAAAGATTGTTATTATCTCTACAGTAGTATTTGCTCTTATCCTTGGCCTTGTTGATTTCCTTCTCTTGAAGGGTATCTTCTTAATTTTCTAGTAGGTAATAATAATGGCGAAAGGTTGGTACATAGTACACACATACTCCGGATATGAACAGAAGATCCAGAGAACAATCATGAAATTACGCGAGATGGATGATGACTTCGCTCTTATCGTAACTGATGTTAAGGTTCCAATGGAAACTGTAACAGAAATAAAGGACGGTAAGAAGAAGGAGGTTAAGCATAAGCTCCTCCCTGGCTATATCCTCGTTGAGATTGATTTCCCTGAAGATGCTACTTGGAAGAATACATATTCAAAGATTAAGAGAATCCAAGGTGTTACCGGCTTTGTTAGTGCTATGGATGGCAGAAAACCACAGCCACTTTCTGCTGCAGAGATGAAGGACATCATGCAGAAGACAGGTGAAGTACCTACAGAAAAGGTATTTAAGCCAAAACAGAACTTCCAAGTTGGAGAAGAGGTTAAGATTGTTGATGGTCCATTTGAATCATTCTCTGGTACCATCGAAGAGATTGATTCTGTAAAGAATAAGCTCAGAGTTTCTGTCCAAATCTTTGGTCGTTCAACACCTGTAGAGGTTGAATTCTTACAGGTTGAGAAGGTAGTTCTCTAAATATCATTGCTAAGACGGGTTCTTGACGCCGTCTTACATTTGTTTTTTGACATCGTCAAGCTAAAATCGTTTACTCCCCGCTTGGGCAATAGCTCAACCGGGTGGGAGCCAGATCGTATGACTGGCGTTAATACCAGCGCAGAGTCCCGCTTATATCGGTCAACTCAGACCAGACTCTGACGTAAGGAGAAAGAAAATGGCAAAGAAGAAGGTTACTGCAGTTATTAAGTTGCAGTGTCCTGCACAGAAGGCTACACCGGCACCACCAATCGGACCGGCTCTCGGCCCTCATGGTGTCAGTGCCCCACAGTTTGTTCAGCAGTTCAATGACAAGACTAAAGGTTATGAACCTGGACTTATCCTCCCAGTTATCATTACAGTTTATGCGGATAAGAGCTTCTCTTTTATCCTCAAAACACCACCAGCAGCTGTTCTCATTAAGAAAGCCCTTGGCTTACAGAGCGGTAGTGGTACTCCTAACAAGACAAAGGTAGGAAAGCTCACTCAGGCTCAGCTTACAGAGATCGCTACTACAAAGCTTCCTGATCTTAATGCATTCGATATTGAAGCAGCAAAGAAGATCGTTGCAGGTACAGCACGCTCAATGGGCGTAGAGGTGGAGAAGTAAGATGAAAAGAGGTAAGAAATATCAGGAAGCAGCTAAGAAGGTAGATAGAAATCAGCTTTATTCTCTCTTAGATGCTGCAAAATTAGTCAAGGACTGCTCCTTCGCTAAGTTCACGGAAACAGTTGAGATTTCAGTTTGTCTTCAGCTCAAGAAGAGCCAGACAGTCCGTGATACCGTTGTTCTTCCAAACCAGTTCCAGGCTCAGAAGAAGATTCTCGTCTTCGCTAAGGGTGATAAGGCTCAGGAAGCCCTCGATGCAGGTGCTGCATATGTAGGTGATACAGAGCTTATCGAAAAGGTTCGCTCAGGTTGGATGGATTTCGATGTCGCTGTCGCAACTCCTGACATGATGAAGGATGTAGGTCGTCTCGGTCCTATCCTTGGTAGACGTGGTTTAATGCCTAACCCAAAGACTCACACAGTTACATTTGATATTAAGGAAGCTCTTGCTGAATTAAATAAAGGTCGTGTAGAGTTCCGCGCTGATAAGACAGGTGTTGTTCACCTTGCTATCGGTAAGGTAAACATGGACGCAGAGAAGATTGCTGAAAACGCTCAGGCAACACTTGATGAAATCATGAGAAAGAAGCCTGTTGATGCTAAGGGTGAATTTGTTCTCTCTGTAGCACTCTCTTCAACCATGGGCCCTGGTGTTCATGTTGACTTTAAAGCTCTTCAGAGCAAGTAAGGAGGAAAACGTATGGAAAATTATCAGACACGTATTACCCCTGCTAAGGAAGATGCAGTAAAGGCTCTTAAGGATGAATTTGAGGGATACAACGGTTATATCTTTACAGATTATAGAGGTATGACTGTAGCTCAGATTACAGAGCTTAGGACAGCTCTCAGAAAGAACGATGCTCAGTACCGCGTTATTAAGAACCGCTTTGCAAAGATTGCAATGAAGGATCTTGGTAAGGGTGGCGCTGAAGAGCAGATGGTTGGCCCAACTGCTGTCGCTCTCGCAAAGGGTGATGAATCAAACGTAGTTGCTAAAGCACTTTTCGAAGCAATCAAGAATGGTGCACCTATGCAAGTTAAAGGCGCTTTAATTGATGGCGAACTCATGAGTGTAGATGAAGTTGAAGCACTCAGCAAGCTCCCAACAAAGCTCGAGCTTATTGCTTCCTTAATGGGTACAATGAAGGCTCCAGTTCAGAAGCTCGCTGCTACATTGCTTGCGTATGTCGAATCAAAGGGTGGCGTTGCTACCTCTGACAACGAATAATACGATCATAGTCTTCGTTAATACGTAACCTGCTAGATCGTGAAAAATATCTTATAGGAGAAGATAATATGGCTACTAAAGAAGAAATTTTGGAATCAATTGCACAGATGTCAGTAATGGAAGTTGCTGATCTCATCAAGATGATGGAAGAGAAGTTCGGCGTTGTTGCAGCAGCTGCTGCAGTTGCTGCTGGTCCTGCTGCTGCAGCTGCTGAGGCTGTTGAAGAGCAGACAGAGTTCAACGTAACTCTTAAGAGTGTTGACGCTGCTAAGAAGATCGCTTGTATCAAGGAAGTTCGTGCTATTACAGGTCTTGGCCTCAAGGAAGCTAAGGAACTCTGCGAGAACGGCGGTGTATTAAAAGAAGGTGTCAGCAAGGACGAAGCTAAGGCTATGAAAGAGAAGCTCGAAGCTGCTGGCTGTGTAATCGAAGTAAAATAATTATCCTTATGGAGGCTCTAACTACGAGCCTCTACTGGAGGTGCCATCGGGGGGAAATACCCTTGGTGGCATAATCTGTCTTTTATAAACAGTTAAATTTAGGTGGTTTTTCCACCAATTTTGGAGGGTACATTGATGGTTGCCAGAGGCAAAGTCATTGAACGTAAATATATTGGTTCCGATTTCCAGGAAGTCTGTGAGCTACCGAACCTTATCGGAGTTCAGCTAGATAGTTATGAGAGATTCCTGCAACTGGATAAACTTAAGGAAGGTGCAGAACCTGATCCAAGATTTGGCCTTGAGGCAGTTTTTAGGAACACCTTTCCTATCGTAAGTCCGAATGGTGAGATGACTTTAGGCTACGATGGATATACACTAGATTTTGATGGTATTAAGTATACTGAGGATGAGTGTAAGAAAAAGGGCCGTTCATATTGTGTACCAGTTAAGGCTAGAATTAATCTAGAGCTTAAGAATGGAGAAATTAGAGAGAAGGAGATATTCTTTGGTGATATCCCTATCATGACAGACAGAGGCACATTTATCATTAATGGTGCTGAAAGAGTTGTCGTTTCTCAGATCCACCGTTCTCCTGGTGTTATTTTCCAGGTAGAAAAGGGTGTTTATTCTTCAAGAATCATCCCATATCGTGGCTCATGGCTCGAATTTGAAATTGATGAGAAGAAGAATATCATTTGTGCGAAGATCGATAGAAAGAAGCGTATCCTCGGTACTCTCTTCTTGAGAGCTATTGGTGTTGATACTAGAGAGAAGATCGTTAGCGCATTCTATAAGAGCGAAACTATTGCTTTAAGTAGTGAAAATAGAGAGGAAGCGGAGAACCGCTATTCCTATAAGGATATCTATGCAGTTGTAGATGGAGAGGAAAAGAAGATTGTACGTGCTGGTGATATGCTACACCCACACGAAATTGATAACCTCCTTGCATGTGGTATCACATCTGTTGATGTCGTAGATATGAAGAGTGATGATACTCTCCACTCAGAGATTATCCTCAACTGTCTCGAGTATGAATCAACAAAATATACAAGTGAAGGTGAGGACGAGCCTTCTAAGGAAGAGTACTTATCTGTAATTTATCAGGTTCTCATGCCAGGCGAAATGATCGCTATGGAGAGAGCTGAAAGAGATCTACCTGAGATGTTCTTCTCTGAAAAGAGATATGATCTTGGTAAGGTTGGTCGTTATAAGTTCTATAAGAAGTTTGCATCTCCTGATGAGGAGATGAATACAGACCTTACAGTTCTAACTCCTCAGGATATTGTTAACACAATGGGCTTCTTAATTAAGGTATATAATAGAGAGGCAAACGTTGATGATATCGATCACCTTGGAAATAGACGTGTTAGATCTGTAGGTGAGCTTTTACAGACACAGCTTAATGCTGCTTTCTCAAGAATGGAGAGAATTGCTCGTGAGAGAATGAATCTTGAGAATGAATCATCTGTAAAGCCACAGGAAGTAATCTCAATTAAGCCAATTGTTGCTGCAATTAAGGAGTTCTTTGGTTCATCACAGCTTTCTCAGTTCATGGATCAGGTAAACCCACTTGCAGAGCTTACTCACAAGAGAAGACTTAATGCTCTTGGTCCAGGTGGTCTTTCAAGAGACCGCGCAGGCTTCGAGGTTCGTGATGTACACTATACCCACTATGGTAGAATGTGTCCTATCGAAACACCTGAAGGTCCAAACATCGGTCTTATCGTTTCTCTTGCTAACTATACAAGAATTAATGAATATGGTTTCTTAGAGACTCCATACCGCAAGGTTGAGAATGGTATTGCAACAAAGACAGTATGCTACCTCGATGCTAATGATGAAGAGAAATACTACATCGCTCAGGCTTCTGCTAAGGTAGATAAGGATGGTAACTTCATCGATAAGGAAGTTCCTGTTCGTCACCAGGGTGATTACTCAACACGTTCTCCAAAGGACGTACAGTTCATGGACGTATCACCAAAGCAGGTAATCTCAGTTGCTGCATCCTTAATTCCTTTCCTTGAACACGACGATGCTAACCGTGCACTCATGGGTTCAAACATGCAGCGTCAGGCAGTACCACTTGTATTCCCTGAGGCTCCACGTGTTGGTACAGGTATGGAAGGTAAGTCAGCCTATGACTCTGGCGTCTTAGTTAAGGCTAAGAGAGGTGGTGAGGTTGTTTATGCTTCTGCTACTGAGATAAGAATTAAGGTTAATAAGGCTGAATGTGAGATCGAGGGTGAGGTAGATACATACCACATCCATAAGTTCGAGAGAACAAACAACGATACCTGCTTAAATCAGAAGACTATCGTATCTGTTGGTCAGAAGGTAGAGAAGGGTACTGTCCTCGCAGATGGTCCTGCTACTCAAAATGGTGAGCTTGCTCTTGGACGCAATATTCTTGTAGGATTCGTTCCTTGGAACGGATATAACTACGAGGATGCTGTATTAATCAGTGAGCGTGTTGTTAGAGAGGATATTTATACCTCTATCCATATTAAAGAGTTCTCTATCGATATTCGTGAGACAAAGCTTGGTCCAGAAAGACTTACACGCGATATTCCTAATACTAGCGAGAGAGCAGTTGCTAACCTCGATAGTGAGGGTATTGTAACAATTGGTACCTATGTTCGCCCAGGTAGTATCCTTGTTGGTAAGGTAACTCCAAAGAGTGAATCAGATACAACTCCAGAGTTTAAGCTTCTAAACTCTATCTTCGGTGAGAAGGCTAAGGAGGTAAGAGATACCTCTCTTAAGGTTCCTCACGGTACAGAGGGTACAGTTATTGATATCCATAGAATGAAGAAGAGTGAGAAGGATGAGCTTCCTCCTGGTGTTGATGAGACTGTTACAGTATTAATCGCAATTAAGAGAAAGCTTACTCAGGGCGATAAGATGGCTGGTCGTCACGGAAATAAGGGTGTCGTTTCAAGAATTCTTCCTGAAGAGGATATGCCATACATGGAAGATGGTACTCCACTCGATGTATGTCTCAACCCTCTCGGTGTACCATCACGAATGAACATCGGTCAGCTCATGGAAACTCAGCTTGGTTGGGCAGCTGTTAAGCTTGATGAGTGGTATTCATCACCAGTATTCCAGTCAGCTTCAATGCAGCAGATCGAGGATAAGATGAAGGAAGCAGGTCTTCCTGTAACAAGTAAGACTAAGCTTATGGATGGTCGTACTGGTGTTCCATTTGTAAACCCAGTATTCTGTGGTTACATCTACTACCTCAAGCTACACCACCTCGTTGATGATAAGATGCATGCTCGTTCAACAGGTCCTTATTCACTTGTTACTCAGCAGCCTCTTGGTGGTAAGGCTCAGTTCGGTGGTCAGAGACTCGGAGAAATGGAAGTATGGGCACTTGAAGCATATGGTGCTGCTAATACTCTACAGGAGCTCTTGACTATTAAGTCCGATGATATGAACGGAAGAGTAAAGATTTATGAATCTATCGTTAAGGGTGAACCAGCTCAGAATGCAGGTATGCCTGAGGCATTTAATGTACTCGTTCAGGAAATCAGAGGTCTTGCTCTCGATATGAGCGTTTATGATTCAAACGGTAGACAGGTTCCACTTACAGAGCGTGAGGAAGAGCTTCTCGACAAGAAGGAAAAGGGATCCATCTAGGAGGATAGGATGAAAGAGATTCAAGATTTTGACAGCATACAGATCAGACTTGCTTCCCCTGAGCAAATCAGAGCTTGGTCATATGGCGAAGTAAAGAAGCCAGAAACAATTAACTATCGTACACTCCGCCCGGAAAAAGATGGTCTTTTCTGTGAAAGAATATTTGGTACCACTAAGGAGTGGGAATGCTATTGCGGTAAATTTAAGTCCATCCGTTATAAGGGTATGGTCTGTGACCGCTGTGGTGTTGAAGTAACAAATACAAAGGTAAGAAGAGAGAGAATGGGTCACATTAATCTCGCTTCTCCTGTATCACATATTTGGTATTATAGAAGCGTTCCTTCAAGAATGTCTCTATTACTAGATATCTCTAAGAGTAATCTTCAGAGCATACTCTACTATGAGAAGTATGTAGTCACCGATCCAGGTGACACTGAGCTTAAAGAGAAGCAGCTCTTAAGCGAAGAGGAATATGCTGAAGCAGTAGATAAGTATGGTGAGGATGCTTTTAAGGCAGGTATGGGTGCTGATGCTATTAGAACCTTACTTGCTAACCTTGACCTTGTTGCCCTTTCTGAAGAGCTCAGAGCTCAGATGAAGGAAAAGAAGGACACAAAGGATGCTCGTCTCTTAAAGAGAATTAAGGTTTGTGAGGATTTCAGAGATTCAGGTAACCGCCCAGAGTGGATGATTCTTACTGTAATCCCAGTAATTCCACCAGATTTAAGACCTATGGTTCAGCTTGATGGTGGTAGATTTGCAACCTCTGACCTTAACGACCTTTATAGACGTGTTATTAACAGAAATAACCGTTTACAGCGCCTTATTACTCTCCACGCTCCTGATATCATTATCAGAAACGAGAAGAGAATGCTCCAGGAGGCTGTAGATGCGCTCTTCGATAACTCTAAGAGAAAGAAGGTAGTTAAGGGTGCTTCAAACCGCCCATTAAAGTCACTATCTGATATGCTTAAGGGTAAGCAGGGTAGATTCCGTCAGAACCTTCTTGGTAAGCGTGTAGACTATTCCGGTCGTTCTGTAATTGTAGTAGGACCAGAATTAAGAATTCACCAGTGTGGTGTTCCTTCTAAGATGGCTCTTGAGCTTTATAAGCCATTTATCATGCGCCGCTTAGTTCAAAAGGATGTTGCTCTAAATATTAAGAGAGCTAAGACATTAGTTGAGAGTGAGGCACCAGAAGTATGGTCTATCCTCGATGAGGTAGTAAAAGAGCACCCAGTAATGCTTAACCGTGCTCCTACACTTCACCGCTTAGGTATTCAGGCATTTGAACCTGTACTTGTTGATGGTAAGGCTTTAAAGCTCCATCCACTTGTATGTCAGGCCTTCAACGCAGACTTCGATGGTGACCAGATGGCTATTCACGTTCCTCTTACTCAGGCTGCTCAGCTCGAGTGTTGGACACTTATGCTCTCTGCAACTAACCTCCTTGACCCAGCTAACGGTAAGCCTATTGTAGCTCCTCACCAGGATATGGTACTTGGTATCTTCTACTTAACTAAGGATATGCCAGGCGCTCATGGAGAGGGACACCACTACAATAATATCGCTGAAATTGAAGCTGCAATTGACCAGAATGCAGTTAGCTACAATGCAAAGATTAAGTTCCGCTTCAAGAAGGGACTTGAGATTGTAGATAAGGATGGTAATTCAGTTATCAGTGATGGTAAAACATGGTTTGATACAACCCCTGGTAGAATCCTCTTCAATGCGGCTCTTCCTGAAGGGGTTCCATTCCAGAACTACCTCCTCGGTGATAAGCAGCTTAAGAAGGTTATCGGCTTAACTATTAAGAATAATAAGGCATCTGTTGCTATCGAGCTTCTCGATTCCATTAAGGATGTCGGATATAAGTATGCAACCCTATTTGGTGCTACAATCGGTCTTTCAGATATGATTGTTCCTGATGTAAAGAAGGAGCTTGTTACTAAGGCTAACGAAGAACAGTCCCAGATTATCAGCCAGTATCGTTCTGGTCAGATTACACAGGAAGAAAGATATAACCGTGTTATCGGTCTTTGGTCAAAGACAAATGATGAACTTACCGATGCACTTATGGATCAGCTTGAAAAGAGCCAGAATGGATTTAACCCACTCTACCTCATGGCTGTTTCTGGTGCGCGTGGTAGTAAGACTCAGATTAGACAGCTTGGTGCAATGCGTGGTCTCATGGCTCGTCCTAGTGGTGATATCATTGAGTTCCCAATTAAGTCAAACTTCAAGGAAGGTCTTTCAATCATCGAGTTCTTCATCTCAACAAACGGTGCTCGTAAGGGTCTTTCAGATACAGCTCTTAAGACAGCTGAGGCTGGTTATCTTACAAGAAGACTTGTAGATATCTCACAGGATGTTGTTGTAAATATCGATGACTGTCACACAATCAACGGTATTTGGCGTTCTGCTATTAAGGAAGGTGATGAAATTATTGAGCACCTTGCAGATAGAATTACAGGTCGTTGCCCAGTTGATGATGTAGTACACCCATTCCTTCGTGATGAGAATGGTAAGCCAGTTGTACTTGCAAAGGCTAACGTTGAAATCGATGATGAGACAGCTAAGAAGATTGAGGACGCTGGAATTGAGAGAGTATATTTAAGAACTGTACTCACCTGTGAAGCTAAATATGGTGTTTGTGCTAAGTGTTATGGTAGAAACCTTGCTAATAACCGCCCAGTTGATATTGGTGAAGCAGTTGGTACTATCGCAGCTCAGTCAATCGGTCAGCCAGGTACTCAGCTTACAATGAGAACCTTCCACGTCGGTGGTACTGCTACAGCATCAAGTGAAGCTAACAAGCTTTCCTTCGACCACCTTGTAATTGTTGGAAAGATCTCTGGTATGCTAATCACAAGTGACCTCGATGGAAGAAAGATCTTCCCAAGAAAGGGTTCAGTTGAGATTTCTCGTGTACTCCAGGAGATTACAGGACTTTACGATGAGCTAATCGCTCAGCCAGGTTCTCTAGTTGCTAAGGGCTCTGAGCTATATAAGAAGGATGGTATCGTATGCACATCTGCATTTAACGGTATTATCATGGAAAATAGTGATAGAGTATTCATCATGGGTAACCCAGTTGAACATAAGGTAGCTCCAGGCTCATTCTTATGTGTTAAGGAAGGTCAAATTGTTAACGTTGGTGAAGCAATTGTAGAATTCGACCCATTCAGTGAGCCAATCATCAGTGAAGTTGCAGGTACTGTTCTCTTTGCTGATATCAAGGAGGGTTCAACTCTTATCAATGAGGTTAACGAGGAAACTGGTAACGTCGAAAGAAAGATTACTGAGCATAACCTTGAGAACCTCCAGCCTAGAATGGTTATCAGAACAGCAGATGGCTCTGATGTTACATACTCACTCCCAGGTGGTGCATACCTCCAGGTAGAAGAGGGTGCTAAGATTGGTGTTGGTACTGTTCTTGCTAAGCTCTCTAAGGCTTCCTTAAAGACAAAGGATATTACTGGTGGTCTTCCAAGAGTTGGAGAGCTCTTCGAAGCTAGAAAGCCAAAGGATCCAGCTGTTCTTGCTCAGGTTTCTGGTACCGTTGAAATTGGTGCTGTTACTAAGGGTAAGAGAATTATCAATGTTAAGGATGCATTTGGTAAGGTATTTAAGCATGTCGTACCAATGGGCTCTAACATCCTAGTTCGTGATGGAGATACAGTAGTAGCTGCTGAACCACTTTGTGATGGAGCTAAGGACCCACATGATATTCTTAATATCTTAGGTGAAAATGCACTTCAGTCCTTCTTAGTTGATGAGGTACAGCAGGTTTATAGACAGCAGGGTGTAGATATCAATGATAAGCACCTTGGTATCATTATCCGCCAGATGCTTAGAAAGGTTCAGATCCTTGATGTTGGTGATACAAAGTTTATCTTCCAGCAGCAAGTAGATAAGCATAAGTTCTTAGAAGAGAACGAAAGAACTATTAAGGAAGGTGGTCAGCCAGCTGTTGCAAGACCAATTCTCCTTGGTATTACTAGAGCTTCTCTCTCTATTGACTCATTTATTTCAGCTGCTTCATTCCAGGAGACTACAAAGGTCTTGACAAATGCGGCAATTGCTGGTAGTAAAGATGAACTTAGAGGACTTAAGGAGAATGTTGTTATCGGTCACCTCATTCCTGCTGGTACAGGTATGAAGAAATACCGACAGATTCACCTTGATGACGAAAAGTTACTCGAGCTTCAGAAGTCAGTTGATAAGGCTAAGAAAAATCTAAAGGTTGAAGAAATTGACGATGATGAGCTTGATACTGAAACATTAGCAGATATGAAGGTTGTAGGAGACGTAGCAGACATCGACTCTGTTGAAATCGATGAGGGCTTCGACGATTGATTAGCCTGTTGGCACATTAATCTTGAGGTTTTTGCTAAAGTCTCATGCTGACTGCAGCTTTTATGAAGTATGCCGCTTGTGCGGCATATTCTAGGACCTTGTGAGGAAGGTCCTAGAGATATAAATTAAGGAGCGTATCGTAAGATGCCTACTATTAATCAGCTTGTAAGAAAGGGTAGAACAAGTCTTAAGAACAAGACTAAGTCCCCAGCTCTTGAAGGATGCCCTCAGAAGAGAGGCACATGTACTAGAGTAATGACTGTAACACCTAAGAAGCCTAACTCAGCTTTGAGAAAGGTTGCTCGTGTTCGTCTCTCTAATGGAATCGAAGTAACTGCATACATCCCTGGTATCGGTCATAACCTCCAGGAACACTCTGTTGTTCTTATCAGAGGTGGAAGAGTAAAGGACCTTCCTGGTGTACGTTATCACATCATTCGTGGTTCTAAGGATACACTTGGTGTTGCAGATAGAAAGAGAAGCCGCTCTAAGTACGGTGCTAAGAAGCCAAAGGCTTGATAGGAGGGTAGTAGAATGTCAAGAGGTTCAAAAACTCCTGTTAGAGTTGTTACACCAGATGCTGTTTACAACAGCCAGGTTATTGAGAAGTTCATCTGCCGCATGATGGTTGATGGAAAGAAGGGTGTTGCTTCAAAGATTATTTATAGCGCACTAGAGTCAGTTGCTGAGAAGAGTGGTGAAGCTGCTATCGATGTCTTTAACAAGGCACTTGATAACGTAAAGCCTATGGTAGAAGTAAAGAGTCGCCGTGTTGGTGGTTCAACATACCAGGTTCCTACTGAGATCAGAGAGCCAAGAAGAGAAGCACTTGCAATGAGATGGATCATCGCTGCTGCAAGAGCTCGTTCTGGTAAGAGCATGGCTGAAAAGCTCGCTAACGAACTCTTAGATGCATATAACTCAACAGGTGCTGCATTCAAGAAGAAGGAAGATACACACAGAATGGCAGATGCCAACAAGGCATTTACTCATTTCAGATGGTAGTTTTTCTTACCTTGAAAATGAAAGGAGACAGATTAAATTCTGTCTCTTTTTTTTTGTAAAAAAATAAGGTCTACAGATGATGTAGACCCTACTTAAAAATAAAATAATTTACTTTTCTAATACGCTTAAGATTGCCTTTGCAAGCTGGTCAGGACAGCTTGTCTGTTTAAAGCCACATGTAGTTCCAGCAACCTTATTGGCAACAGCTAAAGCATCCTCACCCTCAACAAGCTTACCGATACCCTTTAGGTTTCCATTACAGCCACCTGTAAACTTTACGTTATGAAGCTTTCCATTTTCATCGATAGAAAAGTCGATTAACTGAGAGCAGGTACCTTTTGTTCTATACTGATAATCCATAATTTGTCTCCTTAATTAAGAATAATGTAAGATAGTTTTGACTATATAATCAAGGAGAGGATGGTAAATTTTTATCCTTTATACCATTTTTTACATTACTATCTTTATTAATTGTAAATATTAAGCAAACAAATGTTAAACTTTTTAGCTACCTAGTTGTATACAAACTCACAACTCATTATTATATGTGTCGGAATTATTAAAATATATTTAAAGAGGTTAATGTGGATACAATTCTTATTACACTCGCTTTTGCGTTGATCGCAGGCTTAATGATGTCAAGATTAGCAAAGCTTGTTAACCTTCCTGCTGTTACAGCATATTTAATCGCAGGACTTATCATTGGTCCATTCTGTCTTGGAAAACTAGGTGTTGATGGACTTGGTTTTACAAGCCTAGCTCAAGTAGGTACACTTGAAATTATTAGCCAAACAGCACTTGGCTTTATTGCTTTTGCAATCGGAAATGAATTTAGGTTGAAAGATTTAAAGGTTATGGGTAGAGCTGCTATAACAGTAGGTATACTCCAGGCTGTAATTACTACATTAGTTGTAGATATTGCTCTTGTTACTCTACATTTTATTTTCCCTTCAATTATATCTATCTCCTCAGCAATTACCTTAGGTGCTATTGCGGCTGCTACAGCTCCAGCAGCAACTCTAATGGTTGTTCGCCAATATAAAGCTGAAGGTCCATTAACAAAGCTCTTATTGATGGTAGTTGCTATTGATGATGCAGTAGGACTTGTACTCTTCTCTGTTTCATTTGGTATTGCTACAGCATTAGAAACAGGTGCAATTAGTATTATTACAGTATTAGTTGAGCCACTTATTGAAATTGGAGTATCTGTACTATTAGGTGTTGCAGCAGGACTACTACTTAATTGGTTAGAGGTTTATTTCCACTCTAGAAGTAAGCGTCTTGCACTTGCAGTTGCATTTGTACTCCTTACAGTAGGTATTTCACAGAAGACATTTGTTGTTGGAGGAGTTCATGTAGGCTTCTCACTCTTACTTGTTTGTATGCTTACAGGTACTATCTTCTGTAATATATGTGAAACAAGTGAGGAGCTTATGAGCAGAGTAGAGAGATGGACAGCTCCATTAAACATGCTCTTCTTTATCTTAAGTGGTGCAGAGCTTAACTTAACAGTACTTGCTAACCCACTTGTTATCATGATTGGTGTTATCTATATGATCTTCCGTTCTGTTGGTAAGATTGGTGGTGCATATATTTCATGTAAGCTTGAGCATACATCTCCAATAATTCAGCAACACCTTGGTATTACACTTTTACCACAAGCAGGGGTAGCCTTAGGTATGGCATTAACTGCTTCAAACCTTGCAGATGGAACAATGCTTAGAAGTGTCATTCTATTTGGTGTATTAATTTACGAATTAGTTGGCCCAACACTTACTAAGTGGTCTCTTACTCAGGCTGGAGAAATTAAGCCAGAGGGTAGAGTTAGTAGCAGAGAGGTTAACCAGCCTGATACTAAGCCAGCTCCTAAGATTAAATAGTTAAGCTAAAATTACGCTAAAAGCTCGTAGCTCTATTAAGACTATGAGCTTTTTTATTTTTGCATACTTTTTTTGCACAAAACCAACATTTTTTCATCTAATTAAATTACCCTAATAAAAGGAAATAAAAGAGAAAAAGAGTGTTGACAAAAAAATATCTTTGAAATATATTACTTAAAGTGTCCGCACTACGGTCATGTCCTAGTGCGTTTTTGAGAGCCAAACCGACTGCAACTTTTGATAGTGATGGTAGGGTGGTTCCAGATGATAAGTTTTTTGATAGCTTAAACGTATGTCGGCTTTGACAAGTACATTGTCGACCTCTGGATCCTCTTTTTAGTTCACTAGAAAAACGCAATCAGTTTGTACCTCGGAAATTAGTAAAGGCTTGGGCCTTTATGACAATAATATTGAATTTGTGACATATGAGTCACAAGGAGGAACTGATGGCAAAGGAAAAATTCGAGAGAACCAAGCCACACGTAAACGTAGGTACTATTGGTCACGTAGACCATGGTAAGACCACTCTCACAGCTGCTATCACAGCACACTGTGCTAGAATGTTCGGTGATAAGGCTCTTGCTTACGATGCAATTGATAACGCACCAGAAGAAAAAGCTCGTGGTATCACCATCAACACAAGACACGTAGAGTATCAGTCAAAGAACCGCCACTATGCACACGTAGACTGCCCGGGCCACGCTGACTACATCAAGAACATGATTACAGGTGCTGCTCAGATGGATGGCGCTATCATCGTAGTTGCTGCTACAGATGGTGCAATGGCTCAGACAAAGGAACACATCCTCCTCGCTAGACAGGTTGGTGTACCATGTATCATCGTATTCATCAACAAGTGCGATCAGGTTGACGATCCTGAACTTATCGACCTCGTTGAAGAAGAAATGAGAGACCTTCTCACAGAGTATGGTTTCGATGGTGCTAACTGCCCAGTTATTAGAGGTAGTGCTTACCAGGCAATGACAAACCCAGACGATCCAGCTGCTACAAAGTGTATTGACGAACTTCTTGATGCAATGGATGCTTACATCCCACTCCCAGAGAGAGCAGTTGATAAGCCATTCTTAATGCCTATCGAAGATATCTTCTCAATCTCAGGTCGTGGTACTGTAGTAACAGGTAGAGTTGAATCTGGTGTTATCCATGTTAACGATCCAGTATCTATCGTAGGTATCAAGGAAACTAAGGATTCTGTTGTAACTGGTGTTGAAATGTTCAACAAGCTCCTCGATGAAGGTCAGGCTGGTGATAACATTGGTGCTCTCCTCAGAGGTGTTGATAAGAAGGAAGTTGTTCGTGGTCAGGTTCTTGCTAAGCCAAAGTCAATCACACCACACGCAAAGTTCACAGGTACTGTATACGTACTCAGCAAGGATGAAGGTGGTAGACACTCCCCATTCTTCTCAGGTTACAGACCTCAGTTCTATTTCAGAACAACTGATATCACAGGTACAGTTACACTTCCAGCAGGTAAGGAAATGGTAATGCCAGGCGACCACACAGAGATCAACGTAGAGCTCATCCACAAGGTTGCTATGGATAAGGGTCTCCGCTTCGCTATTCGTGAAGGTGGTAGAACAGTTGCTTCCGGTCAGGTAACTGAGATCCAGGACTGATTAGTTTTTTATAGCTTGTCGGGGTCAAGAGACCCCAGACAAGATTAGATTTTTGGAGATTTTTGAAAATGGCTAATGAAAGAATTCGTGTAAAACTCAGAGGCTTTGATGTTGAACTCGTTGAGCAGAGCTCAAAAAGTATTGTTTCAACAGTTGTTAAAGCCGGTGCAAAAGTATCCGGTCCAGTGCCTCTTCCAACACGTATCAATAAGTATACTGTCTTGAGATCACCTCATGTAAATAAGAAGGCTCGCGAACAGTTCGAGATGAGAACACACAAGAGATTGATTGACATTTTGGAGCCTACACCAAAGGTTGTGGAAGCCCTTATGAAACTCGAACTCCCAGCTGGTGTGGACGTTGAAATTAAACAGTGAGAAGTTGAGGTAAGAGATGTTAGGGCTTATCGGCAAAAAAATAGGAATGACACAGGTATTTGATGCTAAAGGCGTTTTAACTCCTGTGACAGTAATTAAAATAGAGGACAATGTTGTTGTTGCTAACAGAACAGAGGAGAAGAATGGTTACTCCGCAGCTGTTTTGGCTACAGGCGACATGAAGAAAGACCGTGCTTCAAAGCCATATGCTGGTCAATTTGGTGAAGTTTGTGATCCAAAGAAGACTGTTATGGAAATGAGAGATTTTGACTCTGATGTCAAAGTCGGTGATGTACTCGGTGTAGATATGTTTAAGGATATTGCTTTCGTCGACGTAACTGGTACTTCTAAAGGTAAGGGTTACCAGGGCGGTATGAAGCGTTATGGTTTCGGTGGTGGTCGTGCAACTCACGGTTCTAAGTTCCACAGAGATCTTGGTGGTACAGCAATGTCATCAACACCTTCCCGTACTTTTAAGGGTCACAGAATGGCCGGTCATATGGGAAATGAGAAGACCACAGTTCAGAACTTGAAAGTGGTTGCAGTTGACAGTGAAATGCAGGTTCTCATGGTTAAGGGTGCTATCCCAGGACCTACTCAGAGTACTGTCATCGTTAGAAAAGCGATTAAGAAGTAGTGGAGCGACATATGGAAGCAAAAGTTTATTCAACATCAGCTAAAGAGATCCGCACTGTCGAGCTCAATGAGGAAGTCTTCGCAAGAGAGGTTTCTGATGGTGCTATCTATTATGCTGTAAAAAACGAACTCGCTAACCGTCGTGTTGGCACTGCATGCACAAAGACACGTGCTGAAGTAAACTACAGCAATACAAAGCCTTTCAAGCAGAAGGGTACAGGAAGCGCTCGTCGCGGTGATAAGAAGTCCCCAGTAATGGTTGGCGGTGGTACAATCTTTGGACCAAAACCACGCGATTACTCCTACACAACACCAAAGAAGGTTAAGCGTCTTGCTTATAAGAGTCTTTTAAGTCTTGGTGTACAGGAAGACCGCCTTGTAGTAGTTGAGGATTTCACTAGCGAGAATGGTAAGACTAAAGATCTTGCTCAGATCATGAAAGCATTTGAGACAGAGAACCAGAGAACAGTTATTGTTATGAAGGATGATGATGCAATGATTCGTCGTTCAGCAAGAAACATTCCTTACTTACATGTTCTTGCTTATGACAAGCTTTCCGCTAAAGAGCTTCTTTACGGAAGAAAGATTCTCGTTCTTGAGAGTGCAGCTGTTGAACTTGGTAAGTTCTATGGTGAGAGATAAGGGTGAGTAAGATGAGAGCAGATCAAGTAATCATTGAACCAATTGTGAGCGAAAAATCTACTATCGCTCGTGAGAATGAATGCAAGAAGTATACTTTCCGCGTTGATCCACAGGCTAATAAGTTTGAGATCATGGCTGCTGTGAAGGAAATCTTCAAAGTAGAAGTTCTTTCTTGTAATGTTATGAATATGAAAGGCAAGCCAAAGTATTCAAGAGGTAAGGGCGGTTACATTAAGGGAACCACAGCTTCTTGGAAGAAGGCTGTCGTAACTTTGGCCAAGGGTCAGTCCATTTCGGCCATTGAAGGCGTATAAGGGAGAGGTTAAAAATGGCTTTAAAATCATATAAACCTAATACTCCAGGCCTTCGCCAGAAGACCGTTTTGGTTAACACTGAAATAACAGCTACTAAGCCAGAGAAGTCACTCACAACCAGCCTTAATAAGACAGCAGGTCGTGATACTTTCGGTAGAATCAGCGTTAGACGCAGAGGCGGCGGTCATAAGAGAGCTTATCGTGTTATTGACTTTAAGCGTAGCAAGGCTGGCGTACCTGGTGTTGTAAAGACAATTGAATACGATCCAAATAGAAGCGTTAACATCGCTCTCGTATTCTATGCTGATGGTGAAAAGAGATACATCATCGCACCAAAGGGACTCAAAGTTGGTATGACAGTTGTTGCTGGACCAAATGCACCTCTTACAGTTGGTAATGCACTTCCACTTAAGAACATCCCACTCGGTCTTCTTGTTCACAACGTAGAGTTAACACTCGGTCGTGGTGGTCAGTTAGTAAGATCAGCTGGTGTTGGTGCTACAGTCGTTGCTAAGGAAGGTGACTATGTTACACTCCGTCTCCCATCAGGTGAGATGAGAATGGTATTCGGCGAATGCATGGCAACTATTGGTGAGCTTGGAAATGAAGATCACATGAACGTTTCCCTCGGAAAGGCTGGTGCATCACGTCACCTCGGAAAGAGACCTAAAGTTCGTGGTGTTGTTATGAACCCAATCGATCACCCACATGGTGGTGGTGAAGGTAAGACAGCTGCTGGACGTCATCCTGTTACTCCTTGGGGTAAACCTACCAAGGGTGCGAAGACTCGTTCTAAGAAGAACCCTTCTAACTCATTTATTGTTAAGAAGCGCAAGTAGTAGGAGAAACAAATGGCAAGGTCAATTAAGAAAGGCCCTTTTGTAGACGAGAGTCTTCTTAAAAGGGTGGAAGCATCAAATAAAGCTGGTCAGAAGCAAATGATCAAGACTTACTCAAGAAGTAGTGTAATCATCCCAGATATGGTTGGTTTTACTATCTCAGTTTATAATGGTAAGACATGGATCCCAGTTTTCGTTACTGAAAACCTCGTAGGTCACAAGCTCGGTGAGTTCGCTCCTACACGTGTTTTCCGTGGCCATGCATCTGACAAGAAGGGTAAATAATAGGTAAAAATGATGGAAACTAAGAAAGGTTATCAAGCAATTGCTAAGTATTTACTGGTTTCACCTTCAAAGGTACGTCCTGTTGCTAACTTAGTTAGAGGCAAGGCATATCCAGAAGCTGTAGCCATTCTTGAAGCAATGCCACAGAAAGGCGCTCGCCTTATTCTGAAAGTTCTCAAGTCCGCAGGTGCAAACGCTTTAAATACTAACAGAAAGCTAGATGAGGATTCTCTCTATGTAGCAGCTCTATTAGTAGATGACGGTCCACGTATGAAGAGAGTATGGGCACGTTCCCATGGAAAGCGCGACATCCTCTTAAAGAGAATGTCTCATATTACCGTTGTAGTAGACGAGAAAGTTAAGGTAGGTAAGTAATGGGACAGAAAGTTAATCCAATAGGACTTAGACTTGGTGTAAACAAGACATGGAAGTCAAAGTGGTATGTAGACCCAAGGGAATACGCTGACACTCTCCATGAGGATCTCGTATTAAGAAAGGCACTTCTCGCATGCCCTGAAGTACAGGGTGCAGATATTGCAGATGTTGAGATTGTTCGTAAGCCACAGCGCATTACACTCGTTATCGCAACAGCTCGTCCTGGTATCATTATTGGTGCTAAGGGTGCTAACGTTGAGAAGATTGGCGAAGCAATGCAGAAGCTTACAGATAAGAAGGTTCAGATCAAGATCAAAGAGATCAAGAAGCCTGAAGTTGATGCTCAGATTATCGCTCTCTCAGTTGCTAAGCAGCTCGAGAATAGAGGTGCTTTCCGCCGTGTAATGAAGAACTGTGTTTCACGTGCTATTGCTGGTGGTGCTCAGGGTATTAAGATTAAGTGCTCAGGACGTCTCGGTGGTGCTGAAATCGCTCGTTCAGAGTGGATGAAGGAAGGTCGTGTACCTCTCCACACTCTCCGCTCAGATATCGACTACGGTTTTGCTACTGCTAACACATCTTTCGGTGCTATCGGTATCAAGGTTTGGGTCTTCAACGGCGAGATTTATGATCACGCATCTAATGAAGAGGATGCAGGCGGTGTTCTCAAGAAGAAGACCGATGATGCTTCAAGGAGTTAAGTCATGCTTAGTCCAAAGAGAATTAAATACAGAAAAAAGCAGCGCGGTACTCGTGATGCAGTTGCTCACAGAGGCAACACACTGGCATTTGGTGAATATGGCCTCATGGCTACAGAGCCACTTTGGATCACCAACCGTCAGATTGAGGCTGCCCGTGTCGCTATGACACGTCACGTAAAGCGTGGTGGTAAAGTCTGGATCCGTATCTTCCCTGATATGCCTTACACAAAGAAACCTGCTGAAACAAGACAGGGTAATGGTAAGGGCGCTCCAGAAGGATGGGTAGCAGTTGTTAAGACAGGTGCAATTATGTTTGAGATGGGCGGTGTCGATGAGACTCTCGCAAGAGAAGCTCTTCAGCTTGCAGCATCCAAGCTCCCAATTAAGACAAAGTTTGTTTCAAGAGCTGCACAGGAGTAAGGAGTAGAAAATGAAAAAGAACATTAAGAAAATGAACTACGCCGAGCTTTGTGCAGAGCGTGATAAGTTAAGAAAGGAACTTTTCAATCTTAGAATGCAGAAGGTCCTTGGTCACATTGACAACCCTCTCGCACTTAGAACAGTAAAGAGAGACGTTGCACGCTTGAACACACTTATTCACCAAGCAGATATTGGCATTGCCAAGGCATCTAAGTAGAGAGGCTAGAAATGGAAGCTAGAAAGAAATCTTTTAACGGTATTGTAGTGAGCGACAAGATGGACAAGACCATCGTTGTTGAGGTTACCAATAGAACCCTTCACCCTCTCTACAAGAAGTACGTTAACAGTACTAAGAAGATCAAGGCTCATGACGAGAAGAATGATGCTCATGTAGGCGACACAGTAACAGTAGTAGAGTGTCGTCACCTCAGCAAGGACAAGTGCTGGAGACTTGAGAAGATCGTCGAAAGAGCACGCTAAGGAGAACTGTTATGGTACAGATGCAGACTTATTTGAATGTAGCGGACAACAGTGGTGCAAAGCGTGTGCAGTGCATCAAGGTCCTTGGCGGTAGCCATAGATATGTTGCTTCAGTAGGCGACATCATCGTAGTTGCTGTTAAGGATGCTCTTCCAAACGGAACTATCAAAAAGGGTGACGTTTTGAAGGCAGTTATCGTTCGTACAAAGAAGGAATACCGCAGACCTGACGGTACCTATATCAGGTTCGATGACAACGCTTGTGTTATCATCGATGCCAACAATAACCCACGCGGAAAGCGTATCTTTGGCCCAGTAGCTCGTGAGCTTCGTGATGGCTATATGAAGATCGTTTCACTCGCACCGGAAGTGTTGTAGGAGAACAGACATGAGACTAAAGAAAAACGACACAGTCAAGATTATTGCAGGTAAGGATAAAGGCAAGATCGGTAAGATTGTGAAGATCGACCCAGAAACCGAAAGGGTTATCGTCCAGGGCGCTAACATGGTTTCAAAGACCATGAAAAAGAAGAGCCAGCAGGATAAGGGCGGTATCATGGTAGTTGAAGCTCCGATTCATGTTTCTAACGTTGCTTTAGTAAGCAAGGATAAGGAATCTAAGATCGGATACAAGCTTGATAACGATAAAAAAGTTCGTTATGCAAAAAAGACAGGTGAGGTACTCTAAAAATGGCTGATAAATTTATCCCTAATTTCAAAGTTAAGTACACTGAAACAGTTGCACCTGAGCTCTTAAAGGAGTTCGGTTACTCATCTGTCATGCAAATCCCAGCTATTGAGAAGATCACACTTTCTGTTGGTGTTGGTGAAGCAACAACTAACAAAAAGCTTCTTGATGCAGCTGTAAAGGAACTCGAGCAGATTTCTGGCCAGCATGTTGTAAAGACAAGAGCTAGAAAGTCAATCGCTAACTTCAAGGTTAGAGAGGGACAGGAAATTGGTGCTATGGTTACACTCAGAGGTGATAACATGTGGTACTTCCTCGAGAGACTCATCAGCATCGCACTTCCTCGTGTCAAGGACTTCAAGGGTGTAAATCCTAATGCATTCGATGGACACGGAAACTACTCACTCGGTATCACAGAACAGATTATCTTCCCAGAAATCGACTTTGATAAAATTGAGAGAGTAAGTGGCCTCAACATTGCAATCGTCACTTCTGCTAAAACTGACGAGGAAGCATTTGCCCTGCTTAAGAAGCTCGGCATGCCTTTTGCGAAATAAGGAGCTTAAGTAATGGCAAAGAAGTCTTTAATCGTTAAATGTAATAAGGACCCAAAATTCAGCACACGTTCTTATAATCGTTGCAGAATTTGTGGACGTCCTCGTGGATATATGCGCAAGTTTGATATGTGCAGAGTTTGTTTCCGCAAGCTTGCAAGTGAAGGCCAGATCCCTGGCGTTACCAAATCTAGCTGGTAGGAGAGAGATATGGCAGTAAGTGATCCAATTGCTGATATGCTGACTAAGATCAGAAATGCTAGTCTGGCTAAGCACGAGAAAGTTGATATTTCAAGTAGCAAGATGAAACTCCAGATCATTAAGATCATGAAGAATGAAGGTTTCATCAAGAATTTTAAGAAGGTTACAAAGGATAACCAATCAGTTATCAGAGTATACCTTAAGTACGATGATGCTCAGGCACCAGTCATTCATGGTCTTGAGCGTATCTCCACTCCTGGTCGCCGTGTTTACAGCGGTTACAAGGATATGCCACGTGTCTACAATGGCCATGGTGTTGTGGTAGTCTCTTCTTCAACTGGCGTTATCACAGGTAAAAAAGCCTCTGAGAACAAGGTTGGTGGCGAATTGATCTGCACTATCTGGTAAGGGAGGAATAAATGTCACGTATTGGTAAATTACCTGTTGCAATCCCTGCTGGTGTTAAGGTCACAGTTGCTGATGGATTAATTACAGTAGAAGGTCCAAAAGGCAAGCTCACACAGCCAACTAGATCAGAAGTCGCTATCGAGGTAAAGGATAACGAAGTCATCGTTACACGTCATGATGACGAGATGGCATCAAGAAGCTGTCACGGACTTTATCGCCAGCTAATCCATAATATGATTATTGGTGTAAGTCAGGGCTTTACAAAGGTTCTTGTAATCAATGGTGTAGGTTACAGAGCAGAGCTTAAGGATAATGTTCTTACTCTCAGCCTCGGTTACTCAACAATTATCGATTACATCATTCCTGAAGGCATTACAGCTAAGGTCGATGGTACTAAGGTTGCTATCTTCGGTATCGATAAGGCAAAGGTCGGTCAGGTCTGTGCCGAGATTCGTTCCCTCAGAGCTCCTGAACCTTATAAGGGTAAGGGAATCAAGTATGAAACCGAGAATATCCGCCGCAAGGTTGGTAAGTCCGGTGGTAAGAAATAAGGGGTATAGCAAATGAACAGGATTGTCGATAAAAATCGCAAATTAGCTAAGCGTAAGGCACACATCAGAAAGAGAATTTCTGGTACTCCAGAAAGACCACGCATGACTGTTTTCAGAAGTAATCTTCATATGTATGTTCAGGTCATCGATGATGTTGCAGGAAAGACTCTTGTCTCTGCTTCTACAGTTGAAGCTGACCTCAAAGGTCTTAAGAACACAGTTGCTGATGCTACAAAGCTCGGTGAAGTTGTTGGAAAGAGACTTCTTGAGAAGAATATCGATGCAGTAGTTTTTGATCGTAATGGTTATATCTACCATGGTATCGTAAAGGCTATCGCTGACGGTGCTCGTGCAGCTGGTGTTAAGTTCTAAGGAGTTTGATATGGAAAAAGCTAGAGAAAAAGAAGTTAAAGACGGATACGTAGAAAAACTTATCAAACTCAACCGTGTTGCTAAGGTAGTTAAGGGTGGTAGAAGATTCTCTTTCGCTGCTCTTGTAGTTGTAGGTTATGGTGACGGTAGAGTAGGTTACGGCTTTGGTAAGGCTAACGACGTAACAGATGCTATTAGAAAGGCAACAGATAAGGCTAAAGCTAGCCTCATCACAGTACCTTTGAAGGGTAACACAATCCCACACGAAATGCTTGGTAAGTTCAAGAGCGCAAGTGTTCTTGTTCGCCCAGCAGTTCCTGGTACAGGTGTTATCGCTGGTGGTGCTGTTCGTGCTGTTGCTGATGCAGCTGGAATCAAGGATATGCTTAGTAAGTCTCTTGGTTCTAAGAACTCTATCAATACTGTAAAGGCTACTTTCGATGCATTTGAAAATCTTTTTGATGCAAAGAAGGTTGCTGCTAACAGAGGCAAATCTTTGAAGGAAATGTGGGGTTAATCATGGCAGAAAAACAGATCAAAATCACACTCATCCATTCAGTTGCAGGCAGTCTTCCAAAGCAGAGAAAGACTGTTAAGGCTCTTGGCCTTGGTAAGATGCACAGCTCTGTTGTTCATGCTGCAACACCTGCCACTCTCGGTATGGTTCGCACTGTAGCTCACTTAGTAAAAGTTGAGGAGATGTAAGATGGGACAGATTAACGCACCATACGGTGCAAATGCAAAAAAGACCATTGTTGGTCGTGGCGCTTCTTCTAAGGGTAGAGCATGCGGTCGCGGTCATGATGGACAGAACAGCCGTTCAGGCGGTGGTGTTCGCCTTGGTTTCGAAGGTGGACAGATGCCTCTTTACAGACGTGTTGCACGTCGCGGCTTCTCTAATGCACCATTTAAGGTAACTTATGAAGTTATCTCCCTTGATACTATCAGCGCAAATTATGCTGATGGAGAGACAGTTAGCCTCGAGACTCTTAAAGAGAAGGGTATCGTTAAGGGTGTAGGTGTTCAGGTTAAGGTCTTGTCAAACGGCAGCCTTACAAAGAAAGTCGCTTTTGAAGGAGTAAAGATGTCTCAGTCTGCTAAGGCAGCTGTCGAGGCAGCAGGTTGCTCCGTAAAATAATAAAAGAAGGTAATCATGTCAAATTCACTCACAGATATGATGAGAATGAAGGACATCAGAACTAAAGTACTTATTACGATCGGCTTACTTGTTGTAAGCCGTATCGGAACAGTGATTCCAATTCCTGGTATTGATCCTAACGTTCTCGAGAACTACTTCATGCTCCAGAGCAATTCCTCAACAATTGGATTTGCGGAGTACCTGAACTTCTTCTCAGGTGGTGCTTTTAGTAACTTCTCACTGTTCATGCTCGGTGTAATGCCTTATATCAGTACACAGATTATTGTTCAGCTTTTGATGCTAGTTGTACCTTCTCTTAAGAAGCTCGCTCAGGATCCTCATGGTAGCAAGAAGATTCAGCAATATACACGCTATGGTACAATCCTCGTATGTATGATTCAGGCCCTAGTCGTTACTGTATATGCAAAGTCAATAGAAAGCTATGGATTTAACATTGTAACTATCGATAGCACAGTTCTATTCACTATTGTTGCTATGATCAGTACAACAGCAGGCTCAATGCTCCTCATCTGGCTCGGTGATAAGATTACTCAGCACGGAATCGGAAACGGTATTTCTCTTTTAATCTTTGCAGGTATCGTAGCAAGAATGCCTTCTGCATTTGGTACTTTAATTAGTAGCATCTCAGCAGGTACACTCAACCCTGTAGCACTTATCCTTGTTATTATCATGTTTGTATTAGTAGTAATCATGGTTGTATTCGAGGAACAGGGACAGAGAAAGATTCCTGTAAACTATGCAAAGAGAGTAGTAGGTAGAAAGATGTACGGTGCAGGTTCATCTTATATTCCATTTAAGATTAACCCATCAGGTGTTATCCCAGTTATCTTTGCTTCTGCGCTACTTACCTTCCCGCTTCAGATTGCATCATCCCTAGGAAATAATGTAAGATGGTTGCAGTCAGTCGCTAATTTCTTAGATCCTCAGGGTGCCCCTTATCTAATTATCTACACCCTGCTGATTATAGGTTTTGCGTTCTTCTATACTCAGATCAGTTTAAATCCGATCGAGATGGCTAAGAACATCAGAGACAACGGTGGTTCAATCCCTGGCGTCAAGAACGAGAACATGGAGAAATATCTTACTAAGGTTCTCAACAGAATCGTTCTTCCTGGTGCAATTTTCCTTGCTTTCATCGCTCTGATCCCAACACTGATTCAGAAGTTCTTCAACTTCCCTGCTGCAGTAGCAATGCTCTTCGGCGGTACATCACTTATCATCATGGTTGGTGTATGCCTTGACACTGTTAGACAGCTTGATGGTCTCATGAAGATGCATCACCACGACGGATTTGTCGGCTCAGGCCGCAAGACCAAAAAAATTTAGGAGCTTTAACTATGAAAGTAAGAGCAAGTGTTAAACCGATTTGTGACAAGTGCAAGGTCATCAGACGTGCAGGAGTTGTACGCATTGTCTGTGAAAACCCAAAGCACAAGCAGAGACAAAAATAATCTAGGAGGCCTTTAATATATGGCACGTATTGCAGGTGTAGACTTGCCTAATAAGGCAGTCAAGATTGCCCTGACTTATATCTATGGCATTGGTAGAGTTTCCGCTGAAGAGATTTGTAAGAAAACAAATATCGATCCGGAAGTTAGAATCAATACTCTTTCCGCTGATGATATCGCACTTTTAAGAAAGGTGATTGAAGAAGAATATAAAATTGAAGGTCACCTCAGAACTGAAGTTGCACTCAACATCAAGCGTCTGATGGATATCGGTTGTTACCGTGGTCTCAGACACAGAAAGGGTCTTCCTGTTCGTGGTCAGAGAACTAAGACCAACGCACGTACACGCAAGGGTAAGAAAAAGACCGTTGCAGGAAAGAAGAAATAAGGGTTAGGTAAATAGTATGGCTAATGTAAAAAGAAAAGCTAAGAAGACAGTTATTGAAGGTAATGTCTATATTCAGGCAACTTTCAACAACACTATCATCACTGTTACAGACCTTGGTGGCAACGCACTTTCCTGGGCTTCAGCAGGTGGTCTCGGATTTAGAGGTGCTAAGAAGAGTACTCCTTATGCAGCTCAGACAACATGTGAGACAGCAGCTAAGAAGGCTATGGACTTCGGTCTCAAGGAAGTTAATGTATTCGTTAAGGGACCAGGTGTTGGTCGTGAAAGTGCAATTAGAACTCTTGGTGTTCTCGGACTCAAGGTTAAATCAATTCGCGACGTTACCCCTATTCCACATAACGGGTGCCGCCCAAGAAAGACACGTCGTGTCTGATCCAAAGAGGGGGCCAGCTTGGCTCCCAGGGTTTTTTGTGTTCGTTGAACACAATATTTAAGTATAAGGAGTAATCATGGCACGTAAAAACCTACTGAAGGGTTTTAAAAAACCTACCGGTATTTCCTATGACCAGAATGTGTTGACACCGGATTATGGTAAGTTCGTAGCTTATCCTTTTGAGAGAGGCTTTGGAACTACTGTCGGTAACACTCTTAGACGTGTTCTACTCTCATCCATTCAGGGCTATGCGGTTACAGCTGTACAGTTCACAACCTTCTCAAACGATGGACGTGAGCCACATATTATCACAAGCGAATATGAACCAATCCCAGGTGTTCGTGAGGATATTGCTGATATCATCGCTGCTCTAAAGAAACTTCAGATTGCTATGCCTGAGGATTGCGAAGGAACAACCTTAACAATCTCATGCAAGGGACCTGGAATTATCACTGGTGCTGATTTCGAAAAGGATCATGTTACAATTACTAACAAGGATCTTGAGATCTTCACAATGATGGATGATTGTGATCTAGAAATGGTTGTAGACATCAATCTCGGTCGTGGTTATGTTCCATCCGAACTCAATGAGAAGTATTCTGAAGACCTCGGCGTTATTTCAATTGATGCTTTCTTCTCTCCAGTAAAGAGAGTAAAGTACTCTATTGAACCAACTAGAGTAGGTCAGAGAAACGATTACGATAAACTTATCCTCGAAATCTATACAGATGGTACAATCTCTCCAGATGATGCTCTTGCAGAAGCTGCAAAGATTATCAAGGAGCATTTCTCAATCTTTATTAATTTCGATGAAAGCCTTGTAAATAACAATGAAGAGGTCGACGAGGAGGAAGCTAGAATTAGAAAGATTCTCGATACCTCTGTAGAAGAGCTCGAACTCACTGTTCGTTCCTCTAACTGTCTCAAGAATGCTAACATCAGAACGATTGGAGATCTGACCAAGAAGACTGAAGAAGAAATTGCCAAGACAAGAAACTTCGGTAAGAAGTCTCTTTCTGAGATTAAGGATAAGCTCAAGGAGTGGAATCTTTCTCTCGGCATGACTGATTACAGTATCTTAAAGACTGCTATAAAAGTTCCAGGTAACAAGGAAGAAGAAAATGAAGCATAGAATTGGTTTCAATGCGCTTTCACGTAATTCTAGCGAGCGCAAGGCGCTTAAGCGCAACATGGTCACATCACTCTTCAGATATGAGAGAATCGAGACCACTAAAGCAAAGGCCCTCGAAGTTAAGAGAATGGCTGAAAAGATGATTACTCGCGCTAAGGAAGATAGTGTCCACAACCGCAGAATCATCGCAAGAGATATCTACGATGAAGCAATCGTAGCTAAGCTCTTCAAGGAGATCGCTCCTATGTTCGCTGAACGTAAGGGTGGTTACACAAGAATCCTCAAGACAGGTAATCGTCTAGGGGATGCAGCTGAAATGGTAATCCTCGAGCTTGTAGAAAAGACAGAAAAGAAGGATGCTAAAGCTGAGAAGAAAGCTGATAAGGAAGATAAATAAGTCTAATCCTAGAGCTTTGTAAACAGGATTTAATTCCTGAAGCCGTCACAGTAGGTGGCGGTTTTTTTTTTACCTTTAGAACAAACAAGAATCAATAATATCCTTACCTCTGAGTATTTTAATCCACTCTCTTGGTATTGAGTCATAGCCATACTTAATACCAGCTAAGCCTCCTGCTATTGCAGTAATAGTATCTGTGTCTCCTCCTAGATTTACAGCCTTTAAGACACATTCCTTGTAGGATGAGGTAGTTGAAAAAGCATAAATAACACTATTAAAGGTGTCCTTAACAAAGCCTGTACTCTTTATAGGCTCTTCATATGAAAGCTCTACAGCATTTCCATTAATAATATCCTGTGCTAAGCGAACATATTTAATACAAATATCGATGCTTAGCTTATTTGCATGAGTTAAGCGTGAAACATTTGCGATCTCATCATCTGTAATATTATTTACAAAGGCTAAAGGAAGGACTCTCATTAATGAGCCATTTCCATTTGACCAAGCATCTGTATCGCCACAAAATGGATTAATTCCATCAAATTTATGTATAGCAGACATTGTAGTATTTCCAATATCAAATACTACTCTATCTATTGCATACTCACCATCGATGTACCATCTAGTAAAGCGCTTCATTATATCTTGATATTTTATAACTCCATACTTCTTAATAGATGCACAGGTTGCTAGAGTTAAGGATGTATCATCAGAAAAGGTACCAGCCTTTTGGTTCCACGTTCCATGACCTATCATTGTTTGACAATTAAAGGTTCCTCTCTCTTTGAATTCATAAGGAACTCCTAATGCATCACCAATTGCGAATCCATAAATAGCGTCTTTAAGCTTACTCATAGTTAAATTTTATTATAGATAAAGATAAATTTTTATCGTTTGTAAGTAAAATATATAAAAATTTAGCTATTATTTTATATTCCTTCTATTAGGTAAGAAAATTCATCTTAATACAATCTTGATACGAGCAAAAATACCTTATAACACACTTTATCCCAAAATATATATCCTTTCTAACATCAAAGGTAGTAAATGTTTAATAATGCATGTCTTAAGACACCTTAGAAGAACTGAGCAAAGGATAGATTATAAAATTGCTATGTTTGCTAAAAACCATACAGTCATAGGATTCTTTATCTTATTTGTATTAGTTCCACTATTTGTACTTTCAGCTGTCTGCATCTCTACAATGGTGATTATGAATATTCTATTTTCTGTGTTTTAAAATCTTTATTTCATATTTAGACCTTTCATGATTGTTTAACGTCGCTTTTAAACAAAAAGAAATAATATACCTTTCGAAGGAGTATAAAATGCATATCGTTGTTTATTTAATTGGCTTTGTTATGACAGCTTTATTGCTCTGGTATTTGAAATTATTACTTAAGGGAGATGAAAAATAATGATGAGTATTATTCAATATTGTCTTTATCCAGTCATCCTAGTAGTAATTGCTCTACCACTTGGAAAATACATAAAGAAGGTAATGTTTGGTGAAAAGACCATTCTTTCAAGATTTCTTAATCCAGTAGAAGCACTTATCTACCGTATCACTGGAGTTGATGCAAGTGAGGAGATGGATTGGAAAAATACCTTTTAAGTGTATTAGCGTTCTCTCTATTTGGTCTTATCTTCCTCTTTATGCTGCAGATAGCTCAATACTATCTACCTTTAAACCCTGATAAACTTGGAAATGTAAAGTGGGATTTAGCCTTCAATACAGCTGCAAGCTTTGTAACAAATACTAACTGGCAAGCATATTCAGGTAAGTCAACTCTGTTGGAACCTTAGCTATAGCAGGAAGTCTATATAGTAAAAAGAAGATTAAATCCAGTTCCGGAATATTATCAACTAGTAATATACTATTTATTTTTTTACTAATATTTGTCGTCTTACTAATTGGTGCTTTAAGCTTCTTTCCTGCTCTATCATTAGGACCTTTAGCTGAATTCTTTAGTGTTTAAGGAGTATTAGTTTATGAAAAAAATAATAGTTTAGCCGATAAAAAGATAATTACCAGAGCTATTGTCGATTCATTTAAGAAGATGGATATAAAGCCTAACCCAGTAATGTTCTTGGTATTTATATCAGCTATATTAACAACAATACTTTAGATTGTCTCTTTATTTGGAATTAAGGATGCTTAAAGTGGATATACCTTTACAATTGCTATAATCCTTTGGTTTACAGTTTTATTTGCAAACTTTGATGAATCTGTTGCAGAGGGGCGTGGTAAGGCCCAAGCAGATATTCTCAGAGCATCTAGAAAGGATTGTTAGAAACTTAATTACAACGACACTTTAAACCAATGATTATAAATATCTTGTAGCAGTAAATGGTGAGGAGACTATTATAGAGGCCTTTTCTCATAACCCTGATATTATGCTCCTTGATTTAGGACTTCTAGATATAGATGGAGTTGAAGTAATTAAAAAGGTTCGCTCTTGGTCTAATCTTCCTATAATAGTAATTAGTGCAAGAAGTGAGGATAGTGATAAAATTGAAGCTCTTGATGCTGGAGCTGATAATTACTTTACAAAGCCTTTTTCAATTGAGGAGCTACTTGCTAGACTACGTGTTATTCAACGACGATTATCATATATGGCATCAAAGGGAGTAGGCGAAAGCTCTGTATTTGAAAATGGTAAGCTAAAGATAGATTATGCTTCAGGGTGTGCTTATTTAGATGGACAGGAGCTTCATTTAACTCCGATAGAGTATAAGCTTTTATGCTTGCTATCACATAATTTGGGAAAGGTATTAACTCATACCTATATAACTCAAAATATATGGGGTAGAAGCTGGGATAATTACATTGCATTCCTTCGTGTATTTATGGCAACTCTAAGAAAGAAGCTTGAACCAACTCCTGATAGCCCTGGGTACATCCAAACACAGCGGAATTGGCTATAGAATGCTAAAGGTTGAGTGAATGCACTCTTGAAGAAGCAAAATATTTTGTCTTATCATCACACTTATGCGTGATATGACAACTGGTAGAGCTTATACACATCTTTGGAAGTATGCACTTCCATTGCTGCTTGGTAATTGGCTTCAGCTTGCTTATAACGCTATCGATTCAATAATCGCAGGACGTTTTATTGGTCCTGAGGCATTAGCAGCAGAGGGTATTGCTGGTCCTGTAATGAACCTAGTAATTTTAGGTGTATCGGGTATGTGTATAGGCTCTGGTGTTTTAATGAGTGAGGCCTTTGGCGCTAAGGATTTAGATAAGCTTAAAGCAACCTTAGCTATGACACTCTCTCTTGGTGTTATTTCAGCTCTAGTTATTTCAACCTTTGGCTTTATATTTTCAGCTAATATTACTAATTTACTTCAGGTTCCAAGCGAGATAAAGGAAATAACCGCCTCATACCTTGCTATAACATTTTTAGGAACACCCTTTACATTTATATATAATACACTCGCAGCGGGCTTAAAGAGCGCAGGTGACACTAAAACTCCTCTTAAGTTTTTAGCCTTCTCAGCAATATTAAATGCACTGTTAGATGTTATCTTTATCGGCTTTTTAGGCTTTGGAATTATTTGCTCAGCTACGACAACTGTAGTTGCAGAGGGAGTCTCTGCGATCCTTGCTATTTACCACATATGGTTTAAGGAAAAAGCAATTTGTCCAAATATTTCATCCTTTAAATTTGATAAGGAAGAAATTAAAAAAATCTTTGCATATGGAGCTCCTTCAGCACTACAGCAAGCAATTCAACCAATTTGTAAGGTCCTAATACAGGGTAGAGTTAATATGCTTGGAGTTTCATCAATTGCAGCATATAATGCAGCAACTAAGCTTGATGACTTTGCATGTATCCCTGAGCAGGGAATTGGCTCAGCGATATCAACATATGAAGCTCAGAATAGGGGAGCAAATAAGAAAGATCGCCTATTAAAGGGTTTAAAAGCAGGTTTATTACTTGAAGCTATATATGGTGCCATCATATTAGTTTTTACATATCTTTTTAGAAAGCCAATTATTTCAATGTTTGTAACAGGTGAAAGTGCTGAGAGTGTTATTGCACTTGGAACTCAATATCTTGGGTACATGGCATTCTTCTATATCCTTCCAGGCTTAACTAATGGTATGCAAGGCTTCTTTAGAGGTATGGGTAGGATGAAGCTTTCTGCATTAAATACATTTATTCAAGCTTCAATAAGAACTGTTGCAACCTTTATCCTCGCTCCTATTTTTGGAATATCGGGAATAGCATTTTCTTGTGCAATTGGCTGGAGCGTAATGCTTATATTCATGATTTTTAAATGCTATTTCCTATGCAAAAAAGAAAGCTTATCAATGAAATATTGACTACAAATTAAAAAGAGATAGAATAATAGTTGAAGTGGCATAGCCGATAGACGGCTAGTTACCTCAGAAATATGGATTGGTTAATCCCGCTTCCTGTTGGTACTAGAATGGCGGGATGTTTTTTTTCATTGTAGAAATAAGCTCTATCACAGATGGGTAGAGTTTTTTAGTAAAATATTTAGCTCATATAAAATAGATAAGGAATATTGACTATAAATTAAAAAGAGATAGAATAATATATAGAGTGGCATAGCCGATAGACGGCTAGTTACCTCAGAATTGCAGAAAATTAATCCCGCTTCCTGTTGGTACCAGAATGGCGGGATGTTTTTTTCATTGTAGAAATAAGCTCTATCACAGATGTGCAGATCTTTATACTCCAGAGTATAATCTCTAAAATCATTTCTAGCATGATTCATCACCTCCTCTCATCCGTTAGATTAGAGGAAGCCATTGTTCCCCCTTACGGATGTAATCCTTCTGAGGTAACTAATGCCGCTACCGTTTTTCTAGCTATGCCACAATTCCATTTAGCTAATATATTAAGACAATAATCAAGTGTAAAAGCTTTAAATTAAACACAATTCCTATAATAATTTTTGTCCCTAAGTGTTAGGTAAGAAATAGTGGATGTGGCTCTGATGCATTTGATACAAACAAGGCACTTGTTAAGTCTCCGAAATTGTATAATTTCTTCCATTTTAAATTAGACACTATATATGCCTTGCAACTTCAATTTCAAGAATAGTTATATGAGTTTTTACAGTAAAAAGTAACTAACAAAAACTCTTAACAAGAGTTTTTAAAACAACCTTTTCCTTTGTACAATTCTGTTTAATATCAATATATTTTTCAACATCTATTTTAGCATCATAGCTATTTGGTAATTCAAAAGAGGTTGATTCAAGAAGCTCATTTCCTACTTCTCCTGCTTTTATAGAACCATCGTCTAATAGCAATTTAAAACGTTTAGTTTTAACATCCATAGCAATAAGCTTGCCTTTTACTTGCAAAGTCTCTTTTTCAATATGATTTATATCTTTTATATAATCATAGCGTCTTAATACTTCTTCTTTAGACAATTCAATTTTCTTAGTCTTTGTTGAATTAGGTGAAGCAGTAGTAAATTGTACGCAACTACCTGTTTTTCTAATTGCATCTAACATCTTCTTATAAGATTCAATGAATTTTTTTTGGTCTTTTACCTTTGATAAGCCTTCAGATAGGTTTTTTGATTCCAATACTTCATTTACAATACCCATCTCATAAATAGCATCACTTTCATTAAAGAGATTGATCTGGTCAGGGAAAAATAAATTAACAATACAAGATCCTGCTTTCATAAAAACTTCTAATGGCTGCTTTCTTTTTATACCAGAGACTGAATTAGTAAGAGAAGTAAATGCTGAACTTACATCATTAATAAAATTACATGAAATGTGATGTCTATCTGAACCAGCGAACAATCGAATAGCAACAGTAGTAACATTATTCTCTCTAGCAAATTGCAAAGTCTCATCATTAATATCATCAACTATTTCTTTTTCTGAAAAAACAGGCTCCGAAGGTAACATTTTAATCCACTCCTTTGCATTCAAAGAAAGTTCAATTTCATCACCGTCGGTCTTATAATTTTTTGTAATAGAAAACAAATTAAAACCTGCTTTTCCATCATATGTTTTTTGAATCGATTTTTTTTCTATCTATTAAATCATAATATTCTAACTTGCTTATTCTTGAGACAAGCCAAACATCTTTATCATGATTACTACTCATCTCATAGAATAAAAACTTGCTATTAAATGAATCCTCACAAACAAAAACACGAGGATATATAAATTCTAGTAATACATCATACAAATAAAGATTACCTAATTCTTTTACATACATAAATATTTCTTTATCACTCATGTTCTTTTAGTACCTCATAAATTCTAAAATCATCCTTAGGACTATTATTCTCATAATCATAAAGATAATATTCTACATGATGCAGATTATTTTCTTTAGTAGAGACACCTCGAATAATTGTTGTAAAACCTTTTGCATAAGCTTTTGTTTTGGCTTTTAATGCTGGTAACCTTAATACAGTTTTTTTTAAAGAATCTAGATTAGTAAACAATGATAATCCATACTCTGGCTGTTTAAAGAGTCCTCTAAAAGTTTTCTTTTGATTCGCATGTTCAACATTCCATAGCTATTATCATTTTATGAAATTCTTGATTATTTCTAAAATGATTCCACACTTTATCATTTTATATAGTTGCCAAAGGAAAAAACACAACCATTGTAAGCAGTTTTCCTCTAGCAGTACTATTATCTATAATAAATTGTCTACTTTAGTTATTGCAAAAACCTCTATCATCTTAATATGGTGCTCCTTCGTAAATCACTGGTTATTTTTCATTTAGCTAATATATATTGACAATAATCAAGTGTAAAAGCTTTAAATTAAACACAATTCCTATAATATTTTTTGTCCCTAAGTGTTAGGTAAGAAATAGTGGATGTGGCTCTGATGCTTCTGATACTAACAAGGCTCTTGCTAAGAAAGGTGCACTTCTTTGTATCATGGGTCAAAACCCTTACCAGATGGGTTATCAGGGTGTAAAGGCTGCAGTAGATATCCTCAATGGCGTTGACATGGGTGGCTACAAATACGTTGATACAGGTGTAAATGTCATTACAAAGGATAACGTTGACCAGTTCTAATATCGTATCGATAAGCAGGTAGGTATAATGCCTATCTGCTTTTATATAATACGGACAAAAAATTAAATATTGACAAATATTTATAACACAATAAATAAATTTTCCATTAAATTTATAATTACACTATTAACTATTAATGATAATGGAGTGTAAAAATCCAATTATTTAAATAAATAATGTTAAATTCATGTATTATAAAGAAATACTATGTTATTTTATTGGTAATAGCACTGTATATTGTGTCCTCTTTATAAGAATTTAAGTTATTTTGACACTATGAATATATTAAATCTAGCTTGACCTTTGTATTTCCAATAAGTATGATAATTAATATCATAGGGGACATTGTTATGATTAATATTATTACAATCCTTCTATGTTGTATTTTTGGCATCGCCCTCGGCTATACTGGCCGATGGATATATGCTAAGTTTAAGCTTACTTCTGTTGAACAGAAGGCAGTTAGAACAGAGCAGGAAGCAATCATCAAGGCAGAGGCTCAAGCAAAGGAGTTAATGCTTGAAACACGTGATAAGCTGTTAAAGGAACAGCAGCAAAATGAGCGTGAGGCAAGGGAAAGAAGATCAGAGCTGCAGAAGACAGAGAGAAGGCTTTTGCAGAAAGAAGAAAATCTCGAACACAAGCAGCAAGAGCTTGATGTAGTCAAAAAACAACTTGGGGATAGAAGTGAAGCTGTTTCTAAGAAAGAAGCAGAGCTAAAAGAAAAAGAGGCTTCTTTAATTAAAGAATTAGAGAAGATAGCAGGTATGAGCCAGGAGGAAGCTAAGGCTTCTATTATTGAGCAGATGCAGGCAAAGGCAGCTCATGATGGCCATGTTTACGTTGCTAAAATTGAAGCAGAAACAAAGCTAACAGCTGAGAAGGTCGCACGTGACATCATCGTAGAATCAATTCAGCGTCTTGCAACTGAAGTAAGTGGTGAGGTCACAACATCATCTGTATCTTTACCATCAGATGAAATGAAGGGTCGTATCATTGGGCGTGAGGGTAGAAATATTAGAACCCTCGAAACCTTAACCGGTGTTGATATTATTATCGATGATACTCCAGAGGCTGTTGTAATATCTTGCTTTGATCCAGTAAGAAAGGAAATTGCTAGAGTAGCTCTTGAACGCTTAGTTCAGGATGGAAGAATCCACCCATCTAGAATTGAAGAGATGGTTGCTAAGGTTAGTAAAGAGGTTGGCCGCATCATCGTAGATGAGGGTGAAAAGGTAATCTTTGACCTTGGTATTCATAATATGGGTCCAGAATTAATCAGAGCTCTTGGCAGATTATATTTTAGAACAAGCTATGGACAGAATGTTCTATTCCACTCTAAGGAAGTAGCTATTTTAGCTGGTATGATCGCATCAGAGGTTGGTGCTAATGCTGAAATTGCTAAACGTGGTGGTTTATTACACGATATCGGTAAGGGCGCAGAGACAGAGAGTGAAGCTAACCATGCAGAGCTTGGTGCTGAGCTCGTAAAGAGACTTGGAGAGGATCCTAGAGTTGTAAATGCTGTAGCAGCACACCATGGTGATGTCGAGACTAATTGTATCGAATCTATCATTGTTCAGATTGCTGATGCTATTTCTGCTGCACGTCCTGGTGCTAGAAGGGAGAGCTTAGATAACTACATCAAGAGACTCGAAAACCTAGAGGGTATTGCAAAGAGCTTCGAGGGTGTAGATTCTGCATTTGCTATTCAAGCTGGTCGTGAGCTAAGAATCTTAGTTAATAACACCACAGTTACTGATGAGGGTGCTAAGGATATTGCTAGAGGTATTGCTGAGAGAATTGAAGCAGAGCTCAGATACCCTGGTAAGATTAAGGTAACAATCATCAGAGAAACTAGAATCGTGGAGTACGCTAGATAATGTTAGTAAACATCCTAATGCTAGGAGATGTAGCTGGAAGTCCTGGAATGAGTGCGCTCTTTCTAGGGCTTCAAGGTTTAATAAAGAAATATAAGGTTGATTTCTGCGTCGTTAATGGTGAAAATGCTGCTGGTGGCTTTGGCATCTGTGAAGATGATTACTACAATATGAAAAAGTATGGTGCAGATGTAATCACTAGTGGAAACCATATTTGGCAGAAAAATGAAATTTTTCCTTTATTAGACTCTAAGGATGACCTCCTTAGACCATTAAACTACCCAAAGGGTGTAATTGGGCATGGACTTTGTACTGTAAAAAAGAATGGAGTTACATATAGTGTAATATCATTACAGGGCAGAGTTGATATGCCTGTTACAGATTGTCCTTTTAAAACAGTCAAGGAAACAATTGAAAGAATTAAAAAAACTAGTGATGTAATCCTAGTTGACTTTCATGCTGAGTCCACTATCGAGAAGGAAGCTATGGGCTTCTTTTTAGATGGTAGTGTTTCTGCTATTGTTGGAACTCATACACATATCCAAACTATGGATGAAAAGATTCTTCCTAAGGGAAGTGGCTACATCACCGATTTAGGCTTAACTGGTGTACATACAGGTGTAATTGGGTCAAATCCTGAGATTTCAATTGAAAGACAGCTTACTCAAATTCCAATGAAGAGTGAAATCTTAGATGAAGCTGGTGAAATACAGGGTGTTCTTTTAACTGTTGATACAGATAGTAGTCTTTGTACAAAAATAGTTAGAATTTAAGATAAATAATTATTATAAGTCCGCGCAATCTATCTTTTTTTATTAGATTGCGCGGTCCTATCGCACTTTTTAGTTATGAAAAATAGTTAGGATCTAATACTTCACCTTCGATTAATATCACGACTTTTTCTATATTTTCATCTAGTAAAAGTGTCTTTTCAACCTGTTCATAAGCATTGTTTTCATTATATGTAGAGCTCTTTAAGAACTCCTTAGAGAGATTTACATAGCAAATACCTCTACTAACAGTTAAACCTATTAATTTAGTTTCACTTGATACTAATGAAATACATCCATCCTTTAAGGCTTCTACTGGATAGTCATGTATTAACGCCTCAATAGTATCGTGTAAATATGTTGAGCCTCTTTTATCTGTCACAAAAGAATAAACCTTTGGACCAGCTTGAGAAAAATAAATAGCCTTAATACCTCTTTGAGGAATTAATTCCTCTTCATTCATATCTGCAATTAGCTCTAATACTCCGCTTTCAATTACAGCACTCTTTACCTTTGGATAAAAGAAAATAGATAGACCAACACACCATATAATTAGAATAAATAAGATAATAATAGGTCTTATGAAATTTCTTTCATAAGCAACATCAAGGTTTTCTTTTTGCTTGAATTTATCATCATCTTCAATCATGGAAAAATTTTATCCAAAATATATAGTTGGTACAAGCAATATTTTTTCCACGTGGTAGTCAAACAATTGTTTGACACAAAAGTTAAGCTAATCTATATTGGCATGAACGAAGTAATACAATACACTTAATATTAAGGGCAATATGCCTTTATGAGGAATTATATGCAAAAGCTTGAAATAGTTAATAAAGCTGATATAGATACAACTTTACCTCTTATCAGTATTATTGGCCGTCCAAACGTTGGTAAAAGTACATTATTTAATAGATTAATTGGAAAGAGAAGGGCTATAACCGATCCAACTCCAGGAGTTACTCGTGACCCTATTCCTGAGACCTGGTTACTTGGAAATAACCGTGTAACCTTAGTCGATAGCGGTGGAGTAAAATTAGACCAAGAGGGCTTAGATGGTCCTGTTACAGAAAAGAGTCTTTCATTACTATCTCAAAGCGATGTAATTATCTTTGTTATGGATTGTATGGAGGTAACTCCTGAGGATCAGATGCTATTAAAGGAGCTAAGACCTTATACAGATAAGGTTGTGCTTGCTGTAAATAAAATCGATGACGTTACCCGTGAGGATTTAATTTGGAACTACTATAACTACGGCTATCAAAGGGTAGTTGGAATATCTGCAGCCCACGGACTTGGAATTGAGGAGCTAGAGGATACTCTATTGGGCCTTCTCGATTTAGAGCGTCAAGAGGAAGAGCCAGAGGAGGCAGAAACAATTAAGATTGCTATCCTCGGTAAGCCAAATACAGGAAAAAGTACCTTAACTAACCTTTTAACAGGTAGAGATATCTCTATCGTAAGTAGTATCGCAGGTACTACTAGAGATGTAATGAGAGGAACCTTTACCTATAAGGGTACCGATTATACAGTTCTCGATACAGCTGGTATTAGAAGAAAGAGCAAGGTAGAAGAGGATGTTGAGTATTATTCTGTAAATAGAGCTATTAAGACAATCGATGATTCAGATGTCGTTTTATTGATGATAGATGTTACAGAAGGCTTAGCTGAGCAGGATAAGAAGATCGCACAGCTAATTGTTAGACGTGGAAAGGGTGTAGTTTTAGTTTTAAATAAAATAGATGCTCTTAAGGGAATTGGAAATGAGCTTGAGGCTATTAAGGATAGAGTAAGATTCTTATTCCCTATATTAAACTTTGCTCCACTTGTTCCTATCTCAGCTCTAGAGGGAGACGAAATAGGTAAGCTTCTTGATACAGTATGGGCTGTATGGAGACAGCTTAATAAGAGAATTGATACTAATGTCCTAAATGATTGCATTAGAAGGTGGGGAGAGGAATATGAGCCACCTAGAGGTGCTTCAGGACACTATAAGATTTTATATGGAACCCAGGTTAGTGTTACTCCTGTAAGATTCCTACTATTTGTAAATAGAATTAAGGATTTCCCAGAAAGCTATTTATCCTATGTAAAGAACCTCATGAGAAAGGAGCTTGGCTTTTCCTCAATTCCTATTGAGATCTCTCTTAGAGAGAGAAGGAGAAATCCTTCGCTCTATGAAAAGGGTCCTAAAAAGGAAGAGGTTGAGATTAGTAAGGTAATTAAGGAGAGTCGTAAGAAGACAACTCTAGCTAAGGGTATTGCTAAAAAGCCAGGTGGTAAGGCTCGCCTTGGTAAGGAAAGAGAGAGAGCTGAAAAGATAGTAAGAAACCAAAAGCAAAAGAGAAGAGGATAGTAATGGGATTCTTAAGCGATAATAAGATAAAGGCTGTATGCTTCGATATAGATGGAACCCTTTATCCTAAATATGAAACTCATATTTATCTTTTAAAGGCAGCTATAGCACATCCTATTTTTTCTTATCGTTACAATAAAATGAGGGGAGAAATCAGGAGGATGGATAAAATTAATCCTGTTCCTGCAACCTCATTAGCTGAGTTTAGAAAAAGAGAGTCACGTCTTATCTATGGTAAAGAAATAGAGGATTATGAAAAAAGATATAACTCCTTTATGTATGAGCCATGGTGTCGCTATGATAAAAAGCTTACTCGCTTTGACAACCTAATAGAGCTTTTGGATAAGCTAAAAGCAAATGGGTATATGATAGGGTTTTTATCAGATTTCCCACTTGGAAATAAGCTTGAGGTACTAGGAGTTGAGAGCTATGCGAGCTTTGCATCCTCAACAGAGGACTATGGAACCTTAAAGCCTAATGGCACACCATTTTTTAAGATGGCAGAGGCAATGGGAGTTGAGCCAAAAGAGATACTATATGTAGGTGATAGCTACTCTAAGGATGTAGTTGGTAGTAAGAATGCAGGACTTAGTAGTGTTATGATTACTAATAAAAAGGGCTCATACCCCCTTGCAGATATTGTAATAAAAAACTATATGGAATTGATGGAAAGGTTATTCTAGGAGAATAGAATTATGGACATGCTTGTATATATACTTCCTGTAGCACTTTTTGTTATCACAATGATAATAATACTTGCTCTTCGTGCTGAAGATAAGAAGAGTAGGAGTCTATCTAACGTTAAGGAGAAGATCGTTACCTTCCGAAACGAAGCATCTCAAACTGTAAAGAGAGTTCAGGAGACTTGCCTTGATTCCATTGATAAAATTCAATCAAAGCAGAATGAGGTCTCAAGAGTAATTAATGATATAGATTTATCTCTTGAAAACCTAAAGAACCACAAAAGAGATTTAGCTGCTCTTGAATCAATTTGTAAGAGCTATGAGGTTACTCTTGAAAAGTTAAGGCTCCAAACAGAGCATGCTGAAAATAGAATTAGTGTTGTTCAGGATGAGGTTAGAAAGGCTGAATCCGTGAATTCAACTATAGAATCCTTTAAAAGCGATGCCGCAGTAATTGAGGAGGATATAGTAAGACAGCAGGAGTCTGTTAAGGCATATCTTGCAACAACTAGAGTAAATCTTGATGCTATAGTTCAAGAGCATCAGGATAAGGAAAGAGAGATGCTATCTCTCTTTTCTGATGAGCTATCTAAGAATAGAGAGGAGTTCGGCTCCTACTTAGATGAAGCAAGAGCTGATTTAGCATTAAAGCGAAAGGAAGCTGATTCACAGCTTGCTGATGCAATTGCTTCTCTTAGCGAGAAGGAAGAGCAAATTACTAATGGCATTAATGGTCGCTTAGATGAGATCGAGAGTAAGAAGGCTGAGCTTTCTACACTTTTTGACCAAAGAAGTGAGGCTCTTAAGAATGAAGAGGAGAGACTAAATACCTACTACCTTGAAAAAGATAAGGAGGCTGAGGCTCTTCTTGAGAAGTATCAGGAGAAGCTAGCTGAGGATAGAGATAATTTTGATTCCTTTATTAATGATAAGAACGAGGAGTTTAAGAATATCTCTAGTAATATTGAGAGTAATATCGATGAAAGAAAAAAGGAAGCTGAGGAGTTCTTCCAAAATGAAAGAAATAAGCTTCTTATTCAGGTCGATAACTTAACCTCAAATATTGAGAGTAGAGAAAGCCAAGCCTTAGATAGCTTAGATGAGAGAATTAAGAGTGTTAAGGAGGAAGCTAATAGAAACGAAGAGAGTATTTTAAATGCTCGTGAAAATCTCTCTATTATCTATACTCAGCTTGAGGAGAAGCTTAATAGTGCTTATAACACTCTATTTGAGCAGCTTAAGACTCTTGAACAAAGCGTTAATGATAAGGTTAGTGAGCTTTCTCTTAAGAGAGATGAGGTTGAAAATAGAGCTAATGAGGTAAAATCTGAGGTTACAGCTTCCTTTGATAGCACACTAGCTTCTCTATCTGAATCCTTTGAGAAAACTAAGAAGGAGCTATCTCTTGTAACAGAGGATAGTATAAAGGCTCTTAATACAAAGCAAAGAGAGGTTGAGGACGCTTGTCTTAAGGGCTCTCAGGATATCTCTGCTATCCATCAAAAAGAGTTTGAGACTATGGATGCTGAAGCAAAGGCCTTCATCGAGCAAAATAAGGTTAAGATCGCTGAGATATTAAATAGTGAGGTTACTAGAATAGATGGAGTTTATAGAGCAATGAATAAAATTGCACTAGAAACTATTGAGAACCTAGCTAACCGTCAGCTTGATATCAAAGAGAGTGTATCTTGGCTTAACCAGGGAGCAGATGAGACTATCGCTAATACAGTTGAACGCTTAAATGATTTACAGCGAAAGATTGCTGACAAGCAGGCTCAGCTTGAGGAAACTCAAAAGAGAGTTACCGAGACTAAGGAGGAGCTATTTAACCTTACAGAGCAAAATCGTGAAGTAAATCGTGAGCTATTAGCAATTACAGATAAATTTGAGAGTGAGCAAAAGCGCCTCGATTCCATTAAAAAGGAGAGAATGGATGAGGAGGCTATGTTAGTCAGAAAGAAGATAGAAAATGATAATAAACCAGCTTCTACTCCTTTATCTGCTCCTAAGAGTAAAAAAAGTCAGGTAACGATTGAATCATTCCCTGATGATTTCCTTCTAGGAGAGGAAGAGGATCTGCTATCTGAGGATTGACGATTAACATAACTCTTATTAACTTAGTTTAGGTGTTAAAACAAAGAGGTTTATTATGAGTAAGAAAAAGAATGAAGAAGAGATAAAGGAAGAGGTTGTTGCTGAGAGCATGGATGATATTAAGACAGAAGAAGCTCCATGCGAAAATAAAGAGGAAGCTAAGGCAGATGAGAGAGATGAAAAGATCTCTAGCCTAGAAGAAAAGCTTGAAGAAAAAGAGAAAGAGGTTAATGAGCTAAAGGATAAGCTTATTAGAAACCAGGCAGATACAGAGAACTATAAGAAGCGCTTAATTAAGGAGAAGGAGGAGGCAGTTAAATATGCTAATACCGCTCTTATTAAGGATCTTTTAGGACCTCTTGATGATTTCTCAAGAGCCTTAGAGGCTGCTAAGAATAGTGATAATGTAGAAGCTATTCGTGAGGGTGTCTCTATGATCGAGGATAGAATCTATACTCTATTAAAGACTAATTGGGGCTTAGAAATCATAGATGAGGCTAATGTTCCTTTTAACCCAAATGAGCATGAGGCTTGTATGATGGAAGTAAGTGATGACGCAAAGGAAGAGACAGTTCAGCTTATTCTCCAGAAGGGATATAAGGTAAATGGTAGAGTCGTTAGAAGTGCAAAAGTAAAAGTATTAAAAAGTGCTGATTGACGAATTCATAAAACATTATTACATTACATCCAGTTCAAGAAAATTGAACAAAATAAATTTGATAAATAATTAGAAGAGGATAAATAAAATGGGAAAAATTATTGGTATCGACCTTGGTACAACTAACAGCTGCGTAGCAGTTATGGAAGGAAATGAACCAAAGGTTATTACAAACTCTGAGGGTGACAGAACTACTCCATCAGTAGTTGGTTATAAGAGTGATACAGAACGTGTTGTTGGTAAGCCAGCTAAGAACCAGATGGTTACTAACCCTACTAACACTGTTTATTCAATTAAGAGATTCATGGGAAGAAAGTTCCATGAGGTAGGTGAGGAGATTAAGCTCACCCCATATAAGGTCGTTGCAGGCCCAAATGATGAGATCAAGGTTGATATTCGTGGTAAGCTTTTAAGCCCACAGGAGATCAGTGCTGAGATCTTAATGAAGATGAAGAAGACAGCTGAGGAGTATCTCGGTGAGAGTGTTTCAGAGGCTGTTATCACAGTTCCAGCTTACTTTAACGATGCACAGCGTCAGGCAACTAAGGATGCAGGTCGTATCGCGGGCTTGGATGTAAAGAGAATCGTTAACGAGCCTACAGCTGCTGCTCTTGCTTATGGCTTTGGTAAGGATAGCTCAAAGGATGAGGTAATCGCAGTATATGACCTCGGTGGTGGTACATTCGATATTTCTATTCTCGAGCTCGGTGATGGCGTATTCGAAGTAAAGTCAACTAACGGTGATACACACCTTGGTGGTGATAATATTGACCAGCTATTAATTCAGTGGATGGCTGATGAGTTTAAGAAGGAAACTGGTATCGACTTAACAAAGGATAACATGGCTCTTCAGAGACTCAAGGATGCTGCTGAGAGTGCTAAGATTACACTTTCTTCTTCTCAGACAACAGATATCAACCTTCCATTCATCGCTGCTGATGCAACAGGTCCAAAGAACCTTCAGATGTCTTTAACAAGAGCTAAGTTCGAACAGATGATCGCTCCAATTGTTGAAAGAACTAAGATTCCTTGCCAGAATGCACTTCGTGATGCAGGTATTACAGCTGATGACATCGATGAGGTTATTCTCGTAGGTGGTTCATCACGTATCCCATGTGTACAGGAGCTTGTTAAGAACCTCTTTAAGAAGGAGCCACACAAGGGTGTTAACCCAGATGAGGTAGTAGCAGTTGGTGCAGCTATTCAGGGTGGTATCTTAAAGGGTGATGTTAAGGATGTACTCCTTCTTGATGTTACTCCACTTTCACTTGGTATCGAGACACTCGGTGGTGTTAATACAAAGCTCATTGAGAGAAATACTACTATTCCTACAAGAAAGAGCCAGATCTTCTCAACAGCAGCAGATGGCCAGACTGCAGTATCTATTCACGTACTTCAGGGTGAAAGAGAGCTTGCTAGCCAGAACAGAACTCTTGGTAGATTTGACCTTGTTGGTATTCCAGCAGCTCCAAGAGGAGTACCTCAGATCGAAGTAACCTTCGATATCGATGCTAACGGTATTGTACACGTATCTGCTAAGGATCTTGGTACAGGTAAGGAGCAGAAGATTAGAATTGAAACCTCTTCTGGTCTTTCTGAGGATGAAATCGATAAGATGGTTAAGGATGCTGAGGCTCACCAGGCTGAGGATAAGAAGCTTAGAGAAGCTATCGAGGCTAGAAATAATGCTGAGAATATCGTATATGCAACTGAGAAGGCTCTCAAGGACTATGGCGATAAGGTAAGCGATAGTGAAAAGGCTAAGATCGAAGCTGCAGTTAAGGAGCTTAAGGATACTCTTGCTAACCAGAATGCTACAGCTGAAGAGCTTAAGGCTAAGAGCGATGCTGTACAGCAGGCTTCTATGGAGCTTGGACAGAAGGTCTATGAGGCAGCTCAGGCTGCAAATCAATCTGGTGCACAGCAGCAGGCTGGTCCTACAGGTGAAAGCACATCTTCTACTTCTGCTGGTGATGATGCAGTTGATGCAGATTACGAAGAAGTAAAATAAGGACACTAGTCCAAACAAATAATAACATGCTGGCCATAGTGTCAGCATGTTTGTGTAAGTAGGGATTTATGGCAAAACGTGATTATTATGAGGTTCTAGGGGTTAGTAAGAGCGCTAGCGATGAAGAAATAAAGAAGGCCTATCGTAAGATAGCTATGGCCAACCACCCTGATACTCACCCAAATGATAAAGAGGCTGAGGAAAGGTTTAAGGAAGCTAGTGAGGCCTACGAAATCCTCTCAAATAAAGAAAAGAGATCAAACTACGACCAATTTGGATTTGCAGGAGTTGATGGTGGTGCTGGTGGCTATCAGAACGTCTATCGTGATTTCTCTGATATCTTTGGTGGCGGTGGCTTTGAGGATATCTTCTCATCCTTCTTTGGAGGAGGCTCTTCAAGAAGATCATCGGGACAAAGTGCACAGCAGAGAGGAAGCTCTCTACAGTACAATGTTACTGTTGATTTTAAGGATGCAGCCTTTGGAACAAAGGTAGATGTTTCTTATGCTCATGATGAGGCTTGTGATACCTGTGCAGGAACAGGTGGAAGTGGTACAAAGACCTGTCCAACCTGTGGAGGAAGAGGACAAGTAACAAGAGGAAATGGTTTTTTCCAAATGGCATCAACATGTCCAACCTGTGGCGGTAGTGGAAGAATTATCGAAAACCCATGCTCATCATGTCATGGTACAGGTGTAAAGAGAAAGCAGGAAAAGCTCTCTGTATCTATTCCATGCGGCTCTGATAACGGAACAAAGCTTGTTCTAAGAGGTAAGGGCAATGCCGGAAAGAACGGTGGCCCTGCAGGAGACTTAATCATTTACGTAAACGTAAAGCCTGATAAGTATTTCGCTCGTGAGGATATGAATGTATTCTTACAAATTCCTATTTCCTTTACTCAAGCAGCACTTGGTTGTGAGGTAGAGGTTCCACTAATTGAAGGTGGTAAGGTAAGAGTCTCAATTCCTTCAGGAATACAATCAGGAAAGAGCTTAAGATTAAAGGGTAGAGGTGTTCCACGCTTTAGAGGTAGCGAGAGCGATAGAGGTGATATGTACCTTACAGTAATCGTTGAAACACCAAAGCACTTAGGCTTTAAGGCTAAGGCTTTGATGAAACAGCTATCTGAGGCTATGGGTGAAAATACATCCCCAGACCCAATTCCATTTGAAAATTGATCGCTTAGGCTGCTAGCTAACTACTAGCAGCTTTTTTTGTGTAACGAATACCTCCAGCTCGGCTGGAGGTTCAAAAAAGCTTTAGCTATACACAAATAAAAAATTCTCCAATAATGGAAGTGTTGCATTCCCAAATAGCACCACTACCAATAAAGGAGAATAAAAATGGATGAGGAAAGTTTAGCTCATACCAAATGGAATTGTAAATACCACATAGTATTTGCACCGAAGTACAGACGACTAGTAATATATGGAAGGCTCAAAATAGAGATAGGAAAAATATTAAGAGAGTTATGTACAAGGAAAGGAGTAGAAATAGTTGAGGCGGAATGTTGCCCCGATCATATACACATGCTAGTATCGATTCCGCCGAAGCTAAGCGTGTCAGCATTCATGGGGTACCTAAAAGGGAAGAGTAGCCTAATGATATTCGATAGGTTTGCGAATCTAAAGTACAAGTATGGGAACCGAAAATTCTGGTGCAGAGGATTTTATGTAGACACGGTAGGACGGAATAAAGCGGCAATAGAAAAGTACATCCGAAACCAGCTAGTTGAGGACAAATTGTCCGAGCAGCTGGTGATGGATGAGCTTTTCGATCCATTTACAGGAGAGCCAAATAAAGGCAATAAAAATAAGAAATAAAATCTGGTGGAAGAAAAATTCTAGCAGTAACATAAGACCAGAGCTGCTTTAGCAGCAGCCTGTAAAGGTGGTGCGAAAGGAAGTGCAATTCAGGGCGCCGTCAGCGCCAGCCGGTAGAAAAGGGTTGCACCCGCAGTACAAACTACCGGCTGAGCCGGTAGTTTTGATTAACACTATTATTTGATCTATGAAAATCCTCAGATGGTGAATTAAAATGCGCTGGTAGTAGTAAAACACCAGCTATTACAGAATAAATATAATAGAAGGTATCTAACTTATAAAAAGCATCAGCTATAAAGAGCAAAGAATAGATAGTGAAATAAATGAAGCTTGGAGAAGATCTTAAACTCATAGATAGACTATATTTATTGGGGCTTCAGGAATAGTTGTGGGTAGAATTGAGAAAAAATAAGAAAAAAGGTAATTATTGAAAATAGCCATATATTTAATCTAAAGTGTTAAGCGACCAAACCAACACAGGAGACAAATGATTAGAAGAGCGGAAAATTGCGTGATTGTTGACACTATTTAAAACGTGATCAGTCCATTACCTTTGTTTTATGACAGTTTTCGATATTATCTTGCAAATTATTCGCAATTGGATATTGATTTTCGTTGAAGATTAACAGTACTAATATTATTATTTAAGAAAGCAGGAAGTAATCGCAATGTTGTTGGAATTCAGAATCAAGAACTATAAATCATTTGTCGATGAGACGGTATTCTCCATGGTACCGGCACCGAAGCAGACCGGTCTGGATTACAGTATTCTTAGTGAAAAAGTCGGGAGCAGGAAGCATAAAGCACTATGCTCAGCCGTCATTTACGGGCCTAATGCTTCCGGCAAAACCAATATCATAGGTGCAATGGAAACGCTCAGGGCAATAATCCTCAGAGGAAACATACGTAACAGTGATTCCGATATATCTCCGAATGTTGCTTCCTCATCACTGGAACTCATTCCTAACTGTGATTCAGAAGGCTCGCCTGCTGAATTCTCGATTTCCTTTATCGAAAAGGGTCTTCTCTTCCAGTATTCTCTGATCCTTGATCTTGGACGGTTCCTTGACCGGGATTATGAAAGAAAGATTCTTGAAGAAAAGCTTGTCGTTAATGATAAGGAAGTCTTTTCACGTGGAACACATCTTGAAGTGTACCTGCCTCAGGTGATTCGTCACCTGACCAGCAGGAGCATAAAAAGAATAACACCCAAGACAAAGGAAATTGCGGAAAGCAGCCTTTCAGATACGGAACTGTTTCTGACAAATGGCTTCAAGAATATCTTCGCCAAAGAACTTACAGATGTCATGATTAACTGGTTTGCTGAAAAATTCATGGTCATATATCACTCGGATGCTATCAAGGTCATGCGTAAGTTTGCTGAACCGAAGGAAAAGGCAATCCATGTGGAAGCTACACTTACTGAAGCAGCCAGGGAATTCGGCATCACTTCCAATGCACTGGGATACCGAACTGATGGTGAAAGTGATGAAGCGGTACTTTGTTCCATCTTAAGTAACAATAAGGCTGTCATACCTGCAGATATATTTGAATCATACGGCACCATCCGTTTCATAAATGAGTTCCCGCTGATCATCAAAACCCTTATAAACGGCGGAACGCTTGTAATGGATGAATTTGATGCTTCCATCCACCCGATGGCTTTGATGAACATCATATCCATCTTCCACAATGATGAAATTAACATGAATCATGCCCAGTTCATTTTTAACACTCACAATCCAATCTTTCTGGATGGATCCCTGTTCAGAAGAGACGAGATCAAATTTGTTGAGAGGGATCAGGAAACAAAGCACAGTACACATTATGCTCTTTCTGATTTTTCAACTGCTGAAGGAGTCCGAAAGGGAGAGGATTACATGAACAACTATTTTGTCAGCCGCTATGGTGCAATCAAAGAAATTGATTTTAGTCCGATTCTTAAAAAAATCATTTCACAAAGTAGGGAAAACTGAAAGATGCTGGAGACTAAAAAATATGTCCTTACAGTTGAAGGAGAAACCGAACAATGGTATTTCATCTGGCTTAGGGATCAGATTAACGGTTTCGAAGGTCGTACATATAATGTTTCAATTGTTCCAAGGGTTCAGCAGAGCCCAAAGAGTTTCTATAAAGGAACAAACTTAAAAGTTACGCCTGAAGTAATCCATATCTGCGATGTGGAAAGTACTGATGATTATCATATTGAAAAGTTTGAAAACATCCTCAAAGAGATGAAAGAGGCAGACAGGCAGAAGAAAATAAAATATCAGCTTGGTTACAGCAACTTTACATTTGAGCTTTGGATGATTCTACACAAAAAGGACTGTTTTGGGCCATTTAACAGCAGAAAGCAGTATCTGGCTCCGATTCAGCAGGCTTTTGGAGAGAAGTTCGAGGATCTTGACCATTACAAACAGGAATCAGCCTTCAAAAGATGTCTTGGAAAACTGTCGCTGAATGATGTCAAAGATGCCTTACGCAGAGCAGACAAAATTGCTGAACAGAATGGAAAGGACGGGAAGAAACCTGTAAATCTATGCGGATACTCGTATTACAGGGATAATCCCGCCCTTTCCATCAACGAGGTTGTAAAAAAAATATTTACTGAGTGCGGTGTCTTACCCAAAAGAAAATAAGAGGCTTTAGGGATTGTTGTGGGTAGAATTGAGAAAAAATAAGAAAAAAGGTAATTATTGAAAATAGCCATATATTTAATCTAAAGTGTTAAGCGACCAAACCAACACAGGAGACAAATAATGGCTACGCTTAATACATGTTCAGAAAACTTCTAAATGTCAATACAGCTATCTTCACAAATATGAGAATTGAAACAAATGAAAAAGGAGTCTCCTGTATTTATGTTGAAGCTAAAATAAATAAGAAACAGGCAAATAGATGCCCAATCTGTGGAAGGAAGTGTCCAGGATATGAGAAAGGAAGTAATAAGGTTAGAAGATGGAGAGCACTTGATATAGGAGAACTTATACTTTTCATAGAAACAAGCCAAGCTCGAATTTATTGTAATGATTACGGAGTTCAATATCCATCAGTTCCATGGGCATATGAAGGTAGTCGTTTTACTAAAGAATTTGACATGACTGTAGCATGGTTAGCCTGTCAACTTTCCAAGAAGGCTGTTGCTGAGTTTCTTAGGATAGACTGGGAGACTGTTGGGAGATGTATAGCAAGAGCTAGAATGATATTGAGCCTAACTTAAAGAAAAGGCTCGATGGACTTGTTCTCATAGGAATTGATGAAACATCGTATAGAAAAGGTTTTAAGTATATTACAGTCATAGTAGACCATGATAAAAACAGAGTTGTATGGCTTCATGAAGGACATGGAAAGTCTGTACTGGAAAAGTTTTACGAAGAACTCTCTGATAAACAGCGTAAGAATATAAAGGTAGTTACTGGTGATGGTGCAAGATGGATAACTGAGTGCGTTGAGAAGTATACTCCAGAGTGTGTTAGATGCATGGATTCCTTCCATGTTGTAGAATGGGCTAATGCTGCTCTTGATGAAGTTCGAATAAATGCTTGGAGAGATGCAAATGCCATAGTTAAAGCTTTAGAGGAAAAGTATGGTAAGATTGGTAAAGGAAAACCTGCAAAAGATAATCGTAATGTTCAGAAAATACTCAATGCAAGAAAGGAAGCTTACTATATAAAAGGATCTTCCTTTGCACTTGGTAAAGCACCTAAGCACCTTAATGAAAGGTAGAGAGAAACGCTGGAAAGCATACGTAGAGGTAATTCAAAGTTTTACCGCGCGTATGAGATGAAAGAGTCTCTAAGATTAATACTTAGGTGTACAAATAGATTTGATGCTGAAAGTAGACTTAAATCTTGGTTATGGTGGGCAGCTCATTCTAGAATAGAGGCATTTAAAGAGCTTGCTAAGAAGGTAAGAAGGAACATGGAATTCATTTTGCTCCACCATTTTCTATGACCTAAGTAATGCAAGAATTGAGGCTGCCAACAACAAGATAAAACTTCTGATAAGGCGAAGCTACGGGTTCAGAAACATCGATTCAATGCTGAATATGATATATCTCACATGTTCCAATCTGAAGATACCACTTCCGAACAGGCCATAGGAGGAGATTATCGCAGTATGAGAAAAGAAATTACTGCTACTTCCTACCCACATTTATGCCGGAAGAGCCGTTTTTTGATGACCCTTTATTGGTGGTATCGTAGTGGGACCTAAATTTTCCAGTTTTAACCGCAATTTACATTTAATTTGCGGTTAAATAAGGTTATAATTATTTTATGAATAAGCTTGCAGATTTAGAAGAGAAAATTTCCTCTTTGCCGGAAGGTTATGTAACTCGAAAAGTAATCAACAATAAGCCTTATTATTATCATCAGTGGAAAAGCAACGGGAAAAACTTAAGCCGTACTTTGAATGAAGAAGAAGTAGAACCGTTGAAGGCTCAGATTGAAGAACGCAAGAAGCTTGAAAAAGAACTTAAGCTTGTAAGAAAAATAACTCCTGATATGTCAGAGTTTGAAGATCAGTTCAACTGCAATATAACTGTAGGCGATGCCCTTAAGGAACTTATTCAGAGTGCAAGCCAGTATAAAACCCGCGACTGCATTGAACGTCTGGACAAATATATAAATAGTCCTACTACAGATAAAGTATGTGTTGTTTATGGTCTTCGCAGAACCGGAAAAACTACAATGCTTAAACAGGAAATGCTTTCTTTCTCTGAAGCTCAGCTGAAACATACGGTTTATATTAAAGCCCGTAAAACCGATACAATTTCTTCAATAAAAAAAGACATAAAGAAACTTGAGAAGGCCGGATACAAATATCTTTTCATAGATGAAGCAACCCTGATGGAAGATTTCATTGACGGAGCCTCATTGTTCTCTGATGTATATGCTGCTACCGGTATGAAGATTATTCTTTCAGGAGCTGACTCATTAGGCTTTTATTTTGCAGAAGGTCAGGAGCTTTACGATCGTGCAATAACAATCCACACAACAGTCATCCCTTATAGAGAACATTCAAGACTTCTTGGCATTACAGATATTGATGAATACATCCGTTACGGGGGAACCCTTAAAGCTGGTGTACTTGATTTTGAAAATACAGAACTGAACACCGAAGAAGCTTCTTTCCGTGATGATGAAGCTACAAGACGCTATATTGATACTGCCATCTGCAAGAACATTCAGCATAGTTTAAGATGCTATGAAAACGGGCGCTACTTCCGTCATCTTCGTGAGCTTTATGAAAAAAATGAACTTACAAATGCCATCAACAGAATTATCGAGGATGAAAACCATAAGTTTGCTGCAGAAGTAATTACAAGTGTCTTTAAGAGTCACGATTTACATTCAACAGCCCAGATGCTCCGTTCTGCCCGTGATGAGGAAAAAAGAACAGATATTCTTGATGATGTTGATACAACAGCCATCATAGACACCCTTAAAAAAATCCTGGATATTAAAGAAAAAGAAGAACAGGAAATTGGTGTATCTAGTGTTCATGTGAATGAAATTAAGCAGTATCTCAAACATCTTGATTTGACTGAAACTCTGGAAATTGACTTCATTCAGGGCAGCCGTGAAGAGTATATAATTTTTACTCAGCCTGGAATGCGGTTCTGTCAAGCACAGGCTCTTGTTTATTCTTTGATGAAAGATGACCAGATCAAGAATCTTGATGCCAAAACAATTCAGCTTATCACAGACAAAATAATTGAAGGAGTGCTTGGCCACATGCTTGAAGATATTGTGATTTTTGAAACCAAACGCGGACTTGTAAAAAACTCTAGAAATTCAAAAAAGGAAGTTTATAAGATTCGATTTGAAAATCACGAATATGACATGCTGATTTACGATGCTAACACAAACACCTGTGAAGCTTACGAAATCAAGCATACTACAGAACCATTCCCGAATCAGTACAGACATCTAGTTAATGAAGACTTTGTTAAGGCAACAGAAAAACGCTTCGGACAGATTACAAAACGCTGTATTCTTTACAGAGGAAAAACTTATACAGAAGAGAACAGCATTGAGTATAAGAATGTGGAAGAATACCTATGTGAGTTAGGGCTGGACTAATTTAATAAACAAAAATTTCTGGAGATTTATTAATGAATAACGGCATAAATCCTAACATAATTCATCCTATTGCGTGATATTATATGGTGCTCCTCCGTAAACTGAAATACGATGGTAGTAGTAAAACACCAGCTATTACAGAATAAAGAATAGTGAAATAAATGAAGCTTGGAGAGAATTTTAAACTCATAGATAGACTATATTTATTTTACCCCCGCATAATAGCTTGGCACTTAAAGGGGGTAAGAGAGAAAGAACTTTAAAGTAATCTACAAGCATGTATTTTTATCTTATTTCTTAAAATAAAAATAATTATTTGAAAATTACAGATTATTACAAAGTGTCAAAAAAATGTGATAATCTTACCTTTTCATATCTCTCTTTTTTTATTATATTAATACAGCTATTTTATGAATATAACAAATATGATAAAAAGACTTAAATATATAATTTTTATAGCTTTAATATTACTTCTTTCAGCTTGTGCTATAACCCCAGAAGAAGAGGAAAGGAAGGAACTTACTCCTGCTTTAAAATATATAGAAGCTCCTAAAAATGTTTTAGTTATAAGTGACTGTATAAATGGTAGAATAGAATTATCTTGGGATGAAGTTCCAAACGCTACACATTATATAGTCGAATATCAGAGTGCAACTGACTATCTCTCTGATAAAGCGATGAAGACATATGTTACAAATAATAATTCCTTTACGCTATCGACATTTCCTAATGCAAACGATAAAAGATTTGTCTTTCGAGTAAGAGCTTTATCAAAGCAAACCTCGAGAGTAATTGAATCAGAGAGTAGTGAGCTTTTTGAGGGTGCTATAGTTGATGATTTTACTGTAAGTACAAATATTAAAAGCTCAAAGCTAAGCTTCTATTCTTCCTTTGCAAAGAACTCTTCAATATTAGGAAATGGTAATATTATAGATTGTCAAATCCTTTATTTTGATGGCGATTATACTCAGTCTGACCTTCCTAGCCTTGATGAGGCTTGTGATAGCTTCTCTATTGGCTCAAACGAGACTAAAACTATTACAGCTGTATTAATGTGTAATAGCAAGGTTGTAAAGAAAAAGAGTGTTACAGTTACCTCTGATGTATCTTATATCCCAGCAAATATAAAGAGTATTAATGTTGAAAACAATAAAACAGATGGAATACATCTAAGCTGGATAAGTCCTGGAATTAATAAGGGACTTGAAAATACACAAATTTTATTCCTAGTTGAAAGAGCATTGCAGGGTAGTAATAATTGGGAAATAATTAAGCCTACAATCGATGAAGAGTACTTTAAGCCAGAGAATAATGATGATTTAAGTGTAGAGCAATTCTCAATGTCCTTTGTTGATACCTCAGCTCTTTCAAATTGTGATTACCAATATCGTATTTCAACTGTTTATAAAATAATAAATGGTGAAAACGAATATTATTCTAGTGAAGCAATTAGTGATAGCAATATAGTAAGTAATTGCTATCGTACCGATTCTAAAGTAAAGTCCTTTGTGCATACTAATCAAAGTGGGCTAATAACTGCTCCCGATGGCTCTAAAAGCTATGAGTTAAAGTTTAAATGGGAAACATACCATCCTCTTCCAGAGGATTGCTCTATTGTAATTAATAGAAAGCTAATTAATACATTATCATCAAGTGAGATAGAAAGCACATTAAATAAAGAATTTAATAATGTAAGCAGTAATGTCTTTGAAGACACAATAACCTTAACAGCTAGTGAAGCTATAGACCCTAAGAGCTTCATTTATACGATTTCTATAAAGTATAATGATGGCACTAATTTAGAATCCCCATACGTAGCAACTAATAATAGTGGACAAGCTATTATTACCTTTGAGGGCTTAGAGATTACAAGAATTATTAGCTCTCTAAGTGCAACTACAGGAGCTAATGCTTTAAATGATAAAATCCGATTAGCTTGGACTGTAGAAAGTTTTTATCCTGAAGATTTTAATACCTCTAAGGTTACTTATACTATTTACAAGCAAAATCCAGCTGATATGACATATTCAAAGGAAGAAGAAAATATTCCTTTTGAAACTCATTCATATGAATTAAATGTAAAACCAGGAGAATCCTTCTCATATTTAATTAAGCCTGTCTATAGTGATACAAGTGATAACAAATATGTAAGAGATTACCCAACAACTGGACCAGCTGTTGGTAGTGCTTTAAATCTAGTTACTAACCTTAAGGCATCACAAAATACATATAACGATAAAATCGTATTAAATTGGGATAGTGTTGAAAATGCTAAAGGCTATAAGGTTTGCTATTTAGATAAAGAGGTAGAAACCTTAGATACTAGATATGAAATTACAGATATCCCAATAGATAGATATGGCACTAAAATTGAAATTAAGGTAAAGACTATTGACTGCGAGGAAAGAATATCGAGTGATGGCAGTACTACTATAGGTAAGATACTTGGAGGTATTACACCAACAGTAAATGGAAATGCTAAGGATATCGATGTTACTTGGAACGCTGTTGATGGTGCAACAAAGTACAAAGTAAATGTATATACAGCTTTACAAGCAGAGGAGCCTATTATTTCTACTATAGTAAGTGCAGGTAGTACCTTAAGCTTTAAATTAACTTCTGATGATGTCCTAGCAATTGAAGGCCTTGTTGAGCCACTATCAAATCCATATTACTTCTCTGTTATCCCATATGTAGGTCAGGAGTCCTCTAAGGCCGAAAATAGAATAGAGGGGCATTGGCTACTTGCTCCAAAGAATGTAGCTGCTACCAAAGCTACATATAAGGATATGATTGATATAACTTGGGATAGCGTAGAGGGTGCAAATGCGTATGTTGTTTACTACAGAGTTCAAGGCTCAAATAGCTGGAATACAACTACAGTATTTTCTACCTCCTGTAAGCAATATGATGTTGAAGATATATTTGAATATCGTGTTGCAACTCTTGATAACCAAATGAATGAGGGGCCTGCTTCTCTTGTTACAGATTCATCTATTGGCTATGTACTAATGAGACCAATTTATTGCTCAGGAATTGATGAAAAAAATGGTCTTTATTCTATTCGCTTTAACAAGGTAGAAGCTGCAACTAGCTACACTTTAAGTATTCCTAACTGGGATAATACAATCATTCCAATAAATCCAAATAGTGTAATAGTTAAAACGTCTAATTTTGAGTCAGGTGATTTGACATATAGTAATGGCTTTTATACATATTATTTTGCTAAGCAGGACCTTAGCACAGGTGTTTCTATTGTCGTAGAGATAAATTCAAATAAAGATAGTGTAGAGTCAAAATATACACCTGTTACTATTGTTGCAGAGACTCTAAATGCAAACGAAGTAGTTAATTTAGCTAATAATTCATTAAGAGATATTTTTGCTGTTATAAATTCTGCCTTTGAGGGAGACTGGTGGGCAAGAACAACTGGAGAAATTGGAGATCAAAAATCTAGAACATATGAATCTGCTGATGGAAAAATTAAAGCAAATAATAGCTATAGTGATTGGTGGAGTAAAAATCAACAATATGGAACTGTGAAAATATCTAACTATAGAAGTGGCTCTATTGTAATAGATAGTGCTAATTTATCAACAATGGCTACAGACGGCGGAGGGCCTGGGTATTTAGATGCTGATCCATTTGATGGCTTTGCTAGTGGTTCTTTAACTATCACAATGCCATATAACCTTGGAACCTATAAGGTTGAATATTCAGGCTTTAAAAATGATTTAACAGGTGGAAGTGCAAAAGTAACGAAGAGTACAGAAAGCGAAGGACAAACTGTATACGCAACAAGCACAAAGATTAGGATATTATGATGAGAAAGCTTTTATTAATACTAATTACATCTATCCTCATATCATGTAACGCATCGATATTAATGACTAATGGGGAATTAACAAAGCCAAATGATAATATAGATATAAAGGACACAGTGATAAGTGAAAGTGGCTTTAAAGGGGATGCCCCTAAAAACATTAATGCAACTAAGTCATATTACACTAACCAAATTAATGTGCGCTGGAGTAGTGTAAATTATGCTGACTACTATACTATTGAACGCTGTGAGCATCTAACACCTGAAAATCCTACAGATAATAAAACCTGGAAGGAGATAGAGGAGAGTATCTTCGATACCTCCTATGTTGATGAAACTAATCTTGAAGTTGGAGTTTATTACACATATAGAGTTAAGGCTCATACCTTTGAAGGTAAGGTTGGTGTAGCTTCTCAGGAGGCAACAGGAACTATACTATCATCTCCTTTAAATATTGATGCTTCTAAGGGAACAAGTATTAGTACTATTGATATTGAGTGGGAGCAGATGCCTAATGTTGATGAATATAGAATTTATAAATCAACACTTCCTAATGTTAGTGGCCTAGATAGCGAGTTTGTTGATAGAGTACAAGCCTCAAGCACCTCTTTAAACTTAATTTACTCATATAAGGTAGATTTAGCTAAGGAGGGCGGTAAGGAGCTTTACTTTGCTATTGAGGGTGTTGGACCTACAAATGTTAGAGCTGATATAAGCCTACCTAGATCAGGGTATACATTCGTACCAGGCTCTCCACAGGCTCCATCTGTTCCTTATATCACTAAAGCCGATAGCACAGACTCTATTTCTATTAAGTTTAAAAGCACAGGAAGTGATACTAAATATATTATAAAGAGGTACTATTCAGGCTCCTCTGAGACAGTTATTTTCTCTGAAGAATATGGTAATACGCTACCTGAAGCAGATGCAGAGGGCTATTACACATTTATTGATACAGATGTTAAAGCTAACGTAGAGTACACATACTCTATCATTGCTTACAATGAAATTGGCTCCTCACCTGCAACAGTTGTAACTGGTTATATTCTCTCTCCTGTTTTAAATATTGCCCTAGAGCCTACTACTAGAGGTAGTAATATTGGCTATGAGCTATCGTTTAACGAGCCTGTAGGTTCCTCTGATAGCGGCAAAGTAAATAGCTACAGATATGAAATTACATACTTTAATAAGGCAGGAGAACAGATGGGCTCTCCAAAATACTATGATCAAGGAAGTGATGTAAAAGATTTTACTCCAATAAGTAGAAGTATAACTAAGGAAAGTGAATTAGCTGAGGTTAGCTATGGAGTTGTTAAGGTTCTATGTGGAGCCTTAGAGTCTAGTGTAGAGATAACTAATAGAATACCAATGCTAAGTGAGCCTGTTACCTCTATTAGTGCAAATAAAAATAGTAAGCCAAAGGAAAATGAGACTCCAAATAGCTATGGAGTATATCCAGTTACAGTTACCTGGACATCAGACTACATTGGGGAGAGAGTGCTTACTCGTAAGGGCTCTGATGGATCAGTAAAGAAATTTAATATTTTAAGTGGTTTACAATTTATAGATACTACCTGTGATATCCTAGTTATCTACGACTACTACATCGATACCTCTGATGTATTTGGAAGATCACTTGGCCCTATTATGCATACAGGAGCTGCATATGGTGCAATTACTCCTACAATATTTGCTAATGTATTAGAGTCAGTTTCAATGAAGCCATTTGAAAACCAAACCTATGTACCAGCTGAGTACAAGCAATATTGGAAGAAGTGTAAGATAGCACAGCTAGTTTCCTATGGTAATGCTTCTGATCTATCAACACAGATGAAGGCGCTTGGAAGTGCCTCTGACCAGGACCACTTCAGAGGAGGTACAATTAGCTATAATGCCTCAATGGAAGGTGTTGGAGGACAGATATACTTCTCATATAATAGCTTCGGTGAGAATGAGAACTTCGCATTAACAGGTAACTATGAGATGCATGTAGATGCTTCAGGAACTGGTTCTGCTTCATCTAATACAGGTGGGTTAACTGTAAGTGGTATGTATCCAGCATTTATTTCTCTTGCAGAAATAAGTGTATCTAAAAAGGCCTTTATAGGCTCCTATTTAATTACCTATCACTATAGTGATGGAGATGAAGAGTATAGAGTAAGGATTTAACTATGAAAAAGATATTAACTATTTGTGTGCTTATATTTTCACTCTTTATGCTAACAGGGTGTGATGATATAAATGCAGTTATTAGCCTGCTTCCTAAGTTTGATACAACTCTTCCAAATAACCTAGATGGTAAATGGGCATATTTTGATAGTGAGGAAGAGAGATTAAATAATGAATTTACTCGTCAATTTACCTTTGATAGCAAGGAGCAAAGGTTCAAGCTTGAAATATCAGGAGTAGGGACCATAACTAAGAGTGGTTCCTACTCTGTACAATATAAAACATATACAATTACAGAGTGTAATGGGACTTTAACTCTTTACTATGAAGATAATAGTGTAGAGAAATACAATTTTTACTATAAAGCTACAGCTATAGATGGGCCAGAGTATATAACCCTTTCAAATAGTGGCACCTACTACTATGGAGGAAAGAAATGAAAAAGCTATTAGCTATTGTACTTCTATTTGTTTTAGCTCTTCCACTTTTCGCAATAGATAATAATGAAAAGCTTGATGTTAAGCTTAAATCACACATATACCTCGATTCTGTAATGCTTTATGGATACCCTACATTAGGTGGCACCTTCGATTTAGGGCTAAACATAGATACAGTTTCTATATCAGCGTATTTACGATTTGAGCATCTATTTAGACCAATGGGCTCTAATACTGGGAAGCTAGTAGCCGCAGAAGAAATGGGAGAGTTAGGGCTTTCCTTTAAGGTTAGAGTCTATGAGCTTTCAAGATTTAATGTCTCTCTTGGAATTAATACAGGATGGTACCAGCAATGGATAATGCTCTCTTCTAATGCTGGAATATACAACCTAGTTCATAACGGTATTATGATTAGACCTGAGTGTAATATTGGTTTGCGATTAATTGGAAAGTGGAATATTGAATTAGGTCTATTCTATCAAACTCCGCTTTATCCATCATATAGCGGTTACCAGGGCTGGGGAGTACAGGTAAAGCTATTTTAATGGAAAAATAAAGCTTTTCTTGACTAAATAAAAAATTATAGTAAGAATATCGCTATTATGGGTGAAAAAGTATACGGCTATCATGCCATTGAAGAAGCATTAAAGAAGGCTTCACACGGTTCAACTCTATATTTAGTTAGAGGAGAACGTGAGAGAAGCGAAGAACTCGATAGAAAAGCACGTCTTACAGGAAAGGTTGCTGTAAAGAAAATCTCTAAGCAAGAGATGGATCGTATGGTCCCTGGAATTGACCATAGAGGAGCTTTATTAGACCTTGGTGGTCCAAGAAAGGGTGCATCAAGACTTACTGAAATTAGTGTTAGTGATTTCTGTGCAAAGCTAAAGGAGGATGAGGGTGCCCTCGTCTTAATCCTTGACGGCTTAACAGACCCACATAACCTTGGAGCAATACTTCGCTCTGCAGACCAGTTTGGTGTCGATTTAGTAATAATACCAGAAAGAAGAAGTGTTCAAGCTAATGAGACAGTATTAAAGGTATCCTCTGGAGCTGCACAATATGTGAACCTATCTGTTGTAACAAATCTAAATCGTGAGATAGATACACTTAAAGCAAATGGCTTCTGGATTTATGGTGCTGATATGTCAGGAACCTCATCCTATGAGGAGAAATTCTCACCAAGAACAGTAATAGTAATGGGCTCTGAGGGTGATGGAATTAGTCAGCTCGTAAGAAAGAACTGTGATCACATCACAAGTATTCCTATGCACGGACACATCGATTCATTAAATGTATCCGTTGCAACAGGAATTCTCTTATATGAGTATAGAAGGTCTAATCCTCCTTGTTCTCGCTAAGGAAGAACTTATAGCCAATATCCTTACGATACCAGGAGCCATCAATCTTAATAGAATCGATGTAGCGGTAAACCTTCTCATTTGCTGACTTAATGTTTTTACCTCTACCAACGATAGTAAAGCATCGTCCTCCATTGGTCTTAATATGATTAATATCATCACCTGCTATAGGGCCGGTAAAGATCAATGGATTTCTATGTAATAGGTTATGAATTAAGAATGGATATTCAAGCTTTACATCCTTTCCTATAACAGGCTTCATTGGATAGCCTTCAGAGGCAACAACAACAGCAACACTGCTTTCGGTAGAAACATCTAATTCAATAGAAGAAACTCTATCCTCTTCAATAGCTCTCATAATCTCAGCAACATCTGTTTTTATGAGAGGAATTATTGCTTGAGACGCAGGGTCATTAAATCTTACATGGTAGTCAACAAGTACTGGATTATCATTTTTCATGATAATAGAGAAGGTAAGAACACCCTTATATGATAGCTGTTCTACCTTTAAGCCATATATTGTTGGCTCAATAATTTGTTCCTTTATCATGGAGACTAAATGTGGCTTCAGCTGTATTGGACAAATTGCTCCCATACCACCTGTTGGTACACCCTCATTTTCAGAGGTGTACATATAATCAGAGGTGAAAGGAAGAGCAAGGTATCCATTATTGTCTAAGAAGACAGTAACAGTAATAGGAAGACCAGCACAGTGCTCCTCTAATAAAACTGGACCTAATTTAAATAAATCCTCTGCAAAAGAAATTAAAGCATTAGCATCTGAAGAATCAAGCATGATTCTAGATGGTGCTATTGTATTTGATTTAAGTACAAAGTGCTCTCCCTCATGGCGCATTAAGAAATTCCTTAATGCCTGTGAGGATTCAAAAAGATTTCTTCTAGGTGTTGGTATATTATGACGATCTGTAAAGGCTCTAGCAAAGTTTCTATCACCCTCAAGCTTTAATGATGCTATAGGAGCACCAAAGGCATTAATTCTTTTACGCTGTAGAAAGTCAATCATACCGGCAAGTAGAGGTTCCTCTGTACCGATAAATACATGTTGGATTTTATGTTTTAAGCAGGCTTCATATACAGCCTCTTTATCTGATGGATCAACATCTGGCAGATTTGTTGCAATTGTGGAAGTAGCTAAATTACCTGGAGCATAGAACAGTTCTGAAATGAGATTGCTCCTGCTAAACCACCATGCGATAGCATGATCTTTTGCACCTGTACCCAGGATTAATACACGCATCTCAGCCCCCTTTAACTAAAATGCTAAACTACCAAAAGTGCCGCGTCAAACAAAAAGAAAAAATTTTTAAAATAGAGCTTCTAACGCCTTTAGGTAATCAAAGCGAGTGTTTGCCTGAACTATTGCAGATTTAACTCTATTTGCATTCCTAACTCCCTTAAGATAAGCCGCAGCATGCTTCCTCATTTCTTTAGCAGCTAATGCTTCTCCAAAGTAGTAAATCATATCATCTAGATGTGAAACCATAGTCTCATATCTTTCCTCTAGAGAGATAGGCGAGTAAGAGCCATCCTTTAAAAGCTCCTTAGTTTGTTTAAATATGAATGGGTTACCAATTGCACCGCGGGCAAACATTACACCATCAACACCACAGCTATTTATCATATTAACTGCCGCTTCAGGTGTAAAAACATCTCCAGAGCCAAAGACTAATATACTCTTATCTACATGGTCTCTTAATTTTTTTATATCCTCATAGGAGGCACTTCCTGAATAGTTTTGACTTCTAGTTCTTGCATGTAGTGTTAAGGCTGAGGCTCCTGCTGAGGTAGCTGCATCAGCAAATTCTATATAGTTTATTGAGGAGTAATCCCAACCAAGACGAAACTTTACAGTAATAGGAACATCTGTGTTTTGCTTTAAAAAGCTTACAATTTCATAGATTTTCTCAGGAGTTTTCATAAGCGCTGAGCCACAGCCATTTTTGACAACCTTAGGAACTGGACACCCTGCATTAATATCTATTGCTGTAGGCTTGTATGCTAGTAAGCGAGATAGAGAACGTGAAACAGGATCCTTATCTGGTGCAAAGATTTGCATGATAAGCTCGTCTTCGCCCTCATATCTTAATAAAAGCTCTTCAGTTTTCTCATTATCTCTTGCTAAGCCCTCTGCTGATACCATCTCGGTAACTGCAATAGCTGCACCATTTTCCCTACATACCTTTCTAAAGGCTCTATCAGAATATCCTGCTAATGGCGCTAGAATTAGATTACCAGCTATTTCCTTATTTCCTAAAATCATAACATAGACATTATCAAAAGAAATAGTTTATGAACAATAGCTCTATAATAAAATAATAAGAATAATCGCCACTAGACTACTTCAACTTCTAGTGACGATTTTTTTTGAAGCTAAATTTAGGAGGGGAAAACCATCGCGCAATAGTTCTCTTCCTTTTTAAATAGTAAACTTTCAACTATCACACGTCAATAATATAACTAACTATACTCTTAGAAATAAAGAGATACTTAAGTTTAATTCATTACTTTAAATTTTAAGAAGAAATCCTAATAAAACCTAATATTCTCATTTAGCCTTGAAATAAAGAAACCACCTCCGAATCTTAATGATAAGGAGGTGAAAAATAACTGGATTAGTTATTTCAGCAGTAATGCTTGGAATAACTATTACTAAGAATAATCTTGGAGTGGAAAACCGTTTATCGATTATCCACTTCCTGCTTACATAGTAAGCTTTCACCTAATACTCGTCAATTATTTATTTTAAATAGCTTAATCTAGATTGTTTACCGTAAATACAATTTAAATCGTTTTTTGAACTTACTTGAGTATTATTATCACACATGATAAATTTTTATTATGGCAAAAAAAGAAAGAAATAAAGTGGAAGAGGCTTACGTATATGTTGTTAAAAACCCTTCCTATAATGATATATGCTTAGCAGCTTGGGATTCAGTTCTTTATCCAGGAACTCCAGTTGTTTATGAAACAAGATTTGGTCTTGATCTTGGCTTTATTGTTGGACCAGCTCCAAGTGAAGAAAATACATATACTCCGGGTTACGCCGGAGTAAGAGGTGCATGTATTCACTTTGGTAGTAATGATAAAGAAGATGAAGCAGAGAATGAAGCTCAGGATATAAATGAAAAGGATATTCACCAGTGTGAGTATTGTATGGGTTGTCAAGTTACAAAGGAACCAAAGAAAGTCACAGTAACTGGAGACGTACTATTTTTAGATCACCTAGCAACACCTGCCGAAATGGCAAAATACAATGAAAACAGTGCGAAAGAGGATGATGCAATCATCGTATGTAGAGAGAAGATTCAAAAGCATAATTTGAATATGAAGCTCATCACAACACACTTTTTACTTGGGGAGCCAAAGGTAATATTCTTCTTCACCGCTGATGAGAGAGTAGACTTTAGAGATCTAGTTAAGGATTTAGTCTCTGTATTTAGAATGCGTATTGAGCTTAGACAAATCGGTGTAAGAGATGAGTCAAGATTAATTGGTGGATTATCTGTTTGTGGAAGAGACTACTGCTGTCACTGTATTACAGATAAGCTAGAGCCAGTTTCTATAAAGATGGCTAAGGAGCAGAATCTATCACTCAATTCAATGAAGATATCAGGTCCATGTGGAAGACTTTTATGTTGTCTTGCATATGAATATGATTACTACGTTGAAGAAAAGGCTGCTATGCCAGCAGAGGGCTCAAAGATAAAGATTAATCATGAGCTCTTTAAGGTTTCTGAGGTTAATATTCTATCAAGACGTGTATCACTTCAGGGAGCTGATGGAAGAGTGCTATATGTACCATTTGATGATGTTTATTACAACGATGAAAGCCAGCACTGGTGCGTAAGTCAGGAGTGGGAGGATGAGATATTCTCTTCTTGATAAATCAAAATAAATAGAATATTGTAAAATCATATATTGACCGAAGTTATGCTTTGTGTTAGTTTAGATAATCGCAGTTTTATTCTGCAGTTTAATTAAAAAATATATCTACGCAAGTAGAGCCGGAGGAATAAAGTGGCTAATAGATCAGCTGAGAAGAGAGAGCGCCAGAATGTAAAGCGCAGAATGCACAACCGTATGATTAAGAGTAGCGTTCGCACACAGATTAAGAAATTCGATGCAGCAGTACAGGCTAAGGATAAGGATGCAGCAAAGACTGCTATGGATCTTAGCTTCAAGCTTCTTGATAGCGCAGCAAGCAAGGGTGTACTCCATAAGAATACAGCAAGCAGAAAGAAGTCTCGCCTTTATAAGGCTTTTGCGAAGCTTGCATAATTCTACCCCTTTAAAGGGATCTACAACTTTTTAGGAGAATAAAATAATGGAAGAGAAACTTACAAAAGCTGCCATAATCGAGAGTCTCCACAATAAACTCAGTCTTTCACGTGCTGATATTCACCGTGTTATTGACGAATTATTTGAAGAGATTAAGGATGGCCTTAAAGAGGATAGAGTAATTGAGCTTCGTGGCTTTGGTACATTTGAAGTTAGAACTAGAAAGGGAAGAGAAAAGGCAAGAAACCCAAAAACAGGTGAGCTAGTAGCAGTAGATACTCATGGAGTTGCAATTTTCCGCCCAGGAAAAGAACTTAAAGATTGCATCTGGGATTTAAGAGATGCAAAGCCAGAAGATTAATTATAGGAGTTATCCGTCTTGATTGATCTTTATAAAAAGAGAAGCCTCGGGACTTTTTGTTCTGAGGTTTTATTATTAGTTATATCTGCATTTATATATTCTATTGCTTTTCCAGGTTTTGTCTCAGAGAAGGGATTAGGCTTTATAGCGTTCTTTGCTATAATCCCAGTTTTAATAGTAATTAAGAATACCTCTTGGAAGGCAGTTGGCTTTCATGGCTTTTTATTTGGTGTTGCCTTTTATTGCTTCTTTAATTACTGGCTTCCAAACTTCCATAAGGGAGCAATAGTAATTGTTACAGTAATTAAGGGCACAGAGATGCTAATGCTCTTCTTTGCTCTTAAGGGTGCAGTAACTCTATTTAAGAAGCATGGATATCTATTACAGGGCTTTATTTGGATTAGCTATGCATATCTATCTGAGAGCTGGTTTGCAGGTTATCCATATGGAACAATTGCTTACGCTCTATATCAATATTTACCATTAATCCAAATTGCAGAGTACACAGGTATTTGGTTTATCATTTACATGATAATTGCGCCTCAAGCATATATTGCAAATAATCTTGCAGATAGAGTTAAGAGACAAGGCGATAGATTCTTAGTTTACGTAAAGAAAAATTTATTATTCCCAATTATCTATGTAGCTGTATTTATCGTTTGGCTTATAACTGGTACTATCCAGCTAAGCTATTGGGAAAATGCAAAAGAGGATAGAACCTGGAGAGTTGCAACCATACAGCATAACCATGACTCATGGCAGGGTGGGCTAACAACCTATAGGAGAAACTTCTCTAACCTAAGAAGGTTATCACTTGAAGCTATTAGGCAGAACCCAGATATAGTTGTTTGGTCTGAGACTGCATTTGTCCCATCTGTAAGCTGGCATATGAACTACTCTTATGAGGGTGCAGGTGATACTCTAGGTAATGCTGAGACAGCAGAGCTAGTTAAGGAGTTTGTTTCCTTTGCAGAGGAGCTCGATAAGCCTCTATTAACTGGTAACCCAACAGGTGTATTAAAGGACCCAACAAAGGGACCTATCGACTTAGAAACTGGAGAGCTTAATAGAACAGATTATAACTCAGTTATTTTGTTTGATGATGGAACTATTAAGGCTACCTATAATAAGCAGCACCTAGTACCATTTACTGAACACTTCCCATATCAAAAGCAGCTTCCATGGCTATACAACATCTTAGTTGCTCTCGATTACAACTGGTGGGAGAAGGGTGATGAGCCTGTAGTATTTGAATCTGATGGAGTAAAGTTCTCAACTCCAATTTGCTATGAGGATGTATTTGGATACCTTCCGGCAGAGTTTGTTAAAAATGGTGCTGATGTAATAGTTAATATGACTAACGACCGTTGGTCTGGCTCTGCCGATGCGGCAGTACAGCATGCAACTATTGCAACTCTAAGAAGTGTAGAGACTAGAAAGTCTACAGTAAGAAGTACTAACTCAGGACAAACCTGTATGATACTTCCAACTGGTAAGATCGTTGACCCAGTTGAGCAATTTAAGATGACATACCACATCTATGATGTGCCTGTATATGAGAGTGCAACCTATGGTCACACCTTCTATGTAGAGCACATAGATTACTTAGCTTATGCATCGATTTATATCAGTGCTATTGCACTTATTGTAGGCCTTGCATTAAATATTTTAAGAAGAATTAAAAAATGAATAATACAACAGCTTCCTTAATTGTTATCGGTAGCGAGCTTACTCGCGGAATTATATCAGATAAGCATGGCCAGCTAGTCTCTAGAGAGCTAACTAAGCTTGGCTACCATATATCTCAGATAGTAGCCATCCCTGATGATGGAACTATAGAGCAAATCTTACATGCTTTACTTAAATCAAATGATGTAATAATCATCACTGGTGGACTTGGTCCAACTAGTGATGATATGACGAGACAGGCTATTAGCGATGTAGCAGGAAGGAAGCTTGTAAAGAATGAAGCAGCTTATAGTCGTCTTTATAAGAGAGTTGGAGAGCGTATCCACGGAGCAAATGAGAAGCAAGCTTATTTTCCTGAGGGTTTTGAGACTATTTTAAATCCAAATGGAACTGCTGAGGGCTTCTATGGCTATGCGGGTAATACACTTTTAATATCACTACCAGGACCACCACGTGAGATGGAGCCTATGTTTAGGACAAATGTAATACCATTACTCTCTTCCTTAACAGGCCATGAGTATAAGCCACGCTTAGAGTACTCAACCTTCTTAATTGCTGAGGCTAAGCTAGAGGAGCTCACAAACGATGTTGATAGCTCCATTTCTTGGGGAACAAGGTTCCAGGATTATAGAATATCTTTATATGCTGAGGGCGATGAGGCTGAGTGCGAAAGAGATATGGGTGAGCTTCAAAATAGATGTGGTAAGGAGCTTATAGTTCCAGGTGATGTTACAGCACTATCAGCATTAACCTCATATTTAAGAGAAAATGGATTAACTATAGCAACAGCTGAAAGCTGTACTGGTGGGCTTTGTGCAATGCTCTTAACAGAGGAAGCGGGCTCAAGTGTATATTTTAATGGCTCAGTTGTTTCCTATGCACCAGCTGTAAAGGAGGGTGTATTAGGAGTTAAGAATGAAACTATTAATACCTTTGGAACCGTTAGCACACAGTGTGCTATTGAGATGGCAGAGGGTGCGCTAAAGAAGACAAATAGTGATTACGCCTTTTCAATTACTGGTGTTGCTGGACCTGATAAGAGTGAAGGTAAGGACGTTGGCACTGTTTGCTTTGGCTTTGCTGGTAAAAATAGAGAAAGTGAGTGTGTAATGCTTAAGTTTACATCGTGGGGAAGAGCTTCAATTAGAAGAAAGAGTGCTACTGCAGCTTTTCTTTTAGCTAGATGTTTTATTGAGCATAAGGAGAACCTTATTGACATTACTAGCAGGTGGCATTATATTTAAACCGTTCTGATTACTTCAAAAAGAATTACAATCATTCGATTTAAATATACTCACATAAATTATTCGGAGAAATTTTTTCATGGCAGATGAAGATTTGTTTGAGCAAGGTCTGCTCGAAGCGACTCAGTCAACCGATGAAGGTGAAAAGAAAGAGAAGAGAGTTGTCAAGACCAAGCGAACGATCAAAGTAAAGGTTAAGGCGAAGGAACCTGTAGAGGAAACTAAAGAACCAATAGAGGAGCAGGGTGTCGCTGAGACCGAGAAAGTTGAAAAACCACGTCGTAAAGTACAAAGAAAACCAAAAAAGAAAGTAAATCCTGAGGTAGAGGTAAAGAGTGAGGAGGAGCAGCCTACACTAATTGATGTAGAGACTATTACTCCAGAGCCTGTAGTAGAATTACCTCCTACTCCTGTAGAGGTTGAAGAAAAGCCTCAAGAGGAGATCGCTACTCAAGAGGTAACTCCTACTGAGGAAGCTATAAATGAAGCTAATACAGAGACTCCTTCAGAGAGCGAAAGCGAAGAGAAGAGTGAAGAAGATAGCTCAAAAACAAATAAACAAATAAATCTCAACAAAAAAAATAAGTTTAATAAAAATCAAAAGCCAAAGAGAGAAGAGACTATAGAGGTAAATCTTGAGGAAAACCCAGATGCACCACTACTTTTTGTCTCATATCTTACAACTCTTCCAGTTGATAATCTTCGTGAATTAGCACGCCAAAAGGGTATTGCTGAGGATGTAATCTTAGATTGCAGAAAGCAGGATCTAATTAAGGAGATGTGCCGCTTACACTCCTTTAGTGGTGGAGCATTAATGGTAGAGGGTACTATCGAAATCCTGCCTGACGGCTTTGGCTTCTTAAGATATTCAATAAATAGCTACCTCTCAGGAAGTGAGGATGTATATCTATCTGCTGGTATGATTAGAGGGTGCGGACTAAGAACTGGTGATACAGTATATGGCCAAATTAGAACTCCAAGAGATACTGATAGATTCTACTCAATGTTTAGAGTAATGAAGGTTAATGATCAAACTCCACAGGAGGCTAAGCTCAGAGTTCCTTTCGATACCTTAACACCACTTTTCCCAGATGAGAAATTAGATTTACAATATGTATCAGATAGTGAAAAGCCAGATACTATGGATATCGCAACTAGAGTAGTTGATCTCTTCTGTCCAATCGGAAAGGGACAAAGATCAATTATCGTTGCTCCTCCTAGAACTGGTAAGACTGTATTGATGCAGAAAATCGCTAATGCTATTACAACTAACCATCCAGAGGTTAAGCTCTTTGTTCTTCTTGTTGATGAAAGACCTGAAGAGGTAACAGATATGAGAAGAAATGTTAAGGGAGAGGTTGTAGCCTCAACCTTTGATGAGCAGGCAACTAGACACGTTCAAGTTGCAGAGATGGTAATTGAGAAAGCAAAGCGCTTAGTTGAGCTTCATAAGGATGTAGTAATCCTTCTAGACTCTATTACTCGTTTAGCTAGAGCATATAACCAAACAGTACCTGCATCAGGTAAGATATTGTCTGGTGGTGTTGACTCTAATGCTCTTCATAAGCCAAAGAGATTCTTTGGTGCTGCTAGAAATATCGAAAATGGTGGCTCCTTAACAATTATCTCAACAGCTTTAATTGAGACTGGCTCTAGAATGGATGAGGTTATCTTTGAGGAATTCAAGGGAACAGGTAACAACGAAATAGTTCTCGATAGAAGAATGGCTGATTCAAGAAAGTTCCCAGCAATTAATATTAAAAAGTCTGGAACACGTCGTGATGACTTAATTCTCTCTAAGGATGAGCTAACAAGATTGTGGTTACTTAGAAATGCTGTTTCTAACATGGATGATTTGGAGATGAGTGTATTCCTAATTGACAAGATGAAGAAAACGCACAATAATAAAGAGTTCCTAGCCTCTATGTCTGGTGCTGCAGTAAGCTCTGCGACTCAGACGATGAGCGTGTTAAAATGATGTTAATCATCTGTGAAAGCAGGTGATAGAAGATATAATATTTGGAGGACAATATGAAGAAGGATATTCACCCTAACTATCAGTTACAGGAGATTACATGTTCCTGTGGTAATGTAATTAAGACTAAGTCAACAGCTAAGAGCATGCACGTTGAAATTTGTTCAGCTTGCCACCCATTCTTTACAGGAACTCAGAAGCTCGTAGACTCAACAGGTCGTGTTGAACGCTTCAATAAGAGATACGCTAAGAATAACTAAGATAAAATTTAAACTATTAGGAGGTAGAGCTTTCTACCTCTTTTTTTATCATCAATATAATAAATATCTGAATTCAAAACATTAATTAAATAACTAGATGTACTAATAGAAGTTTTTCTCCAAGTATATTTCAAAAAACTTATTATTTATAATTCCAAGAGATGTTTAAGAATAAATCTTATATTCAAATGATAACAGAGCTTTTTTTCCTCGTACTTGGATTTCAATGTTTATGATTTTAACAGCAGCAAACTTATTGTGCCGATTCATAAGGACAAGCACCTCTCCGACAGAAACTTCACGTGTTCTACTTGTAAAATCAAAGCTTGAAAAGTCAGTATCATCGGGGATGACATGTTGCCCATAACGATATCCTATAAGTTTCACTTTGTCTCTATACGCATATATTGTATTAATGCCGCATTCGCTCCAACTTGTGACAAACTCATAATCACCAGTACCAATAGTAAAACACCCACTATTATTTTTGAAATCAAAAGAAGCTGTTCCTTCCATCAGTGGATTTTGATATTTGGATTTTTCTAAAGTTGTCATGATTGTAATAGAATTTGCGTTTTTATCTGAAAAAGGGTTTTCGCCTAATGCAGGCTTTCTTTTCACATCCTCGTCATATATACGCTCCAACAGTTCTTGATATCTTGCTAAATAGTTGTCATCGTCATTGAAGTCAATGTAACTTTTGGAACCGAAGGCCAATGGCGTTTTTTGAGTACCCAAATTATTACGAATTACTGGGATCACAAAGTAGAGGTGTTGATCACGCAGTAAGCTCTGCGTCATAATCATCGCTTCATAGCCACTCCCTCCATGGCCCAAATTAGCTTTTTGGACATAGGTTTCTGAACAAATACACAAAACAAGATTTGAAGAATTTAAACCTTGTTCCATAAAGAATCGCAGGTCATTACCAAGTCGAAGGTCCCACTGATCAAGAATTACATTAACTCCGTGAGAGCGTAAATCTGTAGCAAGCTTTAGCACCCAATCTTTGTGTGCATCGTTATCATGCGAGTAAGAAATAAAAACATTAGGATTAACCATCTTTATACCTCAATTCTTCGTCCATCAGTTTTGGAAGCAGTCGACTTAGGGCTTGTTTTAGCTCTATATTATGGGAATAGTGCCTTTATACAACTATTTCGTATTTTTCTTTTAAGTTATTTAGCATGGTGTACTTTATCATTCCCTCCCGCTGCATTCTTCCAACTACTATACCAGGTGCAATTCCATTTTCATTCGCAAATTGAATTACACTATTCTCTGAATAATCTCTAATACTTCTGAAAGTTTCAAAAGCATCAGCTGAAATAAGCGTATCACTAGACCATTTATCAGCTGACTTTTCATCATTTTCAGATGTCCCATTTTGTTGCCAAACATGTCCAAGAGCAATATGCCCAAGTTCATGGAAAAGACTGAACCAAAACTTATCCGCGTCCTTACCTCTAGCTGTGAGTCCAACAACAATCTTATTTCCACTTATAAAAGATGCTCCCTGAAGGAATGATCCTTTAAGGTGCGGTAGAAATACCAAAGCTATTCCGCAATCAGCAAGAAATTTCTTAAGCTGTGGACAAAAATCCTCTGGTTTAAGAACCGTCATTTTTCTTATTTCAGGTATAGAAGAAATCAAACCGTTGATATTTATTGGAGCTGTCGGCATATTACGTGCATTAATCTTTGCCTCCTGTGCCCATGCCATCAATGCTAAATCACTTTTTTCTGTAATCGCTAAACGTCTGCAAGCAATTCGCATAATCTGCTTACTCTCAAGAAGTGAGAGTTCAACAACCTCAAAGTATTTCCTTAAGTTAACAACTTTTTCCTTAGCATCTCTAGTCTTTGGAACCCATCCAAATTTTGCCATTTCACTATAGGGAAAATGTTTTACCATTTCATCATCAGCATCTATTGCGTTTTCTGCTTCCGCCTTTATAATCTTCTCTCTGTAAATTGCCTCAAGATTATTCCAAAACTTAGCTGGTACACCTAAAACCACCTCCAGCTTAATAGCGGTCTCTGGTGTAAGCTGAACATCACCATTAATGAGCTTGCTGATATGCTTTTCAGACATATCCATCCTGGCTGCAAACTCCTTCTGGCTCATGCCTCTGTCGTTCAACTGCTCTTTAATTGTCGCCCCAGGTGGCGTTGCAATATAACTATGACTTCTTACCATATTGCTACCTCCTTGACTATTAATGATAATCGACTATTTCCAAAATATTTGCTATTTGGATTTCATCGCCATTCTTCTCGAATACCAATCTGTACGGTTGAACCAAATCCATCGCGTATTGTCCTTTCCTATTCTGCGTGAGAGGATGACACCTTCCGATATGGAACTGTATCAACATCTCAACAGTATCTGCAGCAGCAATTTCATCTATACGCTGATGTATTTTATCGGCCATTTCTCGACCGTAGGTTCTTTCTGCAATTGTGGCATTTGTACAAATCTTTTTGATGCTGTTGTTCTTGTACTTAATATCCAAGCCATCACCTCTATTTGGGATTTACCTATGAGGTAAATTAAATATAGCACTAATATCTCTTTTACTCAATATTTTTATTTATCTCTCAAAACTTTAAAAAGAGATTAGATTTTGGTTATTAATCTCATTTTTTTTTAATAATATAACTAGCTCTTATTTTTATTATTGATAATATATATACAAAATAGCTATCTACACTTGCTTTAAAAGTCAACAAAATTTGAATTTAGTTATCTAACTCTATAATTAAGTATAATTAACAACTTTTGTGTTTAATTTTGTGATTATAATATTGACCTTTAATAAAGCTATGTTATTAGATTGAGATGTGGCCTAACTCGTAGAGCGGTAGGCGGTTTTCACTCCATGTCGCCTTGATATGGAGGTTTAACCTCCAAATCTTAATGATAAGGAGGTGATAGTTATGAATGATTATCAAATCTTTGATTTAATAATTAAAGTAACAGGATTAGTTATTTCAGCAGTAATGCTTGGAATAGCTATCACTAAGAATAATCGCCACTAGCCCACTTCAAATTCTAGTGACGATTTTTTTGTCTCTTAATCTTGGAGTGGAAAACCGTCTATCGATAGGCCACTTCCTATTAAAATAGTAATCTTTCAACTATCGTACGTCAATAATATAGCTTAATTATTTTCTTAACTATACTCATAGAAATAAAGAGATACTTAAGTTTAATTCATTCCTTTAAATTTTAAGAAGAAATCCTAATATCACAATGCTATGAAACTAAAATAATAATCGCCACTAATCCCCTTCAATTTATAGTGGCGATTTATCGCTAAAATATCTTGGAGTGGAAAATCGTCTCTCGATAGTTCACTTCCTACTTGCATAGTAATCGTTCACCTACAACACGTCAATAAATTTTAACTATAGCTTAATACAAAAATAGGACAGAAAAACACATACAGAGACTCTAAGATCACTTGTTTTATTGTATAAAAAATTTATATTGCAACAAATTATGTTAAAATAGTATTATTGCAAAGAATAACGTGAATTGAGGGTCGGTATGGATAAAATAGCTACTTTCCATATGGAAAATTATAAAGTAAAGCCTGATATTATTTGTCAGGTTCCAGGAGTTTGTACCCTAATGGGAGCATTCTCTGATTTCTGCAAAGGCTATTCTATTACAGGAACTGGCACCTTAGGTCTTAGAATATCTATTTCAAAGAGAGATGATGATAGCGTAAGAATTTATAACGCTACTCGAAATGATAAAAAGCAATTCACATTCTCACAAATTAAATATAGAAAGGAAGATAAGTGGGCTAACTTTATAAAGGGTGCAATAAGCATCCTGCTTGAACAAAATATCTTACCTCTACAGGGGTTAGATATAACAATAAAGGGAGCCCTCTTATTTTGTGATAACCTAACTATATCTGTTGCTATTACAGCAGGTATGATATCTGCATTAAATAGTGAGTTTAATTTAAACCTCGATAAGAGTGCAATTATAAGACTTACATATGCTGCTATTACAAAGTTTGCAAATCTTAATTGCCGTTTTAGAGATATCGTAACACTTATGAATGCAGAGGAGGGCAAGGTATTTTGCTTTGACCTTCAGACTATGAACTATGCTCTTCATGATTTTACCTTTTCAGATGATATCTATTGCTTAGTTGTTGATCCTAATGTACCACCTCAGATATTACGTGAGGAGATCGAGGAAAAGAGACAAGATGCTCACGAATGCTGTAAAAAGCTATCAGCATCACTTCCAAATGAATATAAGCTTAGAACATATCCTATTAAGGAATTAAAGAGCCACATTATCTCAGGGCTCTCTGAGCATGAGAGAAGAACCTGTGAGTATGTAATAACAGAGACAAAAGCCGCAGAGCGTGGTATGAAGGCTTTAGAGAGTGGTGATGCAGTTAACTTTGCAAAGCAGCTCTCAAGCATATACTTCGGGATGAGAGATGTATTTGAAATTACCTGTCCTGAGGTTGACTGGCTAATTAAAAGAGCAAGCGAAATAGATGGTATCTATGGAGCCTCATTAGTAAGTAATGGTGCAACTGGCTCAATATTCTTAGTACTTGATAAAAAGGGTGAAGAAGAGTATATGGGTGTACTAAATGAATATAAGAGGATTTTCGATTTTAATCCTGAATTTAGAAGATTTACACCTGGTAGCAATATAAAGGTAATCAAAAATTGATAATACTTCTTACAAATGATGATGGATATCAAAGTGAGGGAATTAATACTCTAGAGAGAGTATTAGCTTCCTATGGCCATGAGATATGGGTTTGTGCACCTAGTGGTAATAGAAGTGCACAATCCCATGCGATGAATATATTATCCCCAGTAACACTTACAAGGTATAAGGAAAACCACTTCCACTGTAGTGGAACTCCTACCGATTGTATCTTATATTCAATTAAGGGAAGAGTGTTTCCAAGTCTTCCTGATGTTGTTATCTCTGGAATCAATCATGGCTACAATTGCTCAGCCGATATCCTATATAGTGGAACTTGTGGAGCTGCTTCTGAAGCAGTATTACAGGGACTTCCGGCTATAGCACTTTCATGTGAGAGCGACGATGATAAAAGCTTTGCTTTTGAATCAGCATCACATTTTGTTGCTAAGAATCTTGATAAGCTAATTAAGCTAACAACAGCTGATTCAATAGTTAATTTAAATTTCCCAACGCCTCATAGTGATAGAGTAGTTCCATCAACACTAGGAATCTTTAAATATCAAGATATAGCACTTCCTGTAGAGAAAACAGCTGATAGCATTACCTTTAAGCTTTCTGCAGCTGCAGATGTTACTAAGATTATAACAAATCCAACAGCTGATAATGACTTCGAGGTCTCTAAGGGTGGTGATATCTCATTAACTGTTTTAAAGGTTCTTCCACTTATCGATGAAGAAAAGCAAAGAGAAGCAATGGAGCTATTTAATGGTTAAGTGGGAGGATATTTGTGACCGCTGTGGATTATGCTGTCATAGAAAAGCTATCTCTGGAGATTATCTCTTACTAGATATAGAGAACCCATGTGAGCACTATGATAAGCAGACACACCTTTGCAAGGTCTATAATAATCGCTTTGAGGTTGAGAAAACCTGTAAGAAGGTAACTCCCTTCTTAGTTGCCTTCTCAGCAGCTCTTCCATCCTCCTGTGCCTATGTTAGGCTCTTTAAGAAATATCATTTAAGATTTAATAAAAAGGAAACTGTTTTAGCTCCAGGATTATTTAATGAAGAGTAATTTATTTTTATTTATTGGGCAATCAAATATGGCAGGCCGTGGAGACTATAGAAAAGCTCCAAAGGCTATTAGTAATAACCTATATGAGTTTAGAGCAATAAGTGACCCAACAAGATTATATCCAGTAGAGGAGCCCTTTGGAGTAAATGAAAACATCATCGGTGGAATTGATGATGGAATAAAGAAAAGTGGCTCCTTAGTAACTTCCTTTATGAATAAATTATACTCATTAACTAAAGCTCCTATAGTAGGAGTTAGTGCTTCAAAGGGTGGAAGCACTATTTCTCAGTGGCAAATAAATTCAGAGTGTGGCTATCTAAAGGATGCGATAAATAGACTCTTATTAGCTAAAAGCTTTCTTAAGGACGAAGTAAAGCATACATATGCTTTATTTCTTCAAGGCGAGAGCGATGGAGACAAAAATACTAGCGAAGAAGAGTATATAGCCCTATTTAATAGTATGTATAGCGAGTTAAAGAGAGCGGGCATTGAGAAGCTCTTTCTAATTGAAATTGGAAGATGTAACATCAAGGGCGAAGAAAAGCGCTATGATGTAATAAGAAATGCTCAAAGAAAGCTTAAGGATGTAACAATCGTATCTTCAATACTAATTAATGAGCCTATGAAAGATGAATTTCACTTCTTTCAGGAGAGCTATAACAAAGTAGGTGAGGATGCAGCTGAGAATGTTGCAAAACTCATTGAATAATATACTTTTATAAATAGTGTAAAAAGAATATACTTTTTTCATTATGAAAGAATTAACTGCAAATCAATTAAGACAAATGTATATTGATTTCTTCGTATCTAAGGGACACCACCAGATCTCTGGTGCTTCTCTTATTCCGGAGAATGACCCAACAGTACTTTTTACTACCGCTGGTATGCACCCACTTGTTCCATATATCCTTGGACAAGAGCATCCTGCAGGTAATATGCTCGTTGACTATCAAAAGTGTATTAGAACTGGTGATATCGATGCTGTAGGTGACCCACACCACCTAACCTTCTTCGAGATGTTAGGTAACTGGTCTCTTGGTGCATACTTTAAGGAAGAAGCTATCGCATATAGCTTTGAGTTCTTAACAAAGCACCTTGGAATCGATCCTGAAAGATTATCAGTAACAGTATTCAAGGGTGATGATGAGGTTCCACGTGATGACGTAGCTGCTGCTAAGTGGGAAAGCCTTGGAATTAGCAAGGATAGAATCTACTTCATGCCACGTGAGGATAACTGGTGGGGACCAGCAGGTGAGACAGGTCCTTGTGGTCCTGACTCAGAGATGTTTATCGATACAGGTCGTCCAGCTTGTGGTCCTGACTGTAAGCCTGGCTGTAAGTGTGGTAAATACTTTGAAATTTGGAACGACGTTTTCATGGGCTATAGAAAGGAAGACGATGGTTCCTTCAAGGAAATGGCAAGAAAGTGTATCGATACAGGTATGGGTATTGAGAGAACTATCGCAATCTTACAGGGTAAGAAGAGCGTATATGAAACAGAGGTATTCCAGCCAATTATCCATAAAATTGAAGCTTTAACAGGTAAAAAATATGGCGAGAACGAGGAAGATGATATTTCAATTAGAATTATCGCTGACCACGTTAGAACCTCATGCTTTATCCTAGGTGACCAGAAGGGTATGGCTCCTTCTAATGTTGGACAAGGCTACATCCTTCGCCGTTTAATCAGAAGAGCTGTAAGACATGGTAAGAAGCTTGGAATCCAAGAGCACTTCCTAAGCGGGCTTGCAGAGGTAGTTCTAGAGCTTTACTCAGCTGCTTATCCAGAGCTTGAAGAGCATAAGGATTTCATCTTTACTGAGCTAGAGAAGGAAGAAGCTAAGTTCTCTGATACTCTCGTTAAGGGTGAAAAGGAATTTGAGAAGATGCTTCCTAACCTCTTAAAGGGTAACTCTAGAGAGATTTCAGGTCGCTTAGCATTTAAGCTTTATGATACATATGGCTTCCCAATTGAGCTTACTGTAGAGCTTGCTAAAGAGCATGGCTTCACAGTAGATGAAAAGGGCTTTGCTGAAGCCTTTGAAAAGCACCAGCAGATCTCACGTGCAGGTGCAGAGGGCACCTTCAAGGGTGGTCTTGCTGATAATAGTGAAGCAACTACAGCCTTACACACAGCTACACACCTCTTACATAAAGCACTATGTGTAGTTCTTGGTGGATATGTAAAGCAGCTTGGTTCAAATATCACAGCTGAACGCTTAAGATTTGACTTTAATAATCCAGCTCCATTAACAAAGGAGCAGATTAAGCAGGTTGAAGATATTGTTAATGAACAGATCCAAAAGGACTTACCAGTTATCTGTGAGACTATGACACTTGAAGAAGCAAGAGAACAGGGAGCTGCTGCTCAGTTCGATGCTAAATATGGTGAGAAGGTTAAGGTATATTCAATTGGTGACTTCTCTAAGGAAGTATGTGGTGGCCCACACGTTGAGCATACTGGCAACATGGGTAAGTTTGTAATTAAGAAGGAACAATCTTCTTCAGCTGGTGTTAGAAGAATTAAAGCTGTATTAGAAAAGTAATTTAATAGTTCTTTAAGAAGAGAGACTGTTGCATGAAAATAATAACCATGCACAGTCTTTTTTTTATAAAGATTCACCCTAAAATCTTCTCTAACAACTTTATTAATGAAACAATTAAACATCTACTTACCATTTTCTGTTGTAATATGACACTTTGTAATGACTTATGATATAAAAAAAGCATAAATGGGAGTTAATAGATGGGAATATATTTAAATCCAGGCTTTAATAACCTTAATGAAGATAAACAGCTTATTAACTTTGTAGATAAATCTATGCTAATTGCAACTTTAAATAAAAAGCTTAATACACGTGATTGCTTAATTTGTTCCTCCCGCCCAAGACGCTTTTGAAAAACTATGGCAGCAAATATGATAGCAGCATATTACTCTAAAGGTTGTGACTCCCATGAAGTATTTTCTGATTTAAAGATATCTAAAGACCCTTCATTTGAAGAGAATATCAATAAATATAACGTATTATTTATTGATTGTGCTGGGATGTATAATAATAAGCCTGATGATTATACTTTAGTTAAAATGATTACAGAAAGTGTTGTTAAAGAGTTTAGACAGAACTTTCAAAATATTATTTTCTCAGATAATTGTACATTAGCTCAAGCTATTTTATCGGTATATAGTGAATTAGGTGAAAAGTTTATTATTATCTTAGATGAGTATGACATATTAATTAGGGAAAGGGATGAAAAAGAGTTAAAACTTTTTTTTAAATTATTAAATGGATTGTTTAAAGATAATGCCCTATTGAGTTCAATAGCATTAGCATATCTAACAGGGATAATGCCAATAATAAGGGAAAAAACACAGTCAAAGCTAAATAACTTCAAAGAGTATACAATGCTAGATGCTGAGGATATGGCACCATTTATGGGTTTTACAGTAGATGAAGTAAAGGCATTAGCTGATAAAAACAATATGGACTTTGAAGAGATAAAGAGATGGTATGATGGATATAATCTTAATGGTGTAGAGCTATATTCTCCAATATCAATAATTAGAGCAATAGAAAAGAAACGATGTGATGATTATTGGACACAAACATCATCTTATGATGCTCTTAAAGACTTTATTTTGATGAATATAGAAGGTCTTAAAGAAGATGTCATTAAAATGATAGCTGGTGAAAGTGTATTAGTTAACCCAAGGAAGTTTAGAAATACAGTGTGGAATATGGAGAGTAAAGATGAAGTTCTAACATGTCTAATACATATGGGTTATTTAGGCTTTAGATATATTAGTAGTGATAGAAAAGAATGCTTTATTCCAAATTATGAAATAAATAAAGAATGGGTTATTTCAATAGAGGATTCCCCTAAATACAAGAGAGTAATGAAATATATAAATAGCTCAAGAGAACTATTAAATGCAACATGGAATAAAGAAGAGGAAATTGTTGCTGAAATAGTTGAGAAAACTCATATGGAGGTTACTAGTAATCTTTCGTATAACAATGAAGCATCATTTCAAAGTGCAATAAGACTTGCATACTTTTATGCAGATAGTTATTACACAATTGTTAATGAACTACCTGCAGGAAAGGGATATGCGGATATAGCTTTTATACCATATGTAAAAGATGTTCCAGCGATGATTATTGAGCTTAAAAAGGATAAGACTCCAAACAGTGCAATTGATCAGATAAAGAGGAAGGAATATCCTGAGGCATTAAAGGAGTTTAAAGATAATCTACTAATTGTTGGTATTAGCTATGATAGTAAAACTAAAAAGCATACCTGTATAATTGAAAGGGCATAGATTGGAATATATTTAAATCCAGAGCTATACCAATTAAGAGAGCAAAAAGTTAGAACTTGAGTAATTAAAGTCTCTTTTTAACTCTCTTTTCTCTCCTTTTGAGCCAAAATGATTCAAAAAATGTATCAAAATAACTCCAATGTATCATTTTGACTCAAAGTTGGTGTTGTAAATTAACTTAAAAAGCTTATCAAAATTATTAAATCCTTATATTTAAATGACTTATAAAAGTTGGCATCAATGTTGCAATATATTTGGCATAACAAAAAGAAAATATAAGGAGGCCACAAAATGGCAGATAGAAAATATAATAACAACTCTTACAACGATATCTTTAACACACTCTTTAGTGTATCAAAATTCCCACCAGTAGATATCTATGAAAATGATAAAGGTTATGTAATCACAGCAGAGCTTGCTGGATATGATGAAGATAAGATTAACATCTTTGCTGAAAAGCATGTTCTACACATAGCATCTGATGAGCATGAGAATGCAAAAGAGAATAGTGATAGAAAGTACTTAATTAAGGAGCGCTCAGTAAAGTCCTTTGAAAGAAGCTTTACACTTCCTGAGGATGCAAATGAAGAAAACATTACAGCATCCTATAAGATGGGTATCTTAAGTATCTTTATTCCAAAGATGCCAAAGGTAGAGCCTAAGAAGATTGAAGTAAAGATTAACTAAGGAGGAGAAAACGATGAGATATTATTACGACCCAATCGATACAATATTTAATGACTTATTTGACACTTGGACAGGTAGTGGCAGAAAGTATCCTAGTGTAGATGTATATGAGACTAAGGATGCATATATTATCGAAGCTGAAGTAGCTGGCTATGATAATGATAAGATAAATCTAAGTGTAGATAAGCACATCCTCACAATTAGTAGTGAAGAGGTTAAGAAGGAGCTTAAAGAAGGAACTAGCAAGATAGCAGAAGAGATAAAACTTCCTGCATTTGAAAGAAGCTTCTCACTTCCTGATGGCACAGATGAAGAAAAGATTAGTGCCGACTATAAGAATGGTATTCTTCTAATTACTCTTCCTAAGCTTGAGAAGGCTATAGCTAAGAGAATAGAAGTAAAGATAAATAAATAAATTGGATAACGCTTCACACATCCAAGGGACAGATCTTAAGGTCTGTCCTTTTTATTATATGAGCATTTAATTAAAAAACTGGCATAAGAGAAACACAAGAAGTACATAATTCTTTTGTTGTATTGCTTTATCTCATTGTATAATATTTTAATGAGGTAATAAGATGGAAGATAATAAAAAGAAAATAGCCATAGTTGCTCTTGTTGTCTTTACGGTTTTTGCTATTGCAGCAATTACTGTAATTATATATTTAAATACAAAGCTAAATATTAAAGAAACTAATATTGAAGAGCCTCAAGTTATTACTAGTGAAGTTAAAAAAGTAGAAGAGACTAAGCCTACGTCTAGTAAATCTACTAATGCTACAGCCCATACTGTTCCAACTACTCCTACTGCTCCAAAGGTAGCAGTTAAGGAAGAAGCTACTTCTTCAAAGACTGAAGAGGCTAAGCCTGTTATAGAAAAGAAAGCTGAACAAGAAGTAGTAGTTGATACTCCACCAGCTATAGTTGAAGAAATTAAGGATCCTAACTATGAGGATTTTAAATTCGTCCAAAATCTCGATATCTATGGTTATAATTGTGTTGTTACCTCAACAGATGGTATGACCACTATCACTTATCCATCAGAGCTAGTTCCTGTTGATTTCCTCCTCTATGTTGCTAAGGAGGTTGCAGAAGCTTATCCTGAGGAGTGTAGCTATGTTACATTTGCTCTTGATAAGGACTTAATTATTTTAAGTTATCCTACTACCTTCACCGAATTTGATACTTGGCTATATTTAGATGTTTTAGCCGCTGATATTCCTATCTTTGCATCATGGCTATATGATGGAACCTATGAGAGTGTAAAGGTTGATGAAGCACCTCAAGAGGTATATGAAACAGCTGTTCCTGCTGAAGCTGTAGCTGAGAGCAAGCCTGTTGAAATCCCATATGAGCCAGCAACTCCACTTCCTACAGCACAAGTAATTAGTAGTGTTGATACCACAGAGCTAAAAGAGGATGAACAAAACACTGAAGTAATTGAAAAAGTTGCTGACAATAAGTCTATAGCTTTAAGTGGATATGTATCAGGTGGATATGTTGGTAGCTATGTTGATAAGCTATCTAATGGTATTACCTTAGGTCTTGGCTTAGAGCTTGAGAACCTTGTTACCTTTGATAAGCTCTCTGTTGGTCTTGGCTTAGATGTTGGTCTTGAGCTATTTGATTACTACAATAATATACATACAGATTTAACCTTAAATGCAAGATATTTTATTAATCAAAAGCTATCAGTTGCAGGTAAGGTAGGTGCAAGACTCCTATTTGATGAAAATCCAAATAGTGGAATTTTCTCAATTGGAAAATATAATGCTCACTTTGGTTTAGTATTAGGAGCTGACGTAAGATATATGTTTAGTAAGCATATGGGCTTTGGCCTTGATCTAAGATACTCCTATCTACTAGATTTCGGCCATAGAGCTGAAGCTAAGGCTTATTTTAGCTTTACCTTTTAGTCGAAGTAGCTAATTGACCACACGCTCCGCTTATGCTCCTACCCTTAGGCATGCGGAGCGTATAATTTATATGTAGACTATCAAGCTCTTTTGTGAATTCTCTTATCTCTGTGTTAGTAGGGGATTCATATTCAAGCTCATCAATAGGGTTCCAAGGTATTAAATTAACTACACACATTAACCCTTTAGTAAAGCTTGATAGCTCTTTAGCAGCTTCCTTAGTAGTATTAACACCATGTAGCATACAATACTCTAATGTAATTCTTTTACCTGCTACGTGCTGGAATCCTATTAGAGCTCTTTTGAGCTCTGTTAATGGATAGCTTCTATTAACCTTCATTATTCTAGAGCGTAAATCATTATTTGCTGATACAAGAGATACAGCGAGTCTAATACCAAGATTTAACTCAGTAAGCTTATTAATTCCTGGAACTAGTCCTGATGTACTAATAGTCATCCTACGCATAGAAATATTAAAGCCTTCAGGACGGTGGAACTCTGAAATAGCACTCATTAGTGGTCCAAAGTTATGAAGAGGCTCTCCCATACCCATGAATACTATATGTGTAATATCCTCTGCTAATGTTCTTAGGTGTACCATTTGTTCAACTATTTCATAGTCCTCTAGGTTTCTTACTAACCCCATAGTTCCAGTTTTACAAAATGAGCATCCCATCGCGCATCCAACTTGAGATGATATACAAGCAGTTTTTCTATCATCTCCATCTCTTAGCATTACACACTCAACTAATGCGCCATCGTGGAGCTCAATTAAAAGCTTAGTTGCGCTATCGGCTTTTTGAGTCTTTACAATCTTAGATGAGATTACACTAGGAAATTCCTCTGTTAAACGATCTCTAATCTTTTTGGAGACATCACTCATAAGAGAGTAATCTGTTACACCCTTTATAAGCCAAGAATATATCTGCTTTGCTTGATAGCTCTTCTCAAGCTTTAATATTTTAACTAACTCAGCTGGACCTTTAGCATATAAACTTTTCATGATTAACCTCTTAATTAAAGCAATTATAACAACTATATTAAACTTTGTGAATTTTTAGCTAAAGTTGACAAAATAAATTAAAAATGTAAAAAATAAGATTAAAGGTGTAACCTTTATATTTTTTATTCGTTGTCTTAATGGATAAAAGATATTATCTTTGAAAAAGACTATTTTTAATAGGAGATTTTAATGAAAAAGAGATTAGTATTAGTAGCACTTATTGCTCTTTGTCTCGTAGCTCCAGTATTTGCAGCTGACAATTACTCAGGAGTAGCTAAGAAGGATTCTGTTGGTCTTGGTCTTAACCTTGGTACTAACACTGGTGTTGGCTTCCGCTATGGAATGGGTGATTTCGATATCCTCGCAAATATCGGTCTCAATTTATTCAAGCTTAATCCTCTTACACTCTCAGGAGATGTAGCTGCATCATACAACGTTTACACAATCGACGGTGGAAAGAACCTTCAGTTCCCTATCACAGTTGGTGCAGGTGTTAAGACTGGCTTCAGATTTGGTGATAATTTCGGTTTTGACCTCTCTGTTTTAGTACCAGTAGGTATTGAGTACACATTCTCTAACGTACCTATCACATTGTACTTACGCTTAGCTCCAGGAGTACAACTCTTTAAGAATACTGATTTTAAAGTTGGTTTTGACTTCGCTGGTTACGTTGGTGCTCTTTGGAACTTCTAATAGTTTAGAGAATCAAAATGGAGACTTCAAAATAGAGAAATCTAATTTGAGGTCTCTATTTTTTTACATATTTTTACTAACCAATTCAAAATACGAGATATTTTGTAAAAGAAAAATAAATAAAAAGTACACAATATTCATAAATATTTTTGAATATATAGTAATTCTATATAAAATATATAAAAATACAACAACTTTTGACTTAATAGTAGCATTGGTGTATCATTGATACCATCAACGGGGAAATAGATTGAAAAAATTACTTACAACAATAATATTAGTGTGCCTGCTACCACTATTGGTTTTTGCAGATTCTTTTACATTTAGTACTTCAATAAATGGGGTTAGTGGTGGAGCAAACGGATTTGGAAAGGGGTTGTTCCCATTAGGAACTAGCTATTCACATGCTAAATCCTTCTCCCTATTAGGCGAAAAGTTTCCAGCATCTACATTTAATATATCGATAGATTTTGGATTTGGGGATAACTGGATACCAGATGCATACACCTATGATGGTGGTATCCCATATTGGTCAATGACTGTTAATGAAAGATGGTCTCCAGAAATAGCATCATCATTCGTCAGTGGAAGATACTTTAATCCTAGAGGAAATTTATACTTGTATTTGCAACAGGGCTTTGGTACTAATCCAGTAGCTAAAGGTGGTAATTTAGTTGATATACGCCTTGCATTTAATACTAAATATTCTTTAGCACTAGAAGGAAATCCTTTCCTAAAAGATGTAAATTATCTCTCCTTTGTAAATCCAGATGGAACTCCAAAAGCTCCATTTGGACCTGGAACAACACTTCCTAGTATTCCTTGGCTCCAAGATAATAGAATTGCTGTAAATAATAATTTAGCATTATCAACATATTGGAATTTAAATAAATGGACTGGAACTGATGCATATGACGGTGCATATGCAGAGTTAACTCTAGAATATGGTCCATCATGGCTTGCTAATACAATTACTCCAAAAGGAACTATTTCAAACTACTGGAAAGCTTATGCATATTTAGAAGAAAAGTTAACTCTTTTCTCAACTAGACAAGAAAATGGAATGAACTGGGCTACAATGTATGTTGGGCACAGTAATAGCTATTCATACGTTGGTGGAGATGTTGTTCCAGAAAATAAGATTCCTGGAGATAGATTGAGAAATACTTTTTCAGATAGAATATGGTTACATTTTGCAGGTCCTCATTTTATTGCTGGGGATTGTTACACATATATTGAATTAGGAATTTCAAATACAGTTTACTGGGGCAATGTTGTAAATGAAGTATCCCAAAAAACTAAATCAATTGAGCTACAAAGTAGTCTTAATGGATTATTCCATTTAAGGTTATTTGGCTTCATTCGTTTTGACTATTCCTTTGGTTATGTATTTAATAGAGGTCTTTATGCTGCTGGTCCATATTGGTGGCAAGCTGCAGAAGTATCATTCTATGTTACAGTATGAGGAGTAAAGAGATGAAAAAGATACTATTACTGACTATTTTATTAACAATTCTTGCTCTTCCTGTTTTCTCAATTGGATTTGGTTATCATATTCTTGAAGTGAGAAGTGAACCAGAGTTTGCAAATGGAACTTTTCCTTCATCAATAAAATATCAATTTAATTTCCCTGTTCCTGATTTTATTGGTGGAAATATTACAGAGCTTACCTTCCGTTTGGATAATGGACTAATTTATAGATCTTTAGATCAAGATCCTGTAACAGGAAAGTATTATTCAAAATACCCTGAGCTGTTAGCTAGTGCGGGCTTTGAAGAGGGACAGAGAAGAGATTATAGTGTTCAATTTGATGAGTTTGCACTTATATTCTCACAAGGTATTTTAAAAACTCCTCTTTCTGATAAGGATTTATTTAGAATAGAAGCTTCCTTTGGTGGTAGATTTGAGAATGCTTTTGAAAGATTATTCTTTATGTATAACGAAGATAATACTTCTGGTGTTTTTAATAGTTCTTATAATGTTCCAAGATTTCCATCCGAAGTATGGAACGCATATCCAGAATTAGCTAAAAAGGATGATGGTCTACGTTCAACATTGACAACTTTCTTAAACTGTGGGTTTGATATCAATCTATTAAGAGATGAAATTGTAAAGAAAAATGGAATTAAGCTTTCTGCTGAATATAGATATTCTCCTAAGAGCTTACCACTTAGTGATGGAAAGGCTGACTTTAATAGATTAACAGTAAAGCTTGAAGGAGCTCTTACTTTATTTACTATTAAGCAATCAAATGGCTATAGCTGGTGCAGTACTGTTATTGGAGTTGATGTAACATATAGAAATATTAAGGGTAGTATTGTTCCTGCTTATGCTACAAGTGGGGAAATATTTGGTATCATTCCACCAAGAACAGAACAAAATATTTATGGTAGACTATATTTAACAATATTTGGACCACAAATTAAGGCAAAGGATTTATATCCATTTTTTACAATATTTAATGATTTTGCATTAAGTAAGGGTAGAGTAATTAATAGCCAAGAAGATGAAGTAATAAAAGAATATGCATTAAGCTATGGTATTAAGGCTGAATTAGTTATTTATAACTTTGCAAATATATTCTATGAAATAGGATATGTTTATAAAAATGTATTTAATAATAGTCCTTACCAAGTACAAGCTAAATTTGGAATTACAGTAGGAGTATAGTAATATGAAGAGATTAATTACAATTTTATTTTTGATATCTATTTCTACGGTGTTATTTGCAGCTCCTTCAACGTATTTCAAAGTAGACTATGATATTTCTTATGATAGTAATGTGTATTCTGAGCCTCTTCCAAGACATGCAGATGTCAATTGGTTAAATGGCAAGGTTAGTGAGCCATATTTTAAAAGATTAAACCACGGAATATCATTAACTGTAGATCAATATTTCTCTCCAAAGGGAAGAACTGGGTTATCAATTAATGCTAAGATAGGAAATGCCTTTAAGTGCGATGACTTTATTCCAGAGGGAGACTTTAGTTCTGCAACCTGGGAGTATGTTAAGCATGATGGCTTAGAAGATGAAAAGCTTAAGGTTTTTCTGTCTATTGGACCAATATTTAGAGCGCAGTTTGGAAAATTTGATTTAGGTATTGCATTACGTGGTTCCGCTGGTAGCTTCGATTTGTTCGTGGATGGTGTAATAGTAGGTATTCAAGCAGAGCCTTATGTTAATGTATTTTTTAATGACTCTATATTCTTAAATATTGGTGCTTACTTTGATGCACATCTTATGTACTTATATACTAAGCACGAAGATTTATGGTTTAAGGATGGTTATACAGCTATTTCGATGGGTGCTTTTGTTGGCGTTGGAATAAAGCTGGGAGAAAGAGGTTGAAAATGAAAAAGATAATTTGTTTACTATTAATTCTATTTACATTATTACCTCTAGTAGCAGCACCAGAGGTCTGGGGCGGAATTTCATTAACCTCTGGAAGGAACTACTTTTCATCTGAGTTAAAGGAAGCATTAACAGTTAACCCAATGTATAATGGTGTAAAGAGAATTAATACGCTTGGTCCAAGTGCTGATATAGCATTATTCCCTTTTTCACAGTTTAGAATTGGTGCAGTAGGTTCTGCAGAAATTGGTATTACAATAGGAAAAGATATTGAAGGAAAGGGATTTGAAGGATATATCTCTCGCCACTTTGATAATAGCTTTGAATATAGCTATGGCTTAGCATATTACCAACTATTTAGTAATGATACTTGGGGCTTCTTTGCTGATGCAAGATTCTATAAGAAGACTTATAGTTTTGCTACTAGTAATGAAAAAAATGATAAGCATGAAGTATTTGAAATTACAAAGCTAGAGGAATCTGGAATTAATGCAAGTATTGGATTCCTTGCTAAGATGAAGCATAGCTACTTTAAAATGGGCTTTAAGTATGAAATGCCTCGTTCATATACAAAAAACGATGGCTGGAGACTTGATATCTTTGCAGGTGGCGGTTTCTGCTTCTAATATTTTATAGAGGACTATAATAAAATGAGAAAAGCTGTTTTAGTATTTTTATTAGCTTTAGTTTGTTTATCATCATTATTTGCTAACAATGGTCAAAAGACCTATCTCATGAGTGATGATGTATGGAAGATGGTTGATAAGATATGTAGGATGAATGGAGTGCTTGGTCCAACACCTATTTCGCCTTCAACTGAAGCAGAGCTACTAACAGCTCTTTCTCGTTTAGATTACAATAAATTAAATAATGATAGTAAAGTGTTATACGATAGAATTGTAGCTAAGCTTGATTCTACAAAGGGGTGGGCTTATAAGGATGAGAAGCTTACCTTAGATCCTTCTATTTCAATTAATCCTCAGATTTATCTATTTAATAATACAAATAATACTTATGGGGAAGAATTCTTTATGCAATATAAGGATAGGGACCAGCTTCTATCAATAGATTTAGAAGCCTCTATCTATGATAATATCTATTTAGATTTTCATTATTCCTTTATGGATACTCCTACAACCTTTGACTTAGGTAGTGATGGTAAACAGATTACAGGTTATTACTTCCATAACTTTAGTAATTTTGCAACTTTCTTTAATGTTGCGATGAATAATGATATAACTGGATTATTTTCTGGAAATAAAGGTAATACAGTTACTCGTATCTTTTCATATCAGCCAACTAAGGTTGGTGGTTCCTTTGGTAATGATTATTTTAATCTATTTATCGGTAGAACAAGACAAGCCTTTGGAAATGGTGTTACAGGAAACTTAATTATTGGAGACAACTTTACATATCAAGAGGTTGCTAAATTAAGTGTATTTACTAACATTTTCTCTTATCATTTATCATTAACACACTATGATAATGCAGAAAAGGGCGAATCCTTTAGATTTGATACTAAGCATCAAAGTAGAACAATTCAAAGATTAGACTTTAATATTAATAACAAATTAAGATTTGCTATTAATATTGGTGCTCATATTTATTCAAACTCAATGTTTGATTGGCGAATGATAATGCCAATGATGCTTGTCCATAACTGGAATAATAATAGTGAGAAAACTGTACTAGCTCCAGGAGATGAGATCAATAATATTTTAGGCCTAGAAGCAGAATGGATAATAAATAGAAAAATAATGTTGACAGCTCAAGTAGCAATTGACCAATTTAGATTACCTGTTGAAAATGAAAGTGTAGTTCCATCTGCATTTGGAGTATTAGTTAATTCTAAATATATTACTCCTGTAAAGAATGGAATATTTGACTCTTGGCTTGAGCTAGTTTATACAAATCCATATCTTTATCTTAATTATAAATCAGATAGTTTAAATCCTGATTATGGTCTTGACCATATTGCAGGCTATTACTGGGCACAAAGCGGAAAGGGTGAGCTTAATTATTTAGGGCACTCATTTGGTCCTGATACAATTGCAATCTCTATTGGTACAGAGTTTATTTCTAACAGTAACTACGATATTTCAGCTTCACTCTTATATAAGATCCACGGAGAAAAGGGAATAGAGTATAGCTACTGGCCAAAGCAGAATCAATCAAATGCTGTTGAGATTGGAAAAGAAGTTTCTACTCCATCTGGTGTAGCTGAGCATACAGTAGAGTGTACTATTTCTGGAAGCTATAAGCTTAATAATGACCTTTCATTTAATGGTTCAGTACTTAATAGAATGCAGTGGAACTATCATAATATCAAAGGTGAAACAAAGTATAGTATTCAAACTTCCTTTGGTTTAAGGTGGATAATCATATAATTTTTGTATAAAGAAAAATAATTACATGTTAGAATGGTTGTGTGAAAGCTATATCTAAAATTTGTGTATTATTAATTTGTTTTGCGTTCTGTAGTTCAATGATCTTTGCTGCATCATTGGAGCTCTTTGAATTATCTCATCCTGTATATGATGAATTAGAAGCGTTGTACGTTATGGAAGGTAAAGCTTCCCCGATGGGAGCAAAGCCTTGGACTCAAGCCGATGTACGACGCTTATTAGATGGTATTACACCATCTTATGATGGCTCTAAAGAGCTATGGAATCATATTAATGGATATATTAAAGAATCAGATGGATTTATCTTTAATGCGGTTCTAGATCCTCAATTCTTCTACCATACAAATGAGGATTTTAAGGGTGCTAAATATATCGCAAGCAGTGATGAACTTGATAAACAAGTAGCTGTATTAGGGTTTGGTTATAAATATAAAGATAATGTAGCTTTATATATGGATTTATCTGTTGGTGTTACTCCATCAGATGTTCATACATTCAATGTCGTTAATGAAAAATTAATTAAAATAGATAATACTAATAATAGACTTTATTCAAAATGGGGAACTAATATTCCTTACCTTAAGGATCCACTAAATATTATGAATTTCCCTAATAATGCTTACTTAGCTGTAGGTACTAGTGCTTTTAGATTAGTTTCTGGAAGGGGACAGGTCGAGTGGGGCAACGGTGTATTGGGAAACATGATCATTGGAAATACTCTTCCATATCATGATTATATTTCTCTAACCTTCAATGGAAGTAATAAATTCACATACCAATTATTATCAAGCTTCTTCTCTCATTCAATAAATAAATTAAATGTTACAAATAAAAGTAGTACTGATAGAATGCCATTAAACGGTTTACGATTCTTCCTTGGACATAGATTTGAATTCTCACTCTTTAATGGAAAGCTAATGTTAGCTTTAAATGATACAATTATGTATCAATCAAAGGATAACTATGTTGATTTAAGAGTATTGAATCCTTTGTTCTTCTTACATAATGGTTATATGGCAGGAAACTCAAATTCTCTTGCATCATTAGAAATAGAGTTTTCACCTACTCAATTTGTATCTATTTATGCTCAGTTTGGCTTGGATGACTATGCTATTATTGGAGAGCCTAGACCTAATGAAGCAGGTTCATCTGCAGATGGTCTTGGTCTAATGCTAGGCTTTAGATATAGAAAACCTCTTACAAGAACATTTTTATTCCATGGAAATGGTGAGTTAGTTTATACAACTCCATATATGTATCATAGAGCAATGGAGCATGAAGATACATTTACTAGAGAGCTATACTTTGTGTCATCTACTAGATATATGATATCAGGGCAGAGCTTCTTAGAGCGTTATCTCTCATTCCCATTTGGTTCTGATGCTATTGCAGCTTCCTTTAGTGCAGGAATAGAGAAGATTGGATTATTTGATATTTCAGCTAATTTATTCTTAATGGCTCATGGTGTTATTGATGAGTACAGTAGTATTAGACAATATACTGGTAGTGAGGCTATTACGATGACTCCTAGTACATCTAACCCTCTTGGAACAGGAGAAGATAAGGGTGGTGTTCAAGAATATACATTAGCTGCAGGCCTTGATCTTACCTTCTATATTCAGTCATGGTTACCATTAAATATTGGTGTTGACTTTGTTTCTGTATGGAATAAAGGAAATTATAAAGCTCCAGTTGCATACGATATCCAAGTTAACGCTGGATTAACAATTAAATATTAATTTTTCATTAAAACAAATAGAGGCGGATCCAAAAAGACCCGCCTTTTTGCTTTTTTAATATTTTAATATCAAAGACTTACTATTTCTTTTAGTTGTACTTTTTATTTTAAAATAATATATTCATCCGTATGATGAAGAGGAAATTAATAGTTATTATTTTACTAGTTATAGGTATGAGTCTATTTGCAGGTAATCAAAAGCTATACGATGCTTTCTCTCCTGTATATAAGGATGTAGTTACACTTTGTAGAGTATCAGGAGTAGTAGGACCATCTTCAGCAACTCCAATAACAGCAGATGAGCTTAAAATGGCTATAGAGCGAATAGATATAAATAAGCTTGATAGTTATTATAAAGCTATATTAGATAGGGTAAATCAAGAATTAAAATCAAATGATGATTTCTCCTTTGGTTATGATATTTCGCTCTCTCCTCAAATATTTTATTCAAAGGACTATGAGAAAATTGAACCAAAAGATTTCTTCATCCCTTTTAATGAGCAAGATGCATTATTAGATTTAGGGTTAAATCTAGAATATGGGGATTCTGCATTCTTTGAAACAGCTTTTGAGTTTATGAATAATACTCCTATGGGTGTAATAGAAACTGAGAATGGTTATTCTGTTATTCCTGGTATTCCTTTGTCTTCCTTTGGGTTTATCATAGACTATAGATCAGGAAAATTAACTTTATCAAATGATTTAAACCATAGAATCCCAAACTATGTTGATTTCCCTGCTATTGCAAGAGGCGCAATAGGTGGAAGATGGATGAATGTTGTAATAGGAAGAACTAAACAACAAATGGGTAGCAGTAGAACTGCTAACCTAGTTATTGGTGATAACTATAGATTCCAAGAAGCAATGGATTTCTCATTCTTTGCAAAGCCTTTTACATATTCATTGAACTTAACTCACTTTGACTCACAGAATAAGAATGGAATAGTAGATCATACAAGATATAGTGGGCCAAAACAGCAAATAAGAATAATGCATCGATTTGATGCAACACTAATCGATAACTTTAGATTTGCATTAAATCTTGGAAATGTTATTTACACAGATAATCCATTTGATTTTAGATATTTATTCCCAGTATTTATGTCTCATAACTTATTTAATTATGAAGAAACTACAGAGACAACAAAACATAACTATGATGAAGCAAATAATATAATGGGATTTGAATTCGAATATGTCCCACTTCCAAGATTAGAATTACATATGCAGCTTGTTGTTGACCAATTTAAGACAGTTTTTGAGAATGGTTCAAGTGTACCTAATGCAATTGGTGGGATGATAGGAGCTTCATATTTAAAATCCTTTGAAGATTTTGATGTAGATTTCTGGGCAGAAGCAGTATATACATCACCTGTACTTTATTTAAATTATAAAACTACAAATGGAGAAAAACAAAATAACTATAATTGGGCATTAGGCTATTGGAGAAGGTTAACTCAAGGAGATCTTGAGTGGTCAGGTTATAAGGGCGGCCCTGGAGTAATAGCTCTTACTCTTGGAAGTGATTTTGATTTCTATAAAAAGAATATAGAGCTAAAGTCTAATATTACTATTAAGGTATCAAATGATAGAGCATATACAGATCAATTAATAACACCAATAAGTAATAAGTACTTATATCTACAGTGGGATAACATAGTTAATTGGTATTACACAGAAAAATTAAGTATATATGGTGGATTAAGTGTACAAGGAAGGTGGGACTTAATGAATAACACAGAGTTTAGGTTCTTACCACAATGTGCATTTGGTGTTAAATGGAGTATATAAATAAAGCAGCCTCATTTGAGGCTGTTTTTGTCTTTAATTAAAAGTAATTGTTTTAAGCTTTGCAATTGAATTCTTTAATGCTAAATATTATATTCATTGTGTGAATAGGAAATTATTAACAGTTATTTTTTTGTTAGTTATAGGTGTGAGTCTATTTGCAGGTAATCAAAAGCTATATGATGCTTTCTCTCCTGTATATAAGGATGTAGTTACACTTTGTAGAGTATCAGGAGTAGTAGGACCATCCTCAGCAACTCCAATAACAGCAGATGAGCTTAAAATGGCTATAGAGCGAATAGATGTAAATAAGCTTGATAGCCACTATAAAGCTCTATTAGATAGTGTGAATCAAGAGCTAAAATCAAATGATGATTTCTCATTTGATTATGACCTTGCAATCTCACCTCAAATATTCTACTCAAAGGACTATGAAAAGATTGAGCAAAAGGAATTCTTTATTCCATTTAATGATCAAGATCCTTTAGTTTACTTTGGATTAGAGTTTGAATATGGAGATTCTGCATTTTTAGAGACTAGCTTTGAATTAATGAGTACTAGTGCAATAGGAGTTACTGAAGAGGAGGGTAGTTATTCTGTTATTAAAGGCATTCCTTTATCATCCTTTTCCTTCCTTATTGATTATCGAAATAATATTATTCATTCTATTAATGATAATAGAATATCTGTATATGGAGAGACTCCATCTGTTGCAAGAGGAGCAATTGGTGGAAGATGGATGAATGTTGTAATAGGAAGAACTAGGCAGCAAATGGGTAGTAGTAGAACTGCTAACCTAGTAGTTGGTGATAACTATAGATTCCAAGAAGCAATGGATTTCTCGTTCTTTACAAAGCCTTTTACATATTCATTGAACTTAACTCACTTCGACTCACAGAATAAGAATGGTATAATTGAGCATACACGATATAGTGGGCCTAAACAGCAAATAAGAATCATGAACCGATTTGATGCAATATTAGAAGATGATTTTAGAGTTGCATTTAATCTTGGAAATGTTATTTATACAGATAATCCATTTGATTTCAGATATTTATTCCCAGTATTTATGTCTCATAACTTATTTAATTATGAAGAAACCACAGAGACAACAGTTAATAACTATGATGAAGCAAATAACATAATGGGATTTGAATTTGAATATGTACCACTTCCAAGATTAGAATTACATATACAGCTTGTTGTTGACCAATTTAGGACAATATTTGAGACTGGCTCAACTTTACCAAATGCAATCGGTGAAATGATAGGAGCATCATACTTGAAATCCTTTGAAGATTTTGATGTGGATTTCTGGGCAGAAGCAGTATATACATCATCTGTACTCTATTTGAATTATAAAACTACAAATGGAGAAAAAGAGAATAATTACGATTGGGCATTAGGCTATTGGAGAAGATTAACACAAGGAGATCTTGAGTGGGCTGGCTATAAGGGCGGCCCTGGTGTAATAGCTCTTACACTTGGAAGTGATTTTGATTTCTATAAAAAGAATATAGAGCTAAAGTCTAATATTACTATTAAGGTATCAAATGATAGAGCTTATACAGATCAATTAATAACACCAGTAAGTAAGAAGTACTTATATCTACAGTGGGATAACATAGTAAATTGGTATTACACAGAAATAGTAAGTATATATGGTGGATTAAGTGTACAAGGAAGGTGGGACTTAATGAATAACACAGAGTTTAGGTTCTTACCACAATGTGCATTTGGAGTTAAATGGAGTATATAAATAAAGCAGCCTCATTTGAGGCTGTTTTTTGAAAGCTCTAAAGAAGCTAAAATAGTTTTATCCATATCGAAGTAGCTATAGAGGGCTAAGCGACCACCTAATATTAGCTTCTCATCTGTTTTAGCTAATTCTTTATATTTATTATAAAGCTCCATGTTAGCTTTATCATTAATTGGATAATAAGGCTCTCCAGTTTCCTTGTAGTCAACAGGGTACTCTTTACTAATATAAGTTACAGGAGAGGAGCTTTTCTCAAAGTGCTTATGCTCAATTATTCTTGTATATGGAATTTCTCTCTCTGTATAGTTAACTACAGCAACACCTTGATAGTTCTCTTCTTCAACTCTTTCAAGCTCAAATCTTTCACTTCGATATTGAAGGTACCCAAGAGAGTAGTCGAAGTAAGCATCAAGAGCACCTGTGTATAGAATTTTCTTTGCAAGCTTTGATAGCTCTTCCTTAGCCTTACAGAAATCTGTATTTAATCGTACTTCAATACCATCTAAAAGCTTTTCAATAATCTGTGTGTACCCACCAATTGGAATTCCTTGATAGCGGTCATTAAAGTAGTTGTTATCATAGGTATATCTTACAGGAAGTCTCTTTATTATCTCTGGTGGTAACTCACTACATGAGCGTCCCCACTGCTTTTCTGTATAACCCTTAATAAGCTTTTCATATATATCATGACCCACCAAGCTAATAGCTTGGTCCTCAAGGTTATTAATTTCTTTAATTTCACTTCTTTGCTTACTAATAATTTCCTGAGCTTCCTTAGGAGTTTTTATATTCCACATCCTAGAGAAGGTATTCATATTAAAAGGTAGGTTATATATTTCTTCCTTATAGTTAGCAATAGGGGAGTTAATAAAGTTATTAAAGCTTGCAAATTGATTAATGTAATCCCAAGCCTCTTGGCTTGAGGTATGGAAGATATGAGCACCATATTTATGGATGTTTATTCCATCCTTTTCATATGTGTAGATGTTACCACCAATATGGTTTCTCTTTTCTACTACTAAGCATTTATAGCCTTTCTTTTTTGCTTCATGAGCAAATACAGAACCAAATAAACCTGAACCAACTATTAAATAATCATACATATTAGCTTTATTTTACCAAATCTATTAATCGTTTTGCTAATTTATCTGCGCCATATTCTATTGGAATTAAATCAAAGTTCTTATCCATTGACTCTAAGATCGATTTATCATTGATACAGCTCTTTATAATCTCAAATTGCTTCTCTGGATCTAAGTGAGCATTCCAACCAACATTATATTTTTCAATATATGCTGCGCTAGCCTTTACAGTATATACAAGCTCTGTAATTAGGAATGGTCTTCTTAAGTAGAAAGCCTCTAATATTGTATTAATTCCTGCTCTACCCGCGATTATATCTGATGCTATTGCATATAGATTTACTTTATCTGTAAAGCCTACAATGTGGACATGAATATTCTCAGGAAGCTTAGCACTAATTAATCTTAAGCTATCCTTTGTAGTCTCCTTCATGCCTCCTAGAATTACAACCTGAAGCTCAGTATTAATATACTCTAAAGACTTTAATAATGAGTTAGTACCAAGTCCCTCACCACCATAGTTAATCTGGAGAGTAAATATATCTTCCTTTAGATTTAATAATCTTCTAGCCTCTGCTTTGCTTTTAATAGTATTTTCAGCACAAGATTTTTGAAGAGGAAATGGTGCTAATTCAAGAGTGCTCTCAGCTTGTCCTAAGCCTTTAACTATCTCTAAGCCTTCGCGTGTTGAAATATAGTATTTAGTTAGCTTATTACAAATCGTAGCAACAGGTGCTGAGAATACATCTGTTGCATAGTAGGTAACAGGGATGTTTAAGCCTAGCTTGTCTACCATCTCAGATATAAATACATCTGGATATGGGTGTGTTGTGAAAATTAAATCAGGGTTTAATTTCTTTATTGTTTTTTTAAAGCTTCTTTTCAAGCAAAACTTTACAGCCTTGCTTGCTATTTCCATTCCATTTGAATCTTGGTCATTGTGTTTTGAAAGATTGTTCTCTATTTTTGGAGAACGTAGCATTAAGCGCCAAACCTTTTTATTAATCCTTCCGATCCATTTGATTTTAAATAAATCAAAGAACTCAATTAATGTTGCCTCATGACCTATGGCGATAAGCTGTTCTTGAACTGCTTTTGCAGGGATGTAATGGCCTTTTCCACCATCAACATATACGCATAAGAAATGCATCAGTTCTCCTTGGGACTAATTATTTTCGTATTGGATAGCTTTCTTTTCTCCGTCTACTACATAAAAGCCCTGTTTCTTTTTTTCTATAAGTTCAAGATAAATGCTTTCGAACTCTTTTGCAATCTTTTTTCCATCATACTTATCGATTGATTTAATTGCATTAGCACTCTTTTGGTCTCTTTCTTCTCTGTGTGATGAAACATAAAGTATCTTTTCTGCTAAATCATCGATGTTTCCACCTTCAAAGTACCATCCAGAGTCTTTATCTACTAGGGCTGTCATATTAAAGACGTTAGCACATATTACAGGACATCCAGAGCATAGAGCTTCTATTACTGTTATTGCTTGGTTCTCTGAGAGGGAAGCAGTAATAAAGGCAACTGCCTTTTTTAATACTCCACTGTCAATTAGACGGTGGTTATCAATTAAGCCTGTAAAATAAATATTCTTTTCATCTAAGTTTAATTCTTGTACAAGCTCGATGAGCTCCTTATGAGCTGGTCCTTCACCAATAATTAAGAACTTTAGCTTTGGGTTTTTCTCTATTGCCTTAGCAAAGCCTTTAATGGCTACATCGATTGCTTTCTCATATCCAAGCCTTCCGATGTATATAAAGGTATTTTCATCGATAAAGCCCTCTGGTACTTCCTTTAATGGAGTTCCTGATGGAGTTTTCTTAAATCTTTCAATTTCAATACCGTTAGATACATATCTAACCTCTAAATCTGGAAGATGTTCCTTAATATTCTTACAGGTTTCCTTATTAGGAGCTGTTACCATCCAAACTAAGCGGAAGAATGGATCAAAGACAATTGGCCAAATTGGTTTTTGAGCAATGTTAGCAAGAGCAGTGCTCTTAAGTGCGTATTTAATATAAATAGGGTTATCAATTAAAGTATGATGAGTTGCTAATACAGGAATGTGCATTCTTCTTGCACAATGGTTCATCGCTTGACACACAAGCCATGGAGAGGTGCAATGGATGACATCAAATTTATACTTTAAGAAATATTTCTTTAAGTACCAGCTCTGAACTGGTAATACTTTAATTCCCTTATATATTGGTGTTGAAAGAGCCTTAACACGAATAATATGAATATTATTCTCTATTACTGTATCTGTGAATTGTTTATCTTCAGGTACAAAGAAGTAAACTTCATGGCCTAGGGCCACCAAGTTGTTAGCTAAATTTATTGTAGTTGTTATGACACCATTTGTTTCTGGATAAAAGATGTCAAAGCCAAAAGCAATTCTCATTAACTAATTAAACACTCCAAACAGACAGTAGTAACAATATTAACATTATCTTTTAAGAATGTGAACAATTCTGTAGTATTTTAAGCGAGTTAATCAAGCTCTTTCAATAAATAAAAATTGTAAATTCATAAAAGATCTACTCATAATTATGCCCTAAATCTTAAAAGAAAATAATAAAATTATTTTATTTCAGAACTTATGTTACTCTATTTGTAATTAAATACTATATACATATTAGTAATCAAACATGTTATAATTTGTTTGTATTTCTCATGGAGATGAATTTTGGATAGTAAATCATATAAAATCTTAATTAGTGGAATGTCATTCAATGTAGGTGGTGTTGAAACCTACATCAGAAGTGTATTTAGAAATATCGATAAAAGTATTTTTCACATAGATTTTATTAATGACCAGGTAAGAGATGATATTGCATTCCAAGAAGAGATATTGGCCGAAGGAAGTAACATTTATCACCTTCATGGAAAAAAACAGTGGAAGGATTTTCTTAAGAAGAATAGGGGAAGATATGATGCGATAATATTTAATATTATTGCACCATATTTTCATCAAATAAGAGTTTGCTGTAAATATGGTGGCTTTAAGGCTGTAATCGTACATAGTCATAATGGCTTTGTCGATCTTCCAAGCTTTTTAAAACCAATAATACCTCTTACAATGAAATATGAACGTTTTAAGCTCTCTCATCTCCCGATTATTCGTTGGGCATGCTCTGATAGAGCAGCTGAATGGATGTTTGGGAAAAATAAGCAATATGAGTTTATCAAGAATGGTATAAATGCTGAGAAATTTAAATTTTCAAATAGTGTAAGAGAGTGTGTTAGAAAGGAGCTAGGATTACATAGCTCTGATTATTGCATTGGTCATATTGGAAGATTTGATCCTCAAAAAAATCATGAATACTTGATTAAAATTTTTATTCAATACTCTAAGATAGATAAAGATGCGAAGCTATTATTAGCAGGACCTTTATTAAATGAAGCTATTGTAAATAGTGTTAAAAAGGAAATAGCTGAAAATAATATATCTGATAGAGTAATCTTTCTTGGTCCTAGGAATGATGCTGATAGACTTTATCAAGCGATGGATGTATTCATCTTACCAAGCCTTTATGAAGGATTACCAATAGTTGGAGTTGAAGCTCAAGACTCAGGACTCCCTTGTTTATTTAGTGATAAGATATCAAAGCAAGTTTGTGTAAATGAGTATTGTAAATTCCTACCTATTAATGATGAATCTATTCCTCTTTGGCTTGATGCTCTAAAAGATATAAAAAATGCAAAAATTGATAGAGAATTAGGATACGATGCCATTATTAGTAATGGCTTTGTTATGGAAAAAGAAATAAAGCATATTGAGAAAGTATTAGTAAATATACTTAATTAATGTTACTGGAGTACAACTTGAAGTCGACAGAAATATTTGTAATAACACATAAGCCTTGTAAGCTTATTCCAAAAGATAATATATATAAAATGATACAAGCTGGAGCCGCAGGAAAAGATCATTTTCTTCCATTAACAGATGATATGTTTAAAGACAATATTTCAAATAAGAATGCATCCTTTTGTGAGCTTACTGCTATGTATCATATTTGGAAATATTCAAATGCCGATATCAAAGGACTCTGTCATTATAGACGCTATTTTACTAAACATCGATATCTAAGTGAGGCTTTAAGCTACACAGTTAAAAAGTATCCTTTTATTTTGAAAAAAGAAAAGATAGAAAGGATATTAGATAACTATGATTTAATAGTAGGAGAGCATATTCATAAAGGATGTTCTGGATATGATTATTATGCTTCTCAGCATATTTTATCTGATTTAATGTGTACTAGGGATGTAATTGCAGAAATATATCCTGATTATTTAGAAGCATTTAATAGCTGCCTTAATAGTGATAGCTTCTACTTAGCTAATATGATATATACCTCTAAGGATATTTTTGATTCATATTCAAAGTGGTTATTTGATATCCTATTTGAAGTAGAAAAGAGGGTAGATATCTCAAATCGTGATAATTATCAAAAAAGAATATTTGGTTTCTTATCTGAACGCTTATTGAAGGTTTGGGTAGATAAAAATAATCTTAAGCCTTACATTGGATACATTATTAAGATTCTTTAGCTCTTGATAGTGATAATTACTTATAGCAATAATTATTTTATTCATATATAGTTTGACAGGGGGTATGACTAATATGCTTAATAAAAAAATAAATGTAAATCTGTATATCATTGCACAATGTATTATTATGTTTAATTTCTATTTGTGCACTTTAAAAATATATGCAGAAAAGCTAGTTATTTATTCTTATTTCCTTATAGGAATAGCAATTATGCTTTTCCTGTTATCTGGTATATATAAGAAGTTTAAGCTATCCTTTATGCCTACTGCATTTATTATTTTATTTGGTTATATGCTACTTACAGATGTAATCAATGCAAATTTCTCTTCCTTTGACTGCTATATGGCAATCGCTTGCTTCTTACTTTGTTATTTCTTTTCCTTTTTCCTTAATGATAAAGAGGATAATATAAAGTCCCTTACATATAATTTTTATGTGTGCTTAGTATGCTCAACTTTACTAAGTATTTTTTCTTTAATAGTGATTTTTAGAGATAATAATCTAGATGGAATTACAATTAATAGAAATGCTCTTGCTTCATGTGCTTGTGTATCTATAATTGGATCCTATTGGTTAATTAACAAAAAAAATAAAATATCATTAATTAATTTAATTGTATTATTATGTGATTTAATTAATATCTTTACATTAATTAAAACGGAAAGTAGAACTCCCCTAACTTTACTTGCAACATTTATTATAGTTATGTTAGCATATTATGCTTTCTTTGTGTTTGGAAAGAAATTTAATAAATTATTTATTTTAGTATTATTTATTCTAATTAGCTTACTAATTGTAGGAATAGTATTTAGCTTTATAATAAAGCGTAATGTAGTTGATGAAAGCTCTGGATCAATAAGAAATATAATAGATAGAATTAGTTCTGGTAGACTTACTCTTTGGGAAGCTTGCTTTGATTTAATTTCAGAAAGCCCTATAACTGGTGTTAATAATGATACTTTCCATCAAAAAACGATAAGTGATTTAGGTACTTATTATTATCATCAACATAGTGTCTATATTGGTTTGATGACAATTCATGGTATACCTTCATTTCTTATTTACCTAGCTATTATCATTTTTACTATTATTAATTCTTTAAAAATTATTTTTACATCAAAAGACACAGAATCAATAAAAAGAGTTTCATTCTTTTTCGCTTTCCTATTAGGACTATTAGTAAGTGATTTATTTGAGTCTTACACCTTCTCTTCATTTATACCCTATGCCTTTATAGTATTTCTTATGTATAACAGCATTGAAATAGAGCGCTTAAGCATGGAAAAAGATTTAATTAAGGGATGAGCTATAGTGATTAAAGTTTTAGTTTTTGGAATGGGTTCCTATTCTGGTGGTGGAATAGTAAATTATATTATGAACCAGGTTAGAACCTTTGATAAAAATAAAATTCATGTTGACTTAATATACCATTATAAGCATGGGCGAATTGCATATGAGGATGAGCTTAATTCTAATGGCTCTGTTGTATACTATTTACCAAATAGAAAAGCTTGGAAAAGCTTTTTAAAAGATCACTATGGAGAATATGATTTATTAATATTTCATACCTCTAATCCAATATTTCTTCCTCTAAATTTAGTAAAGAAAAGAGGAGGCTTTAAAGAAATAATTATACATAGCCATTGTGCAGCTTATTCAATGCCATGGTATATGACTATGTTTACGCCAATTACAGGCTTTTACTTGAAGCAAAAGCTTCACTATTTAAAAGTAAAGAAATGGGCCGTCTCAGAGCCAGCAGGTCACTTTATGTTTAAAAACGGTGATAACTTTGAGATTATAAAGAACTCTGTAGATATCGATTACTTTAAATTTAATGAAGAAAATCGAATAAAGATTCGAAAAGAACTTAATTTAAGTAATGATACTATAGCCGTTGGAATGGTTGCTCGTATAGATCCTATAAAGAATATCCCATTTGCTCTTAATGTGTTTGATAAATATCGTAAGCTAAATCCTAATTCTAAGTTTATCTTAGCTGGTGGGGTTAGTATGGAATATGAGTTAGAGAATATTAATAAACGAGTTAAAGCGTTAGGATTAGAAGAAAGCTATATTCACTTAGGAAATAGGGATGATATTTCTGATATATATAGTGCCTTTGATATTCTTTTATTTCCAAGTAAAGCAGAAGGCTTTGGCTTAACAGGGCTAGAAGCTCAAATATCTGGGCTTCCTTCTTTAGCTAGTGATACTGTACCAAGATTAATAAAAATTGGTGATTGGGTAACCTTTTTACCAATAGAAGAAAAAGAATCAAATTATTGTAATTGGGCTAATACTATTGAGATGATGCTAAAAGTAAAAAATAATAGAGCCGATAGATATAAAGATGCATATTTAGCAGGCTTTGATACAGAGTCAGTAACAAAGCATGTTGAATGTCTTATGGAAGAATATTGTAAATAGTAATTATTTTCTCTTCATCAATGTCTTTTTAATTATTGCAGCACTTTCTGTTTTTCTAAAAATTAAGATATATATGCCATTTGTAATAGCAAGTGAAACTATAGCATTGAAAATAATTTCAACAAATGAGCCTAGATTTAATTTAAAGGTTCCAATAGAAAGAGTTGCATTAATATAGCTACTAATATTTATTTTAGCATTAATATAATATGTAATAATTGCAATTATAATAACTAAGATAAATCTAAGGGTATTAGAAAAATAAAAGCCATATGCTGAGCGCGTAAATCCATAGTGGAATATTACTACCGGTTCAAGCATAAAATTAACAAATATAGATGTAATCATTGTGCCAATCAAAATACCATTCAAGCCCCAGAAATAACCAAAAACTATCGATGTAATTAGATTAGTTATGCCCTCAATCAATGGTCTTTTTCTATCTTCCCAATATAAGCCTAATGATGATTTATATGAGAGTATTAGCTCTCTCATTGCTTGGAAATAAAAATTAACACATATTATAGCAACAGTAGATAGAGGTAGGGTTCTATTTTCACCAAAGAATGTTGAAACAATTGGATTTACTACATTTAATAGCATGATAGCAAATGCAGAATAGATAAAAAAGGATGATAAATCTAAGATTGAAAAACCTCTACTCATAGTTCTTTTTGATTCAGTAACACCTGCATTTCCTATACTTGCTGTAATATTCTGTGGAAGTAAAATAGCTAAGGTTAGAAGACCTAAATATATAATTTGGTAGTTAGAATACTTTCCTAAGGTTGCAGTTCCTACAAGAGCTGAAATAAGCATTGAATCGGTACATGATACCATTGCAATACCTACTCTAGTAAGAATAAGTCCTTTAGTGTTTTTTATTATTTTGTTTTTTATTGATGAATCGAGCTTAATATTTTTATCTTTGAAGTTTAAATAAGGATACTCTCGTCTTGCTAATATATTTAGAACGAAGTTCTTAATTAGGTTAGCAATCATTATAGCAATTGAATAAAGTAAGAAGCTTTGTGTAAAAACAGCAATTAATATTTCAACTAAATATAATACAGTCCAGGAAATATTAGTCACCATTGTGACCTTGTATTGTTCCTGATTGGCATTAAATAATATATTTTTGTAGTTAATATAATAGCTTGATACATTTCCAATTAAAAATAGTACAAAATAGATTTGTACATGAGAAATCTCTACTGTAGTCTTAATAATTCTAGGTAGTATAGGTAATAAGATTAAGCCTGAAATAAGAATTAAAGAACCTATAATGAAATATGCATTTCTAAAGAATTTCATTATAGCCGTTATTTGTTCTTTATTATTATATTCAAGTGGCGCATATAGTGCATAAGCAACAGCAGATGCTAAGCCAAGCTCAAATAGTGTAAGAATACCAATTATATTATTATTGAAGCTATATAAGCCTAGATAATCCTCTGTGAAGAAATGGTTAAATACTGTTCTTTCTGCAAAAGATAATACACCCATTACTATATTTGTAAAGAGTGCAACGGTAGTATTTATCTTTGATTTCTCTATTCTTTTTAGATTCCTAGCTTCTTTCTTATCCATAATTAATAAAACTAATTAATCAAAATTATTGTAAATTGACAATATGTGAGTAATAGGTTTCCTTCCCTTTGATAGATAATTTATATTCTTTATGCCAATCAAGCTTTGAAAAGATACATTCCTCCATTAAAGAATTAAAGTATTTTTCATCATATTCATTATTTAATATAGTGACTAACTCATAGAGTCTCTCACTAGAGTAAGGAAGGCTATCTATTTCCTCTTTTATGTCATTAAAGTGGTTATATGCAATCATAAGGATGTAGTCAATCATTAAATAATCAACTATCACATCATGATTCTCCCAATAGTCAAAGAACATTTCTTTAGCAAAAGAAACTAGCTTTCCTCCTTTTTTACTACCAATACAGAATCCATGCCATAAATTGTGCTGCACAAAGCAGGTATCAGCCCATTTTGTATGCTGCGAGAAAAAAGGATAATCAAAGTATTCCTTTGGTATTGGTTTTGAGGTATATATTGTCGAATCGAGCCAAAGACCTCCATACTTTTCAAGTAGTGTAAAGCGAATAATATCTGAAAGCTGTTGAAAGGTTATATATCCTTTTTCTCTCTTCTCTAAGATATATGGTGGAAGCTCGATATAATCCTTATAGTTATCTTTAGTAATAAGTACAACCTTAGCTCCATTAGAATTCTCTTTTAATTGATTAAGGCATAGTTTTACAACCTCTGGTGCAAGGTCTTCTCCTTGCCACCAAAGTGTCCAAATATATCTTACTCCTACTTCATCATGTTTTTTTTCTTTAAGATTTTTGTATTTTGCTATCACATCAGCTTGTTCTTTTTCTAAAAATTTAAAAACAAGCTTATGCTTTCTTTCTGCAACCTTTAATATTAAAGGATTTTTAAACGCTTTATTGAGATATAAAAAAGATATACGAGAGTAAAGCTCTAATTTCTTAAATTTTTTTGGTCCACCTCTCATCTTTTTTCTACTATTCATAATGTATTCCTAATGAAAAATGATATCATATTACAACTTATTATATAAAGTAATTATTGAGCTTTAGACTTTGCCAATAAGGTGTGAATAATAGGTTTCTTTACCATTTTTTACTACTTTATAGTTTTTATGCCAGTCTAGCTTTGAGAAAAGACACTCATTCATTAAAGTATCAAAATAGTTTTTATCATACTTTTTAGATAAAATTGTAACTAAATCATATAGTCGTTCACTAGAATATGGTAAGGTATCAATCTCTGCTTTGATATCAGGAAAGTTTCTGTAAGCAACCATTAATGTGTAATCAAGAAGGAAATAGTCGATGATGTAATCAAATCTTTTCCAGTATTCAAGAAAAAGATCTCTTACAAAAGAAGTTAGTTTACCATTAGGTGCACTTCCTAAAATAAAAATATGGTAAAGGTTATGCTGTACATAGCAATTATGATCGTATTTTGTATGCAGAGAATAGAATGGTAAATCAAAGAATGAAGATGGTATTTCATTTGAAGTAAATATAGTTGAATCAAGCCATATACCACCATATTTACTTAATAGCATGACTCTAATTAAATCTGTCATATTTGCCATAGACATTTTTCCAGAGCTTTGTAGGTCGATTATATATTGTGGAACCTTTATATAGGAATCAATATTATCTTTTGTAATTAAAATTACTTTAGCACTTCCTTTATGTTTAATTGAGCTATTGATACAAGCTTTAACTAATGGGGGAGCATTTTCTAGTCCTTGCCACCATAAAATCCATATTATATTTTCTTTATTCTTTTCTTCTGGTTCTGGGATGTTTTTATATTTATCTATAAGCTCTTTAAATTCTGTTTCTAGGAAAGATAATATTATTTCATGCTTTTTATCGGCACATTTAACTAAGAAGCTATTTCTTAAATTATCATTTAAGCCAATAAAGCCTGCTAAGGTATTAAATGATAGCTTCCAAGAAAAATTCTTACCAACACGAAACCAGTTTTTTACATGCCATAAATATCCCATTAGCTGTCCCCTAGAAAATGGTAACATACAAAATTATTAAAATAAAGTTAGACTTAATTTGAAAGCTCTTGTATGAATTCTTCTAAATTAAAATTTAAGTTATTAGCTCTACTTGGATCATACTCTTTTAAATAGGTTTTTATCTCTTCAGCTTGCTTATCATTATTATTTGATAATACAAGCCCAAGCTTATTTGCTAAAAGATAATCTGTAATATCTGCTGCTTTTTTCTTTTTCTCTGTTAAGAAATAAGCTTTATTATAATAGAGAGCAATTAGCATACTCTTTCTATCTGGTGGTCCAATAATGATATCGACACTCGAAAATAAATCAAATTTATTACTATTATTAGAGGAATAAAGCTTTAAATTTTTGCATTTAGATGCTTCAGCATTTATTTTCTTAAATTTCTCTTGACTACAATTAATTAAAAGAAAATCTGCATTAATATCTTTTCTTATTAGCTTAGAAAGATTAATTTTATCATCCTTAGTATCGTAGAGTATTTTTATCCTATTATCTTTTCGCTCTACTTTATTAACATTTAAGGTGTATATATATGCAGATATAATAGGAGCAAAAGATATTGTTTCTTTCTTTTGACCTAAAGCAAGTGCTTCTTCTTTCCCTTTATTAGTTGAGATAAAGAACTTATCTAAATCATTATTTATAGCTCTCTTACTTAGAGAAAAGAATCTTGTTTCATAGTAGTAAACAGATATGTCAGTAATGTTAGTTTTATCCCTTAAGGCTGTAATTAACTGACTTGTATATGGATGGATGCAGATAAATAAATCTGTAGGAGCTTCCTCTAGATTTGATTGAAAAGCGCGATAACCGTGTTTTTTTGCAAATTTTAATAAGGTATCAAGCTCACGTGAACTTGATTTAATTTGGTTATTAAATCTTAGCTTTGAAAAGAGTTTTATAGTAAAACTAAGAAATGTATCTAGCCATTTTATATCTAAGTAATCAAATAGCTCTTCAACTACAGCTTGATGACCTGCTTTTATTAATTCATTACAAATTAATTCAGCTGTAGCTTTATATTCTTCCCCACGATTAGCATAGATACAAATAACTTTCATTAATGCTCCTATTGAGTAATTATAACTATATTTAAAAAAATGACAAATCAGGATTTAATTTATATATTGTTTTTGCCAATTTATTAATTTATCCTCATAAATATGAGAAGAGAATTTAATATTATTGAGTCCTTAATGAAGCTTATTATAAAGCATGCGAAGCTTGTAATCTTTTTACTATTAGTTATTACTGCTTTTTTTGCTTATCATGCTAAGGATGTAAGAATTGATGCTAATATATTTGCTTTTGCAGGTGAAGCAGATCCACCTGTGTTTGTTCTCACTCCCAAAGATAAGCCGGAAGAATATTTAAAATTAAAAAAGATTGGCACAATTACTCAAATTCCTGAAAAAGGGGAAGTTGTAGAGTATCAAAGAAATCCTAATACCTTTGATGATGGTGAATTCATCAATCCTATTCCGTATGAGGAAAAGGAGATTCCTGATTATATTTATCCAACGGATAGAGATAATAATACAGGTTATTGGGATGGCTATGTAATAATTTTCTCTTCTGAAAATATGTTTACTACCGAGGTTCTAAATGCTATTTATGAGGTTAGAGATAATCTTTCTAAGCGTTGGGAAATTGGTCAGTGCCTATCACCTTTTGACTATGTAACTGTTGAGAAAAAGGGTACAAGACTTAGTTTAGTTCCAATTGCTCCAGTAAAGGCTGGAGAGATTTGGACAGATGATGATGTTGAAGTCTTTAAGAGAAGATTAATGAATGATAGCGTGGCTAAGGACTATCTTTACTCCTCTGATGGCACAACAATAATGATTTATTATCGTGCTCGAGGGCTAAATGAAGCTTCCATTGCAGAGCTTGATACAATAGTAAATCCATTAAGGCAATATGGACGTGTTGCACTTAATGGAGGAGGACTATTAACTAATGCAGTATATAAGTATATCAATACAGATTTAATAGTTCTTGCAGTTTTGTGCTTTATAGCTATATTGGTTGTTTTCTTCTTCTCCTTTAGAACTATTAAATCAATGCTGATACCAGCATCTCTATCTTTGATGGGTATTATTTGGACTTTAGGGATAATGGCTATGTATGGTTACAATCTTACTATTGTAACTATTTTAACCCCATGCCTAGTACTTACCTTTGGTTCTTCCTACTCAATCCATATGATTAGTGAGTACTTTAAAGCGATGGATGATAAAGAAGCCTTACCAAAACACTATTCAAAGATAACTAAGACTATTTTCTTTGCAATGATGACTACAGTTTCAGGATTCCTATCACAGTTAATTTGTAGAATGCAGTTCTTTAGAGAGTTCGGTATTACAATATCCTTCGGTGTATTAATCTGTGCTATTTTATCCTTTACATATATTCCAGCTATATTATCTCTTGCAAAGCCTCCTAAGCAGAAGAGTGTTAAGAAAATTAGTAATGGTGTTTTAAATAAGCTCATAGGTAAGTGTGCAAGCTTTATAGTAAAATATTGGTGGGTAATGCTTATTGTTATTGTATTATTAACAATTTTCTTCTTTGCGATAAAGGATGATATGAGCTTTGATTCAAACTATATGAACTATTTCCCATCTAGTGATCCTATAGTTCAGGATACAATATATTTTGCTAAAACATTAGGAGGAACTGATCCTTACTATCTAACAATCAAAGCCCCAAATAATGAGGCAAATTTCTTCTTAAAGTCTGAAAACTTAAAGCTAATCTATGCATATGAAAGTGCTGTAATGGCTGCTAATCCAGATTTAGTACAGGTTTTATCTTTTAGCCAATATGTAAGCTTCTTAAATGAAACCTATAATGGTGAAAAGGGTATTCCTGATAATGCGGGCTTAATAAATTATCTTTCAAGGACTTTAAAGCAAATTAAAGCTCAAATTGGCTCTGATGTTCTTAATTTTATCATCAGTGATGATGGAAGTGAAATTACACTTTCCATGAGACACTATGATTATGTTGAACAGGATATTCAAACTAATGCTAGTGCTAAAAGAATTGAACAAACTCTTGATTACTATAGGTATATGCTTCCTGAGGGAACAACTAGTATGATTTGGTCTGGAGCTTCAAGCGGACTTAAGGCTAGCGAAATGATAATTGAAGATCAAAATAAGGCAACACTTATTTCGATGGTACTAATTTTGATTTTTGCATCATGTGCATGTGTAAGCCTTTCATCTGGTATTTCAGCTTTAATTCCTGTCTTAACTGCAGTTATGATTAATTATGTATTTATGTGGTTATTTAATCTTCCTTTTGATATGGTAACTATAGGATTTTCATCGGTGGCAATAGGAACTGGTGTTGATGATGCTATTCACTTCTTATTAAGGCTGAAGAGTAGAAGAAAAGAAAATCCTAATGAAAATTATATTGATGCAGTTAAACAGAATATTATTGATACTGGAAGACCAATAATACTTACTACTGTAAGTGTTGATGCTGGATTAGTAATGCTACTCTTTGCTTCCTTTAATCCAATAAAATTCTTTGGAGCTTTAATGTTCCTCGCATTAACTGCTGCGATGATTGCAACACTATTTGTTCTTCCATCTTGGTTGATAATGATTTATAAAATAAAGGAAAAGGTTGTTGCAAAGAAATGAGAGAACCTCTTTGTTCCATAATAGTTCCTATATATAACGTGGAAGCATTACTTCCACGTTGTATTGATAGTTTAACTGGCCAGCAATATCAAAATATTGAGATAATCTTAGTTAACGATGGTTCTACCGATAGTAGTGAAGCTATATGTAGAGAATATTTAAATAGAGATTCTAGAATAAAGCTTATAAATAAAGAAAATGGTGGATTATCATCGGCAAGGAACGCAGGGCTTAAGCTTTCTAAGGGTGAATATATTTTCTTTGTAGATAGTGATGATTATGTTACTTCTGATTTTTGTTCAGTTGGTGTTGATGGTTTTCTTAATCATAATGCAGATGTAGTAATCTTCGGCTTTAATAATATTTTTGTTGATACAAATAAGATAATAAAGAAGCATTGTAAGAAATCAAGAATCATTTCTAAAGAAGAAGCTTTAAAGGGAACTCTAATCGATGGATATATTAATAGTCTTGCTTGGAATAAGGCTTATAAGAGAGAGTTATTTGATAATATTAAATATCCAGAAGGTATGGTATTTGAGGATGTAGGTACTACATACAAAATCTTTGATAAAGCAAATACTATCTATATTTCTAGTAATATTACATATAACTATGAGCTTAGGAATGGGAGTATATCAAATAAGTGGTGGTGTAATGATAAAAAGATTAATGATTTTTTTATTCTGAGATCTGAGCAACTTCAATTTATTAATAATAATTACCCAAGTCTTATTAAGCTTTCTTATGCAACAACTGGGTTTGTTGCAATTATGGCTCATATATATTTAAAAGAGAAAAATGAGTTAATTGATAATTGGCTTGATAGTGAAAGGAAAATGTTAATTCATTCTGCTTTCCCTTATAGTATATTATTTCGGTTTTTCTATTTTGCTCCGAAGCTTTCAAAAAAGATTATTAAACGAATTTTTTAAAGCAGATGAGAGACGATTCATCGTCTCCCATCAAGCTTACTTTATTCCTCTTTTACAAAGAATAACTTTTCTTCTTTTCCCTTAATCGTTACAGTAGGGTAGGTATTACTTTCACTAACGCTATACCAGAGCTCAAGTATTGCTCCATCAACATCTAGTAATAAAGTGTTATCTCCCTTTGTAATAGTTCCAAAGTAGTTAATCTCTTCACCCTTTAGAGTAAGTGTTAAATCATTAAAGCCATCATATTCTGAGAATTGAATAGCACTAATAGTTGAATAAGAAAATTCTCTTATCCTAGTATTCTTACTCACTTCATCTACCACCCAGTAGGAGGCTGAGAGAGTGGGGTACCACCCACTCTTCTCTTCCTCCTTAAACTGTGGAGGATTAGGATCTGTAACCTTATTAAATATTCCTAGCAAGTAAACTGCGATAAAGAGTATTACTACAAAGGTAAGGGTAAGAATAATCTTTTTTAGCTTATTCTGCTGGTCCATACACTTTTCCGCCAATAGTAATATTAATGGTATCTAATTCTTCTTTAATTTTTAATTCAAAATCACCACAATAATATTTGTTATTTTCAATAGTTATTGAAATAGAATGTCTATTTCCTTCATCTTGAACTTCCAGCGTATAATTATAACTTATGTCCTTTAATATTTTAAAACTTATAACTGGATATCCTTCTAACGCTACAGGGGAACCATCTGCAATAAAAATCTTATCTAGCACTTTGTCTATTTGATTTATAGCCGGTTCCTGCTCTAGTACATCTTTTATCTCGTCTGGTACTGGAGGTTCAGGGATTGGAATGTTACAACTGGCAAGAGCTACCAGTGATACGATTGTTAAAATGATAATTAATAGTTTTTTCATATCAATTATCCTCCTTTGCTATAGATTGATATGAGGAAATTAATCTTGTACACATATAAGTTGGAGAGTAATTTTTTATAAAAAGGGGGCCCTCTAATTTTAATTTATGTTGCAATATAATGAATTAGTGGTACACTATATACGTTCAAGGATCCTTTAGTAATTGGCTTAAGAGTAAAAACTACTCTTAGGGATGTGTTCTACTGTTAAGAAATTAACAGAATTGCAAGGGAAGGCTATGGATCTAAGCAATTTATATGAAAGTTTGTTATCGGAAATAAAAGCTATTAATAGTTTTTTAGTAACTTTATTTAGATTAAATGCAAAGAAATTAAAAAATAAGCATCACAGTAACCATCTATGGAAAAAGGCTTATAGAATTAATTATAAAGTAGATTGCTATAATATTACCTTAAGAGCTTTAGATAAGTGCTTAAGTATTATTAATTGGTCATTCCTTGATTTAGAAAGAGAGATTTATAAAATTGATAATAGTAAATATACTTTTAAAACTCCTCTATGTGAGTTTAAGAATAATGATCTTATTCCTCTATTATTAAATATTCCAGAAGGGAAGGATTTACTATATAGATTAAGGTGTAATGCTAAAAAGAATTGTGGCCTTACTATTTTTAATCTTTGTGAAGCTAAGCTAATACTTAATAAGCCGTTATCCTGTATTTTACATGAGATCGATATTAATAAACTAAGCTAATGTTATAAAATATAAGTGTAACCTATGTATACCTTAATATGTTTCATAGTGTACATAAATAATTTTAAATGGTAGAATTAACACAAATACTGAGGGGATGGGATTTTTACCAATTAATAAAAATAAATATCGGTTCGTCCATTATTTTTGCCCCGAGGGATATTTTTTTCTTATTTTGGGGTAAGGGGGAGGTATACCCTAATGATAAGAGTTTATCATTTTTAATAATTTAGATTGGTAATCGTTTTAATTTCTATATAAATATATATTGTAAATATTTATTTTTCATGTAATTATTACCAACATGCTAATTGGGGGAGAAATGGGTAATAAGAAAATCAGATTGTCATTAGCATTTTATGATTTAATAATTTTTTCATTGGTAGCATTTGCTCTATTTTGGTGGTATAAGGGAGCTTCTTATTTATCTAGAAATGGATTCCTCTATCAATTTGGTTTAGCTTTAGTATTAATATTTTCAACAAGATTTGTTGGAAAAATATATCGCCAAATATGGCGTTATGGTGGAATACAATGCTACATCAGGTTATTAATCTGTGACACTATTAGTGGAATTCTTTACCTATTTATTGAACGTCTTCTTCCAATTCCACATATTCCATTTATTCAGTTAGTAGCATTTTGTTCAATGAACTGTTTAGGCTCTCTTTCTATTAGAATGCTATATAGATATGCATATAAGTTTGGTGGAGCAGATAATAAAATAGGAAGGTTCTTACGTTTCTGTATTCGTATCGTTGCTGGTAAAAGAGTAAGAACAGAACAAATTAGTGATACCCAGAAGATTAAGATAGCTATTATTGGTGCTGGTAATGTTGGTATTAGCTTAGCTGATGAATTGTTGAATAATAAAAAAGCTTTATATGTCCCACGCTGCTTTATCGATACTAATAAAGATAAGATTGGCCGTGAGATTAGAGGCTTATACGTTTATTCAGAGGACGAAGTTACTCTAGATATCCTCCAAGAGCACCAAATACAAGAGGTTGTATTTGCTGTTCCTGAGATGGAAGTTGAAAAGCGTTATAAGCTTTTTGATTACTATCAGAAAGCGGGCTTTGGCTTAAAGCTTTATGACTTCCCAGCTATGGATACTCCTAATAAGAAAAGACAGCTTAGACCTTTTGGTGTTGAAGATCTTTTATTTAGAAAGCAGATTAAAGTAGTTGATGATAAAACTGCAGCATACTATAAGGATAAAACTATTCTTATTACAGGTGGTGGAGGTTCTATTGGTTCTGAGCTTTGTAGACAGGTTGCTGCTATGGAGCCAAAGAAGCTTATTATAGTTGATATCTATGAAAACTGTGCATATGAGATTCAACAATCATTAATTAGTAAGTATGGTAAAAAGCTAAACTTATTTGTTGAGATTGTTTCAATAACAAATAAGAAGGGCTTAGCTAGAGTATTTGAAGCACACCACCCAGATATTGTTATTAATGCTGCTGCTCATAAGCATGTTCCATTAATGGAGCATAACTGTATTGAGGCTGTAGAGAATAATGTATTTGGCTGTATGAATGTTATTGAGCTATGTGAGGAGTATGGTGCCTCAAGGTTCATGATGGTTTCAACAGATAAGGCAGTAAATCCTACTAACGTAATGGGTGCTACAAAGAGAATGTGCGAGATGATTATGCAAGCATATTCAACTCGCGGTAAAGTAAAGTGTTCTGCAACTCGTTTTGGTAATGTACTTGGAAGTGCAGGTAGTGTAATACCACTATTTAAAAGTCAAATCGCTGCTGGTGGTCCTATTACCTTAACCGATAGAAGAATAATTCGATACTTTATGACTATCCCTGAAGCTAGCCAATTAGTTCTTGAGTCTGGAGCTATGGCAAATAATGGTGAGATTTTTGTTCTTGATATGGGTAAGCCTGTCAAAATTTATGATCTTGCTATGAATATGATAAATCTTTCTGGTGTACAGGGTATTCAAATTATTGAGACTGGATTACGCCCAGGTGAAAAGCTTTATGAGGAGCTTTTAGTAAAGAAAGATGAGCTTGAGAAAACAGAAAATGATTTAATCTTTGTTGAGAAGGAAAATCCTGTGACAATGGAAGAGTTGCAAGAAAAACTTGCATATCTTCATGAGGCAACATCAAAGCTGGATGATAACGGTGTAAGAGAAGCATTAAGAAAGGTTGTCCCAACATTTATTAAGCCAGAAGAGGTTAATGAGAAACTAAAAAACTTATAATAGAAGATGAACATAGATAGTTATTACTATTATCTAATATGTTCTTTACAATAAATTACTTAATTAAATGTAAGAGAAATAATTACTTATACTTTGAGAATAATATAAAAATGAATTATTCTCAGAGTTAATTGTTATAACATAATTTGTAGTATTAATGTTTTTGATAAGTAATTCTCAAAATTAGTATCTAAAGAATAGCTATTACTTTCTTACTCTTTTCTAATTTTATTTATTGGTTTAGATAAATATCTAAATGAATTAGAATGGGGGCCTTACATAATAGTTAAAATATGAATTCTATTTCTTGACACTTAAGGAAGTATTAAAAGAGGTTCAATACCTCTATTATCTATAAGCTATATAATAATGAAAGAATACTTTAAGTATAATCTATTTGTCCCAAATTCTAATGGATATCGTTCACAATATCAGTTGATATCAGGATACAATGATGCCGTAATTATTCTATTGAATGAAATAAAGAATATAAGAGGTCGTGTTAATACATTGTCTTATCCTATGCTCTTTTGTGCACGACACAGCATTGAGCTTCAATTTAAACTATTGATAGATATGGTTAACGACTTTAATAATTATCGAACTGGTGAAAGAAATAAAGCAAATATTACGGGACATAATTTAAGAAATCTTAGTGAAAGACTGAATGAATTAGTATTAAACTCAGATAGAAGAATCATTGGATATTATAAAGAAATTGATGTTGAAAGCTTATTACAATTCTTTGAGACTTATGATTCTACATCACAATCTTTTCGGTATCTTATTGATAAAAAAGGGAATATGCTAATTAAATCAAATTTAAATATTCTTAAACCTATAGAGGACTATCAAAATTTATTCAACTTCCTAGATTGGATGCAGGAAGTGATAAGTGAATATTATGAAGAATATAGTACTAAAACATATACAAAGAAACTTTCAAGAAGTGATCTTGTATTGATTGCAAAGAGACTTCCAAATAAGGAAGAATGGGGAAATCAATTATTTTTGGATGAAAAAGAAGTAATCAAGGCTGAGTATTCTTTATCAAACAGAGATTTTAGTGCCGCTTTGAATATTATAAAAGCTAATCCTTTTCTTTGTAGTTTAATTGGTATGGAGATTAAAGAAGAAGGTTTTTCTGATGAATTTTTCAAACAATATCCTATAATGAAAGCAATAGAAATAAAAAGAGACTCTTTTGAAGACGCTTTACATAAGGGAGAGGATGGTATTCCTATTATTTCTTTTGAAGAAGCAGATAAAGATCCAAATATTTCTTATTGTAATAGAATTATGGATGAATGCATAAGTAAGCTTACTAATGATGATTGTATTCTTTTTAATACATATAGATGTATAGAAAAATACTGTGAAGAGTATGATGCACGAAAAAAATATTTCTCTACTATTTTTTCTGAATCAGATCGAACTTATACTAATGATAAAATGACTAGTTCTTGTTTCCTTCGTTTTGAAGAGGGGCTTCAATTATGTGGTAGAACCACAGTATTGAAGAAACTTGGAGTATCTTTAAAAGATAATATTGATAGACGTGGATTTGTTTGTTAAGGAATTTCATTCTGTATAAGAAAGGAAAAATCAAACGTAGTCATTCATTAATTAACTGTTTGCCTCAATTTAATAATCATCTTGGGATTAGTATTAGTGTTGTTAAAATGAGAATATTTTAACAGATTAAGGCTATAAAATATTACACCATAGAATAAAGGAAGAAGAAATGGAATTGGATCATATTGCTCTCATTATGAGCAAGGAAGAGAATCTCTCCTTCTATAAGAATCTAGGCTTTAAAGAGAAAAATAGAATAGAGCGCAGATATGATACTGTTGTGTTCATGGAGAACAACTCCATCGTCTTGGAGATATTTATCGACCCTAACCATCCTAAGCGAGTAACAAATCCTGAAGCAATGGGACTTCGCCACATTGCATTTGTGGTTGATAGCTTAGAAGAAGTGATGAAGAATGTAGAGTGTGATGGAATAAGAACCGATTGGTTCGGTAGAAGATTTACCTTCACAAAGGATTTCGATGAGCAGCCGGTTGAGTTGAAGGAAAAGATGAATACATCAAAAGATGGTGAGAAAAATAGATAAGGGGAAGAGGAAATGAATTATTTGGTAGTAGTTGCACATCCAGATGATGAGGTTCTGGGAGCTGGAGCAACAATACATAAATTGATAAAAGAGGGGCACAAGGTGGCGGTGGCGATTATGGTCAGTCAGGCTGCTGCTAGAAAAGATCTCTCTTCTACACTCGCTTCAGATGAAGCAGAATCAATGAAGATAATGGGTGTGGAGAAGGTCTACAACGCATATTTCCCGAACATCAAGATGAACACAGTCCCTCACCTAGAACTAGTCCAGTTTGTGGAATCCAGCATTGAGGATTGGAAAGCTGAGGCTATCATCACTCATCATCCTTCCGATACTAACAATGACCATATTCAGACCTCTTTTGCCGTTCAAGCAGCAAGTAGATTATTCCAGCGAAGAGAGAATATTCCTGCTCTGAAAGAGCTTCTCTATATGGAAGTACCTTCAAGCACTGAATGGTCTCTTGATAGCTCCTCTAACCATTTTACTCCAAATTATTTCGTTGAGATAGGTAAGGAAGGTGTGGAAACAAAGATAAAAGCACTTGAGGCATATAAAGGCGTAATGAGGCCATATCCTCATCCGAGGAGCAAGGAAGCATTAGAAGGACTTGCTGCATATAGAGGATCGCAGTCTGGCTGCAATTACGCTGAAGCTTTTGAGTGTGTTTACAAGAGAGGGTAAGAGATGTACGCAAAATACATAAAGAGACTTCTTGATATTGTTCTTTCCTTGATTGCCATTATTGTTCTTTCTCCTGTCTACTTGATTGTGGCCATAGTGGTCCGAATCCAGATGGGCTCTCCGGTTTTGTTCTCTCAAGACAGAATTGGAAAGGACGAGAAGGTATTCAAGCTCTATAAATTCCGCTCCATGACCAATGAGAAAGACGAGAAAGGAAAACTGTTGCCGGAAGAAAAGAGACTGACGAAATTTGGCTTGACACTCAGGTCCACTTCCTTAGACGAACTTCCTGAGCTGTTTTCAATATTAAAGGGAGATATGTCGATTGTCGGTCCTAGACCACTCCCAACATATTATGGCCCTTACTACTTACCAGAAGAAAGAAAAAGGCATCAGGTTCGTGGTGGGCTGATTCCGCCAGATGGACTATCAAAAGAAACCACTCCTGAGTGGGAAACACAGTTCAAGTATGACAACTATTACGTTGATAATGTTTCATTCCTGCTGGACTGCAAAGTAATCCTTGTAACCTTCTTAATCCTTTTTAAACGTGTTGAAACCCAATACGGAACAAAAGACAGACCCCATCTTAATGAGTACAGAGCATGGATGGATAAGGAGAAAGTATGAATTGTGAACTGACTAAAGAGCAGGTTGTTGGATACGTTCAGCAATACGGTTCCCCATTATATATATTTCATGGTGAGGAGTTCAGGAAGAATTACCTTGACCTGCTCAACACAATGCGTGCCATCTACCCTAAATACAATATTGCCTATTCCTACAAGACCAACTATACACCAAAGATCATCTCCCTGGTAAAAGAGCTAGGTGGCCTTGCGGAAGTAGTCTCTGAAATGGAATATACCCTCGCAAAAAGAGTGGGATATGAAAGCAAGGACATCGTTTATAATGGACCTGTAAAGGGTAATGCCCTGTTTGAGCATCTTGCTGAGGATGGTGTGGCAAACATCGATAGTCTGGATGAATTGGACACAGTTATCGAGTTTGCAGCTTCCCACCCAAGCCTAAAAATAAAGCTTGCCTTCCGTGTGAACATCGATATTGAACAGGGCTTCATTTCCCGCTTTGGTGTCGATGCTTATGAAGAAGAAAGCAAGGATGCTGAAATCGACAAGGCATTTGAGCTGGTGAGGAAAGAGAAAAATATCGAGGTGGTGGGGCTCCACTGCCATATCGGTCGCTCCAGAAGTATCGATGCATGGAAGAATCGTGTCCGCATTATGTTCAAATTGATTGACAGGTATTTCGATAAGACTCCTGAATTCATTGATTTGGGAAGTGGTATGAACTCCGTGATGGAGCCAGCGTTGGCTTGTCAGTTTGGTGGGCATATTCCTACTTTTGCTGAGTACGCAGATGTGGTTGCAACCGCAATGAATGAGAAATATGGTTCTCTACCGGTTGAAGAACAGCCTGCTCTATATACCGAACCTGGCACTACTCTTATCTCTGGTTGCATGTCCTTTATTGGATCTGTAAAGACAATCAAGAATGTCAAAGGAAAGAGCTATGTGACTTTTGACTGCTGCGGTGGAAACATGGGTGATATCTGTCACCTCAAGCAGTTGCCGATTAGCGTTTTCCACAGAGGTGGAGAAATTAAAAAAGTAGAAGATGCTATTTTCGTAGGATACACATGCTTGGAGCATGACCATATTTATGAAGGTTTCTCGGGTGAACTTGCAGTCGGTGATTTGGTTCAGTTCAGGAATGTCGGCAGCTACAGCAATGTATTCAAGCCGCCATTCATTCTTCCTAACTGCGCAATGATTCAGATTGATGGAGATGGCACTCCTTCACTGATGAAAAGAGCAGAGACAATAGATGATCTGTTCCATACCTATGTCTTCTGAGAAGAATAAGGGTTAAGTGTGGCAGAGAAGAGAGAATCGGAAGAAAAGCAGATGATTGAAGAGAGCTGAAGAACAGAAATAGAAACAGAAGCAAAAGACACGGAAAAGAGGAAGCGAAGCAATGAAAGATATAACAGTATTAGTATCTGCATGTGGCGCCCAGTTCATGCCAGGACTTGCCGATTGCCTTAAACAAAATGGTGAGCGCAATGTCCGTATCGTTGGCGTGGATATGGGAATTGATAAGACGGTTCTGCAGATGGTAGATGCGCTTTACCAGGTACCAAGAGCAACAGACCCTGAATATGTAGATAGACTTCTTGAAATTTGCAAGAAGGAAAAAGTTGATGTTGTGATGCCTTTCATGTCCGCCGAGCTTCTTCCGTTGATTGATAGAAAAGAAGAGTTCGAGGCTATCGGCACAAAGGTATCTGTGTCTGATAGGCACAGTGTTGAAGTAACGAACAATAAATACAAGTTCTATGATTTCCTGAAGGAGAACGGACTTCCTGTTCCAAAGTTTGCTCCTGTAAGAAGCGCGGACGAGCTTATCCCGGCATGTGAAGCCTGTGGCTATCCGAACAATGCTGTATGCGTAAAGGCCACAGAACTCAGTGGTAGCAGAGGCATCAGGATTATTAAACCAGGCGTATCACGCTTTGACATTCTCTTTGGTGAAAAGCCTAATTCCTTCTTTACCACAATGGATGAACTGCTCTCCACTTTGAAGGAAAGAGACGAAATGCCCGAGATGATGGCGATGGAGTATCTCCCTGGCATGGAGGGGTCAGTAGACCTTATTGCGGAGAATGGAAAGATTCTGTACATGGCTTATCGTGAGAGTACGGTAAATCTCCACAGCATCCCACAGGCGGGAGAGTTGAAGGATAACAAAGAGGCATATGAGATCGCAGAGAAGGTAATTGCTGCACTGAAGTTTACCGGCAATGCCGATCTGGACTTTAAGAATGACAAGGACGGACATCCCGTGCTGATGGAAATCAATCCAAGAATCGCTGCAACCATGAAGATTTTTAAGGAGGGAGGATTGAACCTCCCATACCTAAGAATCAAGCAGCTTCTTGGTGAGAAACTGCCGGATGTGGATGTTAAGTACGGGATTAAGTTCAAGAGAAGGTATCTTGAGATGTTTTGTGAGGATTAAGGTATGAAGAAGGTATTAATTTTAGGAAAAGATAGTTATTTAGGTGAGAGTTTGTACTCTTGGCTTAAAAAAAAACCAGATAGCTACGAGATTGATCTTGCCGTTACAAAAGATGGCGAGTGGAAAAATAAGAACCTTGCTAACTTTGATACCGTAGTTAATTTTGCCGGAATTGCTCACATAAACAATATCACACCGGATTTAGAAGGACTGTTCTTCTCCGTCAATAGAGATTTAGCAATAGAGATGTGCACTTGGGCAAAAGAACATGGTGTAAAACATTTTATCCAGTTCAGCTCAATGAATGTATACGGCGACTATTGTGGTGTTGTTACAGACCGCATGAAAACAAATCCAACTAGCTTTTATGGAAGAAGCAAGCTGGAGGGGGACGAAGGAATCCACAAATTAGCAGATGAGAACTTTACAGTTGCCAGCATCAGACCTCCTTTTGTATATGGGAAAGGATGTAGAGGAAATTACAATACTGTCCGTAAGCTAACTCTTAAGCTTCCTGTCTTTCCAACTTATCAGAATAAGAAGAGCATGATTTATATAGATAATCTATGTGAGTTTATTAGGTTAACAATCGACGCTGGTGCTGGTGGTGTGTTTACTCCACAAAACAGGGAACTGGTTTCAACAAGTGAGCTGGTAAACGAAATCGCAAAGAATAATCAGCATAAGATAATCAGAACACCCATATTTAATTGGTCTATTCCAATTCTTATGCGTATTACGGATTTAGCTAAGAAAGCATTTATTGATGATAGTTACAGTTTGGAATTGTTTGACTATTACGATTGGAAATATTGCGTTGTGGATTTTAAGGATTCAATAAAACGTACTGAATTGTGAGTGTAAAGAAATGAATATACTGGTAGTAAGCCAATACTATTATCCGGAACAATTTCGAGTTAATGATATCTGCGAAGAATTAGCACGCAGAGGAAATACTGTGACAGTGTTAACTGGCCTTCCTAACTATCCAAAAGGTGAAGTGTATGAAGGATACAGAAACGGAGAGAATCGTGAACAGACAATTAATGGAGTAAATATTGTTAGATGTTCAATAAAACCAAGAAAAACAGGAGTTGCTAATCTTGCATTAAACTATGTTACTTATGCAGTTAATGCTTCAAGAATGGCAAAAAAAATAAGGAACGTATTTGATGTAGTATTTGTGTATCAAATGTCTCCTGTGACAATGGCCTTTCCGGCTATTACAGTTAAAAAGAAATATGGTATTCCTATCGTATTATATTGTTGTGACCTATGGCCTGCATCAATTCTTGATGTAAACATTAATCGCGATAGTATTTTGTATAAGATGGTAAAGAGAATGTCATCATATATTTATAACTCTTGTGATGAAATAATTGTGACCTCCCCATCTTTTAAGAATTATCTTCGGAAAGAGTGTGATGTTAAGAATATAAAAATGGATTATGTTCCACAACATGCTGAGGATACCTATTCGGAAGATACCTGTAATGCTGTTGATAATGGTATAGTTGATTTTATGTTCCTAGGGAATATTGGGCTTTCACAAAATTGCGACTGTATAATAAAAGCTGCTTCTCTATTAGATAATGGACTTCCGTTCAGAATCCATTTTGTTGGATCTGGATCGAAATTAGAAGATTTGAAGAAAATGGTAGACAACTATGGTTTGAATGAAAGAGTTGTTTTTCACGGTTTTCAGAAAATGGAGAATTTACCAAGGTTTTATTCGATTGCAGATGCGTGCTTGCTAACGTTGGCTTTCGATAGTGAAATTGGACTAACTATTCCCGCAAAACTTCAAGGCTATATGGCAGCAGGCAAACCTGTAGTAGCAGCAATCAGTGGGGATGCGAAGAAAATAATTAATGAATCTGAGTGCGGTTATCAAGTTGAGGCTGGAGACTATGAAGGACTAGCAAGAATCATGCTAGATGTAATTAATAATCCAAATTCATTGAAAGTAATGGGCGAAAACGGCAGAGTGTATTTTAATAAACATTTTGCTAAAGAGGCCGTAATAAATCAATTAGAGAATAAGATTAGGGATTGCTTGAAATGAAGATATTGATGATAAATGTCTCGTGTGGCACTGGAAGTACGGGGCGTATTTGTACTGATTTAGCAGATGCACTTGAGAAAAATGGTCATATAGTAAAAATAGCATATGGTAGAGATGCTGTTGCTCAAAGGCATCAGAAATACGCTGTAAGGATTGGAAATGATTTTGATGTCTATAGCCACGTCCTACAAGCAAGGCTTTTTGACAGAATGGGCTTTGGAAGCAAAAGAGTTACAGAAAAGTTCATTGAGTGGGTAAAGGAATATGACCCTGATGTGATTCATCTTCACAATATTCATGGATATTACATTAATATCGAGGTGCTCTTTAACTATCTGAAAACATGCGGGAAAAGAATTATCTGGACACTTCATGACTGCTGGGCATTTACTGGACATTGTGCGTTTTTTGATTATGTTGGATGCAATAAATGGAAAACAGGATGCGAACATTGTTCACAGAAAACAGAGTATCCAGCCAGGGTGGGCATTGATGGGTCAAAACGGAATTATGGTGTAAAGAAAGAACTATTTTCTGGTGTTCATAACTTAACTATTGTCACTCCCTCTGAGTGGTTGGCAAAACTGTTGAAAGAATCATTCCTAGCAGAGTATCCAGTTAAAGTAATAAAAAATGGTATTAATACTAGCATTTTTAAGAATACAAAATCGAATATAAAAGAAAGATTCGGGATAAGCGAAGATAAAAAAATTGTATTAGGTGTTGCGTCCGTTTGGGACAGTAGAAAAGGATTAGAGGATTTTCTAAAACTTAGTAAACTGCTGGATGATAAATATAAAATTGTCTTAATCGGTTTGAATAAAAAGCAGATAGAAAAGCTTCCGAATAATATTTTAGGAATAGAGCGAACTGAAAATATTCAGGAATTAGTCGCTTGGTATTCTGTTGCTGATGTGTTTGTTAACCCTACATATGAAGATAATTACCCAACTACGAATCTAGAGTCAATTGCTTGTGGTACACCTGTGATTACGTATGATACAGGAGGAAGCGGAGAGAGCGCAAAGATATATGGGAATATTATCAAGAAAAAAGATGTTAATTCTCTATATAAAACGTTAGTAGATACACAAACTATTATAAGGAAAGATTGTAACCTTGATTATCGGTTTGCTTTAGAACAATATCTTGTTCTGTATGGATAATATATTAAATCATAGTCTGTTTTATTTTTTGTATTATGATTTTGAAACTTTGCTGGCAATAATGACAATATTATTGAAATCTCTTTTTCTTATATAAAGAACAATACGCTAATTGTTGATCGACAATAAAAGACGAAAAAAAGAGTAAAAGGACTAATAGTTTGATATGACAAAAAAACACTTTATAACAGCTTTTATCCTCACCGTTATTACGAGTTTTCTTTTAATATTAAATAGTAATGGGGATTATAATAAAATTGTTGCGGCTTTAGTATTAATTCTAAATCTAATAGAACTGTTGAAACATAGAAAAAATGTATATTTGCTGATTGTTAACATTATTATTTTATATTGTAATTACAGTATAACTGTCTGTAACTATTTTTCTACTTTCTCAACCTCTTTTACGGAGTTCTCCAATGAATATGTAGGTGTGCAAGGAATAAATATATTATGTGTGTTTTCATTGTTTCTGTTCGTCTTCTCGCCTAGTGCGAGTATCAAAGAATTTGAATATGAAAAACCAATTACAAGCAGTAGCAGATATAATACTTTAGTAGAAATGGCTCTAGTAGTTTTTCTATGCTTAATTTGGTATTTTGGATTTACTAGACCATCAGTATCTGGAATGCGAGGAAGCCCATCTGCTATATATGAATATAGTATAATTCTAATAATCATGGGGTATTATTTTAGCGGTAATAGGTTATCATGGAAAATCATATTTACATTAATTTCTCTAGCATATGCTTTGCAAAACTTCATATATGGCGGAAGAATAACAGGAATTCAGGTGATTATGACAAGTGGAATTTGCCTTTTTATAGATAAAATTACTATGAAAAGAATTGTAATTTCATCACTTTTGGTAATTCCTTTATTGACTGCAATAGGAATACAAAGGGGCGGAATATCTTTTTCTATGGAATCTATATTTGAAGGGTTACAAGCAATAAACACAAACAAAATGGCATTGGATACTGCTTATTCAGCTTATTACACATCACTGACATTTTTGAAAGCGATGGACTATACTCCATTTACTTCGAGGTTTTCAATGTTTGGCTGTTTCTTATTATCAATGATTTTTGGCGGTAGTATCCCTAACTCGAATTTAGCTGACTATACAAGGGAAAGGTTCCTTCATTATTGGGGAGGTGTCGCCCCATTTTTTGGGTACTTTTATATAGGTTGGATAGGAGTATTTTTATTAGCTTTTTATATTTGCTTTTTAAAGAAAAAGATTATTTATGGTAGAACAGAAAATGATTTTTTTAAGTGTCTATCCATTTATGTAGCTGTTACTACGTTTCGATGGTACTTGTATTCACCGACACAGCTTTTCAGGGGGGTTATGCTTTTATGGATCGTATATATTTCTTTGAAGTATTTTGATCAAATATTCAGAAAGGCCTAAAAATGAAGAAAAATATTCTTAAAAATATCATAATGCTATATGGTTTGAGTATAGCGAAAATTGTTTTTCCACTATTAACGCTCCCATATCTAACGAGAGTTTTGTCAGTAGATACTTATGGCGTTGTCTCATATGTAAAGACGATTATGACATATCTTCAGATATTCGTAGATTTTGGGTTTATGTTGTCTGGGACAAAAGACATAATTAAGGTACGAGATGATAAAAATAAACTTGGTTTTGTAGTAGGCGATGTATTACTTGCTAGGATAATTCTAGGGCTTATTGGATTTGCAGTTCTCATCGTCTTAACAATTACGCTCCCTATTTTAAGAGAAAATATCTTATATACATATATAACCTATTTTGCAGTGTTCTTATCAGTTTTCTTATTTGATTATGTCTTTCGTGGTTTGGAGGAGATGCAAGTTATAACGATAAGGTTTGTTGCGATGAAAGGAATTGCCGCTGTATTAACTTTTGTGTTTGTACATAATGATGCTGATATAATGTGGATTCCTATTCTAGATTGTTTAGGCACTTTTGTATCGGTCGTTTTTGTCCTAATCGAGTTAAATAAAAGAACAATCAAAGTTGCATTTACATCGATTAGTAATGCAGTAAAAAAACTTGGAGAATCTGCTGTCTACTTTGCTTCAGAAATGGCAACGACAGCATTTGGCGCTTTGAATACTGTCTTGATTGGTGCCTTTTTATCTAAAGCGGATGTCGCATACTGGAGCCTGTGTATATCAATGACTAGTGCTGTGCAGGCTATGTATTCTCCTATTAATAATGGTATATACCCAGATATGGTAAAGAATAAGAATTTAAACATTATAAAGAAGACATTAAAACTAATCATGCCTGTGGTAGCTGCTGGATGTTTGTTTACAATTGTAGTAGCTAAATATGCTTTAATGATTGTTGGTGGAAAACAATATGTTGCTGCAGCTAATGTCCTTAGAGCACTAACCCCGGTATTGTTTTTTAGTTTTCCTGCAATGTTGTTAGGTTGGCCAACACTAGGTGCAATTGGAAAAGCTAGAGAAGTCACAACTACAACAATTCTAACTGCTATATTGCAGGTTGTTGGCTTGGGGTTACTGATTTCATTTAACAATTTTGAATTAATCTCAATTGCACTACTAAGAGGATTTACAGAATTATTTATGTTGGTATCAAGAACACTTATCTGTTGGAAAAACAGAAAAGAGTTTAATTAAATATTAGTACAATGCGGATATTACTTTATTTACTAAGGACGGTTAAGAAATGAATTATGCATTGATTTTTGCTGGTGGTGTTGGAAGCAGAATGAATTCCAAAGCGTGCCCAAAGTAATTTCTTGAAATACACGGTAAACCCATTCTTGTCCACACAATTGAACATTTTGAGTTACATCCAGACATTGATTCTGTCTGTTTAGTACTAGTAAAAGAATGGATTGACTATGCAAAAAAATTAATAGAAAAATTTAACCTTAAGAAAGTGAAATGGATTGTTCTTGGCGGAAGTAGTGCGTTGGAATCACAATTCTTCGGAATGCAAGCTATTAAATCAAATGTGAATATTTCTGATGAAGACATAGTGTTGTTCCATGATGGCGTGAGGCCTTTAATCAACGAACAGGTAATTACTGATTGTATAGAAGGGGTAAAACAATATGGGTCTGCTGTAACCGTAGCTCCGGCTATTGAAACAATAATTCGTGAGGATGAGTATGGAATTATTAAAGACACCTTTCCTAGAACAGAGTGTAAGCTTGCAAGAGCCCCTCAATCTTTTTTATTAAATGAAATCATGGTAGCACATCAAAAAGCAAAAGAAGAGGGAAAATATGATTATATAGATTCCACAAGTTTGCTACTTCATTTTAACAAGAGAATACATACAGTTATTGGTCCTTCTGAGAATATAAAAGTTACTAATCCTGCAGATTTTTATATTTGCCGAGCACTGCTTGATGCAAAGGAGAATTCACAAATATATGGGCTCTAGTTCGATAGATTATTTAAAAGAAGACTTACTCAATGTGGCTGAGTATATATATCAAAACGAATTTTCAAATTGTAGTATATTGATTACTGGAGCCACAGGCCTTTTAGGCTTTTTATGTATTAAATCTTTATTAGTCTATCAAAAAAAGTATTGTAAGAATGTATCAGTGTATGGGTTAGCAAGGAATCCACAGAAAGTTAGTGATATATTTTCAGAAGAGGAATTGAAGTCGATTAATATAATTTATCAAGATATAACAGCACCTCTGTCGGATTCACTAAAGTTTGATTATATTATTCATACAGCTAATCCTACTACTTCAAAATTCTTCCTGACAAATCCTGTAGAGGTAATTGATAGTATTTATTTGGGAATAAAAAACATTCTAGAAAATGCTCTTAAATCAGGCACAAAGGGCGTAGTATATCTCTCGTCAATGGAAGTATTTGAAATTGTTGAGGAGAAAGAATCGCGCCATAGCGAAAAGGATTTGGGGTACGTAGATTTACAAAGTACTAGGAGCTGTTATTCTGAAGGAAAAAGACTAGCAGAATTACTCTGTAAATCTTACGTAACTGAATATAATTTGCCTGTAAGAATAGCTAGATTGGCACAAACTTTTGGCGCAGGTGTTCAGAAATCAGAAAACAGAGTATTTGCACAGTTTTTGAGAAGCGCAATTTACGGAGAAGATATTGTACTTCATACAAAGGGACAATCCTTTGGGAATTATTGCTATACCGCTGATGTTATTCGCGCGTTGTTTCTGCTTCCAAAAAGAGGAGAAGCTGGTGATGTATTCAATATAGTTAACGAAGATAGTACTGTAAGTATTGCCGAAATGGCTCAGATGGTCGCACACGAGTTTTCAAATGGAAAATCGAAAGTGATATTTGACATCCCAACTGATAATGTATATGGATACGCACCTGATACAAAGCTTAAGTTAAGTAATGAAAAAATGGCTGGAAACCAAATTATTCGTTGGTAGAAATGTATAGGCGCATGTTGCCATATTTATAAGAGGTGAGTACTTTGAAAGAAATATCAGTTGAAGAATACAAACCGAAGCTTGTTGAAATTCTGCTGTTTTTTCATGATTTCTGCGAAAAGAATGGAATAATATATTTTATGACTGGTGGCACTTTATTGGGTGCTGTTAGGCATAAAGGTTTTATCCCGTGGGATGTGACGATGTTGACTTAAATATACCAAGATTTGATTACGAAAAACTATTGGATTCGTTTTCTGATCCGACAGGTAGATATAGAATTATTTCAATTAGAGATAAGGGATACTATTTACCATCGGCTAAAATATTTGATACTACAACAATCATGAGAGAAAACTATGATGTTTCTCTTGACATTGGTTTGTTTATCGATTTATTCCCTATGGACAATCTCTCAAATGATTTAACTGAAGCAAAACGCATGTTTAGAAGAATAAAATAATACAGGGATGGTGTAACAATTAAAAACCTGTTAATAGATAAGCGGCGAGCCTTTAGTAAAAATATGCTCCTTGAAATTGGAAAAGTATTATTAATACCATTCAAACGAGATTATTTGTTAAAAAATAGATAAAAAATCTAGAAAATATGAGAATAACGAGATGACTATGTTTGGGGGGACAGTAGCCACAGGCATATATGGAGAAAAAGAAATACTTAAAAGCGATTGGTTTGCACAACGTGTGCTTATGCAATTTGAGAACAAAATGTTTTATGCTCCTGTTGGGTATAAAGAGTTTCTTACACAACTATATGGAGATTACATGACATTGCCGCCAAAAGAAAAACAAGTCAGCCACCATGATAGTAAGGTTTGGTTTAAGTGAAGACAATGAATGAGAAAAGAGCATAGAATAACGCGTTTTTCACTGCAAAAACTTTAATGCTCACACTCACAGGAGGAACGTGCCTCTTTGCGTGTTTACTTTGAATCGGTGTAAATTTATAGAGAATACAGGAAAAAATGATATATCGATATATGGAAGCGGAAACTTATGAGACTAAGATATAGGATAAAAGAGCCATTCCAGTTCTTATCATTTACCTTCTGTCCCAAAACCACTCTGATTGCATGCTTTATTTTCTCTCTGATTGTCATCGCAGCTCTTGTTTTTGCAATGCTCACCATTCCCCAGGATTCAAACTGGTATAACGTCATTTTCGCGTTGACAACTGGAGCTGTCGGTTCTTCAATCGTCTCCTTTGTGATTGAACTCACCAGCAACTACAGACACAACAAACTGGCGTGGTATGAACTGCAGGATTACTACTTTGCAATAACTGAATTCGAGACTCATAAACAGATCAAGATGCAGAATACTCCATTTCAGCGGGCTGAAATTAAAGCACGTGAAGAATTCCGTTCTGCAGGTGGTGTTGAGGAGTTTTATGACGAGGAGCCGAAGGATATCATTCAAATAACATGGGAAGAATTGCCAAAGCTCATTCCAGTCCTTCGAACTGCAATTAATGACAAAAAAGAGTTTTTGAGTGATAAGGAAATTATTGTAATAAGTGCTATACTTGCGGACTACGAGCAGATTAAATTTAGTGTTCGAGATTATATTCTGTTATCCCCAATGACTTATGACGCACTTAATCACCTGGATGAAGAGTATCTAAGAAAGCTATATCCTTCAGTTGTGTTGAAAAACATGCCTGATTGGGTAAGAAATCACCTGGCAAGTACTGAAAGCCAAAAGGCATGCGAATTATATGCTGAGACAATACTTTCTGATTCATTTCTGCTTTCACAAGTAATGAAGGATTATGATGTATCTCAGAATGGCCTTGATGACTACCAGAGTGAGGTAGATGAAGATGAAGAAACCTTTAGAGCAAGAAACGAAGCATATAGTAAACAGATGGAAGAGGAAAACAGGCCATTTGTAAGTTGGCTTTTGAGTAATAGCTGTCAAAATATATCGGAGAGCATTGATAATCTTGAAAAGCTTATTCTAAAGAAACCATTCTACGGAACAAAGCTGAAAATGGATAGAAACTCTGCAAAAGAATCGCTTAATGGAATCGTTGCAAAAATAAGCTACGAAAGTGAAAAGAAGCGATTGGATAGGCTGCTTGCTAAACAAAAAAATGATTCTTCCCTTTAATCCCATACAACTTAACACCTACCATCTTCTCGGTGGTAGTTTTTTTATTCATGAAAAATAAAGACATAAAAGATAAGGAGATATAAGTATATGTCACTATTTGCAGGAAAAACATTGATGATAACCGGTGGAACGGGCAGCTTTGGAAATGTGGTTTTGAACAGGTTCCTATCCACAGATATCGGAGAAATCAGAGTATTCTCTCGTGATGAGAAGAAACAGGACGATATGCGTCACGACTTCCAGGTAAGAATGCCTGAAGTAGCAGACAAGATTAAGTTTTATATCGGGGATGTGAGGGATCTTCAGTCATGTAAAAATGCCATGCATGGTGTAGATTATATTTTTCACGCCGCTGCATTAAAGCAGGTGCCCTCTTGCGAGTTCTTCCCCATGGAAGCGGTGAAAACAAACATTATCGGAACGGATAATGTACTCACTGCAGCAATTGAAGAGGGGGTAGAAGCCGTCATCTGTCTCTCCACAGACAAGGCTGCTTATCCGATTAATGCAATGGGAAAGTCAAAGTCTCTGGAGGAATCTGTAGCTATAGCGAAGAGCCGCACAAGCGGTAAGACAAAGATTTGCTGTACACGCTATGGCAATGTTATGTGCAGTAGAGGATCCGTCATTCCTCTTTGGATTGATCAGATTAAGGCTGGCAACCCTATCACTGTTACTGAGCCGAACATGACAAGATTCATCATGAGCCTCGAGGAGGCTGTAGATTTAGTCCTCTATGCATTTGAGCATGGTGAAAATGGAGATCTGCTCATCATGAAAGCTCCTGCTTGTTCAATAGGTCTTCAGGCAGAAGCTGTGTGCGAGATGTTTGGTGGCAAAAAAGAGGATATCAAGGTAATTGGTATCCGCCATGGCGAGAAGATGTACGAGACTCTTCTCACAAATGAAGAGTGTGCTAAGGCTATCGACCTTGGAGGATTCTACCGTGTTCCTGCTGATAATCGTGGACTGAACTACGATAAGTATTTTAAAGAAGGCGATGCGGAGAGAAATACACTTACCGAATTCAACTCCAATAACACAAAACTCCTCACAAAAGAAGAGATAAAAGCTAAGATGATGGAACTTGCATATATCCAGGAGAGACTGGCTGAAGAATAAAACAGAAAGGGGAATGGGGCAATGAAAAGATTTGTGATATTAGGTGCAGGAGGATATGGTTGAACAGTCAAAGATGTAGCTCATCAATTGGGCTACTCCACCATCGTCCTCGATGATGCTGATTCAGTCCATCCCCTTTCCTCATTCCAATCCTATATCAACTCCTCAACCTCTTTCATCCCTGCCTTCGGATACAATGCCTTACGGATGGAATGGATAAACAGGATAGAGGAAAGCGGTGGACAACTCGCCACTCTTATCCATCCCACTGCTTATATTTCTCCAACTGCTACTATCAACCCGGGAACCGTAATCCTCCCACACGCCATCATTAACACGGATGTTGTTGTGGGAAAGGGTTGCATCATTAACCTTGGAGACATATTTGACCACGGGTGTGTACTGGAAGAAGGAGTACACATCTGCCTCGGTGCAATTGTGAAGGGTGAAAATCGTATAGAACGGTTGAGCAAGATTGAAGCCGGTGAAGTGGTGGAAAGAGGAAGTATAAAATAGAAAATAGAAGAAACAAACCCACCTGTGGCAAAAATCCACAGAGAAAAAGTGGTCAATCGACCACAGGAGGATAGATAAGATGAGTGTTGAACACAATTTTAAATGGAAGAATAACGGTAGAACGAAAGTTATGATCGGCTGCGGGACCAGACCCGAGATAATTCGTTTGGCCGCAGTGATAAAAAGATGCAGGGAGTATTTCGACTGTTGCGTTGTTTATTATAACCAGAACTGGGACAGGAACCTCTCCACGGTATTTTGGGAAGATTTTGAGCTGAAGAATGAAAAGGGAGAATTCGGTCCTGATATTCTCGTTCCAGTCGTTGGAGAAAACCTTGGTGTGACCTGTGGAAATATCCTGGGAAGAAGCTATGAGCTTTTATCTGAGCTCCAGCCGGATGGATATCTGGTACTCGGTGATACCAACTCTTGTCTTTCCGCCATTTCAGCAAAACGCCTTCACATCCCACTCTTCCACATGGAAGCCGGGAACCGCTGTAAGGATGAATGTCTGCCGGAGGAGACAAATAGAAGAATTGTAGACGTGATAAGCGACGTGAACCTCTGCTATTCTGAGTTTGCAAGAAAGTATCTGGCTGACACAGGCCTTCCAAAAGAAAGAACCTACATGACTGGTTCTCCTATGGCTGAAGTGTTAAGGATGAATCTGGAAAAGATTCAGAAGTCTGATGTGCTTGAGAGGTTAGGATTAGAGCCTAATAAATATATATTGTTAAGCGCACACAGAGAAGAGAACATCGATACAGAGAAGAACTTCATCTCTCTTTTCACTGCAATCAATGCGCTGGCTGAAAAGTATGATATGCCGATTCTGTATAGCTGTCATCCACGGTCTAAAAAGAGACTGGAAGCATCAGAATTCAAGCTTGATTCAAGAGTAAGAGTAAATGAACCTCTTGGCTTCAACGACTATAACAAACTTCAGATGAATGCGCTGGCTATTGTATCTGATTCTGGTACTTTACCAGAGGAAAGTTCCTTTTATCTTTCCATCGGCCATCCGATTGCAGCGGTTTGTATCCGTACTTCTACGGAAAGACCTGAAGCGCTTGAAGCTGGTGACTTCATTCTTGCCGGTATTACGACCAATGAACTTCTCAACGCCACAGACATGGCAATTGAGATGAAGCAGAAAGGCGTTCTCGGAAAGCCTTGTCCTGATTATGTCGATGAAACAGTGTCTATGAAGGTTGTCCGCATTATCCAGGGCTATGTGAATGTGGTCAATAAAATGGTGTGGAGAAAAGATTAGAAATAACGAGAGAGGGAAATAGATGAAGATATTGGTTACTGGAGCAAAGGGCATGGTTGGAACAGCTCTTTGTAACAACCTTAAAAATATAAGAGATGGGAAGAATAGAACCCGTCCAGGGATAAAAGTAGAAGAAATCTATGAGTATGATGTGAATTCTACTCCTGAGGAACTTGACGAGTACTGCGCAAAAGCAGACTTTGTATTCAACCTCGCTGGTGTGAACAGACCGGAAAACCCGGAAGAATTCATGAAGGGTAACTTTGGGTTTGCATCACAGCTTCTTGACACACTCAAGAAACACAATAACAAAGCAGGAATTATGTTGTCCTCATCAGTCCAAGCTACTCTTGCTGGAAGATTTGGCAATTCTGAGTATGGTAAAAGCAAGAAGGCAGGAGAGGAATTGTTCTTTGACTACGGTAAGGAAACAGGTGCTCCTGTATTCGTCTATCGCTTCTCCAATCTTATGGGTCATTCCAGACCGAAGTACAACTCCGCCATCTCCACATTCTGCTGGGCGGTTGCAAATGACGAGCCATTCACGGTGAACGACCGTTCCACAGAGCTGGAAGTACTCTATATTGATGACCTTGTAGAAGGAATGTTTGACCTTCTCGAAGGCAAGGAGCAGCACTGCGAGTTTGATGGTGTGGAGACAGTACTCCAAGCAGAAGGAAAATACTGCTGTGTTCCAGTCACACACAAGGTGACATTAGGAGAAATTGTGGACCTACTGAAAGAATTTAAACAGCAGCCTATTTCGCTTCTGATGCCTAAGATTCCTGATGGTTCCTTTGCTAAGAAGCTATTTTCTCTCTATTTGACTTATCTTCCTAAAGAGAAAATGAAGTACAGCCTGAAAATGAATCGTGATGATAGAGGCAGTTTTACGGAACTGGTGCATACCACCGACTGTGGACAGGTATCTATCAATATCTCCAAACCTGGTATTACGAAAGGCCAGCATTGGCATAACTCAAAGTGGGAACAGTTCATTGTTGTTCATGGTCATGGGTTGATTCAGGAAAGAAACATAAATACCGGTGAAATGGTGGAATTTGAAGTCAGTGGAGATAAGATTGAATCTATTTATATGATTCCGGGTTGGACTCATAACATCATTAACTTGTCCGATACAGAAGACCTAGTAACAGTGATGATCTGCAATGAGGTGTTTGATCCAAACCATCCTGATACGTTCTTTGAAAAAGTGTAATTATCGTTCATCTTTTTAATCATAACCAAAAAAACTTCTTTCACTAATAATTAGTAGTAATGCAAATGAATCCTCTCAAAGTGAACTTGCGGCAAGTACAGATTGTAGGGACAATTTTAACAGTAATGATTTAGTAAATAGTTGCTTTGATACGAGATCGGACAGATATTATTGATAAAAATACTGGTGTTTTTCATATTGATAAATTAAATATAAATGTTATCAGAAAGGGTAATTATGAGACTGGTTGAATTAGATAATGTGGAATACAAGCGTATATTGACAAAAATTATTGAAGATATAGATTTGTTTTGTAAAAACAATAACATTAAATATTATATTGAAGGAGGAACTCTTATTGGCGCAGTTAGACATAAGGGTTTTATTCCGTGGGATGATGATATTGATATCATGATGCCAAGAAACGATTATGAAAGATTTATAAATAGTTATAATAGCAATAATAGTCGATATAAGGTTATTTGCATTAACAATTCTCCAAATTACTATTTAGCTTATGCAAAAGTTATAGATACAAGAACTGTACTAAAAGAAGATTGTGATACTGGAATTGAATTGGGAGCATACATAGATGTTTTCCCACATGACAGTTTTGCATCTAAAGAGGATGCAGTAAAAATAAATAGGCAGGTTAAGATTTTTAGAGATATCTTATTAGCAAAGAATATTAGAATTGAAAGATCTAGAAAGTTGTACAAAAATCTAATTCTCATGACAATGAAGACTATAGGTGGTTTTTGGTCAAAAGGTAAGCTTATTAATATAATAAACAATATCTCATCCTCTCAATCAAATAAAGAACCCCAAGTTATGGCTCCTATGGTATCGATGATATATGGAGAACGAAGCATTCTTCCAGTAGATTATTTTGAAAAAACTACATTGGTGGAATTTGAAGGAATAATGTTACCTGCACCTTTTAAATGGCATGAGTTCTTAACTAGTGTGTATGGTGATTATATGAAACTTCCTCCTGAGGAAAAGCGTGTTTCTCACCATGATTTTAAAGTGTGGCTGAAATCTGATAAGGATTAAAGGTGAATGAGAGAATGAAAGTAATAACTTTTGATTATATTGAAAAATTGAACATCAATCCTGAGACCTGTCTGAGATGGGTTTCTGAAATGATAGAAAATAAAAAGAAAGCCCAGCTTCCGCCAAAGATTAGTTTGCACCCTGATGATGGCGTTTTCTGCAATGTTATGCCTTGTATAATTCCAGGAAACGCGGCAGAAAAGTGGGGGGGGGTAAAGGTTGTAAACCGTTATCCTGAAAGAAATCCTAGTTTGGATAGTAAACTACTTTTGCTGGATATGGCTACTGGCGATTATCTGGCTCTAATGGATGCGAATTGGATTACAGCTATGCGAACAGGTGCTGTGGCTACGCATTCAATTAAACTGTTTGCAAAGAATGGTTTTAAGACGTTAGCTGTACTCGGTTTAGGGAATACCGCAAGAGCAACAATGCTCTGTTTTGCACACGCTTTTCCGGATAGAGAATACAAAGTCAAACTTCTGAAATATAAAGGGCAGGAAGTTCTTTTTTCAGAGCGTTTTAGTCAGTACAAGAATCTTCATTTTGAATATGTTGACGATTCCAAATCTCTCATAAAAGAGTCTGATGTTGTCATCTCATGCGTTACATACTTTGCTGATGACATTTGCCCGGATGACTGTTTTGATGAAGGCGTACTTGTTGTCCCGGTACACACAAGAGGATTTACCAATTGCGATCTGTTCTTTGATAAAGTGTATGCCGATGATACTGGCCATGTCTGCCATTTCAAAAACTTTGATAAATTCAAATGTTTTGCTGAAGTATGTGATGTAGTGAATGGAAACGCTGTCGGCAGAGAAAATGACAACGAAAGGATTTTAGCTTACAACATTGGCCTGGCAATCCACGATATCAATTATGCAACTCATATCTTCCAGATGATTCAGAATAAGGAAGGCTTGCTAGATATTGATATGCATGATCCCGTAGACAAGTTCTGGATATAGTATCGGAATTGCGCAGTGTTGCATGGCTAGGAAAAATAAGATGAACATAACAATCGTAGGTGCCGGTAATGTTGGCACACAATTTGCAGTTCACTGCGCAGAGAAGAGGCATAAGGTAACAATCTATGGCTCCAAACCAGAGAGAATAAGTAGAGAACTAACAGTAGTAGATGATAATAATGAAGTCATTCATAGAGGAACTATCGCAAAGGCCACTAACAGTGAAGAGGAAGCTTTCTCAAACGCTGATCTGATATTTGTTACCATGCCAGCGACACTCATGAAGCCCAATGCTGCCAAGATAGAGCCATTTGCCAGACCAGGTATGAAAATCTGCATTGCTCCTGGAACCGGTGGAGGGGAGTGCGCATTCAGAGGATGCATCGAAAAAGGTGCCACTGTGTTCGGCGTACAGAGAGTACCAAGTGTTGCAAGGTTAGTGGAATATGGAAAAACGGTGAGAGCTGTTGGCTATCGTGGGGAAATGTTTGTAGCTGCTCTTCCAAACAGCAAGACGGCGGAATGCAGTAAGCTTATTGAAAGCATATTGGATATAAAAACTTCACCACTTCCCAATTACCTGAACATCACACTCACACCGTCAAATCCAATACTTCATACCACACGGCTGAGAAATCTCTATGGAGATTATCATGAGGGAGTTGTCTATGAGTCCGTTCCGCTGTTCTATGAAGACTGGAATAATGAAACATCCGAGCTTCTGCTGGCGTGTGATGATGAAGTGCAGAGATTGTGTAGAGCCTTAACACAATTTGACCTTTCATATGTGAAGTCTTTAAGAGTCCATTATGAAAGCCCTACAGCAGATGCAATGACAAAAAAGATATCAAGTATTGCCGGATTTAAAGGTCTGACAAGTCCTACGGTTAAGGTTGAAGGTGGATACATACCGGACTTTGACTCCAGATACTTTACTGCTGATTTTTCCTATGGTTTGGCAATATTGATGCAGATTGCAGAATTTGTAGGAATTGATGCTCCAAATATGAGAGAGACATTGGATTGGTATTACGGTCTTGTTGGAAAGAGAGATGAATACCGGTTCTCAGATTTCGGCATCAATAGTTATAAGGAATTCATCGAATTCTATTCAAAATAGGCATCATCACGGATGCTATTTCTTCCCATTATATGAAAGAGAGGTTTTATTTTTATGCAGGCGATTATTCTTGCAGCTGGAATGGGCAAAAGATTAAAAGATTTAACACAAAACAACACTAAATGTATGGTTAAGGTCAATGGTGTGACTTTGATTGACAGGATGCTTCATCAGATTGAAAAACAGCACTTATCCAGAATAGTGATTGTCGTAGGATATGAGGGACAGAAGCTTATTGATTACATAGCTACCCTGGATATCCAGACTCCGATTGTGTATGTGAACAATCCGATTTATGACAAGACAAATAATATTTACTCTTTGGCCCTTGCCAAGGACTGGCTCTGTAAGGAAGATACCCTTCTTTTTGAATCTGATTTGATTTTTGAAGATGCAGTGATTGAAGCTTTGGTAAAAGATCCAAGAGATACTCTTGCCCTTGTAGACAAGTATGAATCCTGGATGGATGGAACCTGTGTCAAGCTGAGCGATGATGATGACATTGAAGCATTTGTACCTGGTAAGAAATTCAAATTCAACGAGATAGACAGCTACTACAAGACAGTCAACATCTATAAATTCAGCAAGCACTTCTCAGAAACCCACTATGTTCCTTTCCTTGATGCATATCAGAGTGCGCTAGGACAGAATGAGTATTATGAGCAGGTGCTTAGAGTCATCACAATGCTGGATGAGCCTGAAATTAAGGCTAAGAGACTCAATGGCCAGCTGTGGTATGAGATTGATGATATTCAGGACCTCGACATCGCAACATCCATGTTTATCCCGGATGAAGACCAGCGCGTTGAACTCTTGTCTGGCAGATACGGTGGCTATTGGAGATACCCACAGTTGATTGACTTCTGCTATCTGGTAAATCCGTATTATCCACCAAAGAAGCTGATGGATGAGATTAAAGCAAGCTTTGAGAAACTGCTTACTCAGTATCCATCAGGTATGAGAGTTAATTCTCTTTTAGCAGCAAAGAATTTTGGTGTTCATCACGAAAACATCCTTGTCGGCAATGGGGCTGCTGAACTTATTAAATCATTGATGAGTGATTTCACAGGAAAGCTTGGCATCATCAGACCTACCTTTGAGGAATACGGTCATCGATACAAAGAAGAAGATATTGTCGCATATTGGCCTAATAATGATGAGTTTAAATATTCCGCTCAGGACATTATGGATTTCTTTAGTGATAAGGATATCAATAATCTTGTCTTAATCAATCCAGACAATCCTTCTGGTAACTACATCGAGAAAAAAGATGTGTTAAGGCTTGTCGAGTGGACAGAGCAGAAAGGAATCAAGTTCCTTGTAGACGAATCCTTTGTTGACTTTGCGGATGAGCTTGATTCCAGCATTATCGTTCAGAAAATCTTGGACAAACATAAGAATCTATATGTGATGAAGAGTATTTCCAAGTCATATGGAGTGCCTGGATTGAGATTAGGAGTATTGGCTTCCGGCGATACTGAAACGATTGCCCGTTTAAAGAAGGATGTGGCAATTTGGAATATCAATTCCTTTGCTGAATTCTATATGCAGATTGAAGAAAAGTATAAGAAGGATTATGTTGTAGCTCTAGAAAAGTTCAGAAAAGAAAGAGCTAGATATTTTAAAGAATTGTCAAATATTCCTGGGCTCAGAGTTATTCCTTCACAGGCAAATTATGTTATGGCTGAAGTGACCACAGGTATGAGTGCTAATGAACTTAATAGAAGACTAATTGTAAAACATAATCTCTTGATCAAGAACCTTGTGGCAAAAATTCAGAAGGATGGTAGACAGTACATCAGATTGGCTGTGAAAACAACAGAAGAGGATAATAAGCTGATTGCTGCAATCAAGGAGGAGCTGTCATATTAAGCTATGAAAAGGGGAGGTTCTATGGGTAAATTATTATTTCAGCCATGCAATATCTTGTTGCCAAAAACTATGCTAAGAGACATGTCAAGACAATTAGTTAAAAATTATCCGAATATTTAAGCTACCTCTTCTATATTAATATTAGGGAAAGTTCCCTGTTTATATACTTCATCTGGTGTTTGATAATCTAAGCTT
>NZ_VUNN01000020.1 GCF_009695635.1 Bullifex porci
TGAATTTCCTGGTGACCATAGAGAAGTGGAAACACACGTTCCCATCCCGAACACGACAGTGAAACGCTTCTTCGCCGATGGTACTGCGGCTTGTCCGTGGGAGAGTAGGTCGTTGCCAGGTTTTTTTATGTCTTTTATTTATTATTAAATAGATAATTCATATGACCTTTAATACTTAAAGCTCCTTATGAATTTGCTGGTAGCCATAGAGAAGTGGAAACACACGTTCCCATCCCGAACACGACTGTGAAACGCTTCTTCGCCGATGGTACTGCACCTTGTGTGTGGGAGAGTAGGTCGCTGCCAGTTTTTTTTATTATTTTTATATCTAATAAAATATAAAACTTTGAATTAATTTTATAATAATTTAATTGTTTTAAATTAATTATTATATATTAATTGTATAACTTTTATTTTTAAATACTTATTATCTTATTTAGTTCCTCTATAGATGATTTTATGACCTTTCTATCGAAAGTAATAAATCCATTACTTTCCTCTTCAACATCACTAATTTGTGTATAGATACTTCCTGTTAAGCCCTTTTCCTTTTGTATTTTTATATTATTAAATTGTTCTTTAAGCCTCTGAAGAAATTCCTCTTCTGTTTCTATTTTCTTATATATAAAATCCTTTTCATTATAAACATGATCTTTAATTCTAAATATATTACCGCCAAACTCTGATAATACAGTTGCTCTTTCTTTTTTATCCTTTTTAAATTTATATTCCTGGAAATAGTAGTGATATGATGCTATTTCTCCATCACCTTGGTCATGCCAACCCGATGTTTTATCGAAAAATCTAGTTTTATCAAGATTTCTGAGGTGTAAATATACATCAGTGCTATTAAATTGTCCCCAGCCTTCGTTAAAGATTGTCCAAAGGATGATACATTTATAATTATTTAAAGCTTTAATAGTTTCTTCAGCACTTTGGATAAACTCATCCTTACCCTTTTGCTCCTTCCTGCCAAAAAGTGCATGGTGGTCTTTATCTATTAGCTTAAAGCTCTGCATAACAGCTGGTAAGCTTGCAGCAACGATTGTTGGATTCCCTCCAGATACCATATCCTGCCATACACAAAGACCTATTTTGTCACATAGGTAGTAAAACATTGGAGGCTCAACCTTAATATGCTTTCTTAAAGAATTAAATCCTAATTTCTTAATTAATGTTAAATCGTTTTCAATTTCCTCTTCATTCATTGTTAAATAACCAATAGGTGAATATCCTTGATCTAAAACACCATTAGAGAAGAATTTTTGGCCATTTAACATGAATCTATTATCATCGCTATAAGATAGATATCTGAATGTAAAGTATGAAGAAACTCTATCTTCCTTGAAGGCTACTTTAACTGGATAAAGCTTAGGATTATCAGGACTCCAAAGCTCAAGCCTGGAGATATCAATCATACATTCTTTATTTGTTTCAACACTTATCTTTGAAAATCCAAAATCTATAGTAGCAATATCATTTGATGTAGCACTAATAATTACTATAGCTTTATCCTTATTTAAGGTTTCAGTGTAAATATCTTTTATATATTCGTTAGATCGTTCTTCTATATATACACTTTGCCATATTCCACTTTGACAGCGATACCACATTCCATGAGGCTTTAATGTTTGCTTTCCTCTGCAGTAAGGCTGGGTATCACTAAAGTCGTGTACCTTAACTTCAATTATGTTTTCACCTTCATTTAAATACTTAGTAATATCTGCTTCAAAAGGTGTATAACCACCCTCATGAATAGCTACTAGAGCTTTGTTTACAAATAATACAGCTCTCCAATCAACAGCAATAAAGTGTATAAAAGTTTTTTTATTGCTCATTTTATATATGTATGACCTTCTATACCAAAGCTCATCATCTGGTAGTAATGTATGTTTAACACCACTTCTTTCTGTTTCAGGAGAGTAGGGTACAGTTATTTTCTTAGTATACTTAGGAGGATTATATTTTAGCGTTACTTCATTTTGTGAATTAAATGATGTATCAACCTTAGGAGCCTTAATTATTTCACAATCCCAAATTCCATCAAGTAATTCTATTGGTCTTTCAAGCTTTTTATTTGGATGAAGCATTCTTTTCCTCCTTTAATCTGATACAAACTAACAAGCAAAGTGGTATAAGGATAATAGCAGTCGCTAAGAATAGTATTGGAGTTGGAACATCCTTTATCACTCCTAATTCTGTATAGGTTCTTCCTGAATTCTTAATTAATGTATTTCCAATAAATGGACCTATTATCATAGGAATGGCAACTGTAAAAACCATTCTAATACCTTGGAATGAGCCTGTTAAATTCTTTGGTGTTGTATCTCTTAGATTTGCATTTATACAGGATACTGTAGCAAGATAGCCAGACATAACAAGTAGCGCTGCTATAGTACATAAAGCATAGCTTCTAAAGAAATACATTAATATAGAACCAATAAACATTACAGCTATTGCAATAATGGCAGTTTTACTTTTTCCAAAGCTATCTGCAAATCTTCCTGCTAATATTGAAATTACTGAAGCACTAGTTAAAACTATTGCAAGCATTAATGCGTAATCCTTAAAGCCAAGATATTCTTGAATATAAATAATTAAATATGGAAGAAATACCTGTAGTGATGTTGATATTAAAAGGATATTAATTAAATCAAGGTATCGTGTTTTATTCTTTTTTATCTCAGAAATAGCTAATAAGGAGATAACTCCTTTAATAACATGACTTTCTTTTGTTATGTTAGATTTATCATCCTTAAGCAGGAATAAAGAAAGTATTCCAGTTGCAATGTTAATAATTCCAAAGATAGCGAAGAAGGTTTTCCATTCTCCTCTTTGTGTAAAGCCATCAAATAAACCAAATATGATTAGCATTGAGATTAAAGATAAGGAAGATAATACACCTTCAATTTTGCCTCTATTACTTTCATCACTTTGGTCTGTTACATAGGCGTTAAATGCTGTATCATTAGCTGTTGATCCAAAGAAGGTCATAAGGCAATCAAGAGCAACAACTAAGGCTGCTGCTGTAGTAGCAGTTTTAACTAGATTATTATTAACAAAGCCAAAGGCAGCAGTAGAAAGACCCCAAAGAATATAACCAAAAGAGATAAATGCCTTTCTTTTACCCACCTTATCTGAAAGAATACCCATCAAAAAGGTAGTAAGTGTAGCTGTAATAGCAGAAAGACTAACCATTGAAGCTATATAGGATGTGTTTTGAATTATTGTATTGTACAAGAACACATTTAAATACATGTTCTCTATAGACCATGCTAATTGTCCTGCTAAGCCAATTAATATAAATGAAAGCCATAATCTTTTTGATAACTTATTTTTCATAACAAAGATTATAAACTCAGATAGGTGCTTAGAGAAAATTAAATATTAATAATACATAATATTAAAATACGTCTATATTGACACATTTGTAAAAATTGTATTTTATAAAGTCATGAGTAATATTCGTTTATCTAAGAAACTATTAATCAAATTAAAATCAATAATTAGTAATATTGTTCTTGTTTTTTTATATAGAGCTATTAAGGTTCTTGCAAAGGAAGATAGTAATATAAGAAAGGAATTTGAATCTTGGGAAAATGGCCTTTCAGTTGCCTTAAAATGCTCAATACATGGACCATCTCTTTATTTGATTAAGAATGGTAATAAGCTTTCTAAGGTTAATAAGCTTGAAAGTGCTGATATTATTATCACATTTAAAAGTCTTGATGCAGCTTTCTTAGTATTAACTGGTCAAATTGGGATATCTAGAGCCTACTCAGAGCATAGATTTATGTTAACAGGTGATATATCAAAAACTATGAGCTTAGTAAGAGCTATAGATATTACTGAGGCTTATCTATTTCCATCAATTATGTCAAAAAGAATACTCAAGGCTTTACCTGAAAAAAAGAGAAGCTCTTTGACAATATACAGAAAAGTAATATTTGGAGTTTAATATGTATTTTGAGTTTTCTAATCCTGGCAAAATATTAAGTGGTACATATGCACTAGAAAATATAGCTTCTGAATTAAAGCTTTTAAATTGCTCAAGAGCTATGGTTTTATCAGATAAGGTATTAAACGATATTGGTAGTGTAAAAACACTATCTGATGCTCTAGTAACTGGTGGAATAAAAATTGCATCTATTTATACAGATATTCCTGCTGATAGTGATATTTTGGTAGTAAATAAAATTGCTAACGAATATAGAAAAGTAAATGCAGATTCTATTATTGCTCTTGGCGGTGGTTCTGTTATTGATACAGCTAAGAGCTTGAGAATGCTAATTAGTCAGGGTGGTAATGATATTTTATCATTTGTAGGGTGTGAAGTACTTCCAAAGGGACAAAGCGTCCCATTAGTTGCAATCCCAACTACAAGTGGCACCGGTAGTGAAGCAACTCAAATTGCTGTAATAAAGAATAATGAAAAGCATGTTAAGATGGAATTTGTAAGTCAATTTTTACTTCCTGACCTTGCTGTTATTGATCCAAGATTTTGTACTAGTATGCCAAAAAGAGTTACAGCAATGACAGGCCTTGATGCTTTAACTCATGCTTTAGAATCATTTTACTGCTTGCAAAAGAATATTGTTAGCCAAAGCTATGCCTTAGCTGCTGTTCAATTAATTAAAGATAATCTAATTAATGCTATAACTAACGGCTCTGATAAGAAAGTTAGACTTAACATGGCTAATGCTTCTTTATTAGCTGGAAGTGCATTTTCAAACTCTATGGTTGGGTTAGTTCATGCTATTGGTCATTCATTAGGTGGTATTGCTAAGGTTCCACATGGGCTTGCAATGGCTATTTTGCTTGTACCATGCTTGCGTTTTAATTTAGATTACTGCAGAGAAGAGTATGAGAGATTATTCTTAGCATTTGTTGGAGCTGAAGAGTATGTAAAGGTTGAAAAGAGTAAGAGAGCTGAAGCCTTTATTGATGCGATAGAGGACTTTTTAAGCTCTGTTAGTAAGAAGGCTGATATGAGCTTAAAGCTTTCTAGCTATAATGTTGATCCTAAATGCTTTGAAGCTGTTGCAGCTTTATCAATAAATGATGGAGCAATTATTGTAAATCCTAGAGAGTGCTCAAAGGATGAAATAATAGAAATTCTTAAGCAGTGCTTATAATTAATAAATAGTTCTCGCGATACCCCAATATTAGGAAGTGTAATATTGGGGTAAAAGTTTTTAATATTAACCTCAAAACTTTATCTATAGTAAAGAATAAGATAAAAAAATATGTGATAGTAGTAGTCATATTTGCGCTATTGTGATATTTTTCCATTGCAATGTTAAAACGTAATGAGAATATAAGAAATATCGCTATAATAGCTCACGTTGACCATGGTAAAACTACATTGGTTGACGCACTGTTTAAGCAGAGTGGCTTAGTTGGTAAGGGCATGGATGTAGATAGAGTCATGGACTCTGGTGATATCGAAAGAGAAAGAGGTATCACAATTAGTGCTAAAAACTGTGCAATTAACTATAAGGGTGTAAAGATTAATATCATTGATACTCCGGGACACGCAGATTTCGGAGGAGAAGTAGAAAGAGGACTCAGCATGGTAGACGGTGTAGTTCTACTTTGTGATGCAGCTGAAGGACCTCTTCCTCAAACAAGATTCGTATTAGAGAAAGCACTTGGTAAGAATCTTCCTGTCATAGTTGTAATTAATAAAATAGATCGTGCTGATGCAAGAGCTGAGGATGTTTTAAATGAGGTCTATGATCTTTTATTGGAGCTTAGCTCTGATGAAAGTATTCTAGAGGTTCCTGTATTCTATGCTAATGGTAGAGCAGGTGTTTGTGGCACATCGTTAGATGATATTAAGGATAACCTCTACCAGCTATTAGATTGTATTGTCTCTTACATTCCTGCACCTGAATATGATGATGAGGAACCTTTCCAGATGCTTGTAAGTGATTTATCATATTCAGATTTCCTTGGTCGTTTAGCTGTTGGTAAGGTTATAAACGGAAGCGCTAGTACAAATGATTCTCTAGTATGTTTAAAGGAAGATAGAGAAGAAAACCTTAGAGTAACTAGACTCCAAGCCTATGATGGTCCTGTATTTAAAGAGGTACCTTCTATTTCTGCAGGTGATATAGTAGTTCTCTCTGGTGTAAGTGATGTATCAATTGGTGATACTATTTGTACTAAGGAAGAGAAAAAAGCATTACCAAGAATTAAAGTTGATGAACCAACTGTTTCTATGCTCTTTTCAAAGAATATCTCACCTTTAGCTGGTCGCGACGGTAAAATTGTTACAAGCGCTAAAATTTGGGAACGCTTACAGAAGGAAGCCTTAAGAAACGTTTCAATTAGAATTGAGAAAAATATGGATGATACCTTTACTGTAAAGGGTAGAGGTGAATTCCAAATGGCTATTATCGTTGAGGAGATGAGAAGAGAGGGCTTTGAGCTTTGTGTTGGAAGGCCTCATATCATCTTTAAAACCGATAGTGAGGGTAGAAAAACAGAGCCTATCGAGGTTCTATTAATAGATTGCCCTGAAGAATCTAGTGGCGTTGTTATGGAGAAGCTTGGAAAGCGTAAGGCAATAATCAGTGATATCACCTATACAGCTGGTGATAGAGTAAAGATAAGATTTGAAATACCTTCACGTGGACTCATTGGCTATAGAGATGAATTCCTAACAGATACTAAGGGCTTTGGCATAATGAATAGCTATATCAAGGGCTATGAACCATATAAGGGGGATTTCCCTGACAGATTCTCAGGCTCTCTTATTTGTGATAGAGCTGGTACAGCTGTAGCTTATGGTATATGGGAGCTTGAGGATAGAGGTAGAATGTTCATTGTTCCTGGTGATGAGGTATATGAAGGTGAAGTTGTAGGTGAGAGAAATAGAGAAGGGGATCTAATGCTTAATCCTACTAGAACTAAAAAGCTTACAAACCTTAGAGCTGCGGGAAAGGATGAGGCTGTTGCTCTTACACCTGTTGTAAAGCCTTCTCTTGAGCAAGCTATACAGTTTATTAAGGATGATGAATTAGTAGAAGTAACACCTAATGCTATTAGAATGTGTAAGAAGATCTTGGATACTCAAAAACGAAAGATATTTAATAATCGTGGTGAGATCCCAGAATACTTAAACTAACCTTATAAGAATAGTAATGGCCATAAAGCGAAATACTTTATGGTCATTATTTTAATTAAACCGTTAAGTAAGTTAAATTGTAATGCCAACAGGACAGTGGTCACTACCCATTACCTCATTAAGAATGTATGCATCCTTAATTTCACTCATAAAGCGATTTGAAACTACAAAGTAATCAATTCTCCATCCTGTATTCTTTTCTCTTGCTTTAAACTTGTAGGACCACCAAGAGTATTTAACTTCATCTGGATATAATGCTCTAAAGGAATCAGTAAATCCTCTAGAAAGTAATCTAGTAAAGTCATCACGTTCTTCAATAGTAAATCCTGCATTTCTTAAATTTGTTTTAGGGTTCTTAATATCAATCTCTTTATGAGCTACATTTAGATCACCACAAAATAGAACAGGCTTAGTCTTATCAAGATTAACTAAATATTCTTCTATTACGCTATTAAAAACTCTTCTGTAATCAAGGCGTTTTAATTCTGTTTGACTATTAGGTATATATGCACATACTAAATAGAAGTTTTCGTACTCTGCCGTTATAACTCTTCCTTCATGGTCATGCTCATCAATTCCAATGCCATAGCTAACATTAAGTGGTTTTACCTTACTTAATATTGCAGTACCACTATACCCCTTTTTATCTGCATAGCAGAAATACTGTTCATATTCACTTAAATTTAAATCTATTTGACCCGCTTGGATCTTTGTCTCTTGTAAGCAGAGAATATCAGGATTGAATTCATTTATAAAATCATAAAAGTTCTTTCCAGTTATTGCTCTAAGACCATTTACATTCCAACTAACAATATTCATAAAAGTATTCTAGCATTTGATTAAAACAATCTCTAGTAATAAAATTTGGAATATAAATTATATAAAATAAATATAATAATAATTTGATTAACATAAAATATAATATAAAAATTAATATTAATTATTATATTTTTAATGAAATTATATAAAACATTAATAAAAAAATATAAATATATCTATAAATTATATATAATAATTATATAGATAAACTATATAAATAATATATTTAAATATTGAAATAATTTGTAATAATTTAAATTATTAATTAGATTATTTAATAAAGATATCTTTTTTAAATACTATATTATAACTTTGTTATAATAAATATATTAAAACTAATACTAACTGAGATTATCATGGTAACTTTGCTCGGAAAACACATTTAGAAAATAAGCCATGTAATTTATTATATTGAGTATTCTCGCTCATCAGCCCTATTTGTATCAACTTTAGCATCATCCTATCTCATATAAACTCCACCTAGTTCTATTAATATAATCTCACCATTAGCACCATTAATCATCGCAATTAAACAGCATAAAAAATTATAATATCATTACAAGCATTCTCCCCTTAGAATTTCATTTCAGGCTTTTGAAATTATGGCTGCTAATAGCATTTCTGGTTGCGGTAAGTCTTTTATCGCTTGTTTCATTGGTACAATGGCTTGCTCTCAAGAAAAAAAGATGGCTCTATTATTGCTTACCCGACCTTTGTACAGACTTTGATTGTCTAAAGTTAGCCCAACAGAGTAGGAGGTTTGTTTCAAAACTGGTTAAAATGGAACTTTTGATTCTTGATGAGTGGTTTGGAATTACACTCTCTGATAAACACATAAACCTCATCTTTTAAATTGTCTAAAAACGCACTGAAGTGCATTCAACAAAATCTATTATCAATATAAACCTCAAGTGGTATACACGCTTTGTTGAATCTAATCAATATGAAAGCATTTTTAATCGCATCTTCTCTGAACTCTGTATGATACACGTAGAGACATTAATATAAGAGATTATTATTCTGCTTCTATACTTATTATCTAATTAGTTCTGAAGTTGTTACTAGCACTGGTGCTCTCTTTTAGATTACCGGTGCTTTTAAATAAGAATTATCAGTAAGCCATAGAGATTTTTCCTAAATAACTAAAAGTATATGAGAAGCTAATTAACAAGCTAACAACCATATATTAAATATTTAACTTGAAATCTACCATTGCTCCTAGTTGAAGGTGTAATAGCAATATCATAATGATTACCACATAATGTTACTTTCTTAGTTAAACTGAAGAATACTATAAAAAGAATGTGTTTAATTATATTAATTATTAAATTCTAATACTCTTACTCTATTTAAAAATCATGGTTTTAAAGCCCAAATTTTAAAAGCACTATATATTATGCTTATATATTAAAATAATATGATACTTAGACTGTTATAATTAATGTTTTTAAAGAAATTATAGTATAATTCGTTATAAACTATTATAACTAATATTTTATTTAATAAAAATAATATAATAATTATAAATATTCATATAAAAATGATATTTCATAAACATAATTATAATTTGAAATAATATAATTATATTGAATATTATTAATAAAAAAATATTTTAATTATATAAAAACAATTTATATACATTTATTATTAATATAAGAAATATAATATTCTATTATTAAAATAATAATTATTTCTGTTAAAATAAATTATAATAGATATCATAATTATGGATAAAATATTAAAATTTTCATTTTTTATATTTATGTGTGAGATTATTTTCAGAATACTAGAATATTCAAGCAATATTAATTTTAAGAAAACTTATCTGAAGTAAGTTTTCTTAAAGAATGCTGCAAGTAACTATAAGAGAGTCTTTGGTTCAAAATATATGTTTTAACCAATTGCTAATTCTTCTGTGTTTCCTAATCTCAACAAAAGTGCTTCTATTACTAATTAGAAGCAGCATTAATATTTTATGGAACTAAATAAGTTAATTATTTCATTAGATCATCTAAGAGCATCATGGAATGCTCAATGAAGATTTTTTTTTAGAATTGAAAAAATAATAAGAAGAAAAAAGTTTCTAAGAGTTAGCTGTATCATACTAAAAAACTATAGGAAGTTTTCATAAATAATTTGTCAGTATTCTAACAATGTTAGTTAATGATACATATAGAATAAAACTATAACTTAAATGTGTAATATTAGTTATAGTACTAGCATTCGTAACATCTTAAGAAGCACTAAAATAATAAGCAGTAAATAACTGATATATACAACATGTTCTACTTATCGCAATTGATTATAAAAATACCTGAGTTATAGTTTAACTTTTCATTTAGTGTAAACTAAAGAGAGAAACCTGTCATAATGAAAACAGTGGAGATATTATTAGATTGTTGAATTTTCTTATCTGTATATCTCAACTTTTATGAATATAAAATGAACTCGGTTTTATTATGCTTTTTCAAATCCGTTCAGAAATAATAAGTTGATAAATTATTTTAAAACTAATTTATAAGATATTAAAAAGAAATCTGATTGTATAAAAGTCATGCAGCTACAAGTCTACAGAATAAGGCAGCAGTCAAAGAATTATTTGAAGTTTAAATGATTTTAGGATGAAGCAGCCTCAAATATTGTTTTATAGTGGTGCTAATACTAAGATAATAAATAAAACTAATAGTGCTTAGGATAATAGTTAGAGATCTACTAGTTACGACAATTGGTGCTAATTATTCTATTACTATTTTTACTTATAATTATGTAATAGGGGAGTTTCTAGAAAATTTACTATATTGTCGTGTCTAATTCTTTCATTGCTATTTCTAATATTTATTAAATTAAAAATATTTTAGAAAAGGAGTTTGATATTTTAGTTAATGAATAGCTCTAGATTTACCAAAATAATGCATATAGCGTAAGCTAACGGCCTACTTTGCAGAGCCAAACGGTCGAAATGCGAAGCCAAACGGTCGCCTATTCTTTTATTAATAGCTATGTCTCCATGATAATGGATGTATTCATTCTAAAGGATGAAAATACATTTATTAAGGAGGATAATGTATGCTTGATTACAAGGATATCATTATCAAACACTATGCACTTTCACTATCTGGAAGTGAAATTGCCCGACAATTGGGCGTAAGTAAATCTGGGGTTAATGACTTCTTAAGAGCATTTGACAAATGTGAATCTATTTCCTACCCCCTTCCGCCTGGTATCACAAATTATGGAATCGCAGAGCTTGTGTATGGTTCCGTACCTGGATCAGGAGGAAGAAATGAAAGTATAGAGTATCCAGACTATGAAGCAGATGCTAGACTCATGGCAACAAGAAAAAACATGACTTTGGTTTTTCTTTGGAACAGATACTCTAAAAAATGTGCGGAAGAAGGAAAGCGCTTCTACCAATACCGTCAGTACTGTGAACTCTACAACAAATGGTGCGAAGAGAATTATGAGACTGCCCACTTTGATGCTGTAATAGCTCAGAAGATGGAGGTTGACTTTGCTGGTCAAACCTTCAACATGACAGATCCTCTTACTGGGGAAATCATGACTATCGTTGTCTTTGTGGCAATACTTCCGTATTCTCAGTATATTTATGCAGAAGGAATGCTCTCCACAAAAGAACCACAGTGGATTGAGGTCAATAATCATGCCCTCGATTACTTTGGTGGAGTTCCTGCTTTAGTTGTCTGTGATAATTGTAAACAGGCTGTCACTGTCAATCGGGACTGGATTGAACCTGAGTTAAATAAGGATTATGCTGACTGGGCAGAGCACAATGGCACTGTTATTCTTCCAGCAAAGGTTCGTAAGCCGAAGTTCAAAAGCTCTGTAGAAAATGCAGTGGGCATTCTTGAGAAAGGGTTATTTCACAAACTTGAAGAGCATCAGTATTTTTCGTTGGAACAGTTTAATAGAGATCTCTGGAAGGAACTGGAGGCTCTGAATAAAGAGCCGTTTAAGAAGAAAGAATACAATAGATACTTCTATTGGGAAGAGGAAAAACTTGAATTGATGCCGCTTCCTTCCATGCATTACGAGTACATGGAGAGAAAAACGGCAAAGGTATCAAGCGACTTCCACGTACGCTTTGACAATGCTTATTATAGCGTAGACAAAGCATATCTTCACAAGAAAGTATCTATCAAGGCTTCTTCAACTGTTGTTCGTATTTATTCTCTTACCGGAGAGTACCTTTGTGAATGGCCTAGAGCAACCCGTAAAGGACAGTGGTCAACCAATCCTAATCACTTGCCTGACACATATAAAGGATTTAGCCAGTGGAATGGCCCTTACTTTATACAAAAAGCTCAGCTTGTCGGCAAGAATACTGAGTCTGTTATTCGCACAATCCTAAAATCTAGACCTTATGAGGTTCAGACTTATCGTATGTGCTTAGGCATACTAAACTTTACAAAAAATTATAGTAATAAAGCACTTGAAGAGTGCTGTAAGCAGGCGATTGCACTTAACAAGCAGAAATACACTTTTATCAAGAATACGATATCTGTTATTGCTGATGATCTTGGAGTCGCTGGATATCGTCACTCCGTACCGTCAAAGAAAGAACTGGTACGAGGTGGATTTGTAATGCCTCCAGAAGCTTCCAGTATTGATACCCTTTTATCACGCAGCAAATTTCTTGCTGATCAGATGCGAGAGGAGGTCGATAAATAATGCTTACAGGAACCTCACTAATTAACGAGCTCGTTGATGAACTAAATGAACTAAAGCTTTCAAAAATGGCTGCTACTTTGGATGATCTGTATCATAAGCCAGGGTTTCTTGAAATGGATCGACTTACTCTTATTGCTGAGTTGATTGGGCCACAGTTTCATGAAAAGATCAGTACGACACTTAAGAACCGACTGACAGCAGCACATCTTAAAGGTTCTCCAGAGGAACTATCAGACTGTGTTGATTCTGATAAACGTGAGTATTTGCCCTCAGGTATAACAGAAGTACTTTCTTCTCTTGATTTCATTGAAAGAGGTTACAATCTATGCATCCTTGGTGAATCAGATGCGGGGAAGTCATATCTTGCAAAAGCAATTGGCATTAAAGCCTGTAATCGGTATAACGTTGGTTACTTCCATAGTGAAGAGTTTTTGGAAAGCATGGTAGCTCTTAAAGAGCAGGATTACGAGAGATATGCTCGAAAGATGAAGAAGTATCTCAAATGGGAACTGATTATTCTTGACGATTTCCTGCTCCACACAATCATGGATGAGCGGGAGATTAAAATCCTTTTTGAGCTATTAGAAAAACGTAACGAACAGAGGAAAAGCACTATTGTTTGTTCTCAGCGGGATCCGGATAACTGGAAGGCTATGATACTCAACGATGAGGTATCAGCAAACTCCATTATGAAGAGAGCTACAAAACACTACACAATCAAGATCAATACCCGATAGGTTATGGTCAAATAACAAAAATGAGCGGCTGTTATGCTCTGCAAAACGGCCGTTCTAAAACGCATTTGCGACCGTCAAATGACGCAAACTGCAAATAATACTAAATGTAGAATATTTTAAATAAATTCTGTGTTAAAGTTAAATGAAAAAGCATACTAATAAAATAAAATGTATTATTTATTAGTATAGGAATTAGTAAATCGATAATTGTAAATAAAAAACAAATATACCAAATTAGGATTATTAATAAATATTATTAAATATGATGAAAATTATTATAGAAAATTTTTTATTACTAAACTGTAAAATAATTATATATTATTTGTAGTGAAAATATTAATAAAACTATAAATATTATATAAAAACAATAGCATTAATAAATCATTTTTTAATCATAGATAATTTATTTGATTTTATTTATTGTAGCTTTTGATATTTAAGTTTATAATTTTAATTTGTGGAGGATTTATGGCTAAGACTGTCGCATTTCATTTGCAGAAAGGTGGGGTAGGTAAAACAACTATATCTGGAACCCTTGCATGTCAGTCTGCGCTTGGTGGTCATAAAACATTAATTGTTGACTGCGATCCTCAAGGTAATATTTCATCTTGGTTTTTAAAAGAACCTCCTAAATATGAACTTGCAGATGTCTTACAGGGAAAATGCTATGTTAATGATGCAATAGTGAAAGTACCTGCTGTAGATAATTTATATATTTTACCTACCTTTGGTATTGGTGGGACTTTAAAGCTTTATTCTGAAACTAAGCTTGCTGAAGAGCCTTTTGTTTTACAGGACTTAATTGCAGAAGCAAGCGCTGGATTTGAGAGAATAGTTCTTGATCTTTCACCAGGCCTTGGCAGATTAGAAAGAAGTGCACTTATTGCTAGTGATGAAGTAGTTTCGCCAATGATAAGTGAAGTGTTTAGTTTAGATGGTCTTGAAATCTTTATTCATGAACTTGTTAAGATTCGAAAGAATATGAGAGCGAGTGTTAAGCATAACAAGGTTATCATTAATTCTTATGACTCACGAATTAAGCAGCACAGAGATATATATGCCGCGGCACTAAAGGCAAAGAATTATGAAGTATATTTAATTCCTGTTGACCCTATATTTAGAAAATGTCAGGAAGCAGGAAAGGCACCTCAGGGTTTTAAAATCAAAGGCCGAGGTATGAAGGACTCTACAATTGCGGCTTTTGAAAAGCTCGATAAAGATATTTGGAAGTAATAAGGAGAAACAATAAATATGGCTTTAAAAAAATCAGGTAATGATAATTTGTCAAATGAGTTTTTTAGTCCAAGTGAAACAAAGGCTAAGGAGGTCTTTGCTTCTGCTCGCCAGGATAAGGAAAAGAAAATATTAACAACCTTTTCTATTGAGCCTTCCTTTAAAACAGAACTAGAAGATCTTTTCGCTGATTTAGGTTTAGGTTGGGCTGCTGGTATTAGATTTGCATTGAAAGAGTTTGCAAAGAAATATAAAAATTAATTATTTTTTTTCATATAAAATTGATTGATTAATATTATATGAATTATATAATTTTTAATTAATTTAAATATTATTTTGATTTAAAATAAATATCATAACAATGAAAGCTTTATATAAGTATATTACAGAAGGCTATTCTGGCGCAGGAATTATAATTACTTATAAAGATGAGGTACTTTTTCAATTAAGAAAGCATCCTCTTTCTTGGGCTTTTATTGGGGGTGGCTATGATAAAGCTAAAGATAATAGCTTTTTAGATACTGCTATTAGAGAGCTCTATGAAGAAAGCGGTATTAAAATAAATAAAGAAGAAATTGATAAAAATCCAATTCATAGCCTTGGTTTTGGAAAATATAAATGGATTCTTTTTCATATAAGCTTAACAAATCGTCCTACTATTAATGGTGATAAGGAGTACTCCGACGAGTATATAAAATATAAATGGGTAAAGATAAATAATTATCGCCAAGAGCTAAATAATAGAGAAAAGAAGCACTATCCACTGTACTTCTTTGTCTCATATCAAATGAAAGAATTAAAAAGAAGAATTACTTTTTCCTAAGCTTTTCAAGCATAGCACTTAATGCTGCAAGCTTATCTTCAGTTGAGGTTTCCTCCTCTCCTGCAACCTTATTACTTATCAATTGATTAGGAATTTCCTCAATGAATCGGGATGGAAGACAGAGATGGTTTTCTCCCATTCTATCCTTTCTATTTTCACAATAGGTAATAGTTAGCTCCTTTTTTGCTCTAGTAACTGCAACATAGAAAAGCCTTCTTTCTTCCTCTATATTTGCCGGATTTTCCTCTAATGCACGGCTAGAAGGGATAATATTATCTTCTATTCCTGCTAAATATACAGTATTAAACTCTAGGCCCTTAGCTGCGTGCATAGTCATTAAATTTACTTTACCTTTCTCCACATCACTATTTTCTTCACCTAAGATCATAACAAGATTTAGGTAATCACGAAGAGAGGTATCAGGATTAGATTTTTCATAACGACTTATTCTTTGTCTTAAGAATTCTAATGACTGCATTTTATAGTCAACACTTTTAGGACTATCAGGGTAGTCCTCATGTAGCTTTTCTCTATAGGAAATATCGTCAATAATTGTTGATAGCAAGCTAGCCTTTTGATTATTTTCAGCTAAATTTTGCCAACCAATTACCATTTGGACAAAGTTTTTTAAAGCCTCTTTTGTCTTTCCACTTACAGGAGCATCGGCAGCATAAGCAAAATCTGATAGTGCATCAAAAAGAGAGGTTTTCTTTTTATCTGCATGCTGACGAAGCTTTTCAATTGTAACTCTACCAATACCTCTTCTAGGAGTATTGATAATTCTCAAAAGTGAAACATCGTCATCAATATTTACTATAACCTTTAAATAGCATAGTAGATCACGAATTTCCTTTCTATCAAAGAAGCTTTGGCCACCAGAAACCTGAGTTGGGATAGAGTTTTCCATCAAGGCTGTTTCAAGCTTTGATAATAATCCATTTGTTCTTACTAGAACTGCAAAGTCAGAGTAGGCAAGACCCTCCTTTCTAGAGCGATCTTTTATATGCTGAGCTATGTAATATGCTTCCTCTTCCTCATCCTCGTTACTAGTTACATATATTTGACTTCCCTTAGAGTCCTCTGTCCAGAGCTTCTTTTCCTTTCGCTTTTCATTATGAGTAATTATCGTATTTGCAGCCTCAAGTATATTACCACTACAGCGATAATTTCTTTCTAGCTTGAACTCCTTAAGAGTAGGGAAATCATGTTCAAAATTAACAATATTTTGATAGTTAGCGCCACGCCATGAATAAATCGATTGGTCATCATCACCAACAACAGCAATATTTTGATATTTCTTTGCTATTAAAGTAATAAACTTATACTGAAGTAAAGAAGTATCCTGGAACTCATCAACTAGAATATATTTATAGCGTTCCTGAACAATATTTAATACGTCAGGACGTTTTTCAAATATTTTAATTGGAAGTAAAATTAAATCATCAAAATCTACAACGTTATAGGCCTTTTGAGTTGCTATAAATTCATTGTAAATCTCTTCTAAGGCGCTATCCTTATTTTGTATTTCCTTATGTCTTTCACACTTTATATCTGAAAAAAGAGCTAATAGAGAGCTTATATTATAATTTGAGAGGTCATAGCCAAGTGTTACGATAACATTTCTTAAAAGAGATGTATTATCGTTTGTATCATAAACTGTAAAGTTATTTTTATAACCTAAGTACTGGATATATTGCTTTAATAAGCCAAGACCAAAGGAGTGGAAGGTCGTTGCAGTAATGTGTTTATAATTACCCTTAGTTAGCTCACTAATACGTTCCTTCATCTCCTTAGCTGCTTTATTTGTAAAAGTTAAAGCCAAGATTTCTCTATCCTGGATACCTTGCTCAAGCATATATGCAATTCTATAGGTCAGCATCCTAGTTTTACCAGAACCTGCCCCTGCAATTATTAATGAAGGACCATTTATATTCGCTGCAGCTTTTGCCTGCTCACTATTAAGCTCTTTAACCAAATCTATTGACATACAAGGATGAAAGCTATCAATTAATTTGTTTATTATCAAGTAGTGCTTGTAGAGAGAAAAAGCTCTTAGCTTTATCTATTTTGTAGTTAAATAAAGGGTTATCTAAGTTAAGGTTTTTTATAAAATCTTTTAAAAATCCTTGAGCTTTTAAATGTCACTTTTTAAATTATTTATATAATTTAATAGATTTTCTTCATACAATACACAAAGTGTATCTAATCTTCATTTAATACTATTCATTCTTCAGCTTTGATTCATCAAAAAAGAAGCTTAATACGAATAAAGTTCTTAAGCTAGGAGGGATTAAAGATGAAAAAGATAATCATATTATTGTTTATCACTCTATCCTTAGGTTCTTTATTTGCTAAAGAGGTTACTATTAATGATGCAATTGAAAGTACAAAGCTTAATAGTATTTCTCTTGCTATTGAAAAAGAACAATTAGAGCAAAGCCTTCGTTCTGCGTCGGTATTATCATCGTACTTGCCAAATATTTCCTTAACGGGTACAGCTACAACTACTGGATCTGCTATTACAGGAACCTTTACACCACTTAGTGCAAATGTAAATGCAGGTATAAGCTGGAGTATAGGAACATCTTTAATCGGGAAGAAAGAAAGTGCTGCTATACAAAGAACTCTTGCAGAGCTAACATATAGTAGTAGTGCTCAATCTGTTGAGTCAGCTGCAGTATCGTCCTATCTTTAACTTGCAAGAACATTAGTTAACAACCTTATCTGTAGATGAAACCTATTCTGTTGTAGTAAAGCTTCGTGATGAGGATGTGTCATCTCTTACAGATATTCTTGCATTAAGAATACCTGCAAACGGTAGTACTATTGCTCTTGAAGAGCTAGTTACAATCGAGGAGTATACAGCACCAGCAAGAATAAGTAGAGAAAATAAGGAGAGAGTAAATCACGTAACAGCAAATGCTAAGGATGGTTATTCTGCTTCTTATGCACAAAATGAAGTTAATAGAATATTAGATTCCTATTTAATTCTTCCTGATGGAGTAAAGCTAGTGCAGGCTGGTGAGATGAATGATTTTGCAAGCTATATGCCATATATAATAACAGTAATAATACTAGCTCTATTCTTAGTATATGCTGTAATGGCAGGACAATTTGAGAGCTTAAAGAACCCATTTATTATCTTTGCAACTATACCTCTACTCTTAATTGGTGTAATTTGGATTCACATATGGACAGGAAATGATTTTACTCTCTTTTCTATAGTTGGTATTGTTGCCCTAATTGGTGTAGTAGTAAACAATGGTATTGTACTAGTTGATGCGATAAACAGATTATTAGACGAAAAGGATTATCCAGTCTTAGAGGCATGCTTAAGAGCTGCTAAGGGAAGATTACAAATTAACCGCCGAGAAAACCCACGCGCCTTGACCGTGAGATGAAAGGCGGTAATGCGTAATGCCATAAAATGTGCTATAATGATGTCATGCGAACACTGACAGTAAAACTGTATGGCAGCGATGACTTCGGATACCTTAGTGATATGATAAATATCGCCGGAATCATATACAACACGGCACTGACAATCATACAGGACCACTATACCGAAACAGGGAAGCTTTTGGATAAATATGAACTCCAGAAACAGCTCCGTAACCTTCGTAACGTGGATGAAAACCGTCACTGGCGATATGTAGGAAGTCAGGCGGTACAGGAGATAACCGACAGGATATACAGGGCGTACCGGCTGTTTTTCACTAACAGGGAGAATGGAGTCAAATGTTCGCCACCCCGTCGTCGCAAGGTTAAAAAGTACAAAAGCGTCACCTACAAACAGGCGGGATACAGATTCCTTACTGGCGGACGTATCAGCATAAACGGACACATCTACAGATACTGGGACTCCTATGACGGACTCCTGGAACGGATCAAAATCAAGACCATAACAGTAAAGCGCAACATACTCGGAGAGTTTTTCGTCTACGTCACCACAGACAGCCCCGTCACCATGCGTGAAACCAGGGACGGACGCGGTGAGGTCGGCATGGACTTCGGACTCAAGATGTTTCTTACGCTGTCGGACGGCAGTGTGATCAGGTCCCCAGAGTTTTTCAGACAAGGAGTAAACGAAGTCCGAAAAGCGAATCGTGCCCTGAGCCGTAAGGTGATGGGGAGCAACGGATACGAGCGTGCACTGAAGGCACTGTACCGCAGGCACCAGGACATCGCGAACAGACGCAGGGACTGGTTTTGGAAGCTAAGCCATGAACTCTGTTCAAGGTACGGCGTCATAGCCATAGAAGACCTTAATATCAAGGGTATGGCGAGGATGTGGGGACGCAAGGTCCACGACTATGCGTTTTCGGAGTTTGTGGAAATCCTGGAGTGGTGTGCCCGAAAGTACGGGACCAGGGTCATCAGGATTGGACGGTACTACCCGTCGTCCCAAACCTGCTCTGCATGCGGACATGTGTGGCCGAGCACCAAAGACCTCAGTGTCCGTGAGTGGACCTGCCCGGAATGCGGGGTGTATCACGACAGGGACGTGAATGCCGCGGTGAACATACTAGCTGAGGCAAAGCGTATCATGAATCGAATGGAACAGGCGAAGGACGCCTAGATCATAAGGCGAGGCCGGACGGGTCTCGCGGGCCAGAGACAGTGTAAGACATCCTTCGGGACGCAACCGTCGTTACCATGGCCAGATTCCCATGGGCTTGCCCGTGGGAGTACGTCAATTAGAAACCAGCTAAGAGAATATGATTTAACTAATAAATAAAATGATAGGGGACTTACCTGTGACCTTCTAGTTGGACCAATAATCTAATTAGGAGGTTAATTTTTATGAAAGTAAAGGAAGAGAAGATAAAAAGGCGCTTTTAAGTTATATTAATAGTGAAGAGGCCTTTAAGAACCTTGATTATAAAACTGCTAAGTTATTAGAAACAATAATGAAGGTAGATATTCCAAATGATGGAGGATATAACATGTGTAAGGCAATTGAAGATATAAAAAATGATGGTAAGCTTGAGGGCAAGCGTGAAGGCAAGCGTGAGGGTAAACGCGAAGGAAAACGTGAAGGAAAGTGTGAAACTCTATATGAGTTAACCCGTGATGGAATAATTACAAAGGAAATAGCTGCTAATAAGCTTAATATTACTGCTGAAAAGTTTGAAAAGGATATGAAGGCTTACTTTGCAAAGTAATAGCTTTAGAGGGCTATTAAATTTTTTAGTAGCCCTATTATGCAAAAATCCTCAAATCAAGCAGAGGGGCTAAAAGAAGCTAGAAATAAATATCTCTAAGCCGATAGTTATTAAAATAATACCGCCAAATATATTGGCTTTTCTTCCGAGCTTTGAGCCCGCCTTTTTACCAATTATTAAGCCAAATGTACATATTATAAAGGTTACTATCGCGATAATATTACTTGCTGTTATAGCGTAAAACCAATTATATTCTGCAATCGTAAAGCCAACAGATAGAGCATCAATACTAGTCGCTATACCTTGTATAATTAGCTTCTTGAAGCTAAGAATAGTACACGCTTCATGCTCATCCTCTTCCTCTTTTTCTAAGAACATTGAAATACCAATATATGATAACAATGCTAAAGCAATATATGGGATTATCTTCTCTAGTGCTTTAAAATAATTAATAATAGTATGAACACATACCCATCCAATCATTGGCATTAAGGCTTGGAAGAATGCAAAGGTAAAAGCAATTAAAACAAGCTTTTTCTTTGTCATTTTGCACTCATGTAAGCCATTTGCTAATGAAACAGAGAATGCATCCATCGCAAGTCCAATACCTAGTGCAATGCTATTAACAAAAAACACACTATTCATTATTTATCCTTCTCAATTGTTATAGCAGCTACTGGACACATTTCATGACAGCAATAGCATCTTACACACTTTGTTTCCTCAAGTGTTACAACATTATTTTTTAAGCTAAGTGCTCGTGCTGGACATATATCGATACAGCGCTTACACCTAATACAAAGCTTTTCATCAAAATTTGGAGTAGGGCGTTTTTGAGCCTTCTTTCTATCAGAACCACGTGTTAAGAAAGGAATTAATAGAGATTTAATAAGACCTTCCTTTTTAGCAACATCTACAATCCTATAATCCTTAATTATTAAGTCATTTGGATCTAATAATGTCCAAGTTGGTGTTAAGCTAGTTAATCCCTTTCTCTTTCCTTCATTTAATATTGGAATGTCATCCTGCTTGTATGACATGATTATTCTCATCGCTTCATCTACCTCGAAGCAATCAGAGGAACCAATTAATAAGCCAATTTGTCTTAGTGTTCCATTAGCAGGTCCAGGTCCTTCCATACCAATAATTCCATCAACGATACCATAGTTACAATGGCTTTCCTTGAAGATATCACAAATTAGAGCTGCAAACTTCTCTCTTGATGCAGCTTTAATGTGGCATGGACTTTTATTTAAACCAGGAAGAGTTCCAAACATATTTTTTACACACCCAGTTAAATACATAAGCTCATGAGTTTTAAACTTTGCAATTGAGATAACGACATCAACCTCATCTAAAACTCTAGCCATATTAAGCTTAGTTTTTCTATTTACCTTATGTGTCCTAGGATTATCAGCAAAGTTAACCCAAGTTGCATTAGTTCTTTCACAAACAGCTGCTATTCCACAGTTTTTTCCATGAAATTGAGGCGTATGCAGACCTGGAGAGTCACCAACTAGGACCTCTCTTGCTCCCTTACTTTTAACTATGTTAACCATTGCTTCAACAACTACAGGGTTAGTAGTTATACCTAGCTCAGGCTTACTATCAGATAAAATATTTGGCTTTAAGAGTACTCTTTTATTCTCAACAGCTGGAAAATCTGAATTCTCAATAATATTTATAAGAGAACTATAAACTAAATCATATTCATAGGTTTGACACCTTTGTATTGCAACCTTACTCATCTTTCTTCCTTATTAAACAGGCATATAAAGGACCTAAATTATTCGCACTATCTGGAAGGATAATCCTACCATAGGCTCTCTCCTCGCTAAACTCTAAATCGAAATTAATAATATCAAATAAAGACTCTTTTCGTTTTATAAGCTTCTCAATTACCTTTTCATCCTCTTCTGGATTAATTGAGCATGTAGAGTAGAGAATATACCCACCTTTTTTTACAGCATCAAAGGCACTTGCTAAAAGTGCATATTGCTCTATAGCAAGCCTTTTTGGTCTAGATGGTGACCACATTGCTAAATGCTTTTCACTTTTTATTACATGGCGCTCTGAAGAGCATGGTGCATCGAGTAAAATAGCATCATATACTTCCTTTTCATGTAAGCCCCAAGTAGAAGCATCGTAGCAGGTAGTTTTAATTCTCTCCTGCCATTGCTCAGGTATGTGTGATCTAATAACTTCGTCCAAGCGTTGCTTTCTATCTCTCGATCTATCATTAGCTGTAAGGTAAATATTTCCATTCATTTTTGAGAGCATCACTAAGGTTTTTCCACCAGGAGCTGCACACATATCGAGTACATTATCACCTTCCTTAAGTGGAAGTAGTTGAGCAACTAAAATGGATGCTCTATCAAGGAAATATTCGCTTATTAGATTTTGAGAAAAGCTAACAGCCTCATTATCCTTTAATAGAGCTTCTTTAAGTTTTATATATCTGTCCTTATAGATAGCACTATAGTAGTTATCAAAAGCTTCAAGACGTTTAATTCTTTCTTTTTCTGCCTTTTCCTGTTTCTTACCCATAGAAACATATGATAAAAAAAATTATAAAAGTGTTCTATATAGTCCGATATAAAACCATAACGATCCTGCTAGAACAAATAGATGCCAAATAGCGTGGTAGTGAGGTATTTTCTTAATTGCATAGAACACAACTCCAATAGAGTAGGTTAAGCCACCTCCAATTAGATAATAAATTAATTCATGTGGAACATAGGGAACAACGTCGTTCCAAAATAGTACAAGACACCAGCCCATTAATAGATATAAAATAGGGTGAAGAGGCTTTAAGCGTCCCCAGAATACTAGTGTAAAGCAAACTCCTATCAAAGCTAAAAACCACATGAAGAAGGTTAAGTAAATACACTTTGTACTTCCTACATACAAAAGTATTGGTGTATAGGTTCCTGCTATTAAGAAGTAGATATTACTATGGTCAAGGATTCTACAAATTCTTTTCGCATTACCTTTTTCTAAATAGTGGTATAGTCCCGATGCTGTGTAGAGCAAAACATTGGATAGTGCAAAGATAATAAACCCAATTTTAAGTGATATTTCAGTTGTGCTTTTAAATTTTAAGACAACTAAAAATAATCCAATAATAGATAAGAAGGAGCCAAAGAAATGTGTGTAAGCATTTTCTCTTTCTGCCTTTTTATCATCATAGTTTTGAAGTGTAATATGTTTTTCTAACCAATTCATAGGAGTAAGCTACAATTTTAATTAATAATCGTCAAAGATGATTATTAACTGAATAGTTTTTCTCCCTAGTGATTATTAACTATTAGATGATTAGGTATGTTCCTACTATACCAACTAGTAAGCCTAATACAAGGCCAGCAAGAACCTGTGAGAAGGAGTGTCCTAGCATTGTTTTTAAGTGCTCTTGGTTAAATAATCCATCCTCATGGATTTGAGAAAGGATTTTAGACCACTCATTTATTACCTCTGCCTGCTTTCCTGCCTCCTGTCTAACTCCCATAGCATCATGCATTACAATAAATGCAAATACTAGGCTAATTGCAAAGGCTACAGAGCCAACACCCTGCGAAATAGCTATTGAGGTAGTAAGTGCAGTTACTGTTGATGAGTGAGAGGATGGCATACCTCCTGTAGTTATAAACATATGCTTATCAAATTTATATCCCATAACTACAGCAATAAATGGCTTTACCACCTGTGCAAGCACGCAGGCAATAATAGCACAGATTAGTGGTGCGTTATGGAGAAAATCATCATTTACTATTTTTATTATATTATTCACGAATAAAGATTTTATAATCCATTTAGTTTTCTTGCAATATAAAAGAGATAATGGTATTTTTTTTGGTAAATTATAGGAGATGACGAAATGGGATACTCAATAACAAGAAAGATTTTAAAAGAGCATTTCATGGGTGGAAGTCTTAAGGCTGGTGAAAGCCTAGACCTTAGAATCGACCAAACCCTCACTCAGGATGCAACTGGTACAATGGCTTATCTTCAATTTGAAGCTTTAGGGCTTGATAAGGTAAGAAATGAGCTCGCTGTTAGCTATGTTGACCACAATACTATCCAGGTTGGCTTTGAAAATGCAGATGACCATAACTATTTAAAGAGTGTTGCTGCTAAGAAGGGCGTAGTATTCTCTCGTCCTGGAAATGGTATTTGTCACCAAGTCCATCTTGAACGTTTTGGAGTCCCAGGTAAGACTCTCTTGGGTTCAGATTCCCATACTCCAACTGGAGGTGGTATTGGTATGCTTGCAATAGGAGCTGGTGGTCTCGATGTTGCATTAGCTATGGCAGGTGTTCCTTTTACAATTATTGCACCAAAGGTAATTGAGATTAGACTACACGGAAAGCTTAGACCTTTCGTATCTGCAAAGGATGTTATATTAAAGGTTTTAGAGCGTTTCACAACTAAAGGTAATGTAAATACTATTTTTGAATATACAGGAGAGGGTGTTAAGACACTATCCGTTCCTGAAAGAGCAACAATATGTAACATGGGTGCAGAGTGTGGAGTTACTACATCTCTATTCCCATCAGATGAAGTAACATATAGCTTCCTTAAGGCTCAGCATAGAGAGGAGTGCTTTAGAGAGCTTTCTTGTGATAGTGATGCTGAATTCGATGGTCTTTTTGAAATTGATTTATCAACACTTGAGCCTCTAACAGCTTGTCCTCATTCACCAGGTAATATTAAGAAGGTAGCAGAGCTTGCAGGTAAGAAGATCGACCAAGTATTAATTGGTTCCTGTACTAACTCCTCCTACCAGGATTTAGTAAAGGTTGGTCAAATATTAGATGGTAACCATGTAGCTGAAAATGTTTCCTTAGGTATTGCTCCTGGATCAAGAGAGGTTCTTGAGATGATAAGCAGTGACGGAACATTATCTAAAATGGTTAAAGCTGGCGCAAGAATTCTTGAAAGTGCTTGTGGCTTCTGTATTGGTAACCACTTTAGCCCATGTACAGATGGAGTCTCATTAAGAACTAACAACAGAAACTTTGAAGGAAGAAGTGGCACAAAGAGTGGACAGGTATATCTTGTAAGCCCTGAAACAGCTGCTATTTCAGCAATAACTGGTGTATTTACTTCTCCACTTGAACAAAACATTGTCTCAAGTGTTGAAAACGTTAATGCAGAGAATTTCTATACAGATGATTCAATGCTTATCTTCCCTCCAACGGATTCAAGCGATGTTACAATCGTAAGAGGACCAAATATTGGCCAGCCACCACACAACGTACCACTTAATGATAAAATTTCCGGTAAGGTTGCTATCAAGGTTGGTGATAAAATTACTACTGACCACATAATGCCAGCAGGTGCAAGATTAAAGTACCGCTCAAATATTCCTCTCTACTCAACCTTTGTATTTGAAGGTGTAGATAAAGATTTCTCAGCTAGATGTGCAGCAAGGAGAGATAGTAATATTGCGAACCTCATTGTTGCGGGCTATAGCTATGGTCAGGGCTCCTCACGTGAGCATGCTGCACTTTGTCCAATGTACCTTGGAGTTAAAGCAGTTCTTGCACTCTCTATTGAAAGAATTCACCAAGCAAACCTTTGTAATGCTGGTATCATCCCTTTAACACTCATGAGTGAAGATGACTACAATAAAATTAATAGTGATGATGATATTGTAATTGAAAATGCAATTGAGCAGATTAAGAGTAGTGATTTAGTTAGCGTAACAAATAAGACACAGGGATATACCTTTACTTGTAAGCTTGATGTTACTCAAACTCAGAGAGATATGCTCTTAAAGGGTGGAAGACTTAACCAAATCAAGGAGAGCTTAAAATGATTGAAAGAGAGGTTGTTTATATCGAAGGTGATGGAGTAGGAAAAGAGATTACTCCTATGATGATTAAGGTCCTTGATGCTGCTATGGCTAAATGCTATGGAGATGAGAAAAAAATTAAGTGGACCGAAGCTTATGCAGGTGGAAAGGCTGAGGAGTTATTTAATACAAATCTTCCAGAAGAGACCTTAGAAAAGATTAAAGAGGTTGGCCTTGCTATTAAGGGCCCTCTAATGACTCCAGTTGGAAAGGGTGCGAGAAGCTTAAATGTTGCTTTAAGACAGATGCTAGATTTATATGTTTGTCTGCGTCCAGTTAAGTACTTCTCAGGTGTTCCTTCTCCTGTAAAGCACCCTGAAAAGGTTGATATGGTTGTATTTAGAGAAAATACAGAGGATATCTATGCTGGAATTGAGTGGGCTAGTGGAACCGCTGATGTAAAGAAGGTAATTGACTTCTTACAGCAGGAAATGGGAGTTAAAAAGATTAGATTCCCAGAAACCTCTGCTATTGGAATTAAGCCAGTTAGTAAGGAGGGTAGTGAGAGACTAATTAAAGCTGCTATCGATTACGCAATTGCTAATAAGAGAAGAAGTGTTACCTTAGTTCATAAGGGTAATATCATGAAGTTTACTGAGGGTGGCTTTAGAAATTGGGGCTATGAGCTTGCAAAGCGTGAGTATGGTGGCTATGAGAAGGATTCTAGAGTCTTTATCCCTGCAAAGCATGGTGATATCGAGATAAAGGATTGTATCTGTGATGCTTTCCTACAGAATATTTTGCTAAAGCCAGAAAACTATGATGTAATTGCTACCTTAAACTTAAATGGTGACTATGTATCAGATGCATTAGCTGCGGAGGTTGGTGGTATTGGTATAGCACCAGGTGCAAATATTAACTACACAACTGGCTGTGCAATCTTTGAAGCAACTCATGGAATTGCTCCAGATATTGCAGGAAAGAATATAGTTAATCCTCTATCAATTATTCTCTCTGGTGAAATGCTACTTAGATATGCTTCTTTCGAGGAGGCAGCTGATTTAGTTCTAAAAGCAGTTGATAAAACTATTGCATCAAGAAGAGTTACTAGAGACTTCTATGTCTTAATGGACAAGGATAATGCAACAGAGCTTTCAACCTCAGATTTTACAGCTGAATTGATAAAAAATATGTAATAAAAAGTAAAGGCGGAGGCACGAAGCTTCCGCCTTTTTAACTAAGCTAAAGTATTTTCCGCTGTTCTTAAGCTAAGTGGAATAACCTTTCTAGTCTCAGGTCCAGCATAGATTTGTCTTGGACGACCAATCTTTTGATATGGATCATGTCTCCACTCAAGGTAGTGAGCTATCCAACCAGGTAATCTACCCATAGCAAATAGTACTGTGAACATCTGCTGAGGAATTCTCATTAGATGGAATATAATACCTGTGTAGAAGTCGATATTTGGATATAGATTTCTTTCGATGAAATAATCATCATGGATCGCAATATCCTCAAGCTCTAATGCAACCTCCATTAAGGAGTCATGCATGCCTTCAACATTTAATACTTCCTGACACATCTGCTTTGCAATTCTAGCTCTAGGATCAAAGGTTTTATAAACTCTATGTCCAAAGCCAGATAATCTAAAGGTATTACTCTTATCCTTAGCCTTTTCAACTATTTCCTTAACAGATAAGCCTTCCTTGATAATCTTATTAAGCATCTCAATTACAGCTTGGTTTGCACCACCATGCTTTGGTCCCCAAAGCGCACAGCATCCTGCTGCAACAGATGCATATAGATTTGCTTCCGATGATCCAACTAATCTTACTGCACTAGTTGAGCAGTTCTGCTCATGGTCTGCATGTAAAATTAATAGCTGGTTTAGAGCCTTTACATGTACAGGATCTGGATGGTAATCCAATACTGGAGAAGAGAACATCATATTTAAGAAGTTCTCACAATAGGAGTAATCATATCTTGGATCAACAAAGTCATATCCAATTGATTGTCTATATGAGAATGCTGCAATAGTTCTCATCTTTGATAGGAGTCTTGTAACAGTTAAGTCGATGTTATCCTCAGGATCCTTTTCCTCCATCTCTGGGTAGAAGGCAGATAGAGATGCAACCATACTAGCTAGAATTGCCATAGGGTGGGCATCATGTGGGTATGATCTGAAGAAGTTTCTCATATCTGTATGGAGCATTGAATGCTTATTTAATAGACGTGCATAGTTACTTCTTTCATCCAGGGTAGGTAAAACTCCCTTAACAAGAAGATATGCAACCTCAATAAAGTCACAATTCTGGACTAAATCAGCGATATCATAGCCACGATATCTTAAGATACCCTTTTCGCCATCGATATAACAGATAGATGACATACATGAACCTGTATTGATAAAGCCTGGATCATAGGTTATATACCCTGTATCCTTTCTAAGAGATGCAATATCAAGACTTTTATGGCCCATGCTATCTGTGATAACGCCTAATTCTACCTTTTTATCCCCAGGTAGAATGAGAGTGGCTCGTTCGTCTTCTCTTATCATACAACCCCTCCATATTTAGAAAAGTTTTTCTCCAATTAAGCTCTCAAGAGCCTTTACAAGCGCTTGAGTACCATTTCTTCCATAGCCCTGTGAAATTAAAGCAGTATATAGCTGCTTTACGAGAGAAAGTCCTGGAAGTGCAAGACCCATATTCTCAGCTTCCTCTAAGGCAATCTTCATATCCTTTACAAAGTGTTCAATCATAAAGCCCGGATCAAAGTTACCTTTAACTACTCTAGGAGCTAGGTTATCGAGAGTCCAGCATCCTGCTGCACCCTTAGAAATAGTATTTAACATAGTATCTAAATCGAGATGTGCCTTTGCTGCATATACTAATGCTTCACTAACACCAATCATTGTTCCTGCAATAGTAATTTGGTTACACATCTTTGTATGCTGTCCAGCACCAACCACGCCATTGTGGTTTATTGTCTTTCCCATTATAGAAAAATATGGGTAAAGTGCTTCATATGTATCATCCTCTGCACCTACCATAAAGGAGAGAGTAGCATTTCTTGCTCCTACATCTCCACCTGAAACTGGAGCATCTGCAAATGAAACATTATAAGGCTTAAAGGCATTCGCAATCTTTACCATTAGTGATGGCTTAGTAGTTGTCATATCACAGCAAATTAATCCATCATGAAGAGCTTCAATAACACCATTTTTACCTAAATAAACCTCTTCAACATCATTTGGAAAGCCAACAATAGAAAATAGAATATCAACATTTTTGGCAACTTCCTTTGGGCTATCACACCAAATAGCGCCATTATTAATTAAAGCATCAGCCTTGCTTTTTGTTCTGTTATAAACAAATAGCTGTAAGCCACTTTTTTGTAGATGTGCACTCATAGAGGCACCCATTACACCTAAACCAATGAATCCAATCTTCTTTTCCATGACCCGATAATAGGAAAATTTAAAAGATTTGTATAGCACAAAATTATTTCATGGAATATGATTTGTTCATGAGTGATCCTATTTTAGAAGAAGAATTAATTGATATTGCAGATTTCTTTAAGGTTTTTGCTGATCCAACACGATTAAAGATTCTATTTCTTTTGAATGAAGGTGAGTGTAGTGTTAATACTATTGCAGAGCGCTTAGAGATGAATCAAAGTGCAATTTCTCAGCAATTAAAGACTCTAAGAAGCTCTAGACTAGTTAAATTTAGAAAAGAGGGTAGGAGCATAATCTACAGACTAAATGATGACCACATTACTAAAATACTAACTCTAGGAAGGGAGCACTACGAGGAGCTAATTGGTTAATAGCTTTAGTAGTGCTTCCACAGGACAGCCTATAACATTAGTCCAGCTACCCTCTATACTCTTTACAAGCTTATAGCCACTCTTTTGAATTCTATATCCACCTGCAGCCCCAATGTACTCTCCAGTATTTAAATACCATTCAATTACATCCTCAGTTAAGGCCTCAAATACAACCTTTGAAACATCATAGGTTGAAAAAATACCCTTATTTGGTAAATAAGCGCTAAGTCCTGTTAAGACCTCCTGCTCTTTATCAGAAAAGGAGGAGAGTATAGCCTTTGCATCCTCCCTTGAGTGTGGCTTTCCAATTAAAGTTGAATTAAATAATACTAATGTATCTAAGCTAATAGCAGGAAGAGTAGGTATAAATTCATCACTCTTTAAATAGCTATCAAGCTTTTGCTTTGAAAGAGTTGTGACTACTTCCTTTGGCTCTGTTAGGCCACATAGCTCATTAATATCTTGAGGTCGTTGAATAACATTTATTCCCATATCTGTTAATAATTGTTTTCTGTTCTCACTAGCAGAAGCAAGAATAATAGTTGGACATGCCTTTTTAAGAGCTTTTATTAAATAGCTTTCAACAATTGGTTTTTCTATCATAGTAGCTCTGCCTTACTATTTTCTAATCTTTCAGAGGCTTCGAACCAGCTTTCCTCTAAGCTATCAAGAGCCTTTTCCTTCTCTTCCTTTTGTTTTACAAGCTCAGATATTTTTGCTGCATTGGAATAAATAGCAGGGTCTGCCATCCTTTCCTCTAAGGCTTTAATTTCGTTTTTTAGCTTATCGCAAGAAAGAAGTAAGTCATCACACTCTTTTTCAAGCTTTTGAATCATATTACGTTTAGCCTTTTGCTCCTGATGTGATTGAGATTTGTTCTCAATAACATCACTTTTCTTCTTTTCGCTTTGTAGGAATTTATTTTCCTTTTCCTCAAGCTTATATGCAAAGTAGTCGTAATCACCCTCGAAGAACTCTGGCTTATCATCTGAAAGGTATAAAATCTTAGTTGCAAGATTTTTAATAAAGTGTGTATCGTGGCTTACAAAAATTACAGTACCATCATATGCTTTTATTGCCTCTAAAAGCATCTCCTTAGCATTGATATCGAGGTGGTTTGTAGGCTCATCGAGTAATAGTAAATTACATGGATGAAGTAATATCTTTAATAGTGATAATCTAGATTTCTCACCACCAGATAGAACACTAACCTTCTTAAAGACATCATCACCATTGAATAAAAAGGCTCCTAAAAGAGATCTTAAGCGAGGTATATCCTTTGTATCTGCGATGCTCTCTACCTCCTCAAGGACTGTATTATTATCATTTAGTGTTTTTTCATTATCCTGTGCAAAATATCCCTTCTTAACACCTGCACCATCTCTTACTACGCCTTTAAAGTCATCATCGACTCCAGCAAGAATTCTTAATAGTGTTGATTTACCTTCACCATTACGACCTGTAATTGCAAGTCGTTCCTTCTTCCTTACAACGAAGGAAAGGTCCTCAAAGATAACATTACTACCATAGGCCTTAAAGAGCTTTTCAATTACTAATACATCGTTACCACTATGTGGTGCCTCTGGAAATGAAAATGAAAGCTTCTTTAAATGGTCAGGTATTTCAATAAGCTCTGTTTTCTCTAAGCTCTTAATTCTTGACTGTACCTGCTTTGCTTTAGTTGCTTTATATCTAAAACGCTCGATAAACTCTTGAGTCTTTTCTATCTCAGCTGCCTGCTGCTCATAGGCCTTTTCAAGCATCTGGATTTCTGCCTCTCTTTGCTTTAAATAAGAGGTGTAGTTACCTGAGTAGCGAGTGAGGTTACCCTTAAATAATTCATAAACACAATCAACTGTATCATCTAGAAAGCCTTGGTCATGGCTAACAAGAATAACACCACCATCAAAGGCCTTTAAATAGTTCTTTAGCCAAACCATAGCTTCAATATCGAGGTAGTTAGTTGGCTCATCGAGTAATAGAATATCTGGGTCCTCGACAAGAATTCTAGCTAGAGCTATTCTCATTTGCCATCCACCAGAGAAGGTAGAGGAGGGTGAGCTTAGGTCACTCATCTTAAACCCAAGTCCTTGAAGAATTTGTTCTATCCTACTTCTTCTATGGTAGTAGCCAACATCATCAAGAATTTCATTTATCTCATTCATCCTTGAAAGAATGTGTGAGTATTTATCCTGTTGACCTATGCCATCAAGCTCCTTTGCAATTTCCTCATACTCATTAACTAAAGCTTTGTACTTATCATAGCCCTCCTCAGCAACCTCATAAACACTCTTTTGAGGAAGTAGAATATCTGCTTGAGGTAGGTAGCTGACAGTAATACCCTTAGTTTTGGAAATATTAATTCCATCGGCAGGTATTATCCCTGTTATTACCTTTAAAAGTGTAGATTTTCCACACCCATTAGCACCAGCTAGGGCTGCTCTAGTTTTTTGATCTATAGTAAAGCTTACATCATTAAGTATTTTCCTATCTGCAAAGCTTAGACAGGCATTCTGAATTTGCATCGTGAACATAGTTATTTAGAATACTAGAGAAAAAAGAAAGGTACAACTAATAGAATAAAAAGAATACAAAATGCATATTATTGCAGTTTTTTGTATAAACGTATAAGATTACTAAATCATGAGGAGATGATTAATGATTTGTCTTACACTGTCTGACTCTACACTTGAAGAATGCGTAAAGACTACAGAGAAAAATTCAAAATGGATTGATGCCGTAGAATTAAGACTTGATTACCTTAAAATTGAAGATCGTGAAAGAGCAAATCTTTTCCCTTCAATGGTTAATTTCCCAGTTATTTGTACACATAGAAGAGTACAGGATGGTGGTAGATTTGAGGGCAGTGAGAAACAAAGAAAGGCAGAAATACTCAAGGCTCTAGATGGTGATTTCAAATATGTTGATATCGAGGATGATATCAAAAAGTGCGAAATTGACGAAAAAGCAAAGGAAAAGGGAATAAAAATTATACGTTCCTTCCATGACTTTAATGGAATCCCTAATGATATTTACTCTAGAGTTATTACACTAAAGAAGAGGGGAGATATAGCAAAAATTGCTGTTACTCCTAAGGGAATATTAGACACTATTACACTCTTTAATGCTCAAAAGGAATTAAAGGATGTTGAGAAGATAATTATTGGAATGGGGCCATATGGAGTTGCTACTAGAATTCTATATAAGAGAATGGGTTCAATCTTAACATTTGCTTCAGATAACCAAGCAGCTCCAGGTCAGCTTAGAGCTAGGGAGCTAAAGGAGCTATATCAGGCAGATAAGGTTAATGATAAAACTGCAATCTATGGAATCATTGGAAACCCAGTAGAGCATTCAGCATCTCCATTAATTCATAATCTAGGCTTTAAAGCTATACATTACAATGCAATATATGTACCTTTCCTAGTAGATAACGCTAGAGCCTTCTTTGCACTTGCAGAAAATCTACAAATGAGAGGCTTTTCAGTTACTGTACCTCATAAGGTTGAGGTTTTAACATACCTTGGAAATATTACTAGAGAAGTTAAGCAAATTGGAGCTTGTAATACTGTTGTTAGAACTCCTGGTCTATGGAAGGGTATGAATACCGATTACTATGGCTTTTTAATCCCAATTCTTTCTGATATCGAGAATGGTAGAATAAAGAATGCTTTAGTAATAGGTGCAGGTGGTGCGAGCTATGCTATTGTATGGGCACTTAGAAACTGGGGTGTTAAGGTTACTATTTTAAATAGAACTCTATCTCATGCAGAGAGGATTGCTAAGATAAATATCTGTGCCTTTGACAAGCTTGAAAATGCAAAGAACTATGAAGGTCAGGTTGACTTAATCGTTCAAACAACCTCTGTAGGTCTTTCTACCTTTGAAAGTCCTATTGAAGGCTTTAAGTTTACAGGAAAGGAAATAGCATATGATATTGTCTACAAGCCTCATATGACTAAGTTCTTAACAGATGCTAAGGCGGCGGGCTGTAAGCTACATTTTGGTGATGAAATGCTCTTTGAACAGGGTAAGCTACAGTTTGAGGCCTTTACTGGCTACCACTATCCAAAGAATTTAAAGCCTGAGCTTTAATCGAGCTCACTAACCTTAAAGATTTTATCGACTAAAGCTATTTTCTCTTCACCCTTGATGGTGAGTAATTTAATATTTGGAAGCTCGACCTTTAGAGGAAGAGCTTTTATTGTTTCATCCTTAAACTTAAGCTCAAGAAAGCGTATGTTACACATGGACACTAAATAACTAAGCTTCTTTTGGTAATCAAGTCCCCAAATAGCTTCATGCTCACAGCTCTTCTTTATTCCCTTTGCCATCTTGCTTGTTAAGATTTTATCATCATCTATTAAAGAGTGAATTGAAGGATTACTAATGCTCTTTAAATATTCTTTATATCCTTCATCAAAGCAAATAGCTCTATCTAATAGATTAAGAGAGCCTTCATATTTTTCTAATACAATAGGCTTTGTGTCATCACTATCAGAGATATAAGAAAGCTCCTTTTGACATAGCATATCAAAGCCACTGCGCTTTAAGATCTCAATTACTCTTTTATCTCTTTTAAAGATAAAGGAGTAGGTTCCTACCTTCTTAATAATAAATGGCTTAAGCTCTTCAACTGCTTCAATAACTAATGCTAGCTGCTTAGAGGTTTCTAAATAGAGAGAGTCATGAAGCTTAGTCATCTCATACTCCTCTCTCCAAGCAGATAGTCTAGATTCAAATATAGAGTTATTTACTCCATAGCTTCTAAGCTTTGATAATATAGTTTGCTCTGTTAATCCATTATCAAAGGCATAGCGTATACTTGATTTAGTAATCTTATATACACAAATTCTATCAATAGTTACTGGCTCAGCAATTTGATAAATTAGCTCATCCTCTGTATCACCTTCAAAGTAAACAAAGAGCTCTCCTGTTATTGTATAGCTTGGCTTCTTTTTCTTATCTTCAAGGACAAAGCATAGCTCAGATGAATTAAGCTGACTTATAAATAGCTCCTCTATTGAGGTGCTATAAGAGAGTAGGTGATATAATACCTCAAGCTGGGAAAGCTGTAGGATTTTTTTAGCTTTATCAAAATCGATATAGGAATTATTAATTAAGCTATCTCTTTCACACATTGCTTTAAAGTGTGAGATTAAAATAGCTAAATTTTCTTGACTAATATTAGTAAAGATTTCGCTAAGCTTAGCCTCTATACCTTTACCACTGACACTTGGTCTAATACCCTTACTTGAGATTAATGCAAATAAAGCTCTTAAAAAGCATTTAATATCAATTCTATTTGAAGAATCCTCATATATTCCCTTTAATGAGTTTAGCTCAGAAGCAATTTCAGGTATTACCTTTTCATCATATAGATAAAAATCATAGAGCTTTTCATTTGTCCTAGGGATATAGCAAGCTAGATTTAATTTTCTCTTTAAAAGTAAATTATATTCACTATCAGAGAGAGCTTTAATTAAATCCTTAATATTCTCTTCATTACTATAGAAGCTTAAAATTCTTTTCTTTTTTTCTTCTAAGGAAAATTGAATATCCTTCCTCTTAAATAGAACCTCGTAACGATATTCAATCATCCTTTGTGATTGATTATTAATCCAGCTATCACATATCTGGGCTTTCGATTTCATAGCTATATCCCTGTTCTGCTAAGAACTTCTGTCTATTTTGTGCAAAGTCCTCCTCGCTAGTGAACTTAGTCACAATAGTGTAGAAGTGGCTATCCTTTTCCTTTGGTCTTAGAATTCTTCCAAGTCTCTGTGCTTCCTCCTGTCTTGAGCCAAAGGAGCCAGATAGCTGGATAGCAACAGATGCATCTGGAAGGTCAATTGCATAGTTTGCAACCTTACTTACAATAAGTACATTTTCCTTACCACTTCTAAAGGCGTCATAGAGTTCATCTCTCTTTTTATTTCCTGTAGAGCCTGTGATCATAGGAAAGCCAAAGCGCTTTTTAATCTTTTCAAGCTGATCAAGATATTGAGCTATGATTAAGATTCTATCACCCTCATGCTTATTTAAAAGCTCCTCAACTACCTTTTCCTTGAGAGGATTTTCAGCTGCTATTCTATATCGTCCAGCAGCTCCCTTAGCTGTTGCATATTCAACTGCCGCCTCCTCAGAGAGAGGAATTCTTATCTCATGGCAATAGGCCTTTGCAATGAAGCCTTGACGCTCAAGTACAGACCAAGGAGTATCATAGCGCTTTGGACCAACAAGTGAAAAAACTTCAGCCTCTCTATGATCCTCTCTAACTAAAGTTGCTGTAAGTCCTAAGCGGTACATCGATTGTATCTCTGCTGTGACTTTAAAGCATGTTGCAGGAAGCATATGAACCTCATCATAAATTACTAAGCCCCAAGGATGGTCTGTCATCAAGGAGAAATGCTTATACTCATCACTCTCAGTAGTTCGATAAATTAGGATTTGATATGTAGCAATAGTAATCGGCTTTACTTCCTTAAGCTCTCCAGAGTACTCTCCGATCATATCCTCAGTTATATCTGTTTTATCGAGTATCTCTCTCTTCCATTGATGAACAGAGGTAACATTAGGACATAAAATTAATGTATGTGTCTTAAGCTCACACATAGCATGGATACCAACTACAGTTTTACCTGATCCACAAGGAAGTATTATGTTTCCATATCCCTTTTCATTTTCTCTTGACCCTAAGAAGGCTTGTACTGCCTCTCTTTGATAAGGTCTTAGTGAAAAGCTCTTTTTTGAAAGAGTTACATCTCTTTCATTTATCTCTAGCTTTTCACCCTTTTTAAGTGGAATTAAATCATCTGTTGGAAAGCCAAGCTTTATTAATTGAATCTTTATCTCACCTCTCTTATACCAAGGAACTAGAAACGAGTCCTCGCTAAAGGGCTGAAGGATAGCCATAAGAGTCTTTGAGGAGATAATTTGAGCCTTAAATAGGGAGCCCTTAACAGTTAAAAGATGATAATCATTATCATATGGGGTAAGCTTTATTGCACCAAATCTATCTAAATTATCCTTAATAAAGAAGAGTAGGCTTTGAGGGATTTCAAAACGAGATAAATCCTCAAGAGTTGAGATAATATCCTCATAGCTTTTCCCCATAGCTGCTGCATTCCAAATACTGATATTTGATACTTGATAGGTGTGCATATGCTCAGGACTTTTCACAAGCTCTGCAAATTGTGAAAGCCTTACACGTGCCTCCTCCGCTCTAGGGGAGTGCACATCTAAAAGCATAGTTTTATCAGATTGTACAAACAGCGGTTTATCTTGATTCATATGCTCTCCAAACAAGGTATCTATCTGCTAAAACAATAGCTGTCATAGCTTCAACTACAACAACAGCACGTGGAACGATACATGGGTCGTGTCGTCCCTTAATTTGAATTTTTACATTCTCTAAGCTTTTATTAATTGTCTCCTGCTCCTTATAGATACTAGGAGTAGGCTTAAAGGCGGCACGGAAGATGATATTATTTCCATTTGAAATTCCACCTAAGATTCCACCAGCATTGTTTGTATCAAAGGTTACTTTGCCATCCTTAACGTGCATTTTATCATTATTTTGGCTGCCATATAGCTTAGCACTCTCAAAACCTGAGCCTATTTCAAAGCCCTTACAAGCTCCAATAGATAAAATTGCATGTGCAAGTAGTGCATCAAGCTTATCAAAGCAAGGGTCCCCAAGACCTGGAAGCATACCACTTACATGACACTCAATAATACCACCAATACTATCTAAATTATCCTTAGCGTCTTTAATTTTATCGCGCATTAGGATAGCTGCTTCCTCATCTGGACAGGAAAGCTCATTATTAAAAGTATGGTCAAAGTCAAGCTTCTTTGCTTTTACATCACCAATTTGGATAGTACCAGCTTTGATATTAATTCCGATCTCCTTTAAAAGAAGCTTAGCAACAGCACCCGCTGCTACTCTCATACTAGTCTCTCTACCAGATGATCTTCCGCCACCTCTATAGTCTCTTATTCCAAATTTCTCAGTATATGTATAATCGGCATGACCTGGTCTAAATACATCCTTAATAGCAGAGTAGTCCTGACTCTTTTGTGAGGTATTTTTAATAATCATGGTAATAGGGCAGCCTGTAGAGTAGCCTTCAAAAACACCTGAGATTACCTCTATTTCATCACCCTCATTTCTAGTTGTTCCAAGAGAGTTTGCTCCAGGACGTCGTCTATTCATCTCACTTTGAATAAAATCTAAATCAAATTTAATTCCTGCTGGAAGACCATCGATGGTTACTCCTAAAGCAGGTCCATGTGACTCACCAAAGGTATTTACGCTAAATAAGGTTCCAAAAGTATTACCTGCCATATGTTTCCTCCAAAATTGAAATAACCCTTCTCTCTGTTTCATCCTTTGAGCTATAAGGTCCAAGAGCGATTTCTAAATCCATGTATGATCTATAAATAGCATCACGTCGTAAAAATAGCTCATGGAAGGTTTTTCTTGGGTCAGGAGTATCTAGAAAGGGTGGTAAACCCTTTTGCATTATTTTATCAAAGATTAGTCCTTCATCTCGTGTTAAATAAATAATTTTTCCACTGCTCTTCATTAAAGACATAAGTGGTGTGTTATCACAAACACCACCTCCGAGTGAGAGTACAAAGCCATTATTTTTCTCAATAAAATCCTCTACAGCCTTTCTCTCTTCTATAATAAAAGCCTCTTTACCATATTTTTTATAGTATTCTCTAACTGTAAGCGGTTTAATATTTTCTAAAACAAGATCATCACTATCGGCCCAAATTAAACCCTTTGCAGCTGCAACACGTTTAGCAAAGGTTGTTTTTCCAGAATGCTTCATTCCGGTGAAGAAAAAGTTCATACATCACTCCTGTATTGAGCGATGATTATACTATTTATCTGAAATTTTTAGAACTAGGATTATCAAAAAGAGTTAAATTGCATTCATCTTTTCTATATAGCTTTGGCTCATATGCGCCATTCTCTAATATCTCTTTTTTTCTTTTTGAGAACTTAATAAACTCTCTTCTTTCAATCTTCTCAAGGAAAAGTGCTTCTTGATAGTTCTTCTTCTGGTCATTAGAAACTCTATTTCTTAGAACACCTCTTTTTAGAGCATAGTGAAAGGTAATAACCATGAAATACCAAAAGGCAGCTAGAAATACAGGGAAGGCTAATACTACCTTTGGATATGAAAAGAAGGACATTTGAGGATATAGTAAAATAAAAAAGTTATTTAAGGTTAATAAAACCGATAACACAAATGGAATAATCCAGAAAAAGCCTTGCCTTGAGAACACAAAACGTAAGCAGGATAGTGTTGATAAAAATGTTAAAAGCAATGCAACTAGTGGAATTACGTATTCACTCATAGCTAATATAATATCATCATTGGCATACTTTGAAAAATGGTTCTTTATATTAATCTTTCTCTGTTTTATTATTTATTTTATGGAAAAGCTATTTAATGACATTGACTTAGAGCTACTTGTAAAAAGAAAGAATTCTAGAAAGGAAGATTTTCGTGGTGCCTTTTATCGTGATACCACCGCAATAATACACTCATCTCCATTTAGAAGATTAAAGCATAAAACTCAAGTATTCTTTGCCCCTTCAAATGACCACATCTGTACTAGAATGGAGCATGTTTTACATGTTTCTTCGATTGCTTCAACAATTTGTAGACCTCTTGGGTTAGATACAGAGCTTGCCTGGGCAATTGGAATGGGCCATGATTTAGGTCATACTCCATTTGGCCATGTGGGTGAGGTGATTATGGATAAGATAAGCCAAGCTAAGGGCTTTGGCTGCTTCGAGCACGAGGTTAATTCTCTTAGAGTAGTTGATAAGCTATCTGATAATGGAAAGGGCTTAAACTTAACCTATGCAGTAAAGGATGGAATAGTAAGCCACTGTGGAGAGCACTTTGTACAAAGAATCATCCCTTCCTTCGAGATAAAGGATTTAGATAGTATAAAAACTAGAAGGAGCTTGGTTCCAACAACCTTTGAAGCAACAGTAGTTCGTTTCTCTGATTCCATTGCATATCTTGGTAGAGATTTTGAGGATGCAACACGCTTAGGTATTTTATCCGAGCCTCTTCCTGAGGATGTAAAGAGTGTTTTAGGCTCTACTAATGGCGAAATAATAAATACACTTGTCACAGATATAATTGAAAACTCCTCACAAAGTGAGGGAGTCGGCTTCTCTGATAAGGTTTATAAGGCTGTAGAGAGGATGAAGGATTATAATTATAACTACATTTATCGCTCAGACATCCTAAAGGGCTATACATCCTACTTTGAAAGATTATTAAAGCTTATTTACTCATATATTGAAGGCTTATTTAAGGATGGTGTTGATATCAAACAGTCGTGTGAAGCAGAGAAGAATATGCTTGCTGCGGGCTTTTATGCTCACTATGCAGAGATGAAGGATGTATATGCTTCAATGAATGAGGGTGTAGATAGATTAATATTTGACTATGTTGCAGGTATGAGTGATAACTTTGCACTCGATTGTGCAAATGAAATTCTTAAGCCTGAACACTTAAATGATAAAATTGAGTTAAGCCAAAGAGGTAAGTGGTTCGACGCTTAAGAATTCTTTACTTGGTTTGCAATGTGTTCTATTTCCTCGATGAACATATCTAAGTCGTCGAAGGCACGATAAACAGATGCAAATCTAACATAAGCAACTGGAGATAGTGTGTAGAGCTGCTTTAAGGTTTCTTCACCTATCTCTGTACTTTTAACAACCTTTTTATTCCTAGCAATTTCTCGAACATTATCCTCAATCCTTTGAAGGATTTTCTCTATATCCTCATGATTTATTTTGAGCTTATCTGTACAAGTTAAAATACCTCTCTCAACCTTTTTAATATCAAAAGGCTGCTGAGAACCGTTTTTCTTAATAACTATGATTGGCTTTTCCTCAATCTTCTCATAGCTAGTAAAACGATACCCACAGTTGAGGCATTCTCTTCTACGCCTAATCGTTGTCGAGTCTCTGTTTTGCCTTGATTCAAGGACTTTATCTTGTTCATGGCTACATCTAGGACATTTCATATTAGATATTCTACTATATTTTTTTCATTAAGTGGGAAGAAAAAATAAAAAGAGTTGTTGAAATGGTAACATTTTGTGTTTAATATAACATATATGGTCAATTCAATATCATCATGTGTAAAAACAATAATTAATAGAACTCCTTTCATAAATGAGATGCTTATCCAAGATGTGATAAGCTATTCTAATTTGGCAAAGAATATTCATAAAAAGGTTGAAGCAATGTATTGCTATCCAGTGAATAATAGCGCAATAGTCATGGTATAGATAGCTATTTTATATATAGATAATCTAGTCAAAATAATCAAAATAAATGAAGATAGATAACCAACAATAAGACTAAGAACTAGTCAAAATATTTGAAAATGAAAGAGTAAAAAATATGA
>NZ_VUNN01000021.1 GCF_009695635.1 Bullifex porci
TGTAAAGGTTACTGTAAAGGTTACTGTAAAGGTTACTGTAAAGGTTACTGTAAAGGTTACTGTAAAGGTTACTGTAAAGGTTACTGTAAAGGTTACTGTAAAGGTTACTGTAAAGGTTACTGTAAAGGTTACTGTAAAGCAGCAAAAGATATTGAAAGCTATAAAAGATAATCCTTTTATTACACAAGATGAACTTTCAAAAGTAATTGGACTCTCAAGGAAGAGTATTATTCAAAATATGAATAAAATGAAAGATAATGGCTTAATAAAGAGAGTGGGTGCAGCTATAAACGGACATTGGGCAATTCTTTAAACAATATTTGGTTAAACGCTCTAATAGGTATTTTTTTAAGATTTATAATTTAAAATAAATATATTTTAAACCTATATCGGATTGTTTTAAGAATTAATAACTATTTTATTTAGATTAATAAAAGGTGCATACCCAAAACTGGATATGCACCTATCAAGGGGTAAATTGCAAATTAATACTGAGGTCCTACAGGTAGGATAATTGCAAGGAGGATGTAAATCAGGCCTACCGGGAAGAAGCCAGTAGCACAGAAAGCGATAAATGTAATAAGTCTAACTAGAGTAGTTGAAATACCAAGTCTTCTGCCAAGTCCTGCACATACTCCAAAGAGCATTCCATTTGGAACTCTTAATAATCTTCTCTGGTAAGCTGAAAACATATTAGTTATTCTCCTTATTATTCTTTAACTTATTGAGCTCTTCTTCGATGTCTCTCTCTAATTCCATCTCTTCAAAGCTCTCTTTTGTGCTCTTTATTTGTTTCTGAGAAGGGGAGAAGATCTTTGCCTCAGCCTCCCATTTCTCGATTCTAGATTGAAGCTCCTCAAAGCGCTTAGCATACTTAATGCTATCTGCTTCTCTTAGAGTCTCATTTACCTTCATCTTTTCCTTTGCTGCATTTGCACGAGATAGAAGGTCATTTCTCTTTGTTTTCATCTCATTGAGCTTTGCACTTACTTCGTTAAGCTGTTCCTTTAAGGAAATGATTATGTTTTCAAGAGTTGCACTGTTAGCTTCTAATGCTTTGAGATTTTCAAGTGCATTTCTCTTCTCAATGATAGCTTCCTTAGCCATATCATCATTACCCTTATCTACAGCCATCTGAGCTCTATCAGCCCAACGCTTTACAGTATCATCAGCAGAAGAAATATTTCTCTTAATACTTTCAAGCTCTGCACTCTTTTCTGCAATAGATACCTTTATTTCTCTTTCAGTATCTTCCATCTCTGTAATCATTAAATTGATCATCTTCTTTGGGTCCTCCATCTTATCGAGGGCACTGTTTACATTAGAGGAGATGATGTCTCCCATTCTTTTAAATACGTTCATTTTTATATCTCCTTCATGGAATAATTTTTTATTTAGACGTAAATACATATGCAAATAGCGTGCCAACCCGTGAAATTAGGTTAAACAATTAGTTTTTTACCCCTCTGTTGGTTCTTTTTCCCATTTTAAATGGTGTAATTAGCCAAAGTGAGTGTGTTGTAAAGTATGTGCTTTGTAAATTATGATTATCCCATGAGTACTTTATATATGGTTGCAACACCAATTGGAAATTTGGAAGATATAACGATGAGAGCACTTAATGTCTTAAAAAGTGTAGATGTCATCGCATGCGAAGATACTAGACATACATCTCTATTGCTTTCACGATACGATATTAAGAAGAGAACTATAGCTTGCCATGCTCATAATGAGGAGGCTAGTAGTAAGGGAATTATTGCTCTTCTTGATCAAGGACAAAGTGTTGCATATTGCTCTGATGCAGGAACTCCTGGAATTTCTGATCCAGGAGCTAGGCTATGTGAGAATGTTAGAGCAGCAGGACATGATATAGTACCAATCCCAGGTGCTTCTGCCGTAATTACTCTTTTATCAGCTGCTGGTAATGTAGGAAAGACCTTTACCTTTGAAGGGTTTTTATCACCAAAGAAGGGTAGAAGAACTAAGAGATTAAGTGAGTTAATTTCTAGAGGTGAGACCTTTGTATTTTATGAGTCCCCTTTTAGAATTGTAAAAACCTTAAAGGAAATAGAGGAGCTAATGCCAAGTGCTAGAATTTCTATGGGACGTGAGCTTACTAAGGCCTTTGAGGAAATTAAGGTTGATAACATATCTAATATTATAAAGCTCTTAGAGTCTCGTGATAGCATTAAGGGAGAATTTGCAGTTGCTGTTACTCCACAAGTTGTAGATGAAGATGATAACACTGAAGAAGATTAAAACCCTAAAGCCTAGAGTTCAGCTTAGAAAGTGTGCAGGTCAAGCTTATTTAGCTTCAAAGGGAGAGACCTTTGAAAGTGAATATATCTTAGGACTTAAGGATATTGCTCTTTCTTTAGATTTTGTTAGTGATAAAGAATATTTTGAAAAGGCTTTTCTTGAATTAGCAGCTGGAAATCTAAAAAGAGGTGAGGACATATACTATAAGAGCTTAGCTATCTTAGGTGAGGAGGTAGCTGATTGGGATATTATCGATAGTGATAATAAGCTTGATAATAGTATTAGAAAAGTAATGCCTCGCTACTTACTCCTTGATAGAATACGCTCTCCATATAATATTGGCGCAATCTTTCGTTCAGCTGAAAGCTTTGGAATAAAGCATATATACCTTTATGAATGTGGAGATGTTAATTCTCCTAGAGCAATTAGAACTAGTAGAGGAGCAATAGATGTCGTTGAGCACTCTATTATTAATTCATTAGATGAGGTAAAAGGGCCTTTCTTTGCTCTTGAATTAGGTGGAAAGGATATAAAAGAATTTTCCTTTCCAGCAGAGGGTACCTGTATCTTAGGTAGTGAAGAAAGTGGGGTATCGCCTGAGTGTTTAGAGCTAGCTAAAAGCTCTCTTGGAAAGGTAGAGATCCCATTGCATGGCGCAAAGGGATCTATAAATGTTTCTGTTGCAGCTGGAATATTGATGTATAGCTGGGATCAATTTCCTTTTCCGCTCTCATAGAGCTTTTTTAGATTATCTTCTATTACTCTATTAAAAGAGCCTGGCTTAAATAAACCTCTTTTATCTCTACTACTAGATGGAAGACCTGTTAAAAGCTCCATACCTTCTTCGATTGTTGAAAGAGCCCAAAGATGGAAGTTTCCTTTTTTAATATCATCTTCAACTTCATATGGAAGTATTAGTGATCTTATGTTTTGCTTTGGAATAATTACACCTTGAGTGCCTGTAAAGCCACATAGCTTACAGGTATGGTAAAAGCCTGTAATCTTTTCATTTATTCCACTAACTGGCTGTAGAATACCCATTTGGTTAACAGATCCTGTAATTGCGATATCCTGTCTTACTGGAAGCTCTCCAATAGCAGAAAGTAGTGCATATAGCTCAGATGATGATGCTGAGTCTCCATCGACCTCACTATAGTTTTGTTCAAAGCATAGTCCTGCATATATTGAAAGAGGAAAGGAACGTGCATAGTTCTTTCTTAGATAGCCTTGTAAAATTAAAATTCCTTTATCATGTATCTCGCCACTAAGACCTGCTTCATGCTCGATATTTACAATACCCTCACTTCCTGGTGCAACTGTAGCTGAGATTACAGCTGGAGTTCCGAAGGAAGCAGCACCACGGTCCATGACAGCGAGTCCATTAATAATTCCAACCTTACTTCCACTTGTACTAACTAAAAGCTCTCCGCTTTTGATCTCTTGGTTTATTCTATCCTCTAATAAATCTGTTAGCTCAGCTCTATCCTTAATTGCTCTTTTAATATCATCTCCAGTAATTTTACCATTACTATATAAAGCGGCTTCTGAGATTAAATCACCTAGGAGTGTTAGCTGACAGGTTAATTGATCTCTTGATTCACAAATAGAGGATGAATATCTTAAAGCCTCTTCGCAAGCTTCCTTTGTGATATTAGGATTAATCTTTTTTAAATATGCGATTGTTCCTAGGATATTTTCTTTATTTGCTTCCATCATGTAATCAAATTGAGGAGCAACTTTAAAGAGTCTTAAAAATCCTTCATCCTTATCACATAGCTCATCAAAGATATCTTCACTTCCAAGTAATATTACCTTAGTAGGAAGGGCTATTGGTTCTGGTCTTATTCTTTCATCCTTTCCAAGTGATCCTTGAACTCCACTAGTTGATAGTGCCATAGCTGTTGAATCTAAATGACGTTTAATAGCATCCCAAAGTCCTTTTTGGGAGAGGACCTCAGCTGCTGTTAATACTAAAAAGCCTCCAGAGGCTTTAGCATAGGAACCTATATGAATTGCTAAGTGAGGAATATCTTCACTTTTATCAGCATAGCCAAATAGGTTTTCAAAGGTTGGATGAGATTCAACGATAAATGGTCTTTTATTATCGAGACTTCTATCAAGAACAAGGTTTACTTTGTAGTTGTTTTCATTAAATGTACTCTTTGATAATAAAGCTGCATACCTTGTAGCTTCAGGAATTTGATTCTTCACTTCTTCAAGAACCATCTGGTAGTTTTCAATTGTAGCAGAGCTAAGTAAAGCTTTTAGCTTATTACCATCGCCCTTATTTAAGCAAAGTGAAATAGGAAAGTATGGGTTTGAAGGATTTGCAAGATAAACTACATCCTTAATCATCTCTTCATCTGTGCAGTTTTCAGCCTCCTGCCTTACAGATGTAAGCTTACCTGTACCCATCTCACCACTAATAAATAGGTTATATCCATTTCTATTTGTTTTTAAGCCAGTTCTTAAAGCCTTTAGTGCTCTTTCCTGTCCTACTATACCTCTTTCAGATATTTCTAAATCTGTATCTTGTAAAGAATATTTGAAAGAGATCTCTTTGTTATCAAGTTCAACAATCATATTTTTAAATTGTAGGAGGTGTAAAAATATGTGTCAACGCACATAAAAATTGGAAAAATGGAAATATTTAATCAAAATATTATTGGAAAAACGGACAAAATATGTTTGTTTTGTGTTGGAAAAAAGGCAAAAATGATATTATCCTTAAATCATACAAGGAGATAAATAGTTTTAATGCTAAAGAGGAAAATTTCAGATTACTTAGAATCTTACTTTACACCTAATAGACGAGAAGCTTTATTAATTACAGGAGCTCGTCAAGTTGGGAAAAGCTATGCAATACGTGAGTTTGGAAAGAGTCATTACTCCTCTTTTATTGAAATAAATCTACTAGAGGATTCTATTGCTAGGACATCAATATCAAAAGCTAGTAATAGTAAGGATTTACTTTTGAGGATTACTGCTATTGCATCTCAACCTCTAATTAAGGGAAAAACATTAATCTTCTTTGATGAGGTGCAAGTAGTTCCAGAGATAGTGACAGCTATTAAATTCCTTGTTGAGGAAGGAAGCTATCAATATGTACTCAGTGGATCATTATTAGGTATTGGGTTAAAGAGAATATCTTCTATGCCTGTTGGATATTTAACAGTCAAAGAGATGTATCCATTAAATCTTGAGGAGTTTTATCGAGCTTGTGGCATATCTGATAACATTTTTAGTGTTCTTGAGGAAGCCTTTAAAGCGGAAAGAGAAATCGATAGTATAATTCATAGAAAGTTGATGGAGCTTTTTCGTCTATATCTTATCGTTGGAGGTATGCCTGCTGTTGTTCAGACTTATTTAGATACAAATGATATAAAAAAGGTTGTGAATAAACAGAGAGAAATCCTTTCAATGTATGTAGAGGATATTTCTCAATATGATATTAATAATAAGCTTTATATAAAGGATATTTTCAATCTCATACCTGCTGAATTAAATAATCCAAATAAGAGATTTATTTTGAAAAATTTAAATGAAAATACAAAGTTTAGCAGATTAGAGAATAGCTTTATTTGGATTAGAGAAGCAGGCGTAGCTATAGGTGTTTATAATATTGAAGAACCAAAGCTTCCTTTAGAGCTTGCAAAACTTAGAAATCTATTTAAACTATTTTCAAATGATGTAGGTCTACTAGCCTGTCAGTATGCTGATGGCATTCAACTTAGAATACTAAATAATGATATAGATATAAATTATGGTTCTATTTATGAAAATGCAGTTGCCGAAGAACTATATTCTCACGGATTGAAGCTATACTATTTTAATAGTAAGAAGCAGGGAGAACTTGATTTTGTAATAAAGCTTGATGATAAGATTCTTCCAATTGAAGTAAAATCTGGAAAGAACTATTTAAGGCATAATGCATTAAAGAATGTAATTGAAAATAAAGATTATGAAATAGAGAAAGCTTATGTTTTATATAATGAAAATATAAAGAGAGTTGGTAATATTGTTTATCTGCCAATATATTTAATGATGTTTATCAAAAATAGAGAAATTGAGAATTTAATTTGGAAAATTGATTTATCATCTCTTCCTCAATAAATTACTTTTTGCTTAGCAAATATTATAGTTTCTTGAGATTGTGGAAAATATCCATTCAACGTATTATACTTACCTTCATGAAATTAAAAGAACTCGATAAATTTTTAAGAGATAAATTGGAAATTGCTAATTTTTCATTTGATGCATCATTAAATGGAATTCAAATAGCTTGTAGTGATAAAGAAATTAAAAAGATTGGTTATGCAGTTGATGCCTCTCTTGCAACAATTAAAAAGGCAGCTGAAGCAGGGTGTGATATGCTCTTTGTCCATCATGGTCTTTTCTGGGGTGAACCTATCGCAATTAGAGGACCTCACTACGATAGAGTAAAGGCTTGCCTTGATAACGATATGGCTCTATATGCATGTCACCTTCCACTTGATGCTCATCCTGTATTTGGAAATAATGCTCAAATGGCACAGTGCTTAGGCATGAAGGGCTATGATATGTTTAGTGAATATCATGGAAGAATGATAGGAGTTAAAGGTAAACTTCCATTTCCAATGAGTGTTGAGCAGGTAATACGATTATTAGATTTTTCAGATGCTAGTGGACTTAGAACTTTAGAGTTTGGTAAGGACCTTTGTGAGAGTGTAGGTATTGTATCTGGTGGGGCTGGTAATGATGTTGCTGATGCTATTGCCGATGGCCTAGATTTATTCATTACTGGAGAAATTTACCATCAAAACTTCCATGAGGCTCTCGAAAACAAAATTAATGTAATAGCCGGTGGACACTATCAAAGTGAGACCTTTGGTGTTAAAGCAGTAATGAGAATGGTATTAGGTGAATTAGGTATTGAGGGAGAGTTCATTTCATGGCCAACAGCACTGTAAAGAGATTCTTGCCCCTTTCACTAACAGCCTTTGTGATCCTCTTAGACCAAATATCAAAGGCCTTAGTAGTAAAGTACATACCTGAAAATACTATCTTTAAAAGCTTCTTTTGGGATTTTTTAGAGATAATACATGTAAGAAATGATGCTATTGCCTTTTCTATTGGTTCAGCTCTAGATGTACCTATAAAGATAGTATTTTTTATTATCCTTCCGATAATTTTAATGGTACTTGTGATATATTGTGTTTTAAGCACAAAGACAGATAAGGATTTTACTGTTTTTCAAAAATGGTGCTTAGCTGCTATTGCAGGTGGAGGCATTGGAAACCTAATAGATAGAGTCTTCAGACAGCTAAGAGTTGTAGACTGGATAAGTACAGATATGTATGGATTTCTAGGTTTTGATCGATTCCCAACCTATAATATTGCAGATGCATCTATTGTCGTATCAGTGTGCTTAATATTATTATCATTTCTTATAGGAGAGAGGAAAAAAATTGAGTAAGAAAACTAATTCATTGATATTTATGTTACTAGCAACACTGCTAAACCTCGTTCTACTTATTGTTTTCTTTATTTTAGGTTTTGTAATTCTAAATTTAGTTATTAGTGCAATGCCAGAGAATGTTGCAGTAGTACAAATTGGTGTTGTCCTTGTATTTGTTTTTGCAATTGGTCTTTCATTCTTTGTCTATTCTAGAATAGTTAGCCTCTTAACTAAGAAGTTTAATCTTGAAGAAAAACTAGATCCACTATTTGTTAGAAAAGGCTCAAGAAGACCTAAGGGAGAATAATGCGTTATCCTTCCTTTGCTACCTTAGAGGATGCATCATGGTATGCATACTCTGATAGTCCGATTCAAACAAGTCCATTTTATAAGCCAGGACTCTACGACCCTGTAGTTATACAGAGAGAGGAGTCCCCTGATAATTTATGGCACCTATTTGCAAATACTTGGGTTGGAATTGAGCACTATACTTCGCAATCTGGTTTTGATTATCGTGTACAGCACGTAGTACTTTTGAGAGGACATTCACCTTTTATATTTAAAGAGGGTGGAACCTATTATTTACTATATGAAACCCATGATAGAGATTACTTTCAGATGAAGATGAAGGGTAATAGGCTATCTATTTCAAGAATAAATATGATCTCTAGTACAGATTTAAAGCTTTGGTCTAAGCCTAAAGTATTATTAACTGCTCTAGATGTTCCATATGCTTCAGATTTCTCAGAGCCAAGACTATCGAGACCACAGCTAGTAATGTGGGAGGGGAAATATAGATTATACTTTGGTGCATCTCATAGAGTTTTATATGATACTAAGCAAAAGTGTACTCAATACCTTTCATTTGCAGAGAGTGATACCATAGAAGGTCCTTATGTTCCTTTACAAAAGCCTTTGATGGCTACCGATCCTGATAGTGAATATTGTAATTTAGCTCTTGGTAGTGTGAAGATAATTCCATGTGCACAGGGCTTTGCTGCTATACAGTGTCCATTCTTCTACGATAAGGAAGAAAAGAGAAGTCGTTCTCTTATGCTTTTATTAACTAGTGAGGATGGGATTAAATTTGAGCAGAAAAGAGTTATCATGCCTCCTGTTAAATCGGGCTGGGCTTCAAGGTATATTACCTCCTGCGATGCTATTTATAGAGCAGAGGAGAAGGCTTGGTACTGTTACTTTAGTGCTAATGGAATTGATGAGGATTTAAAATTTATACATTTTAGAGAGTCTTTAGGACTCTTAATTGGTAATCAAAGATAATATGAATAAAGAAATAAAGGATAAGATTTTTCAAAAAATAAAGGAATCAGATAGAATTATTATAGCAAGACACTTTCGCCCTGATGGTGATGCAATAGGTTCCTCTAGAGGCTTAGAGAGAATATTAAAGCTTACATACCCTGAAAAAACTATTAAGCTTTGTAATAAAGATAATTCTGATTTTTTAGCGTTCTTAGGGAGTGAGGATGAGGAAATAAGTGATGAGTTTATATCATCATCTCTTGCTATCATCCTAGATACTGCTACTTCTGAACGTCTCTCTGACCCTAGAGCATTAAATGCAAAATATGTTATTAAAATTGACCACCATATTGAAGTAAATAAATATGGGAACCTCTCTTGGGTTGAGGATTACAGAAGCTCCTGCTCTGAGCTTATTGCTGATTTCTATAACACATATAAATCTGAGCTTAAAATAGATAAATATGCTGCAACCTGTATTTATACTGGTATGAATACAGATAGTGGTCGCTTCTGTTTTTCATCAACTACAGGAGAGACTCTACGTCTTGCGGGCTTAATGCTAGACTATGGTGTTGATATTGAAAACCTTCAAGCTAACTTAGATTTAAGAGAGTTTAAGGTTTATAAATTCCAAGCAGATGTATTTGAGAAAATAAAGGTCACAGATAGTGGTCTTGCATACCTATATTTAGATCAAGAGATGCAGAAAAAGTGGAATTTAACAAGAGAGGAAGCTAGTGATAGTGTTTCATTAATGTCCTCTATTAAAGGCTCTATCGCTTGGATTGCATTTATAGAAAACCCAGATAAAACTATTAGAGTTAGACTCCGTTCAAGGTTTATGACTATAAATCAAGTTGCTGAGCGCTACCATGGAGGTGGACATGATAAGGCTTCGGGTGCTACCTGCTACAGTCATGAAGAGATGGAGAGCTTGATAAAGGATGCTTCTGAAGCTGTAAAAATATATAAAGAAACCCATAACGATTGGATCTAAAGTACGGTTAGCGCCGTACTTTTTTATTGCCTTACTACCACTATCCTAGTATGATTAGTTATACAAATCATACTTTTTATACGGAGCTTAATATGGGATTTGAAGGAAAATATGCTTGGACTGTGACTGTAGGAGAAAAGGGGCAGATTGTAATACCAAAGCAGGCAAGAGAGGTGTTTGGAATAAAACCTGGTGATAATTTGCTTTTACTAGGTGATAAGGATAGAGGACTTGCAATTCCTCCAAAGTCATCCCTTGATGAAATAGCTAAGCTAATATTTTCAAAGGATGATGAAAAATGAGAAAGCACTATATTGATAATCTGAGAACCTCAATTGTCCTTTTAGTTATTATTTACCATGTTTGTTATATTTTTAATGGAGTCGGAGTATTAGGTGGAATTCCTAATTCTTTAAGTCTTCCTATCTGTGATGGCTTTGCATCTTTAGTTTATCCCTGGTTCATGGTGCTTTTATTCATAATCGCTGGTATGAGTAGTGCATATAGCTTAGAGAAAAGAAGTACTAAGGAATTTATAGCATCTAGAACTCAAAAGCTATTAGTGCCTTCAACCTTGGGTCTTTTTGTATTTCACTTCATTACAGGGCTTGTTAATACAAGGCTAGGAGGAGCAGAGCTTTCTAATGTTCCTCTACTAGTTAGATATTTTATATATGTGCTCTCTGGAACAGGTGTTTTATGGTTTGCTCAGCTACTTTGGTTTTTTTCTTTAATTCTCTGTTTACTTAGAAATATAAAGCTCTTTGAGAAATATAGATTAAAGGAAAAAAAGAGTATCTATTTACCTGTCATAATAATTTATCTTTCATCATTAGTTTTAAATGCACCAATTATCACAGTATATAGAGTTGGAATATATCTTGCTTCATATCTAATTGGCTACTATGTATTTTCTGATGAGAATGTGGTTGAGAGAGTTGAGAAAACTGTTTATATATCCTTAGCTATTGCATTAGCCTCAGGTGTAATTTATATATCTAGCTTTTATGGCTCTGATTACACAGCTCCAAGCTGCTTACAAAATGTGATTACTAATATATATGCATACTTTACTTCGATCTTTTTAATTGGAATATTTAAAAGATTCTTTGATAAAACCAATAGTGTTCTTAGCTATTTATCAGCTTCATCCTTTGGGTTTTATGTTCTTCACTACACTCCAATTCTGTTAATAGGAGTTTTAGTTTCAAATAGTGGATTAAATGTTTATTTACGTTATCTTTTAACATTATTACTTGGTTCTATTTCTACTCTATTACTTTACGAAGTAATTAAGAGAATACCTTTTTATCGATATTTAGTTTTAGGAATAAGAAACAAAAGATGAAGAGGTTTTTGCAAAATAGTAATGTGTTTTATTGTTTTACATAACTTGCTAGTAAAACTATAATCTAGAAAAAATATCTCCTATGATGGTATATTTTCCACAATAGGGGGTATTTTATGAAAAATCTTTCAGATAGAAGTAGTTATTTTACTGATTCAGTAATAAGACGTATGACCCGAATTTCAATAGAGCATGGCTCTATAAATTTATCACAGGGATATCCAGACTTTAATCCACCACAGGAGATTTTAACTAGACTTAAAGAGGTAGCTGATGAGGATTACCATCAATATTCAATTACCTGTGGTGCTGTTAATACAAGAAAAGCGTTAAGTGATAAGATGCTTCACTTTTCAGGAGTTTATTATGATCCTAGTAGTGAAGTTACAGTTACCTGTGGCTCTACTGAAGCTATGATGGCTTCAATGATGAGTGTAACAGACCCTGGTGATAAGGTTGTAATATTCTCTCCTTTTTATGAAAACTATGGTGCTGATACTATTTTGTGTGGAGCAACTCCAATTTATGTTCCTTTAGTACCTCCTACCTTTAATTTTGATGCAAATGTTCTTGAAGAGGCTTTTAAGCAAGGTCCTAAGGCATTAATACTATGTAATCCATCAAATCCATGTGGAAAGGTATTTTCAAAGGAGGAGCTAGAGACTATAGCCTTCTTAGCTAAAAAGTATGATGTATATGTTATTACAGATGAAGTTTATGAGCACATAATATATGCGCCACATAAGCACACATATTTATCTTCCTTACCAGGAATGAGAGAAAGAACTATTTGCTGCTCATCTCTTTCTAAGACCTATTCAATTACAGGGTGGAGACTTGGATATACAATGGCACCTGTTGAGATATCAGACCACATTAGAAAGGTTCATGACTTTTTAACAGTTGGTGCTGCTGCTCCATTGCAGGAGACTATAATTACAGCACTACGTTTCCCGGATAGCTACTATGAAGTTTTGCAAAATGAGTATACGAGGAAGAAGAATCTATTCTTATCTGGACTTGATAACCTTGGCTTAAAGCATAATGACCCTAAGGGTGCATACTATGTTTTAATGGATATTTCTGAATTTGGTTATGATAATGACTCAGATTTTGCTTATGATATGTCTAAAAAGGTTGGTGTAGCCGCTGTACCTGGTTCTTCATTCTTTAGGGAAGATGAAAATAGATATGTTCGTTTCCACTTTGCAAAGAAGGATGAAACCTTAATAAAAGCACTTGATAGAATGAGCTCTATTAAAAGACTATTAGCTAAATAATTATTAATAGATACACGGGATGCTGTGTATCTATTTTTATATTTTAGCCTTGAGTCAAGATTATCAATAACGGCTTTCAGAGTTTATACATTTATAATAAAAGCAATAGACAAATACTATTTCATTTGTTATCCTCACCTTCGTCTAATCGAAACCATGGCAGTATTGCAGGTGGCGTAGGGGAGTAATTACTCTTGACTATTCTATTTCGAGGTTAACAATATGTTAAATGAAATGTGGTGGGTACTAATGCTAGTACTCAACTTTGTCGCGATTTTATTTGCTTATCGCGTTTGGGGAAAGCTCGGGCTTTTCATCTGGATTCCAATCTCTGTTATTGTTGCAAACATCCAAGTCACTAAGAATGTCAATTTATTTGGTCTAGAAGCTACTTTAGGTAACATAGTTTACTCTACAAGCTTTTTAGCTACCGATATTCTTTCTGAAATGTACGGTCCTAAAGATAGTAAAAAGGCTGTAACAATTGGATTTTTCTCTGTAATCGTTATGACTATAATGATGCAGCTTGCAATTCAGTTTAATCCAGCTCCTTCAGATTTCGTTCAAGAATCAATGGAAACTATCTTTGGCTTTATGCCACGTATTGCATTTGGTAGTATCATTGCATATGTAATAAGTAACTTCCATGATATTTGGGCATTTGAGCTTTGGAAGAAGCTTAAACCAGGTAAAAAGACACTTTGGATGAGAAACTGCTTCTCTACAATGGTCAGTCAGCTACTTGATTCTCTTATCTTTACATTCATCGCATTCTTTGGCGTTTATGAGATGAGTGTTTGGTGGCAAATTGTTTTAACAACATATCTTTTAAAGTTTATTGTAGCTGTTTGTGACACTCCATTTATGTATATTGCAAGAAAATGGTTCGATAATAATAAGATTTGTGAAGGTTAATAATTATTGATTAATTTTACGTATGTACATATAATGTCAAAAAACTAAAAATCTGATACAGCCGTTTAAGGCTATATTTTTAACCTTTTCGGGAGGGTATGACAATGAGTGGTATAGTCATCATGATCATCGCCATCGTTGTATTAGTAGCCGGTTATATTTTCTATGGTAAGTGGCTTGCTAAGAAATGGGGTGTTGATCCACAGAAAAAGACTCCTGCATATGAATTGCAAGATGGAGTCGATTATGTTCCTACAGATAAGCAGGTAGTATTTGGTCACCAGTTTGCTTCTATTGCAGGTGCAGGCCCAATTAACGGACCAATCCAGGCTGCAGTATTTGGTTGGGTACCAGTTCTTCTTTGGTGTCTTATCGGTGGTATCTTTATTGGTGCCGTTCAGGACTTCTCATCAATGTATGCATCAGTAAGAAATAAGGGTCGTTCTATTGGTGTTATTATTGAGCTCTATGTTGGTAAGGTTGGTAAGAGACTATTCTTACTCTTCGTTTACCTCTTCTCAATGCTTGTTATCGCAGCTTTCGCAGATATCGTTGCTAAGAGCTTTGGCGTAAATGCAGGTGCAGATGCTACAACACAGATTGCTAACTCACAGGTTGCTACAGTATCAACACTCTTTATCGTAGCAGCAGTTGGATTTGGTATCTTCCTCAAGAATGCAAAGCCTAATACAACAGTAAATACAATTGTATCTATCGTACTTCTTATCCTTTGTATTGCTATTGGTTACCTCTGCCCATTCTTAAAGATGAGCACAAATGTATGGCTTTATCTTGTATTCTTATACATCTTAATTGCATCAGTTACTCCAGTACAGTACCTCTTACAGCCAAGAGACTACCTCAACAGCTACCTCTTAGTTGCAATGATTGTAGCAGCTGTTCTTGGTATCTTCGTATCTAACCCTAAGATGAACCTTCCTGCATTCACAGGATTTGTTGCTTCAAGTGGTGCAATGTTCCCAATTCTCTTCGTAACAGTAGCTTGTGGTGCTGTATCAGGCTTCCATAGCTTAGTATCTTCAGAGACAGCTTCTAAGCAGGTTAAGAACGAGAACGATATGCTCCCAATCTCATATGGTGCAATGCTTGTTGAAGTACTCCTTGCAGTTATCGCAATCATCGCTGCAGGTGCTGTTGCTGATAAGCTCACAGGTGCTCTTCCTGCAGGTACTCCTCAGCAGATCTTCTCAACTGCTGTAGCATCATTCCTCGCAGGTATTGGTATTCCTCACCAGCTCAGCTTCACACTCATTTCACTTGCTGTATCAGCATTCGCTCTTACATCTCTTGACTCTGTAGCTCGTGTTGGTCGTCTCTCATGGCAGGAGCTCTTCCTCGATGATGACGAAGATGAAGCTAACATGGCTTCTTGGAAGAAGATCATCACAAATAAGTGGGTTGCAACTATTATCGTATTAATTCCTTCTTACCTCCTTGGACAGGTAGGTTATGCTGAAATTTGGGCTCTCTTTGGTTCTGCTAACCAGCTTCTTTCTGTACTTGCACTTGCAGCTGTAGCAGTATTCTTAAAGAAGACAAAGAAGGACAACAAGATGATGTTCATCCCAATGTTCTTCATGCTCGCAGTTACAGTTGTAGCTCTTATCCAGCTCGCATTTAACAACATCAAGACATTTGGTAACGCAAAGATTTCTGTAATGGGCCAGAGCCTCCAGATTCTCTTCGCAGTACTCCTCCTTGCTCTTGCTATTATCGTAGTTGTTAACTGCTGTAAGAAGCTCTTTGGTAAAGATGAAGAGTAATTAGCTAAAAGCTAATGTATAAAGCCATCAAGTATTTTCCTTGATGGTTTTTTAATGCCTTTCTCTATATTCTGAAGGTGTTAGACCGACCTCCTGTTTAAATAGCTTTGAGAAGTGGCTAATATATGAGTACCCAAGCTTATACGATATTTCAAAAATAGTTAAATTAGTCGTTGAAAGAAGTCGCTTCACATAATCAGTTCTAATTTCCTTCATATAGCTAACAACACTTCTATTTAAATATCTTTTAAATGCGTTAATTAATACAGGCGCAGAATATCCTGATAGATTATAAATATCATTAGCACTTAGTGTAATATACTCAGGAGAGTGTAGCCTACTGTACCTTGGTCTGATTGTATTTACTTTTACACTAAGGGTTCTTGGAATGAAACAGATAAAATGCTAAGCGCTGAATTTGAGCCAGCAATATGGAGTGATGAAATTATTTGTGAAATTCAGGATGGGGTAATAAAGCGAAAAACAAAAAATGAAACTCTAGTTGAAAGAGCTCAATTTGAGATTTGTAATCATAAGTTCTCAACTATTATTAATGATGGCTATGCTTTTACGCTTGTAAATGATTCAAAGTATGGCCTAAGAGCTAAGGATGGAAAGCTATCACTTAATTTACTTCGTTCTCCGACCTTCCCTGATGAAAGTGCAGATAAATGTGAGCATGAGTTTATATATTCTATATTACCTCATAGAGATAATGAATTAATTAATAGTGTAAGGAGTGCTCATAACTTAAATAGACTACCTTTAGTCTATAGAGCAGATTACGCTATGGAAAGGCTCGTTAAGCTATCGAATAGCTCTTTAGTTTGTGATTGTATAAAAGTAAGTGAGGATAAAAAGGAGGGTATAGTAGTTAGAATCTATGAGCCATGCGGTAATAGTGTGACTACAAGCTTAGCTGTTTATTTTTCATATAAAAGAGTTTTTGAGTGTATTTTAATTGAAGGTAACAGAAAAGATGTTGATCTTAACAAGCTTAGCTTTTCGCCTTGTGAAATAAAAACTTTATACTTTGAAATATAAAATAAAAGTCTCCATGTGGGATGCTAAAACATGGAGACTCGTTTTCTTATTTGGAAAGAATTACGCATGGTGCTGTTTGCGCTCAATCTACACCCATTGTTAAAATTTATACTGCTTTAGCTAGTAATGCAAGTAATATTTTTTTGCTACACCTAACTTTAATTACGTCAAAAACGCAAATTAAGCGTTTAAATAGGGCTTTAAGCTTCTTCTTCCTTCTGTAATATCTCAGAAATTTTATTATATTCATTCTTTAAGACTTCGAAGGAAGTGCTAATCTTTCCACTTTTTGCATCTTCGAGAATAGCTGCATATTTTACTAAATCTGTTAGTCCAAGCTTCTCACCAGTCTTCTTAACCTTGTGTGCACACTTTTTAATTAGCTCTTCATCATTTTGCTCTACAGCACTCTCAAGAGCTGTAAAGTTACAATCTGTAATAAATGATTCTAGCTTTTTTCTAACTTCGCTAGTATCTCCGCAGAAATCTTCAATAACGTTGTCATAATCCATGCCAATACGGCTTGCAATTGCTTTAATGTTCATGAAGAAAATTTTAGAAAAAAGGCGTGAAAAGTCAACTTACTTTTGATAAAAAGATTAAAAAGAGGGTGCCACAGCAACAATGACACCCTCAAAATTTCCCTCATTAGGATATGAGTAAGTGTGACCTTATCCCCTCAGTCACACTAAATAATGCAAAATATTTTGAGATAATTATTATAACATTAAAATAGTTTATCCCAAATACCTTTTATCATAATAAATAGCACAATAATAGGAATTATATAAGATAAATAAAAGCGTAGAAGATTAGAAATTTTAAGACCTTTACCCTTATTTATCTCTTTGAGTGCATTTTCAAATCCCCACCCGGATGATCTAGTACAAAATAGAATAAAAAGTAGTGAGCCAAATGGTAGCAAGAGATTTGAAACTATAAAATCCTCTAAATCTAAAATATTGCTTCCCTCTCCAAATGGCTGAATTGAAGAAAGAACGTTAAATCCTAAAATACATGGAAGTGATAGCACTATTAGTAAAATTGTATTTACTACACATGCTTTAGTTCTAGAGTAGTGTTTTACATCAATCCAGTAGCTTATGATATTTTCACATACTGCTATTATCGTTGATAGGGCTGCAAAGGACATGAATAAAAAGAAAAGGGATGCCCAAATCCTTCCTCCAGTCATCTTTGAAAAGATATTTGGTAGTGTGATGAATAATAACGATGGACCTTGTCCTACAGAAACTCCATATGAGAAGCATGCTGGGAAGATAATCAAGCCAGCTGTTATAGCAACGAAGGTATCGAGCGCAATTATTCTAGCACTCTCTCCTCCCAAGGATCTTTCATCATCTATGTAGGAGCCAAATATACTCATTGCTCCAATTCCAACTGAGAGTGTAAAGAAGGCTTGGCCTAAGGCTTCATATAAAATTGTAGAAAAGCCAATCTCCTTCATCGACTTAAAATTCGGTATCAAGTAGAACTTTAAGCCCTCAGCAGTTCCAGGAAGTGTTAATGAGTGAATAGTAAGCAAAAGCATAATGAAAAGTAGAGCAAGCATTATGTATTTTGTTATCTTCTCAACTCCATTTTTTAGTCCGATTGCAACTACACTCATACTAATTACTACAACAGCCACCATCCAAGTAATTTGTTTAGTTGGGTTAGCTACTAATGCTGAGAAGAATGTGTTAACACCCTCTGCTGTAATATTATTAAACTCTCCTTTAGCTGCAGAGATAAAGTAATAAAATATCCACCCTGCAATTGTAGTGTAGAACATTAGTAGAACGTAGTTACCTATTACAGCTAATGGTCCATATAGATGCCATTTTGAGCCCTTTCTCTCAAGAGTCTTTAAGCTTAGTGCGATATTTTGTTTACTACCTCTACCGATAGCAAACTCCATTGCCATAACAGGAAGACCTAATAAGACTAGGAAGATTAGATAAATTAATACAAACCCAGCTCCTCCGTTTTTCCCTGTGATAAATGGAAAGCGCCAAACATTTCCAAGTCCAATTGCACATCCTGCAGATAGTAGAATAAATCCTAATCTACTACTTAATGTTTCCCTTTTATTTTCCATAATAACCCTCAAATTAATTTATCTAAGATACCCTTTGCCATGATAATTGCTATCAATATAGGTACTATATATGAGACATAAAATTTTGCTTTAGAAGGGAATTTTAATCCTTCTCCTTTATTTGCTTCCTTTAAAAAGCTATCCCAACCCCAACCAGATTTTCTAGTAACAAAGAGAACAAATAATAAGCAACCGAGTGGAAGCATTATATTAGAAACTATAAAATCCTCTAGGTCTAAAATATTACTTCCCTCTCCAAATGGTTGAATTGAAGAAAGAATGTTAAAGCCTAAAATACACGGAAGTGATAGTACTAATATTAAAATATAGTTAATTAAGCACGCCTTCCTTCTGCTCATCTTCTTTACATCAATCCAATAGCTGATAATATTTTCAAATACAGCAATTAATGTTGATAGAGCAGCAAATGACATAAATAAAAAGAACAAGGATGCCCAAATCCTTCCACCCTTCATCTGAGAAAATATATTTGGAAGTGTGATAAATAGTAGAGAAGGTCCTTGGTCTGGTGCAACGTCATAAGAAAAGCATGCTGGGAAAATAATAATTCCTGCTGTTATTGCAACGAAGGTATCGAGTGCAATAATTCTTACACTTTCTCCAGCTAGAGAGTGCTTATCATCGATGTAGGAACCAAAAATTGCCATTGATCCTATTCCAACTGAGAGTGTAAAGAAGGCTTGCCCTAAGGCTTCATATAGTATTGTGAAAAAGCCGATTTCTTTCATCGACTTAAAGTTAGGTATCAAGTAGAACTTTAAGCCCTCAGCAGTTCTAGAAAGTGTTAATGAGTGAATAGTAAGCAAAAGCATAATGAAAAGTAGAGTAAGCATTATGTATTTAGTAATTCTCTCAACACCCTTCTCAAGTCCAATAGCTACTACAAGCATTGAAATTGATACTGCGACTGCCATCCAAATTGTTTGCTTCAAAGGATTAGCTGTTAAAGAAGAAAAAACTTTAGCAATATCAGTTGTATCAAGATTATCAAAGGTGCCAACTAAAGATGAGATGAAATATGAGATTATCCAGCCTGCAATACATGAGTAGAACATAATTAATATATAATTTCCAACTATTGCAGTTGGACCCCAAAGATGCCATTTAGCTCCTTGTTTTTCTAATTTTTCTAATCCATTACCTATACTTTGTTTACTACCTCTACCGATTGAAAATTCAATTGTCATCATCGGTAGTCCTAATAGAATTAGAAAAATTAGGTATATTAATACAAACCCAGCACCTCCATTTTTTCCTACGATATATGGAAAGCGCCAAACATTCCCAAGTCCAATTGCACATCCTGCAGAGAGTAGAATAAAGCCTAATCTACTACCTAATGTTTCCCTTTTATACATTACTTACTTCCATTTGTTATAATTTTAATTATGTAAGACAATAGTGTAGCATGAGTAACATATAGAAACAAGGCTAAGAAAAGTAATGCCGAGGTTTACTCGGCAACTATTAAGTTAAGGATTATAAATATTTTTTGTCGGGAACTTAGGCTCAGCAGTTACATTCATGCCTAATTTTCTAAGTCCTATTAAGTCTCCAGCTGAAGGTATGTGAGAAAAATGAACCTCTGAACCCTTTAATTCAGGAAGCTTATTCATTGCCTTTTCTGCATACTTGTTACTTGTTGCACTCATAGCAAGGCAAATTAATATCTCATCAATGTTTAGAGATACTCCTCTACCTGTAAGGATATCACGCTTCATCCGTGTGATACTTTCAATTACTTCTGGAGAGATTAAGTTTATTTCTTGATCAATATCAGAAAGCTTTTTTAGTGCATTTAGAATGAGAGCGGAGCCTGCATGCATTATCTCTGAGTTATGAGCTGTAACAATAGTTGAATCATTAATTTCTATTGCAGCAGCACAAACTGTACCCTTGTTTCCCTTGAGAGAACGAGAAATTGCACTATCAAGGGCAAGCTTACAGGCAGGTACTACCTTTCTATCCTCTGGAACAAGGCCTGCTTTATCCATTATAGCCTTTGCTCTCATGATGCATTCATCACTGCAAAGACCTGAAGCATAATCCATTTGAGCACGGAAGAATCTTCTAATAATTTCTTGCTTTCCAGCTTCTTTACAAACCTCATCATCTATTATGCCAAAGCCAATACGGTTAACGCCCATATCGGTTGGAGATTTATAGATACTCTTTCCAGTAATTTTAGTTAGGATTGCAGATAAAAGAGGGAAGGCCTCAATATCTCTATTATAGTTAACTGCGACCTTATTATATGCATCTAAATGGAAGTGGTCGATTAAGTTGTAATCGCCAATATCTAGGGTTGCAGCTTCATAAGCAATATTTACTGGATGCTGAAGCGGTAGATTCCAAACCGGAAATGTTTCAAATTTTGAATATGTACTTTTTATTCCAGCCTTAGACTCATGGTAAAGCTGACTTAAGCAGGTAGCAAGCTTACCACTGCCTGGACCTGGAGCTGTTACTAATACTATAGGCTTATCGGTAGGGATATAGCTATTCTTTCCATATCCCTCATCCGATACTATTACATCAACATTTGATGGGTAGCCAGGTGTTGCAGAGTGGGTAAATACATTAATACCCTTACTCTCAAGCTTTTTCTTAAAGAGTACTGCAGCACTCTGACCTGCGAATCTAGTAATGACAACATTATGGCATCTTAAGCCATAGGAGGCAAAGTCATCGATCATCTTGAAAACATCACTGTCATAGCTGATACCGAAATCTGTTCTGATTTTCCTTCTCTCGATATCTCCTGCATAGATACAGATGATCACATCAATCTTATCCTTTAGGCTTTCAAATACCTTCATCTTTATTGAAGGATCGAAACCAGGAAGTACACGAGCTGCATGGTAGTCAAAGAGTAACTTACCGCCACACTCAATGTAGAGCTTTCCTTCACTATTATTTACGCGATCAAGGATGAACCTTGCCTGCTCCTCAATGTACTTTTTGTTGTCAAAACCAATCTTTTTCATTTTCTAATCAAACGTAACCCTGTGCAATCATAGCTTCAGAGACTTTGAGGAAGCTTGCAATATTTGCACCATCAACAAAGTTATTATGCTCTGAATACTTGTCTGCAGCAGAAGAGATACTATCATAGATGCCTTTCATGATCTGTTGTAGCTTCTGATCTACCTCTTCACTTGTCCACTTGAGGCGCATAGAGTTCTGGCACATTTCAAGACCAGATACTGCAACACCACCAGCGTTAGCTGCCTTAGCAGGAGCGAGTAATACACCATTTTCAAGGAATATTTTCTCTGCCTCTGCCTGACATGGCATATTAGCACCTTCTCCTATTAATTGTATACCATTATTAACTAGGTTCTTTGCATCTGCAACTGTGATTTCATTCTGAGTTGCACAAGGGAAAGCATAATCAGCCTTGATATCCCAAATTGGATTTGGCTTAGATGTATCACGAGCGATATACTCAACGTTATACTTTTCAGCATATTCGTGGATTCTACCTCTCTTAACGTTCTTAAGCTGCTTTACATATGCAAGCTTCTCTGGTGTGATACCACTTGGGTCATAAATCATACCGTTAGAGTCAGAAAGTGTTACAACCTTTGCACCTAATGAGTTGAGCTTTTCAACTGTGAACTGAGCAACGTTACCACTACCAGATACTAGACATTCCTTACCTTCAAGTGTCTTACCTTCACCCTTAAGGATGTAGTCTGAGAGGTAAACAAGGCCATAGCCTGTAGCTTCTGGTCTAATTAAAGAACCACCATAGGTCTGTCCCTTACCAGTTAATACGCCCTCAAAGCGGTTTGTAAGTCTCTTATACTGACCAAATAGGAAGCCAATTTCTCTTCCGCCAACACCGATATCACCTGCTGGTACGTCTGTGTTAGGTCCAATGTGTCTATAAAGCTCTGTCATGAAGCTCTGGCAGAAGCGCATTACTTCAGCATCACTCTTTCCCTTTGGATTGAAGTCAGAGCCACCCTTACCACCACCCATTGGGAGACCTGTAAGAGCATTTTTGAAAACCTGTTCAAAAGCTAAGAACTTCATGATTGAAAGGTTTACAGAAGGGTGTAATCTTAAGCCACCTTTATATGGGCCGATAGCTGAAGACTGCTGAATTCTAAAGCCTCTGTTAATCTGAACGCGACCTTCGTCATCAATCCAAGGAACGCGGAAGATAACTGCTCTTTCTGGTTCAACCATTCTCTCGAGAATCTTGTGATATGTTACTTCTGGGAGCTCATCAATAATCTTATCCATTGAAAGTAAGAATGTGTAAACTGCCTGCTGGAACTCTTTCTGGTCTGGATCAAGCTGGCATACGCGCTTATAAACGCTTTCTGTAACTTCATGCATTGTAGTTTTCTCCTTGGGAGAAGATAACTGTGTCGTTGTGTTATTTTCCTTCCCGCCGATAATATAGACGAAAAAAAGTCAATTTGAAAAGAGTTATTAATGAATAAATTGTGAATAAAAATGCACCATTGTGCATAAAAATTTTTAAAATTATTTCATGATAATAAAATTTTTCTTAATGAGATTAGTAAATCATCAAAAAATAAAAATAAAAATGAAGAAATCATAAATAAAATTTTTTTTATTTATATTTACTTAAAATATTGATTTATAATTCTATTGAAGAGCTTTGTGCTATTGTTACACACAATACCAATTATATTGGAAGCAAATACAACATATTAGAAAAAAATCTTACCTAAGATTTATTAAATGCAAAATTTATACTTTTTAACATTGTTAAGATACCTTTATCAATAATAGGAAGAAATCAATGTGATACAATTTACCATATAAACAATAAGTGAGATTAAGTTGTTTTATGGAAAGAGTAACTGAACTAAAATCAATAATACATTCAAAAAGAGCTAATTTGTATTATTTAGAAAAATGTAGGGGTAATGGTAAAAGATGGGAGAGCAGTATATTTATCTGAGGAATCAAAACAGCTTGATTATTGGAATATACCTATTGCTAATACAACTGTAATTATTCTTGGAACTGGGACATCAATAACAAATTCCGCTGGTGTTTTGATTAGAAAAATGGAAATAGGTTAAGATGAATCATTAGCACGATTAAAGGGTATTAGATAGTTTTTTAATTTTCTAGCGTAGGAAAGGATTTAATCAAAAAAAACTACAGATTGCTGCCGCGTAGGCAGCTTAGAAATTTTATGTATACAGACTCCTTAAAGAAACTTAGATTGCTGTCGCGTAGGCAGCTTAGAAAAAATCCTCAAATTGATATGGACGTATCTTTAAGATTGCTGCCGAGTAGGTAGCTTAGTGCAACTTGCGACCTATTGTGGTCGCAAATGCATTATTTAACGGTTATTTTGTTTATAAAGCGGGTTGTTACTTATATATGCATCTAACCCAGGAAACTTATTTAAAGGAGTTAAACTAATTTTCGAGTGTATTAAGTTTGTTCAGAACATTTTACTTTAAATTGTTTATGCAAATTGATGTATTATTATACATAAAATATACACAACTGTTGACTTTTGTTTATCTTATCACTAATCTAATAGAGAATTGTCCCTTCGGGGCGGTATTTTTTTCTCTATAAAGAGGTAGATTATGAAAAAAGTTCTCGTCGTTTTGTTAGCTCTATTGATGTGCGCATCTGTATTTGCTCAGGGTTCTGCAGAGTCAAGTAAAAAGTACACAGTTGGTATTTGTCAGTTAGTTCAGCATCCAGCTCTTGATGCTGCTACACAGGGTTTCAAAGACGCTCTTATTAAAGGACTCGGTGATTCAGTCGTTATCGATGAACAGAACGCTTCTGGTGAAGCTACAAACTGTTCAACAATTGTAAATGGTTTTGTTGCTAAGAATGTTGACTTAATTCTTGCTAATGCTACTGCTCCTCTCCAGGCTGCAGCTTCTGCAACAAGTAAGATTCCTGTACTTGGTACATCTATTACAGACTATGCTTCAGCTCTTGAAATTGACGGCTGGACTGGTACAGTTGGAACTAACGTTTCTGGTACATCTGACCTTGCTCCACTTGATAAACAGGCTGAAATGGTTAAGGAGCTCTTCCCAACAGCTAAGAAAGTAGGTTTACTCTACTGCTCAGCTGAAGCTAACTCAGTTTACCAGGTAGAAGTTATGGAAAAAGAACTTGCTAAGCTTGGATATGAAACAGCTAGATTCTCATTCACAGATACAAATGATGTAGCATCTGTTGCTCAGAAGGCTGCTGACAGTGTAGATGTTATTTACATCCCTACAGATAACACAGCTGCTTCTAACACAGAAGCTATTGCAAACGTAGTAATTCCTTCAAAGACTCCAGTAGTTGCTGGTGAAGAGGGTATTTGTTCAGGTTGTGGTGTTGCAACACTTTCAATCAGTTACTATGATATCGGTTATGCTACAGGTGAGATGGCAGTTTCAATCCTCAAGGATGGTGCTGATGTTTCTAAGATGCCTGTTCAGTATGCACCACAGGTCACAAAGAAGTATAACGCAGCTATTTGTGAAGCCCTCGGAATTGCAGCTCCAGCAGGTTACGTAGCTATCTAATAATATCTTTAGGGGTTGTTGTAATGATTTCACTCTTGAATGCACTTCCAGGTGCAGTATCACAGGGCTTGATTTGGGGTATAATGGCTTTAGGTGTATATGTCACCTATAGAATCCTCGATGTAGCCGATCTTACTGTTGACGGTTCTCTTGCTACAGGTGGCGCTGTATGCGTTGTCATGATTAGAGCGGGAGTTAATCCATATATTGCAGTTCTTGCTGCCACCGGTGTAGGTGCAATCGCTGGGCTTATCACAGCAGCCCTTCATACAAAGTGTGGTATTCCTGCTATTCTTGCGGGAATACTCACTCAGCTTGCTTTATATTCTGTAAACCTAAGAATTATGGGCGGAAAGTCAAATCAGCCAGTAAGTGTTGATAAATATGACTTATTAGTATCACAACGCTATGTTCGTGATCTTTCATTCGATAACCCAGTTCTTTTGTTATTAATTCTTTTAGCAATTCTTATTGGTGTTATTTATTGGTTCTTTGGAACAGAAAAAGGTTGTTCAATGAGAGCAACTGGTGCCAATAAGGATATGGCTAGAGCACAAGGTATTAACCCAGATAACGATATTATCCTTGGCCTTATGATTTCTAATGCATTAGTAGCACTCTCAGGTGCACTAGTTGCTCAATATCAAGGTGCTGTTGATGTTAACATGGGTCGTGGTGCAATCGTAATTGGTCTTGCTTCCGTTATTATCGGTGAAGTTGTATTTAAGAAAATTAAGCATAACTTTGCAGGAACTCTTTCCTTTGTTGTCTGCGGTGCAATTATCTACTATATCGTTATCCAAATCACTCTCCAGCTCGGATTAAACACAAACGATCTCAAGCTCATTACAGCTGTAATTGTTGCGCTTTTCTTAGCAGTTCCTTATTGGAAGAGTAAAGTATTTTCTCATCATAAGGGGGTAAAGAATGCTTGAGCTGAAGAATATTTCAAAGACCTTTAATAAAGGTACAATTAATGCAAAGCTAGCGCTTGATAACTTAAGCTTAACACTTAATGATGGTGATTTCGTTACTGTTATCGGCGGTAATGGTGCTGGTAAATCAACAATGCTAAATGCTATCGCTGGTGTATTCTTCGTAGATGAAGGTACTATCAAAGCAGATGATGTTGATTTAACAAACATGCCAGACTACAAAAGAGCTACAATGCTTGGACGTGTATTCCAAGATCCTATGAAGGGTACAAATCCTAACATGATGATCGAGGAAAATATGGCTCTTGCATTAAGACGTGGTCAAAGAAGAGGTTTAAAATGGGGTATTACTAAGGATGAACGTGAGATGTTCTACCAAGCTCTAAAAGGACTTAACCTCGGTCTTGAGGATAGACTTACTACAAAGGTTGGTCTACTCTCTGGTGGACAGCGTCAAGCACTAACTCTTTTGATGGCAACCTTAAAGAAGCCAAAAGTACTACTTTTAGATGAGCACACAGCAGCTTTGGACCCTAAGACAGCTGAAAAGGTTCTTGCTATGTCTGATAAGGTAGTTTCAGAAAATAATTTAACAACCATGATGGTAACACACAACATGAGAGATGCTATTGCACATGGTAATAGACTTATCATGATGGATGCTGGTCATATTGTTGTTGATATTTCTGGTGATGATAAGAAAAAGCTCACTGTACCTGATCTTTTAGATATGTTCTCAAAGGCAAGTGGAAGTACAGAAGCCAATGATGCAATGCTTTTATCAAAATAAAAAATAAATTTATATCGATTAAGCCTCCCGAAAAAGTATATAATTAAATAGACGGGAGGCTTTTTTATGAAAAGATTAGATGGAAAAGTATGTATTATCACAGGTTCTAACTCAGGCGTAGGTGCTGCAACTGCTGAGCTTTTTGCTGCTGAGGGTGCAAAGGTAGTTATTACTGCAAGAAGAGTTGATAAGCTTGAAGAAGTTGCTAACAAGATTAAGGCTAATGGTGGTGAAGTATTAGCTGTTAGATGTGATGTTAGTAATGAAGAAGATGTAAAGAACATGGTAAAGGCCGCAGTTGATACCTTTGGAACAGTAGATGTACTTGTTAACAATGCTGGCATTCTTGAAGAGGGCTTAAAGCCAATTGATAAGTGTACTCTCGAGGATATCGAAAAGGTTTACTCAATCAACGCTAAGGGCACAATGCTTTGTTCTAGAGAAGCTACAAAGGTAATGAAGGAGCATGGAAAGGGTTCTATTGTTAACCTAGATTCTGCTGCAGGCTACTATGGTTGTGGTGGTGCTGCATATGTAGCAAGTAAGGGTGCTGTTATCTCACTTACTAAGCACATTGCAATGCGCTTTGCTGGTCAGGGAATTAGATGTAACTCAATTTGTCCAGGAACTATCGTAACTCCTATGACAATGAAATTAAATCCAGCAGCATTAGATCCTGATATGATGGGCCAGATGGCTAAGCATGCTGACTTAAAGGTTCAGCCATGTATGCCTGATGATGTTGCAAAGATCCTTTTATTCCTTGCAAGTGATGATTCAAGACCTATTACAGGACAAATTATTGTAACTGACTTTGGTTCTTCACTTTGATAAAGTGAAAATACAAACGAAAAAATGGGCTGTTTTACAGTCCATTTTATTTTCTCTTTAAAAAAGAAAACTACCGGGCGAGCCGGTAGTTATATTTTGTTTAAAGCTTAAATCAGATTAATAAATCTGCAAAAGCCTTTAAGATTTCATCTCCCTGACAGCCATTGAGAACCTTCTTAGCAAGTACCTTACCAAGCTGTACACCTTCTTGGTCGAAGGAGTTAAGGTTCCATAAGAAGCCCTGGAACATTACTTTATTCTCGAAGTGTGCGAGAAGAGCACCAAGAGCAAGAGGAGTTAATCTGTTAGCATAGATTAATGAGGATGGTCTTTCTCCATCAAATTCCTTATTAGGATTGTCATCATTCTTACCAAGAGCAAAAGCAACTATTTGAGCTGCAAGGTTTGCATTAAGCTTTACTTGGCTTGTAGAACCCTCGATTACGATATCTCTTCCAGCCTGGTTTTCCTTAAAGCCAATAAACTGAAGTGGGACGATATCTGTTCCCTGGTGTAGTAGCTGGTAGAAACTATGCTGACCATTAGTTCCTGGCTCACCAAAGATAACAGGTCCTGTAACGTAATTTAGCTTTTCTCCAAAGCGATTTACATGCTTACCATTTGATTCCATATCGAGCTGCTGTAGATGAGCTGGGAAGCGTGAGAGAGCTTGAGAATATGGAAGAATAGCAGTTGAAGGGTATGAGTATACATTTCTAAGATACATACCAATTAATGCATCCATTAAAGCTGCATTCTTTGTAATATCTGTTTCAAGTGCATTCATATCTGCTTCATGAGCACCCTTTAGAATTTCTTCAAAGGTTTCATAGCCAAGAGCAATAGAGAGGATAACACCACCAACAGCACTAGTTGAGCTATATCTACCGCCAATGTAATCATCAATAAAGAATGCATCTAATACATCCTTACTTGAAGCAAGAGGGCTTGTCTTACTTGTTACAGCAACAAGATGCTTAGCAGGGTCTACACCCTTTAAAGATGATGTAACAAGAAGCTGGTTAGTAAGAGTTTCAAGAGTAGTACCTGACTTTGAAACTAATACAAATAGAGTTGTCTCTGGATTAATTGTTCTAATTACAGATGCTGCATCATCTGGGTCAACATTTGAGATGAATTTTGCATTCAAATGCTTAACAGGTGAGTTGTTGATATATTCTGCAAGTGCAAGGTATAGAGCTCTTGGACCAAGGTCTGAACCACCAATACCAATTTGACATACTGTATCAAAAGGCTTACCTGTTGAACCCTTAATTACACCATTTCTTACCTTTTCACTAAAATCCTTAATTCTTGCAAGCTGTGAGGAGTAGAATTCACCTTTATCCTCTCCATCTGCTAGAACAGGAGTTCCTAAGCAGTTACCACGTGTAAGCTGGTGTAATACTAATCTCTTTTCCCCTGGGTTCATAACTTGACCAGATAAAATAGCCTTATATTTTTCTACTAGCTCATCCTCATCTGCTAAAGCTTGCATTAGACTAATAGCCTCATCTGTTACAGGCATAGCAGCATAGTTATAGGTTAATGAACCACCAGCAGCTATATTACATTTTTCAACTCTCTCCTTTGAGAGAAGCTCCTTAATTGAAGCTTTTTTACTATTTGAAAGCTCTGCAAATGCTTTCAAAGTATCGAGATTCTTATATTCCATATTTGCACTCCTTTTAGTTTTCAATTTCAGGGATTCTTGTTTGGAAGCTCTCAAGAAGATCTTCCTTTGTCATTCCTTCACGTAGGACTAGGAAGATTGTGTCATCGCCTGCTATAGAGCCTAATATTTCAGGTAGGTTTAATACATCAAGCGCAAAACCAACACTATTTGCATGTCCTGGTCTTGTTTTTACAACACCAACGTTTCCAGAGAATTCGATAGAGATAATACCTCTACGAACATCTTGGATATAACTCTTTTCTGATTCAGATACTAAATCGTTCTCAGGAAGAGAATAGTAATAACCTGACCAACCATCAGAAATCTTTCCGACCTTTAACATCTTTAAATCTCTTGATAATGTTGCTTGGGTTACGTTAAAGCCTTCTTCTTTTAATAAATCTAGGAGGGTATCTTGGTTATCAATTCTATTATTTTTGATAATCTCCTTAACCACGCTGAGACGATTATGACGTTCTCTCACATTGTACTCCTTTATGCATTTTATATACAAAAATTATACATCTCAAACGTTTTGATTGCAATGAATTTTAAGACTTGATCTTAAATATTGAGGATAAAGCTCCCAGTTTTTTTCTTAGCTAAGAAGTACAACTTATTAATACAATTTCCATCCTTTATTTATTAAATTAATGTTTTTGTGGACACTTCAGCATTTAAATATTATCCTCAAAGGGAAATAAATATTTTATTTGGAGGATGATATGACAGCATTAATCGTTATCATCGCTATTATTGCGATTATTTTGATATATTTTATTTCAGTTTATAATTCATTTGTAAAGCTTAGAAACCAAGCTGAAGAGTCTAGCGCTGGTATAGATGTTCATCTAAAGCAAAGATATGACTTAATCCCAAATTTAGTTGAGACCGTAAAGGGATATGCAAAGCATGAAAATGAGACTCTAGAGGCTGTTATCAAGGCAAGAAATAGTGCAATTAATGCTACAACTATGGAAGCTAAGGATGCTGCTAATAATGCTCTATCTGGAACCTTAAAGTCTCTATTTGCTCTTTCTGAGAGCTACCCTGAATTAAAGGCTAATACTAACTTCTTAGATCTTCAAAAGCAGCTCACAGAGATAGAGAAGGGCTTATTAAATGCTAGAAAGTACTATAACGCAATTGCTAAGAGATTAAACGAAAAGGTTGAGATGTTCCCTTCTAATATTGTTGCGTCTATGACAGGCTTTAAGAAGCTTCCTTATGCAGAGGTAGAGGAAGCTGCAAAGGCAAGAGTTGAAGTAAAATTTTAAATGAAAAAGTTATTTGCTATTATTGCTCTCTGTTTTGTTCTTTTTACTCTTCAGGCAGAGAGCTTCTACATTGAAAATTACGATATTTCTATCACGGTAGAGGAAAACCGTGTCTATAGAGTTACTGAAAACATTGACATGTACTATACATCTCCATCTCATGGATTTTATAGGGATATCCCTGTAAATTATGATAGTGGTTTTAGAGCAATACTCTCTAATATTGATGTAAATGCTACTTGGGATGAAGAGGAGAATAACGATTATATCTCTATAAAAATTGGAGATGCTGATCGCTTAGTAGAGGGAAGACAGCACTATACTATTTCATATGATTATGATTTAGGTGCAGATATATATCCTGATTACGATGAATTTTATTTTAATATTATAGGTCCTGAGTGGAATTGTAATATTAATAATGTTTCCTTTAATGTGGATTTTCCAAAGCCTATTGATAGAAATAAAATTTGGCTAACCTTTGGAGAATATGGAAGCACAAGTCAAATTAAATATTCCTTTGATGGTTCAAGAAGTGTTAGTGGCTCTCTTTCAGGCTTAAATAATAACCAAGCACTAACATTAAGAGTTGAGATGGATGAGGGGTACTTTGTTGGTGCAAGAGTTCCAAAGGATTATTCAGCTTTAGGACTTTCGATTACAGCAATTTCAGCTATTATTGTACTTATTATATTAATTGTACTTTACAAAAAGTATGGTGTTGATAAGCCAATAGTAATTGTTCCAAGATTTGAACCACCTGAGGGACTTTCACCATTAGCAGTAGGATATATTTATGATTCTTCAGCAGATGATAGAGACTTTTCTGCTATGATTTTCTATTGGGCAGATAAGGGCTACATCAAAATTGAGGATGATAATAAGAGCTTTATCCTTCATAAGGTAAAGGACCTTGATAGTGCTCCAGATGAGGAGAAAACACTTTTTAATGCACTATTTGGTAGTAGAGATAGCCTTTCAACTAAGGAAATAGCTTCAACAAATCTAGGGTTGATTTTGCAAAATAAAGTTAAGCCTTCATTAGTAAGAAGATTTTCAAAAGGCGAGCAGTCTCTTAAGGCAAAGAAATCTGAAAGAATGTCAAATCTAGCAGCTATAATTGCTATTATATTTGCTATTGTATCTGGTATTGCAATTAATATCGGAGATATGGAATTTGCAGTATTTTGTGTATTTATTAATATTTTCTATTTTGCGATATGCTCTGTTTTAGTATGGTCTGCTAGTAGAAAGCATGAAATAAGTACACCATTAACTATTCTATTTGCAATTATCATGATAGTAATGACTTTGATTGTCACTGCGGTAACCTTTTCTTTCGCAATTACTGTTAGATGTACTCCTATCTTTGTCTTTATTTCATGTGCTATAAGCTCTATTTTAATAGCTGTAGCGGCTATTCTTTCTCAGCTTATTACAAAGAGAAGTGAGTATGGCCAAAAAATTGTTGAAGAGATTTTAGGGTACAGAGAATTTATTGAAAAGGTTGAGATTGACCAGCTTAAGACATTAATTGATCAAGATCCAGAGTATTACTACCATAACCTAAGCTATGCTATTGCACTAGGCTTAGAGGATAAGTGGTCAAAGAAATTTGAGAACTTATTCTTTACACAGGCTTCCTGGTATTATAGCTCTAACCCAATTCTTGATTATTATTTCTATACTAGAATGTTTAGAAGATTTAACTCTTCATATACTTCTAAGCTAATTACAAGTGGCTTTGAAGGGAAGAGTAGTGGTGGCTCGATAACCTTCTCTGGTTCCTCCGGCTTCTCTGGCGGTGGCTTTGGAGGTGGTGGAGGACGTTCATGGTAGTAGACCAAAACATCCTTTCCCTCTTTGTGTCGGTATGTTTTGTATGTTTTACAGTCCTAGTAGCTTTCTTGCTTTATAGATTTTTACATCTTAGAAATGAAACTGTAAGAAAGCTAATTCATATTACAGTATCAAACTGGGTGTTTATCTTAGTTTATGGGTTTGACAATATAGGCTATGCTTTACTCGGACCTATAATGTTTATCTTTATAAACACTGTATTTGTATATGGAGGCTTTGGACGTTACCTTGGAATGGGAGATAGAAAAAGAGATAATGGACTTATCTATTTCCCAATAACACTATTAATTTTAACACTCTCATATTATAAGGGGATAATGAGAGAGTGTGATGTAATACTTGGTGTTCTTGCTATGGGCTATGGTGATGGCTTAGCGGCTCTTATTGGTTCACGTATTGGAAAGCATAAATATAATGCTTTTGGAGCAAATAAGAGCTATGAGGGTAGCTTTGTAATGTTTGTTACAACCTTAGTTATTGCACTGCTGCTTGATTATTCAATTCCTGTTTCAGTAATTGTAGCTGTAGTAGCTACAATACTTGAATCGATAACTCCTCTTGGTCTTGATAACCTAACAGTACCAATAATGACAGCCCTAATTGGAGTAATATCGTGTTAAGTCTTGTTGATAAATATTTTTTCACAATTCCAATTATATATAGAGCTCTTATTTCCTTAGGAGTTATCTTAATTATTGCGCTTTTAGCATATAAGCTAAAGCAGCTTACAATCTCTGGTGCTTTCGCTGCTACTATTATGGGCTTTACGACACTATTTTTATCGGGAACCTCTGCTTTAATGCTATATTTATTTTTCTTTATAAGTGCAGCCTTTATATCAAAGAGCTCAAAAAGAGTTAGAGGTGTTGAGAAAATACATAAAAAGGGTGCAACAAGAGATTATAAGCAGGTCCTAGCAAATGGATTACTACCTTTAATTTCTATAGTGCTATATAGAATAACTACTAATGGAGTGTTCCTGCTTACCTTCTCAGCTACTTTAGCTGAAGCCTGTGCAGATACTTGGGGTGGTGATATAGGAATATTATCTAAGGAGCCACCTGTCTCAATTTTAACCTTTACTCGAGTTGAAAGAGGGCTCTCTGGTGGAATATCTATGCTAGGGTGCTCAAGCTCTCTATTAGCTTGTATTTTATATGGTATTTTTTACTACTCTACCTTTAATTCAACTCTTTCAGGTGCTCTTTTAGTTGCAGCTGCGGGCTTTTCAGGGTGCTTAATTGATAGCATTCTAGGAGCAAGTATCCAAGTTCATTATATCGATGAAGAAACTGGAAAGCTAACTGAAAAGGAAAAGGATGAGAAGGGAAATAAGAGAAGAGCTGTTAGAGGAATAAAGTACTTTGATAATGATATGGTGAATTTTACTAGTGGTGTTTTTTCTTTTTTACTTAGTTTATCACTTGGCCTGTTTTTACATATTTAGGCCTTGCCGATAAATAAGAATTTAAGTATTTTATCACATGTTGATTTTGAAAACGTAAAGATATAAGGAGATATATTATGGCAAAACAGTTACAGTTCAATGAAGAGGCTAGAAAGTCTCTAGTTAACGGTGTTGAAAAGATTTCAAAGGCTGTTATGACAACATTGGGACCAAAGGGAAGACTTGTTCTTCTTGATAAGAAATATGGTGCTCCTACAGTAACAAAGGATGGTGTATCTGTAGCACGTGAAATTGAGCTTGAGGATCCATTTGAAAACATGGGTGCACAGCTTTTAAAGGAAGTTGCTTCAAAGACTAATGATGTTGCTGGTGACGGAACAACAACAGCTACAGTACTTGCATATGCTATTACAAAGGAAGGTATGAAGAGTGTTGCTGCTGGTGTTAACCCAATGGGCATCAGAAGAGGTATTGATAAGGCTGTTAAGCTTACAGTTGAAGAGATTAAGAAAGATGCAAAGATGATTCAGGAGAAGGAAGAAATCGCACAGGTTGCATCTATCTCCGCTAACAACGATAGAACTATCGGTGATGAAATTGCTAATGCAATGGATAAGGTAGGTAAGGACGGTGTTATTACAGTTGAAGAGTCTAAGACTATTGAGACTACCGTTGATTTCGTTGAAGGTATGCAGTTCGATCGTGGTTATCTCTCAGCTTATTTCTGCAATAATAGAGACACTATGACAAGTGTTATGGAAAACCCATATATCCTTATTTATGATAAGAAAATTAGTAATATGAAGGATCTTCTCCCAGTTCTTGAGAAGGTTGTTCAGACAGGTAAGGGCTTATTAATTATCGCTGAGGATGTTGATGGCGAAGCATTAACAACACTCGTACTTAACTCAGTTAGAGGTACTATCAATGTAGTTGCTGTTAAGGCTCCTGGCTTTGGTGATAGAAGAAAGGCAATGCTTGAGGATATCGCAGTTCTAACAGGTGGTCAGGTAATTACTGAAGAGCTCGGTATGAAGCTTGAAAATGCTGATCTTTCAAGTCTCGGTAGAGCTAAGAGTGTAAAGGTTGAAAAGGAAAATACAACTATTATTAATGGTGCTGGTTCTACAGATGCTATTCGCGATAGAATCGCACAGATTAAGAACCAGATTGTTGATTGCACATCTGACTATGATAGAGAAAAGCTCCAGGAGCGCCTTGCAAAACTCGCAGGTGGTGTTGCTCTAATCAATGTTGGTGCAGCTACAGAGGTTGAGCTCAAGGAGAAGAAGCACAGAGTAGAGGATGCTCTTTCTGCAACTCGTGCTGCTATTGAAGAGGGTGTTATCCCAGGTGGTGGTGTTGCTCTTGTTCAGGCAGTTAATGCTCTTGCTTCTCAGGATCTTTCAAGCCTCACAGAGGATGAGAAGGTTGGCTTCAATATCGTTAAGAGAGCACTCGAAGAGCCTATCAGACAGATTGCAGAGAATGCAGGTCTTGATGGTGCAGTTATCGCTGATCATTGTAAGAATGAGAAGAAGGGTGTTGGCTTCGATGCTAATGAGATGAAGTGGGTTAACATGGTTGAAGCAGGTATCATTGACCCAGTAAAGGTAACAAGATCTGCTTTACAGAATGCAGCTTCAATTGCAGCATTAATCCTCACAACAGAGTGTGCTGTTACAGATATCCCTGCACCAGCTCCAGCTATGCCAGCAGGTAACCCAGAGATGGGTATGATGTGATAAATAATCACTGAGTAATAAGAGCTCCAAGGTCTTAATGGTCTTTGGAGCTTTTTTAATATCTTTGTTTATGTTATTTTTTTGCTCATGGGAAAAGTCACTATAAAAGATGTAAGTATTCAAGAGCTATTAAGCTTAATTAATCATATTCCGCAATATAAGAGTGTATATACTTGGGATGGCCAAAAGACCTCTGAATTAATTAAGGATATCGCAATTGCAAAGGAAAGCTATCCATTGGGTACAATAATCTTTCATAGGGATGATTTAGTAGATGGACTTTCTCGTGTAATAACTCTATCTCTTGCATTTAAGGCACTTGGATATAAATATCCTGAGCTTACTAAAAGCTGGACTCCTGAGGAGCTAAAAAGAATTAAAGAGAATTGGAGAATAATTAAAAAAAGTATAGAGGGCTTTGATAAGGAAAGCTTTAAAAACTCATTACTTAATAATACATTTGTCACTTTAATCATAGCTGAGGAGCTAAGTGATTGCTTTAGCTTCTTTGATAGTGGGCATGAAAGGGGTAGAGAGCTTGATATGGCCGATATTTTGAAGGCTTACCACCTAGTTTCTATGAGAGGTGATAGTGAGAAGGATAAAATTGATAGTGTTGCAAAATGGGAGAGCTTTGATAAAGCAGAGCTACTTCATCTATTTATGCTTCAATCTATGCTATGGCACTATTTAAGAGGTGAAGGAGCTTATCCTTTAACTAAGGAGCATGCCTTTTTATTTGAAGGTGTTGAGAAGGATCGTGATTACCCATATGTAAAGAGAGTATTAGATACACTCTATTGCTTAGAGAGTCCTATGATAAATGGAAAGTGGTTCTTTGATCATACCTTTCATTATATAGATCTTCTTAGAGAAGTTTATAAAATGACTGAAAATGAAATTCCTACTGTTCTAAAGAGAGTTGATTTAAATAATCCAAGCCAAGAGAGATGCTTTGATCTATACCTTGCACTAGCGCTCTTTGCAGCAGATAGGTTTGGAGATAAAACTCAAATATTACTTAAGAAAATATTTAAATATTCATTTGCACCACTACTTGAGGATTTATCTGTAACGCTTTCAAAATTAAATGAGCACGTCTTAGATAGTAAATCATCACTATTAAATGTAATTAGATATTCCTCTGATGTAGGTGAGGTTGATTCCTATAACCTAGCATTAATGCTTGATGGAATGAAGAATATCTCATTTAGAGGCAAGGGACCTGTTAGAGATATTGATTTTGATAAAGATTTTGATATGTGGCTTAAAGAGGAGTGTTGAAGATGGATTTAATGAAATTAAAGATGCTCTTAAATAGCGATAAATATATAGTTCCTGTATATCAAAGAGAATTTGCTTGGAGCCAAGAGGAGCTTATAAGATTAGTAAAAGATATTGAGGATTCAAGAAGGTGTGGTAAAGAGGAGTACTATATGGGCTCTCTAGTTACCTTCCATCTTGAGGACCACTACGAGTTAGTTGATGGACAGCAGCGCTTAACAGCCCTTGCTCTCTTATTTACTCTCTCAAATGATGATAGAAGAATTAACCTTTCCTATGAGGCTCGTCCTGCCTCTGTTGAGAGTCTTGAGAGTCTTCAAAGGGGAGAAGGAAAGAGTGGCCATATTTTTTATCGTTCAAGAGAAATTCTTTCTAGTGAGGTAGAAAAGGTTGATAGAGAAGCTTTCTTTGAGTATTTAAGAGAGCATGTTTATATCCTTAGAACAGAATTAAGTAGCTCTACAGATTTAAACCACTACTTTAAGATTATGAATTCACGTTACCCTCAATGCACAAAGGGAGATGTAGTATTCTCTATCTTACTTTCAAAGCTAGAGAATCCAAAGGAGAGAGAAATAGCTAAGGTTATTTGGAGAGGCCTTGATTCCTTTTCAGGCTTTCTTGCAGGGTGTATTCCAGAGCGCTTATATAACAGAATGATATACGGAGATGGTGTTGCACCTCTATTAGATAGCAGCTATAAATCGTGGTGGAAAATGATAACAAGCCATACAGAGGGTGATGATGATAATATCACATGCTCTCTTGATGATGCTTTAGTTTTTGATAGTGAAGAATATATTCGTCCTATGATGAGAAGTGAAAAGGGTGGATGCTTTTATTCAATATTAACCTTTGAAGAGTTTTTAATGTATGGAGCCTCTCTAATTTTAGAGCTTGAAAACGACTTTGATGATAAGAAAATATTAGAAGTATATTCCCATCTTTCTAGCTTTAATAGTGAAGAGGTTAAAAGCTTTTTATATGATTTACTAATTTTAAGATATTTATTTGACACCTATATTATTAAACGAAATGGTGATGATTGGTGTTTATTAAAATATAAAGATATCAATGAATACGTTTTAGCCTTTGATGAAATGAATAAAAAGCTAGTTAACCTAGAGAGCCTCTATGCTTCAGCTATTGACACTAAATTATGGCTAAAGCCTATCTTAATATTCTTAAGAAAAAATGTTCACTCCTCTGGTGAGGAGCTATTAAAAGCTCTTGAGAGCTATAGCTTTGATTCACAGCTATACTTACTCTATAAGGAGAAGTATTACGATAATAATCTTAGCTCAAAATCATACAAAATTGTCAAAAATGGGTCGCTATTTGATATTTTCAATGATAATTAAATTAGCATATATTATTTCCTAGAAGGATTTTAAAAGATGAACTTTATTTTTATATCACCTCAATTTCCTCATACCTATTGGAATTTCTGCAATAGGTTAAAGAAGAATGGAGTAAACGTTCTTGCAATCGGAGATAGCTCATATGATTCTCTATCAAAGGAGCTAAAGGAATCAATAACAGAGTATTATCGTGTTAATAACATGGAAGATTATGACCAGATGTATAGGGCTGTAGCTTTCTTCGCCTTCAAATATGGTCGTATCGATTGGTTAGAGTCTAATAATGAATATTGGCTCGAGCAGGATGCAAAGCTAAGAACTGATTTTAATATCACAACTGGTGTAGATAATAAGGGAATAAAAAAATATAAGTCTAAATATGAGATGAAGAAGTACTACATCAAGGCTGGTGTACCTGTTGCAAGAATTCATAAGGTTAGTGATTTAAAGAAGGCAAAGAAGTTTATCGATGAAATTGGTGGTTACCCAATTATTGCAAAGCCTGAGTGTGGTGTAGGTGCTGCTCATACATATAAAATTACAAATGATAGTGAGCTTGATTCTTTCTTTGCATCAAAGCCTAACTATGAATACGTTATGGAGGAATTCATCGAGGGTGATATCGTATCCTACGATGTAATTACAAATTCAAAGTGTGAGCCTCTCTTTGAATCTATGACCTGTTGGCCACCTTCAATTGCTGATATTGTTAATAACAAGCTTGATCTTGATTATTACACAGCAGCCGATGTACCTGAGTCATTAAGAGCTCTTGGAAGAGCAACTGTTAAGTCCTTTGATGTTAAATCAAGATTTGTACACCTTGAATTCTTTAAGCTAAGAAAGGATAAAAAGGGCCTTGGTAAGAAGGGTGATTTCGTTGGTCTAGAGGTTAATATGAGACCAGCTGGAGGATATACTCCTGATATGATGAATTGGGCTCATGCAACAGATGTATATCAAATTTGGGCAGATATGGTTTGTCAGGATAATAGAGTAGTACCTGAGCTCAGAATGGATCACTTCTGTGTTTATGCTTCTAGACGTGATAATTACTCATATAAGCACTCCTATGATGAGGTTATTAATAAATACAAGGATAAGATCGTTATGGCCGAGCGTCTTCCAGCTCTTTGGTATGATGCTATGGGTAACTATATGTTTACTGCTCATGCAGATGATGAAGCAGCAGCTCTTGAGTTTATTAGCTTTGTAGAGGAGAGAGCTTAATGGAAGGAAAAATAAGAAGCTCTTTTTCTAAGGTCTTAAATCGTGAGATGACATATAAGACCTTTGGAAAGCGTGGAGGAAGATTATGTATCGCATTTGCTCCTCAAAATGGTAGATATTATGATTTTGAGAGCTTTGGAATGGTCGATACCATAATGCAATACATTGATAGCGGTAAGATTTACCTTGCTCTTGCAGATTCTCTTGATGAGATTTCTTGGTCTTCAAAGACCTTAGATGGTGCAACTAGAGCTAATAACCAAGAAAAATGGTACCACTATATTGTTGATGAGCTATATCCAGATTTAAAGAGACAGTGTGGAAATAAAGAAAGAGCAATAGCTATCGGCTGTTCTATGGGTGGCTACCATGCTGGTAACTTCTTCTTCCGTCGTCCAGATAAATTTGGTGCTATGGTATCTCTTTCAGGAACCTTCAACTCAGATTTATTCTTTGGCCAATATATGGATTCTACTCTATATGATAACTGTCCAGCTGCATTTTTAAGAAATATGCCCCTAGACCATCCTTGGGTAGAGCTATATAAAAATAGTGATATTATTACCTGCTGTGGCCAAGGAGCTTGGGAGGAGGATTTATTAAGAGGCACTAGAGAGCTTGATGAAATCCTAACAAGAATGGAAATTCCACATTTCTCAGATTATTGGGGCTATGATGTTAACCATGATTGGCCATGGTGGAGAAAACAGCTTCCATATTTCTTTGAAAAGTTTATTATCAAATAAGATTATTTAAGGTGCTATATGGCACCTTTTATTATCTTCAAAAGCACCCACTTTAAAAAAAAATCGAATCTTTTTGTATTATTAATAGGTAGAAGTAAAAAGAAATGTCTACCTAAAGGTAGGTTTTATGGATACAAAAGAAGCGATGTATCACTTAGATGAATGTTGTAAAAGGGTAATAAGAAGGCCAGAGATAACAGCTCGGTTTTTGA
>NZ_VUNN01000022.1 GCF_009695635.1 Bullifex porci
AAGATAATCTGACGATATGCTCTACAAGAATAATATTACCCTTAGCCATTGTTCGAAATAAGGTGTCATCAATTGGCCTTAATTCCTGCACAATTTCCCTTTCTTCTTTTGTATATTTTGTTCTTATTATCAAAATTGTTATCCTTTTTGAAAATGTAGTATTTGGCGAGAAAGTATAACGAGAATTTACTCTCTCTTTTTTTATTACCTCCTACTAGTAATACAAAAAAACTTTTAAATTTTCGTAAATTTAAGTTTTTGGTATTAGAAGTTCCAAAAAAGAGTGAAAATAAATACAATGTATTTAGGAGGATTTTCATGATTTCAAGAGAAGAGGCCTTAGAGGTCTTTAAAAAATATAATAAGAGTGAAAGCTTACTTCATCATGCATATTGTGTTGAAGCGACAATGAGAGAGTTCGCTGTTAAAAAAGGCGAGGATCCTGAATATTGGGGTATTGTTGGTCTATTACATGATATTGACTGGGAAATGTATCCTGAGGAGCACTGCAAGAAGGCTCCAGAGCTATTAGCTCCTTATTTTGATAGTGATTTCATCCACTCTGTTTGCTCTCATGGCTGGGGAATTTGTGTAGATGTAGAGCCAGTAAAAGAGATGGAAAAGATCTTATATACAATCGATGAATTAACAGGACTTGTATATGCTACTGCATTAATGAGACCAGAGAAAATGGTTGGAATGAGTGTTAAGTCTGTAAAGAAGAAGTGGTCAAGCAAGGGCTTTGCTGCTGGTGTAAATAGAGATTTAATTCTTAAGGGCTCTGAGCTCTGTGGTATTGAGCTTCCTGAATTAATTCAAACAACTATAGATGCGTTAACAAAGGTTTCAGATGCTATCGGATTATAAGGACGATTGTGCTTGGGAAATTGATGATCCTATGATTGAGTGGACTGGTCGTGCTGAGGGTATGGACGACCAGCAATTTGCTTTTTCTGATATCCCTAACCAAGAAGAATAGCTTTATATGCACAGTATGCACTTGCAAGAGCGTAGGTAAGATTATATCCTCCACACTCTCCATCGACATCTGTGCATTCTCCTATAATATATAGGTTATCAACTATTTTAGATGAGAAGGTTTTCTTATCTAGTTCTGCTGTATCAACACCGCCCTTAGTTACTGTTGCTAGAGATAGCTTATCGAGCTTAACAATAAGCTTTAGTGCTGAAATAGCTTCCATGATTCCTTGAATATCCTTCTTTGAAAGCTCTGCTATTGTTTTATCTGGGCAAGGAACTATTGCCTCTAAAAAGGCCTTAGGTAAAGCTGTCATTTCATGAAGTACATTGATACATTTTGCCTTACCATTTTGCTTTTTAATTTCATCTCTATCTATCTGAGCTGAAATAAGCGTTAGCTCATCATTATTTTCAATTGATCTTGATAGGTTCATTGCTAATGGACCTGAAATTCCTCTCTTTGTAAATACTATTGATCCACTATATCTCTTACCTTTATGAAGTAAGGTAACATTATTAAGTGTAACACCCTCTATTTTATGTGTATCGATGCTTTGAGTTGTGAGCGCAGATAGAGCAGGGCGGAGAGGAATTATTTTATGTCCTAAAGCTTTAATTGCGGGGAAGAAGGTTCCATCTGAGCCTGTTAAAGGGTATGAGGCTCCTCCTGTTGCAATTACAACTATCTTTGACTTGTACTCAGCTTTAGTTGTAGTAACGATAAAGTAGCTATCAAGCTTTTCTATTTTCTTGACTTCTTCATTTAGATGAATGTTTTTTATATCTTCAGTTAGAGCCGCTTTTATTGTCTCTGCTCTATTAGAGGTAGGAAATACTTTACCATCCTCTCTACTATAGGTATCAACACCCTTTGATTTTAAGTACTCTTTAATTTTTTCAGGTCCAAAGCTATAGATTGCTGGTGATATAAAATTCTTTTTATCGTAGTAGTGTGAAATAAAATCTCTTATCTCTTCATCGTGAGTAATATTGCATGCTCCATTACCTGTCAATAATAGCTTTGAGCATAGCCTATTTGTCTTTTCAAAAAGATGAGAGTTAGGAAGTAGAGAAGCAAGGAAGGAGCCTGAAGCTCCTCCCCCGATAATAATTATATCTATCACTTTTCTTCCTGTACGATTTGAAGCTTTAGATCGTTAAGCTGTGAAGGCTCAACAACTGCAGGACAGTCATCCATTGGAGACATTGCAGCAGTATTTTTAGGGAATGCGATAACCTCTCTAATTGTATTAACCTTACTAATAATCATACAAAGTCTATCGATTCCAGGAGCAATTCCTCCATGTGGTGGTGGAGAGAACTTAAATGCCTCAAGTAGGAAGCCGAAGCGCTCCTGTGCTACATCATCTGGGAAGTTACAGATTCTAAAGATTCTCTTCTGTAATTCGATATCGTGTATTCTTATTGAACCTGAAGCAAGCTCATATCCATTGAGTACTAGGTCATAGAGATCGCCCTTAACGGCACCTGGATCCTGCTCTAGAGTATCGATATATTCAGCTTGAGGCATACTGAACATATGGTGAGCAGCCTCCCAATGTCCCTCATCCTCATTAAACTCGAATAATGGGAAGTCGATAATCCAGCAGAATGCAAACTCATCTTCATTAATAAGCTTTAGATCAGCACCAAGCTTACTTCTTACTGCACCTAAGCTGTTACAGCACTTCTTCCAGTTGTCGTGTGCAACTAGGAGGATTAAATCACCATCCTTAGCACCTGTTGTTGCTAATACCTCTTCCTCAAGACCTGCAAAGTACTTTGTAACACCACCGGAAAGCTTTCCTTCCTGAACCTTCATCCAAGCTAGGCCCTTTGCTCCATATACTTTAGCGGCATCTTCAAGCTCAGTAATGTACTTTCTTGTGTAATCGAAGCCATCCTTATGAGGTGCAACTAGGTATTTAACTGCGCCCTTACCCTTGAGAGGCTCTAAGAATGCGTTAAATGTTGATTTAGCTGCAAATGATGAAGCATCATGCATCTCAAGACCAAATCTTAAATCTGGCTTATCACAGCCATATGTGTTTAATGCATCGTTGTAGGCAATTCTCTTGAAGCTCTTTGGTAGATCAATATTTAAGACCTTCTTAAATACATCGTTAAAGAGATCTTCCATCATAGCAAGTACATCATCTCTAGTAACATAGCTCATCTCAATATCGAGCTGTGTAAACTCAAGCTGTCTATCGCCTCTTGGGTCTTCATCTCTATAGCAACGAGCAATTTGGAAATACTTATCCATACCACTAACCATTAAAAGCTGCTTATAGAGCTGAGGTGACTGTGGAAGTGCAAAGAATTTTCCTGGATAAATTCTAGAAGGAACTAAGAAGTCTCTTGCTCCCTCTGGAGTACTTCTGATTAAAGTAGGAGTTTCGATTTCTAGGAAATCGGTTTTATAGAAATACTCTCTGATAGCCTTTACGATCTTATGTCTAAGAACGATTCTATCTGTCATTCCCTTACTTCTTAAATCAAGGAAACGATACTTTAATCTTAAATCTTCTTTTGCATTACATTCATCGTCGATCATGAATGGAAGTACTGCACATTGTGATAATACTTCAATCTTTTCTGCCTTAACCTCAATCTCGCCTGTAGCCATATCTGGGTTAATCATGGAGTCTGGACGACGACGAACGATACCCTTTACTGCGATACAATATTCAAGCTTAAGAGATGCTGCTACCTCTTGAAGCTCAGCTGATGCATCATCATCAACAACAACCTGAGTGAGGCCATAACGGTCTCTGAGATTTATGAAATGAAGGGCGCCATGGTTTCTATCCCTATGCACCCAACCGTTTAGGATTACGCTTTTACCTTCATCTGTGGCTCTTAAGCTTCCACAGGTGACAGTTCTCTGCATAAAAGCTTCTTCTGACATGTTCTTCTCCTGTCTGAAATAGGATTTGAGACAATATTATCATCATCCTATTTCCTTGACAATTATTACGTTGCATCAGTAAGGCGCTTAGTGTATTCGCCTTTGAGATATTTCTTACTGTATACATCACTCTTTCTCACATTTTTCCTATCTGAAAGGCGATAAAGTGAGCTCCTACCTTGGTTATCACGGCTAACTAAATATATTTGGTCTCTTCGTAAATCCTCATCCATCAGCATACTTACAGAGGAGGTTGCTATCATTTGAGCGCCATTAGGGTTAATTCTGTTATCAGAGAAGAAATTCTGAAGGTAGCCAGCAGTATGAACACTTAAGGTTGAGCCTAGATCATTCATCAATACAGTACCGCCTGTATCAAGTGCCTTTAATAGTACAGGAAGAATGCATACAATACTCATTATTCCTCTTCCTAATAAATTTTGATCCTGGAATAATCTTACCTTCTTCTTGTTTGTTATATCTCCATTATCTGAGTAAACATCCTGAGTTAGCTCTGCATCGATATAGGAGCCCATCTTTATAAGCTTTAAATCAGAGAAGCCTAAATTTGATTGCTTTAAAATAGAAGCTGCCATTCTAATCCTATCTTCATTTTCTAGATATAGATTTAAATACTCTCTCTTTGGGCTTGATATAAATTCTAAGCTTTGGAAAAAGGACTTAACATCATATATTGCACTTGCAATAGGAAGATTGAGCTTATCAGCAATCGAGATAAACAATGTACTCTTTGATGGTATTAGTAGAGTTGCTTCATTTTTGCTTAGTCCTGTAATTTGTAGCTCATCAAGATTTCTTTTAAAAATTGGTGTTAATCTTTCACTTCTTCTAAAAAGCCATTCCTTTACAATTTTATTTGAGTTGATTACAAAGCCATATTTATAGAAGCCTCCATTTTGTATTATTTCGACCTCAAGATGTGTATCAAGTAAAGATGCTCCTTCATGTAAAGCAAATGGCTCGTTTTGTGTGCAAATATTCATTGAAGAAGAGAGAAATACCATTTTCTTCATGAAATCTAGTGTCTTCAACAAATTAGTTTTTCCAGCCTCATTATCTCCAAAGACTGTAATATTTCTGAGGACTCCTAAATTACCAGGAATAAGATCTGTACTAATCGAGATGATATTCTCTTCTAATGCCTTATCGTGACCTGCTAATAGAGAGAGATTTTGTTCATCAAAAAAGGAACGAAAGTTTTTAAAATTAAAGTTAACTAGCATTTTATAATATCCTCTTGTAAGAATATTAGACCTTAATAGGTGATTTTGCAATAAAAATGCAAAAATAGTAGGTAAGCTAGTAAAATTGATAATAAATATTAAGAAAAAATACTATTAGTAACAGTTCCTAATAATAAAAATGCTAATTCAAAAGACAAAAAAATAAAGGTGCTGCTGACCGCCATCAATAGGTGTGTTGAGGGAAATTGTGACAGACAGTTAGCTAGCACCAATCATCTATAACATACAAGCTTTCAAAAAAAGAGTAAACACATTTTTAATAAAAAGATTTTAGTTTTATTAAACATTTATTTGTTTGCTCTTAGTTCTCGTACAATATACTCCTTCTTTTTCAAGAATTCGATAGCTAATGTCGCTGCATGAGCGGCACTAGTCGTAGTGGTATATGGGATTTTATTTCTCATTGCTTCTGTTCTGATGTCATCATCACTCTTTCTTGAATGGAAACCCATTGGAGTATTGATAACAAGATCGATTTTATGAGCTCTTATCATATCAACAATATTAGGGTGTCCTTCATTAACCTTTAAAGCAACGTTTGCTAAAATACCCTCATTAAATAGATCTCTTGCAGTTCCCTTTGTTGCATATAGCTCAAAGCCAAGCTCCTCAAGCTTTTTAGCAATTGGAAGAATTGTGTTTCTATCCTTTTTATTAACAGATATAACAACTCTACCTTGTCGTGGAAGTAGGTTTCCACTCGCAGCCTGGCTCTTTGCATATGCCTCACCAAAGGTAGTTCCAATACCAACAACCTCACCAGTTGATCGCATCTCAGGTCCTAGCTGAGGGTCAACATTGACGAATCTATCAAAAGAGAATACAGCCTCCTTAATTGCCCAGCCTACAGTACATCTTCCTGTTGCGATGTTATCACCAGGCTTAACAAGTCCTTGAGCTACTAAATCCTCGCCCTCCCAAACTCTTACGGCAGCCTCTACTAGGTTTACTGAGCTGGATTTTGAGATAAATGGTACTGTTCTAGATGCACGTGGATTAACCTCAATGATGTAAAGCTTTCCATCCTTTTCTGCGAATTGGATATTCATTAAGCCTCTTACATTTAGCTTAGTCGCAAGCTTTAATGTCCAGCTTTTCATCTCCTCAATTATCTCAGGCTTACTTTTATATGGAGGGAAAACAGCAGCGCTATCACCTGAGTGGATACCAGCAGCTTCGATGTGCTGTAATATTCCTCCGATATATATGTGCTTACCATCTGAGATCGCATCAAGGTCATACTCAAATGCATCCTCTAAGAATTGATCTACTAGCACTGGACTCTTTTGAGAAATTTCAAGTCCTGAAACTTGGAAGAACTCCTCTAAGCCCGCTGTGTCATATGCGATAAACATACATCTACCGCCAAGAACAAAGGATGGACGTAGTAGAACAGGGAAGCCTATTTCCTCTGCCTTCTTAATTACATCCTCTTTGCTTACACCCATTCTGTTTTCAGGTTGTCTTAATCCAAGCTCCTTTACTAGAGCAGAGAATTCACCTCTATCCTCAGTTCTGTCTATGCTTTCGAGTGAGGTACCTACAATTTGAGCTCCTGCAGCCTCAAGCTCTGCGGCCATGTTAAGTGGTGTTTGTCCTCCAAGCTGAACTACAACTCTGTTACAATGCTCCTTTCTCATAATCTCAATTACCTCTTCACTAGTTAAAGGAGAGATATAGAGTCTATCAGATGTATTAAAGTCTGTAGAAACAGTCTCTGGATTACTGTTAATCATTATTGTCTTACGACCTTTTTTTCTGTAAGCAAGAGAGGATAGGGTACAGCAGGTATCAAATTCTAGACCCTGTCCAATTCTATTTGGACCTGATGCAAGGATAATTACAGCATCCTCTCCAAGAGGCTCTCCTTCATCTGCTTCACCATAGGTTGTATAGCAATATGGGGTTAATGCCTTAGCTTCACCAGCACAGGTATCGACAAAGTGAGTTGATATATGGAGGTTTTCCTCCTCTCTTAGCTTCTTTACTTCCTCTACGCTGAGTTTTGCAAGTGTAGCTATTCGCTTATCAGACATACCATTTTCTTTCGCTTTAATTAAAAGCTCCTTAGTTAGTCCCTTTTCAATTTCCTTATCAAGCTCAGATTGTTCTAAAAGAACATATAAGAAATATGGGTCAAAGCCAGTAATTCTATTAACCTCAGGAATTGCAGCTTCTCCCTTTTGTTTAATTACTGTATAAGCTGCTTCTAATCTTAATGGGTGAGCTGCATGTAGAATAGTATCTACATCCTTATTTAATTCTTGAAGACCCTCAATCTTTCTCTCTGCGCTTCTTAATGCCTTATTTAAGGCTTCTGCGCATGTTCTTCCTAAAGCAAGAGCCTCACCAACGCTTCTCATTTGAGTGCCCAGGGCAGAGACAGGTAGAGGGAATTTCTCAAGCTCAAAGCGAGGAACCTTTACTGCAACATAGTCTAATGCAGGCTCAAAGCATGATACTGATTGTCCAGTAATTTCATTTACTACCTCATCTAGGGTGTATCCTACAGCTAGCTTTGCAGAGCATCTTGCAATAGGGAAGCCTGTTGCCTTACTTGCAAGGGCAGAGGAACGTGATACACGAGGATTCATCTCGATGACAATCATTCTCCCATCCTTAGGATTTAATGCAAACTGTACATTTGAACCACCGCAATCAACACCAACAGCTCTTAGGATATTTATTGATGCATCTCTCATTCTCTGAAGGTCTCTATCTGAGAGTGTTTGGCTTGGAGCAATTGTAATACTATCGCCAGTATGAACACCCATAGGATCGATATTTTCAATGGAGCATACTATGATAGCATTATCCTTACTATCTCTCATAACCTCCATTTCAAATTCCTTCCAGCCAATTAATGATTCTTCAATTAATACTTCATGTACAGGACTAATCTCTAAGGCTCTTTCAACGAGTGGAAGATAATCCTCCTTGCTTTCTGCAATAGAGCCACCCATGCCTCCAAGAGTAAAGGATGGTCTAATAATTAGTGGTAGAGGAATCTCATTTAAAACCTTTTTTGCCTCATCGAGTGTGTGTACTATTCTTGATGCAGCACTTTCCAGACCTAAGCTTGAGACTATCTTCTTAAATTCACCTCTATCCTCAGCCTTATTAATTGCATCAGCAGAGGCTCCAATAACCTTAACATTGTATTTATCTAATATTCCTTTTTCTTGAAGCTCCATTGTGAGGTTTAAAGCACTCTGACCACCCATAGTAGATAAAATTGCATCTGGAGCAACCTGCTGGAATATCTTCTCAATGTACTCAACCTTTAAAGGCTCAAGAAAGATATGATCAGCAATTCCTGGAGTAGTCATTACTGTTGCAGGATTTGGGTTTATTAAAGAAACCTCATAGCCTTCTTCTTTAAGGGCCTTAACAGCTTGGTTTCCTGAGTAGTCAAACTCACAAGCCTGACCAATAACTATAGGACCTGAACCTATTACTAGAATGTGGTGTATATCATCTCTTCTTGGCATATCAAAGCTCCTTTAAGAATTCATCAAAGATATCGTTTTTGTCATGTGGGCCAGGGGATGCCTCAGGGTGGAATTGAACTGATTTAACATTGTTTTCTTTCGAAATAATTCCTTCAACTGAGTTATCATTTGCATTTCTCATCCAAACTAAAACTTCACTTGGAAGAGTTTTTTCATCACTCATAAATCCATGATTTTGGCTTGTTACGAAGGTCTTTCCTGTAATCATATCTTTAACTGGCTGGTTTCCTCCATGGTGGCCAAAGTCCATCTTCACAGTTTTACCACCAAGAGCTAGTGTTAGTAGCTGGTGACCAAGACAAATACCTCTAATTGGTATTTTCTTTAAGCACTTCTTTATTTCCTCAACGCTCTGAGTAAGAAGTGCAGGGTCTCCTGGGCCATTTGATAAGAACAATAAATCATATCCCTTATCGAGTACATCCTCAGCCTTGAAGGTAGGAGGAAATAGTGTTACAGCACAATTTCTTTGATATAAATCATCGATTATTGAGTATTTAATACCATAATCTACTACAGCAGCCTTTAGAGTTGGATTTGTAGGAGGAGCAACAAAGCCTTCACTTAGCTCAGGTGATTGTGTAACCTTATCAACAGCTACCTCACTAATTAGGTCTCTTTCTGTAATTTTAGGGAAGGTGGAAAGAATTTTATCTGCTTCTGCCTCCATACCTTCAAGATAAATTACTCCATTTTGGCTTCCATTATCTCTTAGATGAAGTGTTAAGGCTCTTGTATCTATACCTTCTAATATAGGCTTATCGCCCTTACTCATATACTCTTCTAATGAGGTTTTTCCTTCAGGAAGTGGGCCTCTATATAGCTTTTTTACAATAAGAGCAGTAGCTTTAATACTACTGCTCTCCTTTTCATATATATCAACACCATAATTGCCGATTAATGGATAAGTCATTACAACTATTTGTCCATTATATGAAGGGTCAGTTAGTATTTCAGGATATCCTGTCATTGATGTGTTGAAAACAACTTCTCCACATACATTAGCTTTTCCATGTAATATGCCGGAAAAAATAGTTCCATCTTTTAATTTTAGATATGCCTTTTGCACGTTAATTCCTCGTAAGTCCAAATTGACAGAAGGATATCAAAAATATGATGTTTTCTGCAACATAATTTATAAAAATTCAGCAAAATGCAACAAATATGTAAAAATATGCAACTTTATACCATTAAAATACGATATTTTTGTATTATTACTTTGATAAAAAAGGAGCATCAAATGATGCTCTCTTTTATTAATAGACCTTTACGCTTCCCGAGACTGTTTCTGCATGTATCATTTTTTCAGAGCTATTGCTTATTTCAATTTCCCCTAAACCATTTTGGTTATCATATTGCCAGGAGCCAGATACTGTTGTGAACTTAAAGCTACTATCACTATCCTCATTATCTAAAGCTAAGGAGCCTGAAACAGATTTTATTTTAATATCCTCTGCATGTGATTTAACATTAACACTTCCTGAAATAGTTTGTGCAGTAAAATCACTATCGGTTGAGCTTGTATATTCAATTGCACCGGATACAGAGTTTAGTAATACATCATCTGGCTTATTTGAGTCGGAACCAAATATTGAGCCCGATACACTATTTATTTCAATATCCTTTGCAGATAATTCATATGCAGATATAAACCCAGATACACTTTCAATCTTTATGCTATCTAAATTACGAGGAACTGTAATAAATGCCTTGTTTTTAGTTTTTATTGTATATTCTTCTCCCTTTGCTAGCTCCTTTGTGTTTCCATCAATTTTTATAAGTACCTTATTTATATCGTCCTCTACTATATTAATAGAGGAAACAGTTGATTTTATCTCAACGTCATCAAAGTCAAATGAAACATGTACTCTTGATGCTCTTGAATTAATAGAGCAGAAGGTTATGTTAAATGTCATCCAACAAATTGCTAATACAATTATTATAAAAATTATTCTTCTTTTAGAAAAAGCTATCATTTATTACCTCCTAATTACATTAATTGAGCCTGAAAGTGAGGATGCTTTAATAGAATACCCCTCTCTTCCATCCTCCTTATATTGTCCTTTACCGCTTCTACCAAATACTGTCCAATCACCTGTGGTTGATTGTAGTGTAAGAGAAAAGCCCTTATCCTCGGTAGTTATATCTATATCTCCACTAGTTGTTGATAGATCACAGGAGTTAAAATCTGATAAAAGCTCTATATCTCCACTAATTGATCCAGCCTTTATACTTTGAGCTTTACTTCTCTTTATTTCACAATCTCCGCTTGTTGAGTATGCTGTTAGCTTATCGCAGCTTGCATTATAAAGAGATACATCTCCACTAACACTTTTTGTAGTTATTTCATTTGCAGCAATATCTAATAGCTTAACATTGCCACTTACACTTTGAGCTTCGATAAGCCTTGCGCTAGCAAGTGATAGATCTAGATTACCTGCAACAAGTGATAGCTTAATTTTATCCAGCTCTCTTGGAAGGTAGAGTGTAATATATTTTAAATTCTTTGAATCACGCTCAATAGAAATATCCTCTGTTAGAGGGATTTCTTCTCCATCTAAAAGAGCAAATGGTTCATCTGTTGCTCTCTTAACTATAACATCTGCAGTAGGGGTTGATATCTCAAAGGTATTATTATTTAGAGTAAGAGTTGTCTTAGTAAAGTTTTTAAAGACCTTATTTGAAAAGCCAGGATATTTCTTTTCTGCAATTAACCAAATTGCTATTATAGCTAATAGTAGAGCTGCTAATATTGAAATAGGCTTAAAAGGAACAAAGTAGCAAAGTAGAGCTAAAACTATTATTAATAAGAAAATTAAAGGTCTTGAAAATTTAATCATCGTTATCTCCTGAGATTCGAATGTTCCCGCTATTTGTTTTAATTAATACTGTATTTTTGCTATCGATTTTATCTAAACCATCATCAATTTCTATAATTCCATTTTCACTTGAAGCTACTATATGGCTATCTTGGTTGAGAGTTAAATCGATATTACCACTATCTGATTTAGCTTCTATAAAAGCAGCAGTGGAATCAATTGTGATATCACCTGAAATAGTTTCAGTCATAATGCTTTTAGCACTACTATTTATTATAGTAATGGGCTTGCTACTGCCTTTAACATATAGCGTTGAAAAGCTAGATGAGGAAATTGTGCTTTCCTTAGCGCTTAAAGACGCTTTATCGATATTAGCATCATCAAGCTCAAGGTTTGCTGCAGATAATACAAGCTGCTCAGCAGCTATATTATTTATGTAAACATTACCACTACCATTTACGACTACAGTTTTAGCATTTTGTGGCAATGAAAGGATTACAGAGCTTTTAGCTTTAACAGTAATTGTTTTTATAATATTTTCATTTAAATCTATACAATCCTCACCAAAACGCAATATTGCATAAGGAATATCCTCTCCCTTTATATATAAATCGTTTGATGAGAAATTAATCTCTATATTATTGTTTGTAACCTCAGTTGTAATATCGTATGAAGGCGTGTTAGCTGGTGCTATAAATCTTCTTACAAATAAAAGTATGCATACTACTATTAGAAGTAGTGTAAAGAACAGTTTTTTCTTATCCATTAGTTTTTCACTTGGAGCTGCTTAAACAGCTCCAAATCCTTATTTATTTTGTAGAATTAAAACGAGCATCCCAATCCTTTTCCTTATCAAACATCTCGTTTTCCATCTCTTCAACCTTCTTCTTTAGGTTTTCATACTCAGCTCTAAGGTCGTCATTACTCTTTTCTTCCTTAGCCTCGTAATAGTTAGCATCCTCGGCATCCTTGTAGATATGACCCTTATCGTAGTATTTCTTAAAGTTTGTCTGGTAGTCCTCTTCATTAGCTGGAAGACAAAGTGCTACGATTAAATATATGATTGCTCCAGGGAAAAATCCTGTACAAATAATTGCTAGAAAGACAATTAATCTAACTGGATCTGCTGGAAGATCTCTCCACTCTGCAAGTCCTGTTGCTACTCCTAAAATCTTACCTCTTGGGCTTCTATACCATCTCTTAGTCATTTTTTTCATCCTCCGCACTTTGTTTTCTACTAGCCATTATGGTATCTATATTATCAATTCGCTCTTTTAAATCTGCGATTCCTCTTAAAAGCTCTTCTCTTTCCTCTGCCTCTGTGTTCTGGTGCACACCTAAGTCCTCATTAGCTTTTTCCTTTCTTGCATTCTTCTTTAGATCCTTTTTACTGATTCTTGAGTAAGTACCAGGTGCAACACCTGCTCTTAGCTCCTGCATTCTGATCTCAGCCTCGAGCTTTCTCTTTTTTAGGTCAAAGGCTTTTTCGATTGCTGTAATAGCGATTAAGCTTCCAAATACTATTGCTACAATTATAACTGCCATTATTCTCTGCCCTTCTTAAGAGCCTCAAGCTCCTTCTCAATTTCATCCTGCTCCTCAAGCTCTCTAAACATATCAGCAGTTGTTTTAGCTGGCTTTGAAAGCTCATTCTCTGCTTTCATCTTATCGATGATGGATTCAAAGTCCTCAAAGTGTGCCTCTGTACTTCTTTTAAGGCGCTCATTTGCAAGGGCCTCAGCCTCAGCAGCTCTAGCCTTTTCCTGTAGGCTCTTAAGCTTAAGCTTTGCTTGGTTAAGCTTATCCTCTATTTGATTAATCTCAGTTTTTGATTGCTCAATAATCTCTGAGTAGTTATCTACATCCTTTAATAGAGTATTAAGTGTCTCAGTTTCCTTCTTCTTCTCAATCAGTGCATCTCTTGCTAAATCATCACGACCCTTATCAACTGCAAGCTCTGCTCTTGTCTGCCAACGAGAAATTAAAGCCTTCTGCTCTGCAATCTTTCTTTCAAGTCTGATCTTAGATGCCATCCTTGCTGCACAATTACTCTTTAGCTCAATGAGGGTATCTTCCATCTCCTGCATCATGAGCTTTAGCATCTTCTCTGGATCCTCTGCCTTATCTAATAGAGCATTTATGTTTGCATTAACAATATCTTTAAATCTTGAAAAAACTCCCATAGTTTCCTCCAAAATAAATTTACTTTTACGCTTTTTATATAAGCAAGAAGTGTGCCAACTTATATTATTGAATAATATCTTATTGTATTACAAGAAGATGGATTTTTACATTTTAAAATTTTTGTAAAAATAAATGGTTATTTTATTATTTTCCTTGGTGAAAAATCCCACGTGTGGTAAAATCTCCCACATGGATAATATGCGGGATAGCCTTCAGAAGGGAATAGGTGAAAGTGATGTTTACTTGGAGTTTCAGGATAAACTATCAAAGGTTGCAAAGGTTGATAGAGCTGTCCTTATTATAGGAGAGCGTGGATCTGGTAAGGAGCTAGCAGTTCAGAGAATTCACTATCTCTCTCCAAGATGGCAGAAGAACTTAGTTGCTGTAAACTGTGCAGCGCTTCCTTCATCACTAATTGAGTCTGAGCTATTTGGCTATGAGCAGGGTGCGTTTACTGGAGCAACAAAGACTCGTAAGGGCCGCTTTGAGGAGGCTGAGGGCGGAACACTTTTTCTAGATGAAATTGGGCTTATACCACTTGAGGTCCAGGAAAAGATTTTGCGTGTTGTTGAGTATGGAACCTATGAAAGAGTTGGCTCCTCTGTAACTCATGAGTGTAATGTTCGAATAGTTGGTGCAACTAATGCTGATTTATTAGAGCTATGTAAGCAGGGTAAGTTCAAAGAGGATTTATTAGATAGGTTAAGCTTTGAGGTACTCTTTATCCCACCTCTAAGAGAACGAGGTGATGATATTCTACTGCTTGCACAATACTTTGCTTCTAAGATGGCTTTAGAGTGTGGACATGATGGCCTTCCTGTTTTATCAGATGAGGTAGTAGAGGCTTTAATGAATTACTCTTGGCCGGGAAATGTTAGAGAGCTAAAGAATGTTATTGAGCGTGCAGTATATAGAAATGACTCATCATTAATTACAGAGGTAGACTTTAATCCTTTTAATAATCCATTTAAGAAAAAGGCAGTAGCTGTAGAGAAGAGTGAAGCGGTAGCTCCTAAAATAAAGGAAGAGCCTAAGAAGGCTTTGGGGTTAGAGGCAATGCCTCTTAAGGACTTTGCAGTAGCACAAAGCCAGCTTGATGTAATCTTTTTATCACGTGCATTAAATGAAGCTGGAGGAAACCAAAAGAGTGCAGCAGAGCTACGATTTACCTAAAACAATTTCAACAATAGTCGCATCACTAGTTACAGCTGGTCTATATCTTTACAGAAGATCAATGCTAATACCAATTGCAGGTGGGACAATAGTTTACATGCTAATGGTACAGTTTGTTTTCTAAAGCCTTAAGCTATGAAAATATTTTATGATAATTTTAATTTAGGAATAAAAATCACATAGAAATAGAATGCTCATTTTTGAATATGGTAAAAATTTACAGTGTAAGCTATTAAGCTTAATTGATTTACCAATAAAGAGCTGTTGGATATTTATCACTCTCATTTTTGATAATTACCCTTCCATAGCCTTCAATTAATCCTGCTTTTAATATATCAACCTGGTTAACTATTTCTTTTGGCCTTGAAATAAGTGTGAAATGATCAAATGAATATGCAATACCTTCTGAACGAGTAAGTACTCTGTTTGAGTCAATTATCCTTATTTCTTCTTCCTTTATTTCTAGGCTCTTAGTAGAAATAAAAGTAATAATTGCTTCATTAGGATTGAGCCTTTGATCAAGCTTAATTACCTTGCTTTCAAGCTCCTCATTATAATGCAAGGAAATAAAACAAGGCTCAACACTAATTCTTGCAGATGAATATATGTATAATTTCTCTTCTCCATTTTCAATTACATTGTTTTTTATTTTACAGCTAGGATGAAGATGAAATAGAATCTGAGCATCATTTGGCTTATTAGAGAGATATTCATCTACTAGCACAATAATTTCATCTGAAGCTTTAATAATTTTCCTTCGAATAATTAAGTCTTGATAAGAATAGTTTTCAGCTTGCATTAACTCATAATTGTTTTTTTGTATAAAAATACCTCTAGAGGTTTCACTAATAGCTGTGTAACTCCATGAACCTTTAGGTAATACAGGGTATCCTTGTTTTAGCATAGGTATGTTGTGAGCTTCAGCACTTTTATAATATAGTCTTTTTTCATTATCGACATATGTGAATCGACCCGAATCGATGAAGAACGAATTATTTTTACCAGATACATCTATATGAAGTGGAGAAATATGACCATGACCTGAGCCTAGATTGCCTGTAAACATATGAACCTCAAGCTGAGGTGTTCGAATAATATGGTTGCCACTAGAAATATCTGAATATGAAATAGTGTTACTTTTAATGAGTGTATTATTAGGAAGTCCATCAAAGATATTCTCTTCGTTTAAGCCCCTATAGAGTTCTTCATCATTAAATAAGTAAGAAGCAAGTGTTAATAAATCATCTACATTTATTTCATCACTATCTCCTAGCAAATAAATGTTTGAATTTCTACTTACCATTTGACTAATAGCTTTAGCCATAGCGTGCGATATATTTAATAAATCCTTTGAAACCTTTATATCTGCCTTTCGTGCTTGAAATATTGTATCTAATAGTGCGTGTAGCACCTCTGCTTGGTACATTGGACTTTGCTCCCAATGCATTCCATTTGCTTCAGTTTGAAAAATAGCTTCCTCTGTTAATCTAGTAAGGGCTAATTGGGCGCATTTTAAATCATCAAAATATAAAGCAATGATAAATAATCCATGATCCTGTAATACACCCCAATTTGATAGCCTATGAAAGCCTTTATGAGTATTAATTAGTATCTCTTTATGCTCTACAAGTGATTTTTTCATTATCTCTTCTAGTTGAGAATCTTTTAATAAACCAATACTTCTAAGCCAATTTTCAGGCCTAATTCCAACCTCTAGGCTTCTCCAAGATTCTCCTTTTCTATCAGAATAATTAATAAATGAGGAAAAAATAGATTTAAATGTATTTAGATATTTTTGCTCTTTAGTAAGTGCATAGGCCTTAGCAAGATTAAATAAGATACTGTGTCTTGCATAAGCATAAATCCATTCTGGATCATCTGTTTCTTCAGGAAGCTTATTCCAAAGAGAATGAGAAAATGCTATTGGCGTTATACACCTTTCCATCTCATAGTGTGCTTTGTGTGTAATATAGCCATGAGTACATTCATCTGCCCATGAAATGATTTCTCGTTTGTCTTTGTCTGATAATAATGAAAGATTTAAATTATTATTTATATAAGGGTTCATTTACTATCCTTTATAATTTTTTCAGCATATAGCTTTGGTGTTATCCCCACGTATTTAGAAAATACTCGAATAAATGTATTCGCAGAAGTAAAGCCTAGCTGGAGACTTAAGGCTGAAATCTTTATTTCAGGATCGTCTTCAATAGCTTTACATGCCTTTGAGATTTTTAATCTATTCAAATAGCTTTTAAAGTTTTCATTTGATAGCTGGCTAAAAAGCTGTGAACAATATTTTGGGGTTAAGTTGAATTCGTTTGCAAGGTCAATTAGCATTATGTTTTCTGTACAGTGCTCATTAATGTAATCCTTCATTTGCTTTAATGTATCAGATTCCTCAAGTACCTCTTTTTCTCTATTTGATTGCATTGCTTTTGCTAATATTGATCTAACTCGCTTGAGTGTCTTATCTGGGTCTGAGTTTGAATATAGCTCTGACCAATCAATAGATTCCCCAAATAGCTCCTCAGGGGTAGTTCTTAGCTCTTGGAAATAACGAATTACTATTCCAATCATTGTAAAGGTAAAACGTTTATATTCTTCAAAAGAAATATTGGTATTTCTTTCAACTACATTATCAAATATTGATAGTGCTTCAGGAGAGGATGCAAGTAGGGCTGTAATAAGCTTATTGAACTCTGAAAGTGGGAAAACAATGTGTTTTTCCTCTCCCTTAACGTCATCCTCTGTTAATATTGTTTTGTTTCTAAATCGATAACGGTAAGAGAGAATATCACTAGCTCTCTTATAGCTCTTTGATATTGTTTGATAACCCTTATTAGTTGATGAAAGAGCGCATCTAAGCTCTATTTTTTCATTTAATGAGAATGAGAAGCTTTTTAAGGTTTCTGTTAGGTTATTCTTTGAGCTTTCACTATTATCTGCTTTTGCAACTATTGCAGATTCAATAAAGTTCATTCGAACAAAATGAACATGAGGAAATTGCTTAGAAAAGTTATCAAGCTTAGCAAATAGTAGGTTTAATTCTTCTTCACTACATTCAAACATAACTGCAGCAACTGTAAAGTATGAGCTTTCATCGTTATCAGCTGTAATGTAAGGAACACCTCTTAAAAAGGCTCTGTACTTCTGCTGCTCTGAAAGCATTTTCTGTTCTTTTAAAGCATCCTCTAGCTCTAAAGATAATGTTTCAATTTGCTTACAATGCTCTGTTATTAATTCAAATTCATCCTTAACATCTTCACCCTCAGTTACCTTTGAAATAGTCTCTCCAACAGGCTTATATAGCTTTTGAGCTAATAGATATGAAGTTACAATTGATATAAACACAAATACTATTGCACAGAAAATAATAAGAATATTTATAGAAGTAATAGTAGGCTCTTTATATGCAAATATAACAGAAAAACCCAAATCAGAGAAAGAGTCAACAACACAATGATAGCCTGAAATTGAGGATTCTGTACCATCGGGTGTCCATTTTAATTCATTTATACTATTTTCAAACTTTTCAGAACTAGAGATTGTAATATCTCTAGTTTGATCATGGATGCAATATTCATAGTCTTTATTATTTACCATTTCGTCTGGAAGTCGAAATGTTGATAAGAATGTCAAAGTGGCATCATTAACTCGTCTATTAGTAACAAGAAGTAGTGAATTATTCTTATGAGATCTATAAATACCAGGAATAAATACTCCGTCTTTTAGAATTTCATCATCGGGTGAGAAGGAAGAAGAGTTTTTCTGTATTGTTCCATCAGATGAGATTACAAAGGACTTCGGATCTTGGTTAGTAATGCTTATTGTATAATCTAAATAATCTTGGAATGTAGTTTCTTCTCTAGTTGCATGATAAAGCTTTAATGAGTAGAAATAATAGTTTGGGTCACCCCATTCACTATCAGCCCACTGGGATACATTTTCATTTGCTACTAGTCGATTAATTGAATCCTTAATATATGAAAGAGTTCCTCTTAATAGCTCTCTTTGGGTCATAAGAGCAGAGCTCATTATTTGCTCTTCTCTAGCATTAAAATTTTTAATAGTAAGTATTGCAACAATTATTAATACAAGTGAAAGGACTACTGCAATGATGCTAAATATTTTTACTATTCTTAAATAATATGTCCCCTTTTTCATATTCTTAATAATTTTCAGCCATTTTTTTTCATATGTCGAGAAAAACTTGTCACCTTTTTTCCTTTTTCATCTTCATTTTTCCTGTTTTCGGAAAATTGGATATTACTTGAGAAAAAGAACGATATACAGAATTTAAAAACGCACTTTAGACTGTCTTTGACAATTTGAGGAGGAAGTGAAATGAAAAAAAAGGATGAGCTCATTGTTCGCCGTGATGTTTCATTAGCAAAAAGGCTTTATAAGTGTTGGCCTTTGTATGTGTTCTTACTCCCAGGATTAATATGGTACATCATGTTCTGCTACAAGCCAATGATTGGTCTTAGAATGGCTTTTTATGATTACAACATATTTAGAGGATTTTCTGGAAGTAAATTTGTTGGGTTAGAAAATTTCAAAATCTATATGTCTAGTCCAGACTTTGGAAGAACTTTAAAAAACACTCTTATGATAGCAGTATGGCAGATGGTAATATGTTTCCCAGTTCCTGTTATATTAGCAATCTTAATTACTGAGATGAAGAGTAAGATTGTCTCAAAGATGGTACAAACAATTTCATTCTTACCACACTTTATTTCAACAGTAGTAGTTTGTGGTATGGTTGTTAACTTCCTATCTCCAAGTACAGGTATTATCAATATGATTCTTGGAAAATTTGGAATTGAAGCAAAGTATTTCATGGTTTACCCTCAGTACTTTAGACCAATTTATACAATTATGACTCTTTGGCAGACTGCAGGCTTTAATGCAATTGTTTATATTGCTGCATTAATGGGAATTGACCCTCAGCTATATGAAGCTGCAATCGTTGATGGTGCTGGAAGATGGAGAAGAATTATTAATATCACTATTCCAGGTATCATTCCTACTGTAGTAACAATGTTTATTATGAATATTGGTAAGATGGTTAAGGTTGGATATGAATCAATCCTTCTACTCTACGAACCATCAACATACGCAACAGCCGATGTAATTTCAACATACTCCTTCCGAATGGGTATTCAGAATGGTGACTATGGTGTTGCTACAGCAGCGGGTCTTTTTGAAGCAGTTATCGCACTTATCTTAGTTGTCGCAGCTAACAAGGTTAGTAAGCGTCTTACTGAGACAGCACTTTGGTAAGGGGGAATAGAGATGAAAAAAGCAACTGCAATAAGACAAAATGGGAAAAATGCAGGTATTAAAATCCAAAGTAAAAGTGAAAAGATATTTGATGCAGCATTAAATGTTTTTGGTGTAATACTTGTAGCTATCATTCTGTATCCTATCTACTATGTATTTATCGCTTCTATATCAAGACCTCTCCCTGTAGAAAATGGTTCTGTTATCTTAGCACCTGTTGGAGTTACTCTTGAGTCTTATAGACAGGCATTAAAGACTCCATATTTAGGTACAGCATTGCTTAATAGCCTTTACTATACCTTTGGTGGTGTATTAGTTAATATGGTTTTCTCAACTACAATGGCTTATGCACTTTCAAAAAAGCGCTTAGTAGGAAGAAAGATTTTTACATTATTTACAGTTTTCACAATGTGGTTTAGCGCAGGTATCATTCCTCTCTATATGACATTCCGTGATTTCCATATGCTCAATACACGCTCTGCAATTTTGTTTGGCTTTGCAATGAATACTTACAATATGATTATTCTCAAGAGCTTCTTTGAACAGGTTCCAGAGTCACTTGAAGAGGCGGCATTTATTGATGGTGCTAGTGATTTTAGAATTTTCTCACAAATATATTTGCCACTATCAAAGCCTGCTTTAGCAACTGTTGGTTTGTTCTATGCTGTAAATAGATGGAATGGTTACTTCTGGCCAATGAACCTTTTAACAGATGACTCTAAAGTTCCACTACAGGTACTTTTAAAGAAGCTTCTTGTTGATAAGGTAAAGAATGAAATGGAAAGTGCAATCATTACTTCTGCATCCCTTTCAAGCCAGACAACTACAATTTATGCGCTTATTATTATCGCAATTATTCCGATGGCAATCGTCTATCCGTTTGTACAAAAGTACTTCAAGACTGGTTTAACTATCGGAGCAAATAAAGGTTAATATCAAAGGAGGATATTATTATGAAAAAGACAATTATCATTATGCTCGCACTCCTCGCTCTATGTACTCCTATTTTTGCAGGTGGTCAGAGTGAGAATACAGCAGCAAAACCAACTGCTAGTATCGCACCAACTTTAAATGCAGATGGTTCCTTCCATCTTCCTATTGTTGATTCTCCAAAAGAATTCACAATTTTCTTAAACTTCAACAATATGCCATTTGATAGCAATTGGAAGGTTTGGAAGAAGCTTGCTGCTGATACAAATGTTAGCTTCAAGAGTGTAATTAGCCAATCAAACTCAAACGAGACTGAAGCTTATAACCTTATGCTTTCATCAGGTAATCTTGCAGATGTTATCGGTTATGTTTCAACTGCTGATCTTGAAAGCCTTGGTCGTGATGGTGGTCTTATCCCACTTAATGATTTAATTGATGAATATGCACCAAATATCAAGAAGATGATGGAAGATGATCCTAAGTTCGCACAATATGCAACATCTACAGATGGTAACATCTACTTCATTCCTAAGAACCAGGGTCTTAAGGCTGCTGAATATTGGTGGATTAGAAATGACTGGCTCCAGAAGCTTGGTCTTGAGGTTCCAACAACAATAGATGAGTTTGAGGCTGTTATGTATGCTTTCAGAAACAATGACCCAAACGGTAATGGTGTAAAGGATGAAATTCCTCTCTTCGATAGAGCTGGATGGAAGATGCCTGAAGAATACCTTTACCTCTTTGATAGCTCAACAGGCTTCTACACAAGAAATGGTGTTGTAGAATTCGAGCCTCTTGAAGAAAACTTCAGATATGGTGTTAGAAAGCTTATCCAGTGGTATAAGGATGGTATCTTAGATCCAGAAATCTTTACTCGTGGTAATAAGAGCCGTGACGTACTCCTTGCAGCAAACATCGGTGGTTGTACACATGACTGGGTATCTACAAGTGAATACAATGTAAAGCTTGCAAAGGAAATTCCTGGTCTTGAGATGATTGCTATTGCACCTCCTGCTGACCAGAATGGTGTTGTAAAAGAAAGAACAGAAAGATTCCCAGGTGTAGGTTGGGGTATTTCTTCAGCATGTAAGGATCCTGTAACAGTAATTAAGTTCTTCGATTATCTCTTCTCAGAGGCAGGTTCTGCTCTCATGAACTGGGGTATTGAAGGTGAAGAATACTATGTTGATGAAAATGGTAATAAGAAATTCTATGATTCAGTTCTCCATGGTTCACAGTCTGTAGTTGGTTACCTCAGATCAATTGGTGCTCTCTATCGTGTAGGTTTCAACCAGGATGGTGGTTATGAGCTTGCAAGTATGAACAAGTGGGGCTTCGCAGCAAGTGAACTCTATGAAGGTCATCCAGAGTGGTTCCTTTCTGATCAGCCACCTTACTCAGATGGTGAGCTTGATATGAAGTATCAGCCAGATGATGAAGCTCGCTATAAGAGAATTATGAATAACATCAAGCCATATGTTGAAGAGAAGTTCCAGTCATGGATTATCGGTACAGCTGATTTTGAAGCTGATTACGATAAGTTTATTAGTGAACTCCACTCAAGAGGTATTGATGAAGCAATTGCTATCAACCAGAAAGCTTATGACTACTACATGAGCGCAGGTAAATAATAAAATAATGATGTGGGGATTTTTCCCCACATCCCTGAAAGGAGAAAAGGAATGAAGAATTTACTTTATGTCTTTGCAGATCAATGGCGATATCATGCATTTGGCTTTTCTAAGGAGGATAGTGTAGCTACCCCTAATATGGATGCTTTTGCCTCATCATCCCTTTTCTGCTCTCAGGCTGTAAGCACATATCCATTGTGTTCGCCTCATAGGGCAGCTTTAATCACAGGAAAGCACCCTTTAAATTTGGGTTTCTGGACAAACTGTAAAATTGGATTACGTGACCACATACATTTAGAGAGCAATGAAATAACAATTAGTGATGTTCTTCATGATAATGGTTACTTTAATGGCTATATTGGTAAGTGGCACCTTGATTCATCAGAGATGAACTATTCTCAAAGCCCTAAATCAGGAGCTGCTAATTGGGATGCCTTTACTCCAAAGGGAGAGAGAAGACACAATATAGATTATTGGTACTCATATGGTGCTTATGATAACCATACAAAGCCACACTATTGGCAGGATAGTGATGATATGGTTGTTGTTGATAAGTGGTCACCTGAGCATGAAACAGATAAAGCAATAGAGTTCTTTGAAGCAAGACCAAAGGATAAGCCTTTTTCTCTGTTTATCTCTTGGAACCCTCCTCATCCTCCATATGATAAGGTCCCTCAAAGACTATTAGATATGTATCCTGAAGAAAGTATTGTCTTTAGAAAAAACGTTCCTCAGGAGATGAGAGAGAACAGTGATTACACCTTAAAGTGGAGAGAATACTATGCCGCTATTACAGGACTTGATGAGCAGTTTAAAAGATTAATTGATTATTTAAAGGAAAATAATCTATATGATAACACGATTGTAGTGCTATCTGCTGATCATGGTGATTGCATGGGCTCTCATGGTCTTTATGGAAAGAATATCTACTATGAAGAGTCTGTTAGGATTCCTCTAGTTATTCATGATCCTGATACAAAATGTGGTATCTACGATGGCATATTAACGAGTGAAGACCATATGCCAACTATTTTAGATATGCTAGGTATAGCAATTCCTGAAAGTGTAGAGGGTAAAAGCCATTTAGCTGCAATAAATGGTGGCGAAAGAGTTAGGTTATACTCAGAGCATTTAATGATTCCTGGTATGCCTGAGCTTGTTAATCCTTTCCTTGAGAAGGGCCTTGATAATAGAGCCTTTGGTTGGCGTGCTATTCGAGATGAAAGGTATACATATGTAGTTGATAATGGAGTAATTCCTGGTGAGGAGCAGAAGAGATTTATCTTTGATAATCAAGAGGACCCATATCAAATGCATAAAGAGAAATTAGATAAGTGTGATAAGAGAGCTATTAAATATGACTTAATGCTAAAAAACGAGTTTAAAAAGAGTCATGATAACTTTCTTTTGGGGAGGCAAATATGAGTGTGTATGAAGGTGAAAAACCATTAGAAGGAAAGGATTTAGAAAGTGCTATTAGCTATGCAGTTAGACAAACTGAGAGCTCATTAAGGGATTATACCTATAAGTTTAAGTATTCTCATAGTGTTAATGGCTTTTATCCTGCTACAGAGAATGTTGAGTGGACAACAGGCTTCTGGACTGGTGAAATTTGGCTTGCCTATGAGCTTTCGAATAATACTAGGTTTAAGGATTCTGCTTTAATCCAGGTTGATTCATTTTTAAATAGAATTATAAATAAAATTGATGTTAACCACCATGATATGGGCTTTTTGTACTCTCCATCATGTGTTGCTGCTTATAAGCTAACAGGCTCTGAGAAGGGTAAGAGGGCTGCATTACTTGCTGCAGATAATCTTAAATCACGCTTCCAGGAGAAGGGCGGCTTTATCCAAGCTTGGGGTGATTACGGTGCTGCAGATAACTATCGTCTTATTATCGATTGCTTACTAAATATCCCTCTTTTGTATTGGGCTACAGAGGAAACAGGTGATGAAAGCTATAAGAGAGTTGCAGATAGTCACCTTGAAACAGCAATGAAGTGTGTAGTTAGACCTGATAACTCAACCTACCATACATATTTCTTTGATATAGACACAGGTAAGCCTTTAAAGGGTGTTACCTTCCAAGGCTATAGAGATGGCTCTGCTTGGGCTCGTGGTCAAGCTTGGGGTGTTTATGGTTCTGCACTTGCATATAAATATCTAAGAAAGGAGGAATACTTAGATATCTTTAGAAGGGTTACAGGCTTCTTCTTAGATAATCTTCCTTCTGATATAGTTCCATATTGGGACTTTGACTTTAAATATCCTTCAACAGAGCCTAAGGATACTTCTGCATTAGCTATTGCTATTTGTGGAATGCTAGAGGCAGCAAAGTACACTCAGGAGAGTGAGAGTGTTAAGCTAATTGATGATGCAAAGCGCCTCTTAGGAGTACTTGCTAGAGATTATGCTGTTAAGGATCCTCATACCTCAAATGGACAGCTTTTGCATGGAACCTATGCGAGAAAGAGTCCTTATAATCCATGTAATAATAGAGGTGTTGATGAGTGTAATATTTGGGGTGACTACTTCTATATGGAAGCTCTAACACGCCTTTATAAGGATTGGGAGCCTTATTGGTAAGATATGAAAAACTTTGTCATCTTTCAGCTTGATCAACTTGCATCTAGAGCATTAAGAGTATATGGAAATAATGATTCATATACTCCGAATATCGATAAACTTTGTGAAAGTGGAGTAGCGGCAGAGGCCGCTTACTCTCCATGTCCTCTTTGTCAGCCAGCTAGAGCTGCACTTTGGTCTGGTCAATATAGTCATAGAAATAGAGTGTGGTCAAATGGAAGAGCATGGCCAATAACTCCTCTTGATGATACCTTCCCAGCTCTTGGGGAGGAATTTAGAAAGGCGGGCTATAAGGCAGTACACTTTGGCAAAAAACATGATGGTGGTGCTTTAAGGGGCTTTGAGTGCTCAGAGGAAAGAGAAACAAGAATTGCGGATGAGAATAAAAGATTTCCATTTAATATGGATAGCTATGCAGATAAATATACTTTAGATGAAGCTATTAAATTTATCTCCTCCTATAGCTTTGATAAGCCACTTTGTATGGTTGTTGATTTTATTAATCCTCATAATATTTGTGGCTTTGTCGGAAAAAATAAAGGGCCACATGAGCCTTTTAGTGGACCTCTTCCTCAGCTTCCAGAGAACTATGAGTTTGATGATATTATAAATCGTCCCACACCTGTAAAATATCTTTGTTGCTCTCATGTTAGACAAGCACAAACAGTTGGATGGTGTGATGATAATTTTAGAGAGTATCTTGCTGCCTATTACTACTATTTATCTGTTGCTGATAGATATATTGGAGAGATAATTAATAGGCTTGAGAACAGTAAAATTAAGGGTGATATTACATATATTCTTCTTTCTGACCATGGAGATAGCATGGCAGCAAGAGGAAGTGTAACTAAGCAGGTTACGTTATATGAAGAGGTAACTAGAGTTCCTTTTATCTTTTCTGGTGCGCTTGTAAAGAGTAGGGGTATTGCTAAGGGAATCTGCTCAACATTAGATCTTTTCCCGACACTACTTTCTCTTGCAGGAATTGAAAGACCTAATGGCCTTGATGGTGTTGATATTTCTCAAATATTAACAGGAAATACTCTTCCTAAACGTGAATATGTTACTTCAGAGTGGTTTACAGAGTGGGGATACACTATTTCACCTGGAAGAATGATAAGAAAGGATAATGTTAAATATATCAGATATTTAGAGGATGATGGTGAAGAGCTATATCTTTTAGATAGAGACCCATTTGAAAAGCATAATGCTGCTAAGGATGAGCCAGAACTGTTAGCTAATATGAGAGCTTTACTTGATAGCTACATAAAGGACAGTGAGGATCCATTCTATACTCTTCCTGTTAAGGCTGATAAAAGGTGGAGAAGTCACTCATGTGGATATCAAAACCATAGAGGTCCTACCGCACCTGAGGAATTAAGTGGTAATAATGCAAAAGTAAATGTATCATTAGTAAGGAATCAATAAATTATTAGAGGAACTTTTATGGAAATTGCTATTAAAAGAGATGAAAATATAATTGCTTCAAAGAGTGGTGAAGTTGAAGCATATTTAGTATTTAACGAAGAGTTTATTCCTGGAGATGCAATTGTACTAAGGAACCTTGAAAAGGGACATTATCTTATAGACTTAGGACTTGGTAGAGCAATTGTATATTCAAATGGTAAGGACTTTGTATTCCCAATACCTTTCAATGAGAAGAAGGATTGCTACGACCAAAGAGTGTTTACAGGAAATATACACTATATGTATGCACGTAAGGCATATGACTTTGAATATCAATATAGAAATGTTGCTTACAACCCATATGATGGCCATAGTAATGATGCAATATTCCCACATTCAAAGGCAAATATTGAAACTAGAGGAGAGAGTGTATTTGCTTCTCGTAATGCATTTGATGGTGTTGTTGCTTCATCATCCCATGGAAGATGGCCTTTTGCTAGCTGGGGTATAAATAGAGATCCAAATGCAGAGCTTTATCTTGAATTTGGAAATGCAATGATTATCGATAGAATAATAATGTATACACGTGCCGATTTCCCTCATGATGCATGGTGGGATCGTTGTACTGTTCGCTTCTCTGATGGCTCTGAGCTAACTCTTGAGCTAGAGAAGAAGGATGGAAGACAGGAATTCGTCTTCTCACCAAAAATAGTTTCATCACTTACAATTTGTAATCTTATTAAAAGTGACGATCCTTCTCCATTCCCTGCTTTAATCCAAGCAGAGGTATATGGAAAGGAACGTGTTTGGAAATAATTACGTCTTGCTTCAGCAGCGATGCTGGAGCATTTTATCTTTAAATTAAGAGGGAGTAATAATCTACCTATGGACGAAAAAGCATTAACTCAATTTCCTATCGCTCTTCCATTAAAGGAAGTAAAAGCGTTAACAAATGGTATTATCAACACAACTGATTTAATAACAGCTGCTGATGGCCAAAAATATATATTTCAGAAAATCAATACCAATATTTTTAAAAATACTGAAGGTATGATGAAGAATATTGATATTGTTACAACTCATATTAGAGAAAAGGCTGCAAAGAGTGGTAGAGACCCAGAGAGAGCAACTCTCCATTTTCTACCAGCTTCAAATAATACCTTATTATATAAGAATGAGAATGGTGCTTACAGAGTATCAAAATACATTGCAAATACAGTTTCCTTTGAGGGTAAGGCCACTGAAAAATCTCTTGAGATGGCAGGTAGAAGCTTTGGAACCTTTATTAAGGATTTGTCAGATTTAGATGCTTCATTACTCTCAGAAACTCTCCCTAACTTTCATAACACTCCTATGAGAATTGCACACTTTTTGGAGACAGTAAAAAGTAATCCTGCAAATAGATTAGATAGTGCAAGGGAAGATGTTGATTACCTTATTAGCTTAATCGATGAGGGCTCTAAGCTATCAAAGATAAAGCTACCTTTACGTGTTACTCACAATGATACTAAGACAAGTAATGTGCTTGTTGATAAAACTACTCTTGAGCCTTTAGCTGTAATTGACCTCGATACAGTAATGCCGGGCTTACTTTGTCATGATTTTGCAGATTCAATTCGTTACTCAGCAAACTATGTAGCAGAGGATGAGAAGGAATATTATCGTGCTGGTCTTGATATCGATATGTATAAAGCCTATGCAAAGGGCTTTATCCCAGCTGTAAGCTCAATAATTACAAAAGAGGAAATAGATACATTAGTTCAAGGTGTTATTACAATTGTATATGAGCAGGCAATTAGATTCCTAGATGATTATCTTGCAGGTGATGTTTATTACCATACTCAATATAGTGAGCATAATTTAGTAAGAACTAGAACTCAAATTGGTCTATTAAGAGATATGCTTAAAAGACGAAACGAAATGGAAGCAATTGCTAGAGATCCAAGCTTATATAAATAATTTGGTGGGGATATTTTGAATAGAACCTTTTTAATAAAGCCATCATCGGGCAGCTGTAATATGCGCTGTACATACTGCTTTTATAAGGATGAAATAGATAATAGAAGCGTAAAGAACTATGGCTTTATGACAAATAGTATTGCCAAGTGCTTAATAGATAAGGCCTTGGCAAATATTAATGATAATGTAAACTTTTCCTTCCAAGGAGGGGAGCCGACTCTCTCTGGCCTTGATTTCTTTAGAGAATTTACTTCATATGCTAAGGAAAAGGGCGGTGAAAGAGTTACCTTCTCGCTCCAAACTAATGGGTATATCATAGACCGTGAATGGGCAGCCTTTTTCCATGATAATGGCTACCTAATTGGTCTATCTCTCGATGGAAATAAGAAGATTCATGATATCTACCGTATTGGACCAGATAATAAGGGAACCTTTGTTAAGGCCTTTAGAGCTGCATCCTTTTTTAATGCAGAGAAGGTTGAGTTTAATATATTAACTACCGTTAATAGAGTAGTTGCTCAAAATATTGGTGATATCTTTGATTTCTTTAAACGAAATGGGTTTAGATATTTACAGTTTATACCTTGTCTTGATGAAATAAGCGGTGTTAAAAATGACTATTCATTAACTCCAGAGCTATATGCAAAGGCCTTAAAGGTACTATTTGATAGATATTTTGATTCCTGGCGTAGGGATGAATATATATCAATTAGGTATTTCGATAACCTAGTAACTATGCTCCTTGGCTATCCTCCTGAGGCATGTGGAATGAGAGGAGTTTGTGGAAATTACTATGTAATTGAGGCCGATGGCTCTGTCTTCCCTTGTGACTTCTATGTCCTTGATGAGTATAAGCTGGGAAATATTACCTCCTCATCTCTTGATGAGCTTGATAAAAAGAGAGCTGAAATAGCTTTTATTGAGAAATCAACAAAGGTCGAGGAGGAGTGTAAGAAGTGTCGTTTCTTCTCTCTTTGTAGGGGAGGCTGCAGAAGAGATAGAGAGAACTTTAACACTAAGGAGCTCTCTCTAACTTATTTATGTCCTGCATATAAGGAATTCTTTAATTATTCACTTGAGCGTTTAATATATATGGCTGAAGCTGAAAAAAGAGCGAGGAGCTAAAGCTATTTTAGCTTCTCTCTAATTCTAATTGCAGCTTGGTTAATTAGCCTTGCATCTATAGCTTTTTGCTCAGTTTGAATCATTAATGAAATAGCTTCATTCAATATACTTTCAATAGCAGCACAGGAAAGTCCATTAAAAGCATTAACAAGCATATCTCTTGTAAGCTCTGGAGCAAGTGGCTTTCCTTTTGTGTATATATCGATTAGCTCTCCTCTTGTATCCTTATCTGGGTTTGAAATAGTGTATTTTAAATCAAAGCGTCCAGGACGAACTAAAGCAGCATCTAATGATTGATATGAGTTAGTAGCTGCAATAACTACTACACCATTTAATGAAGAGAACCCATCCATCTCATTTAGTAGTGTTGTAATTATTCTATTGTTTTCTTTATCAATGCCACTTCCTTGGTATGATCTCTTTTCACCGATTGAATCAAATTCATCGATAAAGATTATACATGGCTTTTTCCTTCTTGCTTTTGAAAAGAGCATCTTAACCTTAAATGCTCCTAAGCCCATTAATGCACCTTGAAAGTCAGCACCCTTAGTTGCAATAAAGTTTACTCCACATTCCTCTGCAAGAGCCTTTGCAAATAGTGTCTTACCATTTCCAGGAGGGCCCTCTAGGATGATGCCTCTACTATTTCTAATCTTCTCATTTTTATTCTTCATTAAATCAATTGTGAATTTAATTTCTTTCTTTAAATCCTTAAGTCCCGCAACTTCATTAAAGGTAATTCCTGTGTGGTGAATTACTTTAAATGTATTTGTATACCAAGAAATTAGCTTGTAAAGTCCAAAGATTATTAATGCAAGGAAGAATATATTAAATACCATATCTCCAATGGCATTAATATCTGTGTTATCACTCTTTACAGCTACATCGTTTAAAAGTAGCTCCTCTAATAGATTAGGAGAACAAGGGTTAATGACACTATAAAGCGTGCTATCATCCTTAAGAGTGTATTTAATTGTATTAGGATTTATTTGAGCACTTTCGATAGCACCACTATCGAGAGCTAATCTAAAATCCTTATAGCTTACACTTACAGATGAATCAAGAAGGTCAAAGCCAAATATCGCTATAACACTTGCAATGACGATAATAGAAAGTAGATAAAGTATTTTTCTTTTATTCATAATCTAATTTAGACCGTTAGCTCATATGGCTGATTATCTTTAAAATAATCATTTAGCTTAGTTGGCTCGAAGATACCCTTATTTGTGACAATTCCAGTAATTAGCTCTGGTGGAGTCATATCAAAAGCAGGGTAGTACCCCTTAATTCCCTCTATTGCTGTTCTAACTCCCATAGCCTGTAATGAAAAGCTTGGGTCTCTCATCTCAATTGTTACTGTATCAAAGGTAGGGTGACCGATATCAGGAGCACCTGAAACATATACTGGAATATTAAAGTGATTAGCACAAATAGCAATTTGACTAGTACCTACCTTATTAAATACATATCCATCACAGCTAATTGCATCGGCTGCACATGTGAAAACATCTATTTTTTCTTTAGTCATTACAAAGGCTGGCATGTTGTCTGTAATCAGTGTTGTGTCAAAGCCCATTTGGTAGCAAACTGTAGATGTAAATCTTGCACCCTGGAAGTATGGTCTAGTTTCAGGACAAAATAGCTTAATATTGTTTCCCTGTTCTCTACACTCAAGTAGCATCATTCCGAGGATTGTCTCTGCATAGCATTGAGTCATTACCTTGCCATTCTTTGGGAATTTACTAACAAGATATTTAGCTGCCTGACGAACACGATTATATCTAGCATTATTCATTTCAACTACATGGTCTCTAATTGCTTCATCTGCTTTTTTACCCTCTGCTAGTGCCTTAGCTGCAACAGGAATACAGCTTTCTGTCAGCATTGCCATTCTTTTTGCTGTAGTTGGACGAGATGTAGAAATAATAACTGAAGCCTGCTTTAGATATTCAATTTGCTCAGATTCACTCATTAATCTACATTCATAGGCAGCTAGTGCCATACCCATTGGAGCTAGTGTATATGGCCCAGTTGATTGTGTAACCATATCCTTTATTGCCTTTGCAACCTCTTGAGTACTTTCACAAATAACAAACTCAACCTTTGCAGGATAAACTCTTCTATCTAATACCCTTACCTTGCCATCCTCATACCATGCAACATTTTCATACTTCAGCATGAAAGCAAGATCCTTATCGGCTCTTTCCATTAAATATTCTCCTTTATGCAAATCTAAAGCAATTATAAATTGAAATTAGAATAATAACTGCTAATAAGCCCATAAATAGCTTATCGACACCCTTATTTGATAGCTTCTTTGAAACTTTTCTACCAACTGTTGCACCAACTACAGCACAGACCATCATTGAAGGAAGGAGTATGTAATCGATTTGTGGAACACTCCTTGTAGCTACTGTACTAATAAATGAAACTGTTTGTGAGAAGAAAATAATATAAAGTGATGATAGGGCTGCTGTTTTAGTATCCATACTGAAAAAGTAAGATAAGAACATAAGGTTTATAGGACCACCACCAATACCTAAGAAGGATGATGCAACTCCTAAGAATAATCCAATTCCTAAGCTGGCTAATGGGTTTTTGAAGTCCTTAGTCTTTATATTATCCTTCTTGAGTGTGTAGATAAGAACTAGGACAGTTAATATAACCATTATAATATTTTGTATTAATCCAACCTTACCAAGGCTCTTTAATGCAATGTCAAATACTTTCTTCCCTGCAAAGCCTCCAACAGCTCCTCCTATTGCAAGGTAAATCCCTCGTGGATCTAGCTTTTCTTTTCTACTTCTCAGCAATGATACTATTGTCATTGTTAAAACTGTTGTTCCTGAATAAAAGCTTATTTGAGAGCTAGTTCCCTCATATACAGCATCCATTACAGGCTTAATTAGAACTCCACCTCCGATTCCGGAGATTGAGCCTACAAATGTAGCAATTAGGCTTATAAGAATTATAAAGAATGTCATCATGAAAATTAATTATAGACTATTTAATATTTATTTTCCTTAGAAATGGTAAAAAATAAGCCGATAGAGATAAATCTACCGGCTAAATTTGGCTACATTATTACTTCAACCTTGCATTTAGAGCCTTTCTTTATTGGAGTTATTTTATCAACTTTTTCCCCATTAACAAAAATCTCACTTACTCCAGCTTGCTTATGGTTTGGATTTTTAACTTCGATTTCATATTTTCCACCTCTCCAAACACGAGTCATCTTAAAACCGTCCCAATCATGAGGAATAGCTGGAGAGATAATTAGTTCATCATAGTCAGGACGAACACCTAGCATATAACGTGTTGCTGAGTAATAAGCCCAACCTGCAGAGCCTGTTAGCCATGGATGGCGGGCTCTTCCATATGCGCTATGGTCTCTTCCCATTATAAATTGACAATAGGAGTATGGCTCTGATTCTCTGATCTCAATTTTATCATTTTGCTTAGCAGGACATAGTGCATTATAGTACTTCATTGCTCTATCACCCTGACCAAGGAGAGCAGCGGCTGCCCAAGCCCATGGATTTGGATGTGAGAAGATTGCACCATTTTCCTTAATTCCCTTATAAACTCTTGTTACAAAGCCTATTTCATCATTAGGTGTTCCAAATGAAGGTGCATTTAGGTGTATACCATATTCACTATAAAGATATGTATCGATAGCATCGATTGCTTTCTCTGCTCTCTCTCTTGATGCAGCTCCTGATAGAACTGCCCATGCATTTGATTCAAGATGTACCTTTCCCTCTATATCTTGGCTAGTACCAATTTTCTTACCACTTTTGGTAATACCTCTGATGTACCAATCCTTATCCCATAGAACTCTTTCGCAAGCTTCTTTGATTTTATCTCTAAGGTTTGTATATTTTTCTACATCATCAACTCTATTGAGCTTCTTTGCAGCTTCGATAAAATATGAAGTAGCCCAATAGTGTAAAAAGCTAGTTAGTGCTGATTCTCCTCCACCTAAATTAAGGCAGTCATTCCAGTCTGCACGAAGTCCTTTACAAATTCCACTTTCACCAACTTGCTTAGCTGAGAAATCTAAAATTCTCTTTAAGTGGTCATATACGCTATCAACAGAACCCTCTGCATAGTTAATTTTTTTATCAAAGAATTTAAGGTCTCCAGTTTCTTTTACATACTCACAAACAGATGCAACTAACCAAAGTGCATCGTCTGAACATGTGTCCTTAAGCCCATGGATTAAACTACCTTTTTCAGGTTCTGGTTTAACAGTAGGGGAAGGACGCTTCTCTTTTTTAGGTATATTAGGATTAAATAAATCTGGTTCAAAAAGGTGTAAGCCATATCCCTGTTCTGTTAATCCTCTAAGAAGCTCTTCTATTCTTTCTCTACATCTAACAGGTGCAGAATGAGGGATGCACATAGCATCCTGTGCTGTATCGCGGTATCCAAGACCAGTTCTACCTCCAACCTCAATAAAGGATGAGAATCGAGAGAAATTAACATTTGTTTCACTTTGATAAAGATTCCAAGTATTTATCATAGTGTTCATCTCTTTATTAGGAGTATCAATTTGTAGCTTTGAATACTTTGCTTTCCAGAATTTTTTTATTTGCTTGAAATCTTCATCAACTTTATTAAAGTCTGAGTACTTAGCTTTAACTCTTTTTCCTTCCTCTAAAGAGCCAACACCAAGCATAACGATAAAACGCTTTTCTTCATTTGGCTTAAGTGTAAAGGCCTTCTTAAAAGCACCACAGTGGTTACCACCTAGCTCAACTGAGTTATGCATTATATTATCAATAACACCTTGAGGGTTAGTTTCAGTATTATAAACACCGATAAATTTATCTCTTACAGAATCAAAGCCATCTGCATCAAAACTTGTTGTAATAAAATGGTACATATCTGGATCATAGAAGTTATCAATTTCTATTACTCCATCCTCCTCACGAGAGCCCTGAGAGTATAGTGACATTTGGAGATTTTGGTTATCAATTTCAATTAAGTTGAATGAAAATTCACAATATGGAAATAGCGAGATGCTTCTCTCCTTTTTAGAGTTATTTTTTACCTTGATATCCCAAAGCTCAACCTTTTCACCTATAGGTATAAATAGCTTCTGCTCTGCCTTGATACCCTTATAGGAGCACTTAAAGATAGAATATGAAAGGCCATGTCGAACCTCATATTTTGCTTTAGCTAAGCTTTTACCAACTGGTTGCCAAGAAATAGACCAATAATCCTTTAAATCATTATCTCTTAAATAAACGTAATGGCCTGGTCTATCGAGAGGAACACCATTAGCTCTAAAACGTGTAATTCTATGGTTCTCTGCACTATCATGGAACATATAGCCACCCGCATTGTGGCTTATTACAGTACCTGTTTTTTCACACCCTAAATAGTTTGTCCAGGATACAGGTATATCTGGTCTTGTTATTACATATTCACGATTTTTATCATCAAAGTATCCATATTGCATAAAGTTTCTCCTTTTGTTCACTGCTTGTACAAACTATTATATCATGATAATTTTAATTCTAACAAGATAAAAATAATTTATAAGGTTGTACTATTAAGTCTCATTAAAAGGAATAAAAGAAAACAGAAATTAGAAAGTTCTTTTAGATGTTAATATGATTCTATTTTAGATGAAAATTAATTTAAGATATAGATTGAATTTTGATGTGAGAAATAAGTAGATTTATTTTATGAAAAAACTTTTAGTTATTATTCTTTTTGGACTAAGTCTTGTATCTTGTGCTACTTCCCAAAATAACTATGAATGGACAAGGTTAACAGGAGAAACTGTTTCATATCTTGGGCCTGAAGGTACTTATACAGGACAGGCAGCAAAACTATTTTTCGGTGATGATGTAGCTTATTATGCGGAAAAAACAGTTAGTGATGCAGTAGCTTCAATGATTTCTGGGAAATATGATTTTGCTGTGATACCTCAAGAAAACACTGTAGGTGGTCCTGTTACAGCATATATTGATGAACTTCTTTCTCACGATGATATTTCAGTTGTTTGTGAAACAGAGCTTGTAATTGACCAGGCACTTCTTATGAAAAAGGAAGCAGAGTTAGTAGATATAACCTTGGTATGTTCTCATGAGCAAGGACTAATCCAAGGAAAAAAATGGCTTGAAGAAAACCTTCCTTTTGCACACACTCAAATTGTTTCTAGTACTGCAGAGGGAGCAAGACTTGCTTCAATAAGTGATAAAAGTGTTGCTGCTGTTGCCTCCGCTGCCGCCGCAGATGTATATGACTTAAAAGTGTATGCACCACGAATTCAGGAAAGTGATGCAAATAGGACAAGGTTCTATGCACTTTCCACTGGAGAAAAAAGAAGAGAAAGAGCAGATAGGATGCTTTTTTCAGCAAAGGGAAATATTTCAGATTTCCCTAAACTTATAAAAGCTTTTGGTGCTTTAAAACCAGCTGCCATAACAGCTCGCCCCTTAAAAACTAATCTTGGCGAATACATTTGGCTAATAGAACTAAAAGATTCGGGGTATGATGAATTTCTTAAGATTAGTAATGTTGATGGATTTGAGTTTAAGTATTATGGCTCATTTCCTTTGATATAAATTTATATATCGATAATATAGCACCAAATAAATAAATGGTGCTATATAATTTAAATAGTAATTAAATAGTGCATATTTTATTGTTCACTTTTTAATCTTTTGTTCCCATTTATAAGAGAGAATATTCAATAGAGAGGAAAAAGATTGTTGCTTCGTATCAAAGTATACATTCGGTATTTATATGATACATATAATATTCCTATAAATATTTATGAATTATATTATGCTTTATACTCCTTGAACTTTTTTAGCTCCTATTTTTCTATATGGTTATCGTCTTTGTAGCAATAGGTTCTTTATCTATAAGCATTATGCAATTATTGAATAATAGTAAACTTTATAGATATTTTATTATCTTTCTTGTTTTTCGATAATAATTATTATTTACTAAGCGTAAAAAAAGAACACCCTGATAGTCGTCAGAGTGTTATATCTTTCATATCAATCTAAGTAAACTAGATAACACTTTGCATCAGCACTTTCACTTGCGAATGTAAGCTTATTTGGAAGTTTATTATAATATCTTATAATACTAAAACTCATTGGCCCAAGATTTACATTCATATCAGTTTTGTCTGCATCGTTATTGTATGTTATGGCCTCTTTATAGATACGATTTACTTCATAGAGCTCAGGGAACTTCATATCACGCTTTATGCCATTAATCTCACTTACTCCTAGAGCTTCTGCAATTATTTCAAGCATGAAATCTTCATATACCTCATTAAATGGTTTCTTGAGTTCTCTTTCTACTGCTTCAAGGGTATCGGTATCTTGTCGAGTTAGATTGATGACAACGTCCATTCCACCGTAATCTTGATACTTTTCTTCAATGTATGACCAGAACATACAACCGATACCATAGTTACATATTTGATCTTCTTGACACCTAGGATGATATGTTTTGCTGTTGTGGAACATCATGTTAATGTATCCTTGCTCCTCATTGTATACCCCATGCTCTCTTTCAAAGAGACCATTCTGCTTTAAACTTATGTAATCAGCAATACCTTCCTCTAAAAAGTGTGCTAAGTCTATCGTTTCCATGTAAGCTGTATTGTGCTTTCTATCAACTTGAAGATAATGGGTGTATTCATGGGCAAAGGTTTTGAGAAATGATTCTGCTGCTGCCTTAGCTCCTAATTCATTATAATTTTTTCTTATCGATGAGAGGTTCATGTAGAATGCAGCATAAGCATTCCTTGATGATTGAGAATTGTATGGCACTGAAGAAAAATACCCAAGTGTGTCAATATCTTCTTCATTGAAATCATATATTGCAATAGTAAAAAGCTTGTGCTTATTTCCTTTTGAATCCTTCATAGGGAAAAGATATTTTTCAGAAGGCTTGGTTTTTAGCATTTCTTGTTCTTTTTCAAGATAGTTGTCTTCCATCAAGTAATCTTCATCATAATATAGACAATTGAGAATTTCATTGACCATCTTGAGGTCATTATCTGAAACATTTTTGTCGATAATGTATAGTAATCCATTATCATAGTCACGTCCTGTAATTTTATCTTCTGAATTTAGAATTTCCTTCATATCCTTCTGTTCAGGTCTGTCGTTGTCATATACATACATTCCGTCCCATGTAATATTCCCATATTCATCTTGGTAAGGTTTTGAAATATTAATTACAGAATATGTGCTAGATAAATTCCTTGATCTAGACCAAGGAATATCATTTATAACGGTTGCTTCTACTTTAAAATCATCACCTTCATATTCTTTAGAAGTTGAATAACCTGACATGAAGTTTGTTACGATGGAATATACTACACCATCTTCCTTACTTATCTTTACGGTTTCACCGTTCTCGATATTTGCAGGATTTACTCTTTGTTCAGCGTTATCGTTATTGAAGGTAAGAAGTGTCTCTATGTAACCAATTTCGCTGTATGCTGAAATTAAAATGCAAGTTTTAAGATTATCTGAAGATACATGGGCATCACTTTTTCCAAAAGGGAAAAGATTGATTTCTCCTTTTGATTTTATGTAAGAAATTTTACTTGTTCCATCAGGATAGATATAAATAACTCTATAAATAAAATTGGTATCTTCATTTGTATCATTAAATTTGAGTATTAGAGAATTCTGACAATCACTATCTTTGTATTTAGTACTGACAACACTACCATCATATTGTATTGTCAATTCATTATCTCCAGCTGACCATTTACTCTTATCTTCATCTATTTTTAGATTTGGTTTTTCTACTTCT